>JBEBHH010000022.1:0-55461 GCA_040080965.1 Gammaproteobacteria bacterium | reverse complement strand
CAAACAGGCAGCGACGATCCGGGTAGCCCCCGTGAAGCCCGCCACTCCGTTCCCCCCGGAGCTGGCGGGCCTTTTTTTTGCCCGCTACTTTGGCGGCGCGGCGGGCTTCGGTGGCGGCCAGGCCAGGGAGGAGTCCCGCACGTGCCACGTCTTGCCCAGGCACCCGGCGTTGCCGAGGCAGCCCAGGGTCAGCACCGCCAGGTCGGCCCGGGTCATCGGGCTGATCACCGAGTCGTCTTCCGTGAGTTCGGCCTTGCCGGTGGCGGGCGTGCCGTCCGGGTAGAGGCGCGTGTTGCGGATGATGGTGAAAGGCACGCCGCTCGTCCGCACGATGTCCTCGCCCACGCCCTGGTCCTTCAGGCGGTCCAGCAGCCCCGGCACCTTTTCCCAGCCGAGGTTGGGAAACTTCGCCGCATTGCCGCCCGCGCCGACGGCACCGTGATGGATGATCTGCGCGACGCCGGCGGCCTTCGCACGGGCCGTGAGCCCGGGCAGGAACTTCGCATAGAAGTGGGGATCAGCGTCCTCGACCCGCACCGCGATGATGACGTACCGGAACTCGCGGCCACGGAATGCCCCGGCGACATCGCCGTCATTCAGAAGATCGCCCTCGGCGTAGGCCACGGGCAGCCCCTGCAGCCGGGTCCGGTCCGAACCTGGCCGCGTAAAGACCGTCACCCGGTCGCCTTCCGCCACCAGGCCCCGGACGATCCCGGCGCCAAGCTGGCCGGCGCCACCCAGCACGAGGACCTCGCGCGGGGCGATATCTGCCGCCAGGGCCAGGCCACCACCCAGCAGCAGGATGGCGGCGGCGGTGACGGACAGCAAGCGACGACGAAGCAGTTGCATGGGATTCTCCCGGTTCTCGATCACCAGTTGATGGAGTAGATCAGGTCGAGCGCCTGCTCCTCGCCGGAGCTCCCCTCGATGCTCAGGCGCCGGCCCAGCTTGTAGGTGGCCTGGACCGTCCCCAGCTTGTCGAAGATGCCATAGCTGTAGCGGATGAACAGGTTCTTGCCCAGCTGCTCGCCGACGACCACGGCCGTGTCGCCGGAGTCGCTCGTGCCGAAGGCGACCTCGTCCACGCTCAGGGCCGAGCCCAGCTGCTGCACCACCGGCAGGGCCTGCGACAGTCCGAGGCTGATGGCAGAGCTGGCCACCAGCGAGCGGTCCCCGGCGCCGGCTGCCGAGAGCGGCTTGCCCGTGGTCAGGTACGAGAGCGCGTCCAGCTCACCCATGGCAGGTTCGGAAAACACGCGGGTCTGGATCCGCGAGAGATTGCCCGAGAGCAACACCCCCACCGTCACTTCCCGCCCCTCGTAGTCCACGTCCCGGCTCGCCTTCACATCGAGGCCGGGGTCGGTCACGACGCCGGAGAAGATGAGCGACCCGCGCTCGATCTCCAGCTTCTGGCCGAAGGCGGTGAACTGGCCGTCTTCCAGGCTGACCACGCCATCCCCCGTGACGAGGGTGGGATCGGCGCCCAGCGACTGGTTCAGGCGGAGTCCGCCAACGAGGCCGGTCTTGAGGCCGAAGCCCTCGAAGCTCACCTTCTTGCCCAGGCGCACCTGCAGGCCGTCGAGCACGAAGAGCGGCGGCGCCTTCGCCACGGCCACCAGGTCGCGCCCGTGCACGATCGTGTCGGGCGACGGCCGCACCGGGCCCTCTTCGATCTTCTTCAGCTTGATCGCGGCCTTGGGCACCAGCATCTCGCCACTGACGCGGAACTGGCCATCGCGCAGGACGACGCGCACGTCCGGCGATACCTGCACGAAGCCCTCCGGCAGGTTGATCACGTCGATCACCCGGCCCTTCACCGTGGCCTCGGCGCTGGGGAGCAGCTGGTCGCGCCAGGCGAGCGCCCCGTCGAGCGCCACGAAACCCTTGCCCGACCGTGCGTTGCCCGTGAGAGCCACCTGGCCATCTTCCCGGCCCTGCAGCGCCAGGCTGATGCGGTCCACGCGGATCCCCGCGGCTGGCACCGTGAAGGCGCCGTCCTCCAGCGCCAGGCCGCCGGCGATGTCCGGCCGGCGGGCATTGCCAGTCAGGGTCGCCGCCACCGTGATCCGGCCCTGCACGTCCCCCACGTCCACGAGGCGCTCCAGCACGGGACCCAGCGACGCCAGGTCGGGCACGCCGCCCGCGACCTCGGCGACGATGACCGGTGATACACCGAGCGGGTCCGTAACCTTCCCCGTGGTCGTCAGGCGCAGCCCGAAGCTCTCGGCAACGGCGGCGTCGAAATCGAGAACGTTGCCCGCCAGGCTGGCGTCGACGCGGAACTCGGTCAGCTCGGTCTGCACGTCCTCGTCGTCGGGCACGCGCCAGGTGATCACGGCGTCCGCCAGGCTCGCCCTGAGGGCGCCACGCAGCGAGCCTTCGAGCTGGCGGGGATCGCCCTGCACGGCGAGCGAAGCGGTGGCGGTGCCGGCGAGGCCGATGTCCGCCGGCAGCCAGGGCGCGAGGCTGGTCAGTGGGAACTGCCGCAGGTCGACTCCTGCGCTGAATTCCTGCGGGCGGTAACGGCTGTCAGCGACGCACAGCTCGGCATCACCCGAGGTCCAGCAATGCGCGGACACGGAGATGTCCGGGCTCGCGACGCGCACCGTGGCCGGCTCGCGCAGTGTCCACCGCTGGGCGGTCCTGATCGTCACGGTGCCGGAACCCAGGGTCTCGGTCACGATGCCATTCCGGTAGCTGCCACTCGTGCGGATCGCGGCACCGACCTCCCCGCCAGTCAGCGACAGGTCGACGACGTGGGAATCCAGGCGGCCGGAGATGCCGGTGGAGAGATCGCCCAGCAGTTGTCCGGACCAGGCGAGGCCGTCGGCCCTGGCATCCAGATCGAGCTTCTGCCGGGCGCCGAGCCCGCCGCGGGCGCTCAGCGAGCGGATTCGCAGGTCACCGGTAGCCAGGTTACTGCCCGTGAGGCCGACGTCGAAGGTAGGCCGGGCCGTGGTGCCGCCCACCCGTCCGGAGCCCCGCAACTGCCCCTGGTAGCCGGGCCACAGGGTGGCGAGATCCGGTGCGTCCACGCGGAACTGGCCGGCGATCTTCTCGCCCCAGGTGCCGCTGAGCTCCACGCGGTTGGCGCCCGCGTTGATCCGAACGTCGTCGAAGGCGAGGACGCCGTCCTGGCGCGCTACCGTGCCGGACGCCCGCAGGGGACGCTGGAACAGCGTGCCGCTCGCACCGGGCAGCACCACGCGGAAGTTGCCCGCGCCGTCGAAGCCGAGCTCGCCCGTGAAATCCACCTGGCCCTTGAAGCGGGGATCCAGGGCACCGGGATTGATGCGTTTGCCTGCCACCCGGAAGGCGCCGGACAAACCGTCGCGCCAGGCAACGCCGCCGTTGGCGGTAACCTGGCCGCCGAATCCATCGATGCGGATGTCCGGCAGTCGGGCCTGGCCCCTATCGCCCGCGGCATTCGCGCGCAAGCGGACCTTCGGGCGGTCGCCGAGGCGGAGCGTGGCATCGGTATCGCCGGTGTAGCCGTCCGTCCAGCCGCGGATCCGCAGGCTGCCTGACTCACTGCGCAGCAGGAGCGCGGGCCCGGCGCCGAGGGTCTTCTGGAAGTCCTTCCACCGGGCCTCCGCGAAGATCACCGGCTGGTCCTGCAGCAGCTGCACCACGCCGCCCACGCTCACCAGCGACGGGACCCGCACCACCTGCTCGACGCGCAGCGCCGACAGGTCGCCGGACAACCGGCCCGAGCCGGTGGCGCCAGCTTCCGGCGCCTGCCACCAGAGCGCGGCATCCAGCGCGAAGGGCTCGCCCGTGCCGAGGGTGCCGCTGGCGTCGACGCCCACCCCATAGAGCTCCGCCCGCAGGGACTCGAAGCGCAGGTTGCCGTCAGCGAGCTCGCCCCTGACGACCACCGGGCCGATCTCGACGGGAACGATGTCCGCCACGGTCCCACCGTCCTGGCTGACGCCGTTGCGGATGATGAGCCGGCCGATCTCCAGGGAGTCCGTGGCGATCACGATGGGCAGCAACAGGGGCTGCACGACCGATCTCGGCTCATCGGGTGGCCGGGGCGCGATGTCGATGCGCACCGTGTCGGCGCGGACGGTGGTGAGCCTGAGCCGGCGGCGAAGGAGGTCGGGCCAGCTCATGCTGAGCTCGGCGGGCTCGATGACGACGGACGTACGGCCCGCGACCAGCTTCAGGCGGTCGACGGCCAGGCCTTCGAGCAAGGTGCCGCGAACGCCGGTCAGGGCCAGCCTGTCGCCCGCCAGGTCGGCCACGGCGCCAACCAGCCAGGCGCTTCCCGCGGGGGTGGCGATGAGGACAAGTCCGAGCACCGCGAGGATCGTGAGGGCCACGACGAGGGTCGCCAGTCCGCGCAGCGCGCTCACAGGTCCGGCCCCAGCGTGATGTGGATGCGGAACGAGTCCGGCGCATCGTCCAGCGGGACGCCGACGTCGAAGCGGATCGGCCCCAGCGGCGAGTACCAGCGGATGCCCGCGCCGACGCCGGTCTTCAGCGACAGGTCCTTGAAGGAGTCAAAGGCGTTGCCCATGTCCACGAAGGCGGCCACCGACCAGTTGCCGAAGACCCGCTGGTCGTACTCGATGCTCCCCACCAGCGTGTCCGACCCGCCAATCACGTTGCCCTCGTCATCCGTCGGGCCCAGCGACTTGTAGTCGTAGCCGCGCACGCTGTCGTCGCCGCCCGCGAAGTAGCGCACGGAGAATGGCAGGTCCTTGAACTCGTCCTTGATGGTCCAGCCCGCGCGGCCACGCACCAGCAGCCGTGCCGTCTCCCCGAGGGGCATGACCAGCTTGCCCTCCGACTCCAGCTGCATGAAGGCAGTGTCGGAACCCAGGATCTCGTCGGTGCCGCTCACCGTGAAGCTCAGGCGATGCGCGCGCCGGGGCCGGGGCGGCAGCAGGCGGGGCTGGTTGGACCAGCTGATGCCCGGGAGCACGAGGTCGCTCGTGCTCTCTGCCTCGCTGCCCACCTGGAAGGTCTCCCGGACGTAGTCCAGGGACCGGGTCTCCCGCCAGTTTCCCCGGCGGCGCCGGGTGTCCTTCACGCCCAGGCGGAATTCGTCGCTGGTGCTGTCCTCCGGATCGTCGTACTTGTAGCCGGTCTCGAAGCTCAGCCACTCGTCGCGGGGGCTGCCCCGGGGCATTCGATAGCTGAGGGTCGCCTCCCCCGTGATCTGGGAAAACGAGCTGTTGAACTCCAGCTGGTGCCCCTTCCGGTTCAGGCGCTGGTTCAGGTAGTCCAGCCGGAACTTGGCGCCGGTGTCCGTGGCGTAGCCGACACCGGTCTTCCAGGTGCGGGGCGCGCTGGCCGTGAGCACGATGGTGACGGGCACGTCCAGGTCGGGCGCCGGCCGCGGCGTCGTGCGCACCTCGACATTCTGGAAGTAGCCGCCGGCGAGCAGGTCGGTGTAGAGCTCGTTGACGCGCTCCGCGTCGTAAGGCTCGCCAGGCTTGAAGTCCACGTACCGGAGCGCGAGATCCGGATCCACCACGTCCTGGTCGAGCGTGACGGGGCCGAAGCGGTACCGTTCGCCGGAGACGTAGTCGACGGTGATGTCGGCCGCCAGTTCGGCAGGATAGACGTCGATCCGGCTGGCGGCAAAGCGCCCGTCGAAGTAGCCCCGGCGCTGGGCTACGCTCGCAAACGTCGCCTTGAACTCGTCGTAAGCGCGCTGGTTCAGGCCCTCACCGGCGGCGAGGTCGTCGCTCTTGCGGAGCGCGGCGGCGAGCCCGCTGTCCGACTCGCCCGGACCCGTCACGCCGATCCGGACGTTCCGCAGCTTCACGCGGGGCCCGCGGTCGATCGTGAAGCGCGCCTGCCAGCAGTCCTTGTCGCGCTCCAGGGTCTTGTCGATGGTCGGCGCGTAGTACCCGTAGACCTCGAGGGCCTCGAGAATCTGCCGGTCGGCGCGGCGGTACAGGCGGCGGACCCGGGCGTCCGGCGCCGCGCAGGCCTCGTCGTCCAGGGCCACGGTGGCGCGCACGATCTTTTCCGTGGTGCGGCTCAGGCCCTCGAAGGCCACTGTGGCGCGGGCCGGCCCGGCTAAGGGGACGGTCAGGGCCAGTACCAGTGCCGTGAGTGCGCCAAACTGCGAAAGTCGCATCGAAGGGCCAGTCCATGCCCGGTAGCGGGCGCGCGCTATTATCTAGGAATGAGCAACCGCACGCCGGTCTCCGGCAAGTTATTGGCCGCCCTGGTCCTGGCACTGCTCGCCGGCCTCCGCGGACCGGTGGCAGTCGCCGCCCCAACCGCGTCCGCGGCGGCCTTCGATCCCTCCCGCGTAGGCTGGTCCGAGATTCGCATGACGGCCAGCAAGCTGTTCATCACCGCGGAAGCCCGGCTCACGCTGCGCACGGTCCCGGGCGCGGCCGTGGTGCCGGACCTCCTCGCCGTCCCCGCGGGCCAGTTCACGCCCCTGGTGCCGGACACGGACGTCATGGAACTCCTCTACGACACCCGCGGCGCGGGCCGGGTCTCGCGGCTGACCCTGCTGATGGACCCCCGGTCCGGTGCGGCGCTCCAGCGTACCCAGCACGACCAGCAGGGCAAGCAGCGCCTCCGGACCTACCGGTTTGGCGTCGAGGGCGCCTACCAGCGCACGTTCTGGCCGGCCAATGCGGCCGAAAAGGCCCTGATGCCCGCGCGCTGGACGGAGACGACCGAGGGCCTGCGTGCTTACCCGATACCTCCCGCCGGGCGACCCGTGGTGGAGCCGACCGGACTGCTGTACGCGGTGGCCGCGGCCTCCCTGGACAAGCCGGGCGACGCGCTCGAGGTGCTGGTGTTCCGGCGCCGTGACACGCAGGTCGTGCGCATCGAAGTCTTGCCCCCGAAGGACGTCAGCGTGCGCTATGACGAGCTGTGGCCCAAGGGAGCGGTGCAGCGCAGCGGCAAGGTCCGCCCGCTGCGGCTGTCGCTGCAGGGGTTGCCGGTGCCGGGCAGCGACCCCGACGAAGACCTGGAGCTGCTCGGCCTGCGGGGACGCCTCGAGCTGCTTCTGGACCCCGCCACCCGGGCTCCCCTGCAGCTCTCGGGCAATGTGAAGATCGTGGGCTCGGTAACGCTCCGGCTGACGGCCCTCCGGCCGCGCTGAATCCGGCCACGCTGAATCCGGCCAGGATTCCGGGACGGCGTGACAGGTACCGGCCCGCCGCCTTACTCTAATCATTGTTCCAGGCTGTCCTTCCGGACCAGGAGGTCCATCGTGAATCAGGCACTCGTCCGACGCCGTCGCTACGCCATTGCGGGAATGCTGGCGGCGCTGCTGCTGGCCAGCTGCGCGTCCGGACCATCGATCTACGTGAACGCGGATCCGGCAGCCAACTTCAGCACCTACCGCACCTACAACTTCATGAATCCCCTCGGCACCGACCGGCCGGGCTACTCCTCGGTCCTCAGCCAGTACCTGCGGGCGGCAGCGTCCCGGGAGCTCGAGTCGCGCGGGTACCAGAAGAGCGACAGCCCCGACCTCCTCGTCAACTTCAACGTGCAGACGAAGGAAAAGATCCAGAGCAGCACCATGCCCTCCGGACCGGCCTACGGCGGCTACTACGGCTACCGCTCCGGCTACTACGGCACGTGGGGCGGCTACGAGACCCAGGTGACCCAGTACACCGAGGGCACGCTCACCGTTGACGTCGTCGATGCCGGGCGCAAGCAGCTGGCCTGGGACGGCACGGCCGTCGGCCGGGTCCGCGAGGAGGCCCGCAAGAATCTCCAGCCGGCGATCGACAAGGTCATGACCCAGATCTTCGAGAAGTTCCCCTCGCGCAACCCGCCGGCCCCTTGAGGCCAGTCACCGGGGCCGTCCTGGCCGTTGCGCTTTCCGGCGGGCTTGCCGGAGCCAGCGGCGCTGAACCGGACGCCGCGGAGAGGCTCAACGCCCTCGGCCTCTCCGCCTACCTGGACGAAGACGACACCTGGTCCACCGAGGTCATGGCCGATGTGCCGGTGGGCCAGCGCCTGCGGGTCTTCGGCTCCGTGGGTTACAGCGCGCTGAACCTCGGTTCCGCGCCCCTCAGCGGTGCAAACCGGGACCTGGAGTTCGCCTACGGCACGGCCGGCCTCGGCTACGAGAAGGGTCGCTTCAGCAGCGACCTGAGCTTCGGCGTGTGGGGCGACGACGAGGTCGTCGCCACCCGGGACCTGCGCGCCAGCGCCGGCTACGACACGACCCGGGGCGGCATTCGGCTGACTGGCGTCTACCGCGACCTGGACTTCACCGTAAGGCGGTTCGTACCGGATGTCGGCGTCGTCACGGAAGCGCGCTCGACAGAGGCCACGGGCGTGGGCCTTGAGCTCCGCGTGTCGCCCACCGGCACGTGGCGGATCTATGCCGGTGGCGAAACGAGCGACTATGACGACCAGCTGGAGCAGCTGCTCGGACGAATCCCCCTGCAGCTGCTCGCCCAGCGCCAGCTCACGCTCAGCAGCACATTTCCCGACTGGGCCTGGCGCGCCGGCACCGACGTCTTCCTGGGTATGCACCGGGTGAACCTGGAATACGCCGCCGACAAGTCCATATTTGGCGGCCTGGAATCCACCGCCACGAGCGTCGCCTGGCAGTTTCCGCTGGGCGCCAGCGGCAGCTGGGCGCTGGACCTGCGCATCGGCAGGGCCGACGCGGACCTCAGCGAAGCGACGGCCTACGGGCTCGCCAGCCTGAGTCTCGTTTACTGACACGGCCTGCCCGTCCCCTGCCGGTACCTTGGATCTGTGACCCGGTTCATACCGGGTGCAGTGCCCGCGGCCGATAACATGACTGGCGTCGGATCTGCCGGCGGGAGACGGCTGATGCGCGTCCTGTTTGTCGATGACGAGCCTAACGTGCTGGACAGCATCCGCCGCCAGCTGCGGAAGTCCGTGGACATCCACACCGCCGCCAGCGGCGATGAAGCGCTGCGCCTGCTGAAGGAGCTCGGTCCGGTCGCCCTCGTCATCTCGGACATGCGGATGCCCGGCATGACGGGCGCCGAGCTGCTGACCCACGTCCGGAGCCAGTACCCGGACACCGTGCGCATGATCCTCTCGGGCCAGGCGGACCTGGAGTCCACGATCTCCGCCGTCAACGAGGGCCACATCTTCCGCTTCCTGACCAAGCCCTGCGGGGAGGAAGCGCTCCGGGCCGCCGTCGCCGCAGGCGTCGAGCAGTACGAGCTCGTCACGAGCCGCAAGGACCTGGTCGAGAAGACGCTGCAGGGGCTCGTGGAGACCCTCAACGACATCCTTGGGCTGACCAACCCGATGGCCCGCCGCCGCACGGCGCGGGTCCGGCAGTACGCTGCCGCGATCGCGGGGGCGCTGCAGTTCCCGATGCCCTGGGACCTGCGCCTCGCCACGCTGCTGTCCCAGCTGGGCTGCATCACGCTTCCGGAATCCATCCTCGACAAGCTCTACGCCGGGACCGGGTTGTCCGACGACGAGCAGCGACTGTACGCGCGCCATCCCGAGGTCGCCGCAGCCCTGATCGCGCGCATACCCCGCCTGGAGCCCGTGGCGGACATGATTGCCCGGCAGCAGCGCGTCGACTTCACGGCTCTGCCGGCCGACGTGGCGGCCTGGGACGCGGGCACGACCGCCACAGTGATCCTGGCAGTGGCGACGGCTCTCGACGAACTGCTCGCCACCGGGGACCAGCCGGCGACGGCCCTGCAGCGCCTGGAACAGTCGCTGCCCGGCATGCCCAGGGCCGTGATGTCAGCGGTCCGCGCGGTGCACCTGCACAGCGCCTACATGGACATCCGCTTCGTGGGCTTCAGCGAGCTGGCTCCCGGGATGGTGCTCGACGAGGACGTGGTCACCGACACTGGCGACACCCTGATCTTCCGTGGCGAGGAAATCACCCGGACCCTCCTCGAGGAACTTCGCCCCGGGGCGCCGGCCCCGGAAAGCGGCGCCACCGTGATCTCCCAGAAGCTGCGGGTGCTAATTCCCGCCTGAGGCGCGCCGGCTGTCGCGGACCGGATCGAGCGGCAGGCGGATCGTGAAGGTTGCGCCCCGCCCGCGTTCGCTGTCCACGCTGATGGAACCGCCGTGCTTCTTCACCACGCTGTGGGCGATGGCCAGGCCCTGCCCCGTCCCCTGGCCGACTTCCTTCGTCGTGAAGAACGGATCAAAGACCCGGGCACGGACTTCGTCGGACATGCCCGCCCCGTTATCGGTGATGCGGATCTCGGCGGAATCGCCCGACTGGCGGGTCGCCACCAGGATCCTGCCGGGCTGCGCGCCGCCCCGCGCTTCGATGGCATGGGCGGCGTTCACCAGCATGTTCACGATGACCTGGTTGATGCCGCCCGCGAGGCAGGGCACCGGCGGCAGGCCGGGATCCAGTTCGGTGGAGAGCTCCGCCAGCCCCTGCCACTCGCTGCCAGCGACGCGGACGGCGCTTTCCACGACGCGGTTGAGGTCGGTGAGGGCGAACTCCCGGGCGGGGTGAGTCAGCTCCCGCATGGACTTCACGATCTCGCCAACGCGCTCGACCCCCTCGAGGGACTGGCGGATTGCCACCGGAACTTCGGCCTGCAGGTAGTCCACGTCCGCAGCGGCCAGGACCCTCGCCAGGTCGGCGGCCGGCACGGAACCTCCGCTGGCGCCCCGTACGAGCCGGGCGATGTCGCCCAGCAGCGCCGTGACGCTCGTGAAGGCATCGCGCAGGAAGCGGATGTTCCCGCCCACGTACTGGGTCGGCGTATTGATCTCGTGCGCCACACCGGCCGCCAGCTGGCCCACAGCCTCGAGCTTCCGGGCCTGGGCAAGCTGTTCCTCGAGACGGATGCGCCCGGTTACGTCGTGCAGGATGATCACGTAGCTGCCGGGCCTGCCGCCGTCGGTCACCACCGGGGACACCACGGCCTCCTCGGTGACCACGCGGCCGTCGTTCAGTTCCGTGGTCACGCGGCCGGTCCAGGTCCGGCCCTGGGTCACCGTCTGCCACATGTCATGGTAGTGCGCGGGGTCGTCGCGGCCCTTGATGACTTCGCCCGGTGCCCGGCCGACGACGTCAGCGCTGCTCACGCCCCGGTTCCGCTCGTAGGCGGGGTTCACATACTGGATGCGGCCGTCTGCGTCGAGCACGGTGATGCACTCCGCCGTGGATTCCACGACGGCGGACAGGTTGCGCAACTCGGCCTCCGTCTCGCGTCGCGCGGTGATGTCGCGCATCACCGCGATGAAGCTGGTGACGTGGCCGGCGGCGTCCTTGATCGGCGCCACCGTCACCTCCTCGTAGCGAACGGCGCCATCGCGCACGCTGGTCTGGAGCATCCCCGACCAGGTGCGTCCTGACCGGACCGTCTGCCACAGCTCGTCGTAGGTCGTGCCGGCACTGTGGCCCCGCCCCGGCGCCTTGCCGATCACCTCGGCGCGGCTGAATCCCGTCTGCCGCTCGTACTGGGGATTCACATAGTTGATCGTGCCGTCAGCATCCAGGATCGCGATCGCGTCGCCCGCGTGCTCCACCGCCGCCGCAAAGATCTCGAGCCGGACCTGTGCCTGCTGGCGCGCCGACACCAGTTCGTCGAAGCGGCGGGCCAGGGTGCCGATCTCGTCGTTGCGGCTGATCCCCGGCGTGGACTGCATTTCCGCGCCCTCGCGGAGCGCCAGCATGTGGCCCGTCAGCCTGCGCAGCGGTGCTGAAACGACGCCGCGGATGAGGGCCAGCAGGATGAGGATCGTCAGCGCCGCGGTCACCAGCACCCCGACCAGCAGGAGCTGCGCCGTATCGCGGCCAGTTGCCACGATCGAGCGGGGCATCCGGGTTTCGAGCATGAAGGCCGGATTGCCGGCCAGGTCGCCGAAGATCTTGAAGTCGGACATGTCGTCCTGGCGGGTGACCAGGCGCGATCCGGAGGGCGCGTTCACGAGCTCGCGCGCGAGGACGTGCATCTCGTCGCTCATCCGTTCCCGGCCGCTGCCGTGGGGAATGACGTGGGACGGGAGCACGCTGAGTTCCGTGAACAGCTTTTCGGCGTGCAGGTACCGCCCCATGACGAGGGTGCCCGCTGCGTCGCCCGAGCCATCGGTGCGGGACACGGCCCGCAGTGAGAGGACCATCGGGCCCCGGGGGGTGTCCATCAGGCCGGCAAGCGTCTCGCGGCTGCTGGCCGCGGGCAGCAATGACTTCCGGGCCGGGTGTGTCACGTCGCCGCGGCGGGCCGAGCCCGTCAGGAGTGCCGCCAGTCCGGCGGCCGCCTGCGCATCGGCCTCGGGCTCCCCGCTTTCGGCTTCGGGCCGCAGGTCGCCGTAGAAGAGTCGCCCGGACGGTTCGATCAGCAGGATCACGTCCAGCTCGAGCCGGTCGAGGACCACGTTGCCCAGTTCGGACGTCTCGAAGTCGGGATTGCTGCCCTGGAGGAAGTCGTACAGGTCGTCCCACTGCCCCCAGTCCGTGGCGATGGCCTGCAGGTGCTCCACCTCCGAGCCGATGACCCGATCCAGGATCGTGCGGTTCTGCCGGACCAGCTGCATTTCCGTCTCGGCAAACTTCTCCAGCACGACCTGCTGGCCGAACCACCCCAGGCCCGCCGCGGCGACGGCGATGACGGCGAGCAGGACGAGCGTGATCCGGGCGGCGAGCGGCAGTTGCAAGGCGGTCTTCATCAGGGGTAGATACCGCAATCCGGCATACCCCACCGGTGCGGCCGTCACAGATGGATTAGGTCAACCCGCCGTGAGACCTGCATCACAACCGGGGTCCGCCGCCTTAGAATGGCGGCATGGGCACTTCCGTCGACCTTGCGAACCTGCGGCGTGACTACCGCACCCGGCCGCTCGCGCGCAGCGACCTGGCGGCGGATCCGGTGACCCAGTTCCAGCAGTGGTTCACCGAGGCCCTGGACGCCAACATCATCGACCCCAACGCCATGGGCGTCGCCACGGTCGGCCCGGACGGGCAGCCCTCGATGCGCATGGTGCTTCTCAAGCACTTCGATGCGCAGGGTTTCGTCTTTTACACCAACCACGACAGCCGCAAGGCACGGGAAATGGCGGGCAACAACCGCGTCGCCCTGTTGCTGTACTGGGCGGAGATCAGCCGCCAGGTGCGCATCACCGGCACGGCAGGCCGGGTCGCTGCCGCCGAGAGCCTCCGCTATTTCCTCTCCCGCCCGCGGGACAGCCAGATCGGCGCCTGGGTGTCCGAGCAGAGCCGGGTGATCGAGGGGCGCCAGCTTCTGGAAGCCAAGTTCGCCGAGATCAGGGGCCGCTTCGCCGCCGGCGAGGTTCCGCTGCCATCCTTCTGGGGCGGCTACCGGGTGCAGGCGGAAACGGTGGAATTCTGGCAGGCCCGGGAGAACCGGCTGCACGACCGGTTCCTCTATAGTCGCGGGGGGAACGGCTGGACGATCGAGCGTCTGGCGCCCTAGGCAACGGCCACCCAGGAAATCCGCATGACCCGATCAACGTGTCCCGCCAGGCTGCTGGCTGCTGCCGCTGTCATCGGCGCCCTCGCCGGCTGCGCCTCCAGGCCCGCGCCGATCGCCGGCTCGCCGCCACTCCCCGCGTTCTGCCTGGAGGCCCAGCGCGTGGTCGTGCGCACGAATGTCACGCCGGCGCTGGTCCTGCACCCGGACTTCGACGGTTTCGTGAAGTCCAAGGCGGCCATCGAGCCCCTCACCATCCACGAGTACATCTGGTACGAGGCCGACGACCCGGCCCGTCCCGTGATGGTCTCCTGCAAGCTGAAGAGCGCCGACCACCTTAACGAGGCCTTCGGCGCGGGCACGTCGGCGGGCAACGGCCGCTGCCAGGACATGAACCGCCTTACCTACGACCGGGTGCGCGCCGCGCTCGGCGCCGTCAACGTGGAGCCCGTGGTGTTCGACGCCGCGGAGGAAGTCCGGAACACCGAGAATCCGGGCATGACCGGCCCCGACTGGCTGAAGCCCTACGAAATGACCTGGCGGGACACGTCCGGGGTCCTGCACCTGCGCAGCAAGGGCTTCCGGGTGGACTGGACGGACCAGCAGTTCGCAGCGATGCCGGGACGCTTCCGCGGCGTCCAGTACTGCCACCTCGTCGCGCCGGAATACCTTGCCCGCCTCGTCACTGGCAAGGTGAAGGCCGGTGTGTCCGTCGGCCGGGAAGTGACAGCCCTGCCGCAGGCGCCGAGCCAGTAGTCAGCAACCGCGTGCAGGACCTTCATGTCCTCGTCGCCGGCGCCGGCATCGGCGGCCTCACGACTGCGCTGGCCCTCCAGCGCGCGGGTATCCGGGTATCGGTGTACGAACAGGCCCCGGTGCTGGGCGAGGTGGGTGCCGGACTGACGCTGGCGTCGAATGCGTCCCGCATCCTCCAGCACCTTGGGCTCGGCGCCGTCCTCGAGGACCTGGCCGTGATTCCGGGCCGCGGCGCGGTCAAGCACTTCCGCACCGGCAGGACCCTGGTGGACATCCCGCGGGGCGCGACGCAGGTGGAGCGGTTTGGTGCACCCTACTGCCAGATCCACCGCAACGACCTCCACCAGGCGCTCGTTGCGGCCGTCCAGAGCGGCGGCCGCGATTGCCTGCACCTCGGCTGCACGCTCGAGGATTTCGGCCAGGACGCTCACGGCGTCACGGCACTGTTCAGCAACGGCCGGACGGCGCGGGGCGATCTTCTGGTGGGCTGCGACGGCATCCGCTCGACCGTGCGGGCTCGCCTCTTCGGCGTCGAGGATCCCCGCTTCACGGGCTACGTGGCCTGGCGCGGCCTGGTCCCGATGGAGAGGCTCTCGGCCTCACTGGTGGTACCCGACTCGGCCGTGTGGATCGGCCCGGGCCACTTCCTGACCCGCTACAAGATCCGCCGCGGCGAACTGCTCAACTACGTCGCCATCGCGCGCACCAACGGCTGGGTCGAGGAAGGCTGGGCGGTACGCTCGACCGTCGACGCCCTGCTCGCCGAGTTCCGTGAATTCGAAGCGTCGGCCCGCTCGATCCTGATGGCCACGCCGCCGGACCAGTGCTTCCGGTGGGGCATCTTTGACCGGGATCCGCTCCCGGTCTGGTCCACCGGGCGCGTAAGCCTGCTGGGCGATGCCGCTCACCCGACCACCCCCTTCCTCGGCCAGGGCGCCGCCATGGCGATCGAGGATGCGCTGGTGCTTGCACGGGCGATCGCCGCGGCCGGCTCGGTGAGCGAGGCGCTGGCCCGGTACGAGAAAGCCCGGGTGACGCGGGCCAACGGCGTGCTGGTTGCCTCCCGCGAGAACGGGCTCAACCTGACCAGCGCCGATCCGGAGCGCTACGACGAGGAAACCCACCGGAACGAGGAGTCGCTGGATCTCGCCGGCTACGACGCGGTGACGGTCGCGGTCTGATCCCGGCCGGCTACCAGGGCAGTGGCTGCCCGTCGTAGTTCAGGAAGGCACCTGACTGCCCGGAGGTCCAGGAGTCGATCAGCGCGCGCATGCCCGACACGCTGGCCGACGGCCGGATCAGCGGCACGACGCCCGCACGCACCAGCTTCACCAGGTGCTGCAGGTCGGGAGGACCGGGATCGTCAGGTCCAAGATCCAGCAGACCGCGGGTGTCCACGAGTCCGGGATTCACGAGTCCGACAGTCAGCCCCCGCCCCTTGAGATCCAGGGCGAGGTTGCGGGCGAGCAGGTGCAGTGCCGCCTTGCTCGCCCGGTAGGCGTAGAGGTTGGGCGGTGGTTGCAGCAGTGTGATCGAACCCGCCGCGCTGCCGAGGAAGATGATCTTCTTCTGGCCACCCGCCTCCACAAGCGGCAGAAGTCGCTGGGTGAGCAATGCGGGCCCGAGTGCGTTCGCCCGGAAGGCGTCGAGGAATGCGGACTCCTGCCACGCTCCGAGCAACTGGGGGGCGCCAGGGCCCAGCAGCGCGGCATTGTGGAGCAGTACGTCCAGCGCCAGCGCGCCCAGGCGGCCGGCCAGCGCGTCGATCGACGCGGAACTGGCCAGGTCCAGCGGCTCGATGCGGATGCGGGATCCGGCACCGGCGAGTTCCTGGAGATTGACGGCCGTCGCCGGGTCGCGGCAGGTGGCGATGACCTGCCAGCCGAGGTCGGCGTACTGCCGCACGAACTCGAGGCCGATGCCACGGTTGGCGCCGGTGACGAGGATGGCAGGCATCGGTCCTCCTTGAAGGCGGGGCTGATAGTCCGCATATTGTAGAGGTGACAGTGATTGCCCATGCCTGATTCCGCCCGGACTCCTTCCAGCAGCCAGTCCGTCCCCGCCGCCCTGTGGTCCGGCCCCCTCGACGTCATCGGCGACATCCACGGCGAGTTCGAAGCACTGCAGGCGCTCCTGGACGTGCTGGGCTACCGCGTGGACGGGTCCCACCCGGACAGCCGCCGCCTCGTGTTCGTCGGCGACCTTTGCGACCGGGGCCCGGACAGCCCGGCGGTCATTCACCAGGTCGCGGACTTCGTCGCGGCTGGCCGTGCCCAGTGCGTGCTGGGCAACCACGAGCTGAACCTGCTGCGCGGCTCGCCCAAGCCGGCGAACGGCTGGTTCTTCGCCACTGACCACGACCGTGCCGCCGGAAAATTCGCCGACTGCCGGCAGGCCACCGCCGGGGAGCGCGACCGCTTTCTCGCGTTCTTCGCCAGCCTGCCGCTCGCCCTCGAGCGCCCCGACCTCCGGGTGGTGCACGCTGCCTGGCACGCAGAGTCGCTGGCCAGCCTGCGGCGGGAGCTGCCGGGGCGGTCGGTCCTCGAGGTCTACCGGGAACACGCCGCGGCGTCGGAGCGCTGGGCCGAGACCACCCACCTGCGGCGCGATGCCGGGGAGGAGTACCTCGCCTGGGGCCAGCGCCTGGACGACGACAGCATCCCGGTGCCCCTCCTCCCCGCCATTGGCGCCATGGACGAGCACTTCCAGATGTCGAACCCGGTCCGCGTGCCCACGTCAGGCGTCGAGCGCCGCGCGGACCGGCCCTTCTTCGCCAGCGGCAAGTGGCGCATGGTCGAACGGGTACCGTGGTGGCACGGCTACGCGGACGACGTGCCCGTGCTGTTCGGGCACTACTGGCGCTGGTCGGATCCGTCCGCCGCCGCCCGGTACTCGAGGGGTGAGCGGGACCTCTTCGCGGGCATCGCCCACAACGCGTGGACCGGCCCGCGCCGCAATGCCTTCTGCGTGGATTTCTCGGTGGGCGTGCGTTACCGGGAGCGCGCCCACGGTCCGGGCCAGCCCTTCCTGGGGCGCCTCGGCGCCGTGCGCTGGCCCGAGCGGGAGTTGGTCTACGACGACGGCGAGTGGCTGCCCATGACGGGCTGACGCCGCCGATGTGAAGCTAGAATGCCTCCCCCGGCACGCGGATGACGATGACACGATGACCGGCCTGCGCAGGCACATTCCAGAGCTGGCGATCGAGTGGCAACTCGAGTGCCCCGAAAAGCTGTGGCAGGTCGTCGACGGCACCCTGTGCTTCGCCGACATTTCCGGTTTCACCGCGCTCGCGGAGCGGCTCGCCCAGCAGGGCCGGGTGGGCGGCGAGGAACTGATCGAGACCCTGAGCCGCGTGTTCGGCGCCATGCTCGAGCGGGCGCGGGAGCGCGACGGCATGCTGCTGAAGTTCGGCGGTGACGCGCTGCTGTTCCTCTTCCGTGGCGACGGGCACGCCGTGCGGGCGGCGAGCACCGCCGTGGAGATGCGCGCGGCGCTGCGCAAGGCGGCGGAAACGCCAACGTCGGTCGGACGCCTGCGGCTGTCCATGTCGGTGGGACTGCACTCGGGGCCAATCCACTTCTTCCTCGTCGGTTCGTCCCACCGGGAACTGATCCTTGCCGGCGAGGATGCCTCCCTGGCCGCGCGCACCGAGGGCGCCGCCAGTTCGGGCGAGATCGCCGTGAGTGCTGCCACCGCCGCGCTGCTGCCCGCTTCCGCCGTCAGCGCGCGGGACGACGGCACGCTCCTGCTCCGCTGGCGCCAGCCCCCGAAGCCGCCCGGGCCCCGCAGCAGCGCGCCGGCGGCCAGCCGCGAACTCCTGCGCGGGTTGTTCCCGGCCCGGCTCGGCGAAGTCCTCGAAAGTGGGCCGCCCGAGCCCGAGCACCGCGTGGGCTGCATCGCCTTCGTGCGCTTTTCCGGCACCGACGACCTCCTGCGCTCGGCCGGGCCCGACGCGCTCGCGGAGGCGCTGCAGGCGACGGTCGCCACGGTCCAGGAGGCTCTGGACGCCGAGGGCGTGACGCTCCTGACCATCGACATCGACAATGACGGCGGGAAACTCTTTCTCGGTTCGGGAGTACCCCGGGCCAGCGAGGATGACGAGGGCCTCATGCTGCGCGCCCTGCGGCGCGTGCACGGGCGGGGCACGCCCCTGCCCCTGCAGTCGGGCGTCAACCGGGGCCACGTCTTCGCCGCCGAGGTCGGCACGAGCTGGCGCGCGGCTTACTCGGCCATGGGCGACACCACCAACACGGCGGCGCGCATCTGCGCGAAGACGCCGGCCGGCGCCATCTACGCCCACCCGTCGGTCCTGGACAACTCCCGCACCCTGTTCGAGACCTCACCGGAGGGGCCCTTCCTGTTCAAGGGCAAGAAGGTCCCGCAGATCGTCTACCGGGTCGGCGAGGAAACGGGCACCCGGAGCCGGGAGGGGCGCGAAGAACTGCCGCTCACCGGGCGGGGCGACGAGCTGGCGATCATTAGCCGGAAGGTTGCCGCCGTGGCCGCCGGCACGGGCGGCGTGCTGGTGATCGAGAGCGCCATGGGCCTCGGCAAGTCGCGACTGCTCAAGGAGGCCCTGAGGGACGTTGATCCGGCCGCGGTGCTCCGGTTGCGGGCCGAGCCCTACGGCGCGAACAGCCCGTACCGGGTATTTCGCGACCCGGTACGCAAGATCCTCGGCGTGGAGCGCGGCAGCCCGGCGGCGATGGCGGACCAGCTGGGGGCCGGGACCCGGCGGGCGGATCCCGCCCTTGCGCCCTGGACCGCGCTCCTTGGCGACGTGGCCCACGTGGAGATCCCGCCCTCGCCGGAAGTCGCGGCCATCGAGCCGCGCTTCCGCCCGGAACGCACGGCCGGCACGATCGTCGAGTTGCTGGCGGCGACCCAGCCGGCGCCGCTGGTGATCGTGATGGACGACGCGCAGTGGACCGACGAGGCCTCGGAACAGCTGCTCGAACGCCTCGCGAACGAGAGCCTGGCGCGCCCGTGGCTTCTGCTCGTCGCGCGGCGACCGGGGGCCGGAGGCTTTGCGCCACAGGGCGCGGCATCGATCGAGCTGGAGCCGCTCACCCGGGAGGCCAGCACCGCGCTGCTCACGGCGGCGACGGAAGCAGCGCCGCTCAGGCCCTTCGAGGCGGAGATGGTCGTGGAGCGCGCCGGCGGCAATCCACTGTTCATCGAGGAGATCGTGCAGGCGGGCCGCGAGGCGGGCTCCCTCGCGTCGTTGCCGGGGTCGCTCGAAGCGGCCATCGCGGCGCAGATCGACGCGCTAGATCCACCGGCCCGGCGCATCCTGCGCTACGCGTCGGTGCTCGGGAACAGCTTCCGGCGCCCGATTCTCGCGGGGCTCCTGGATGGCGAAGGGGATGGCCTGGACGCCGCCGCCCTGTCACGGGCCAGCGCCTTCCTCGAGGACGGCGACGACGGCTACCTGCGCTTCCGCCGCGCGCTGGTCCGCGATACCGCCTACGAGGGCCTCGCGTACCGGGTGCGCCGCCGGCTGCACCAGCTGGCCGGCGAGGCGACCGAACGCGCCGGCGGCGACCTGGCAGGCAGCGCCGCGATACTCGCGCAGCACTTCTCCCTGGCGGGCGATGCAGCCCGCACCTGGCACTACGCGCGCTCCAGCGCCGACAGGGCCCGCGCCACCTACGCCAATCCGGAGGCCGCGAACCTCTACCGCATGGCGCTGGACGCCGCCCGGCGCCTGCCGGGCGTCGCGGCGGTGGAACGCGTTGGCGTGTGGACCAGCCTGGGCGACGTCTGCCGGCTCGCCGGGTTGTTCGAGGAGTCGCTGGCGGCCTATCGGAACGGTACCAGGCTCGTGGGCGACGACCCCGTGGCCCGCGCCGAGCTGCTGCGGCGGCGCGCCCTGGCGCGCGAACGCGCCGGCTCGTTCCAGGCGGCGCTTCGCGAGCTTGCAGCCGGCCGGCGCCTGGTCGTCCACGTCGAGGGCCCGGAAGCGCGCCGGATGCGCGCGAAGCTCGGCTCCTTCGCCGCCATGATCCGCTTCGCCCAGCAGCGCTACGCGGCAGCCGTGAAATCCGCCGAGGTTGCCGCGCAGGAGGCCCGCGAGGCCGATGAACCGGTGGCGCTCGCCGAGGCCCTGGTGGCCGCCGACTCGGCCCGGCTGTCCCTCGGGGGGGGCAAGACCGACGGGCTGCTGGAGGCACTGGCGATCTACCAGTCACTTGGCGACCTGTCGAGCGAGGGCATGGTGAGCGGCAACATCGGCTGCGCGGCCTATCTCGCCGGACGGTGGGACGAGGCACTCGACTGGTTCGCCCGCGACCGGGCGATTCGCCAGCGGGCCGGCAGCACGGTCGGCGCCGCCACCGCGGCGGGCAATATCGGCGAGATTCTCGTGAAGCGGGGCCAGCTGGCAGAGGCCGAGCCGCTGCTACGGGACGCGATCCGCGCCATGCGGGCGACGGGCTACAACGACGGCGCCGCCTACACGGAACTGCAACTGGCTCGCGCCCTCGTCGGGCGCGGGGCCATCGTCGAGGCGATTGCCGTGCTCGATCGCATCAGTGCGGAATTCGCCGCCTTTGGCCAGTCGGCCAGCGCGCTCGAGGCGTCGCTGGTGGGGGCGTTTGCGCGGATCGTCCAGGGCAATCCTGGCGCAGCGCTGGAGCTGCTGGACCGCGCCGCCGCCAGGTCCGGCAGCGGCGCGGCGATGCTGGCGCCCCAGGTGGCGGAGGTGCGGGGTCGGGCCCTGGCGGCACTCGGCGATCGGGTTGCGGCCGCCCGGGAAATCGACAGCGGGATCGCCGCCGCCCGGAAGCTCGGCATGCCCTACGAAGAGGCGATGCTCCTCTCGGCACGGAGCGAGATCGCCCGGTCCAGCGGGCTGGCGCCCGCCGCGGAGGACCTGGAGGAGTCCGAGCGGATACTGAAAGGCCTCGGGGCCGCGAAGCCCCGAGGCCTTCCAGGAGAACAGGCTAGCGCTGCGCCTGACGGCTGAAGGCGATATCGCCCCAGAAGAGGATCGTCTGCCGGATCTGCATCAGGCCCGAACCCACGAATTCCTGGGTGTTGTTCAGGACGCAGGCCCAGTCCTTCTGCGGCGTAGCCGGCACGACGTCAGTCACGAAGCCCGGCACGCTCAGCACTTCAGCAATCGTGGGCTCGCCGTTGCGGTCAGGAACCACGGTGCCGATGCAGCGCTGCGGCGTGAAGGACACCATGACCCCCGGCACCGGCGTGCTGAAGTCGATCTTGGTCAGCGGCTCCGAGCCGATGGCGGTGGCCGTTTCCGGCGGGAACAGTATGTCGATGCTACCCGCGAGCTCCTCGTCCGAATTCTTGGTGAGTTCGCAACCCTCCTGCAGGCCATCGACGTTGCGCAGCGCGTAACCGACGGCCGACGTGCAGGATCCGCCGAGACCGGTCGGGTCGACCCGCGTGACGCCGCACTGGGCGGTGCTGCCGCCGTCACCGATGGTGCTGGTGTTGTTGTCCTGGGGCACCTGGTTGCTCTCGCAGCCGAGGGCACCGACCGTGGCTTCGGTCAGGTAGATCAGGGAGTTGTTGGCGTAGCCGCGGGAACTGAAGTCGCCGCCACCTTCAAGGGAACCCTCGCCGGCCACGGCGACAAGCCGGAAGCTGTCACCGAGTGAATCCACCACCCAGCGGCAATTGTCGCCGGGGCGGGAGTCCGAGCTGGAATCCGGCACCGTAGTGCAATTGAGTATGTGGTCCGGTGACCCGGCCGTCGAACTGCCCTCTCCCGCCACAATCCTGGCTCCGGTCCGGAGGCGGAACTCATCGGCAACGGCCCCCTTGGCGAGAATCTGCAGGAGGAATTCGGCGTCCTTCTTCATCTCCACATCGAGGGACAGGCGCCAGAATGCCGTGGCATCGATCTGCGGCGAGGCGGTGATGTCGCTGCCGAGGCCGAAAATCAGGGCCTCGCCCAGGGATGCGGTGATCCGCGAACAGGATGGGTTCGTGGTCCTGTCCGCCACCCCCAGGGCGGTTGCGTCCTTGCCAACCAGGCCGAGCCCGCCAGTAGCGGACAGATTCGCCAGGGAAGTCGGTCCGCCGAGGACCAGGATGCAGGTACCGGAAACATCGAGGGACTGCGACAGACCCGACGGCTCGTGGATGAACCGCTTGGGCGTGTGCAGACCGCCATCGCTGGGGTATCGCCCCATCTGCAGGCGGAGCACGCCCCGGTCCGGGAGCCCGCCGGGTGGCGTCTGTGCCGTAGCACTGAATGCCAGAAGCGCGAGGCCCAACACACCGATCGCACTGGCGATCCGCGCAGGCCCCGGCAACTGGATGAACGTGGTGCGAGTGCCGCACTTGACCATGGCGCTTCCCCTGTAATGGATTCAAATTCGTAGTTCGGGCGGTTCCGCGCGGGCCCGTGCTTATGATTTATCTGGCCCCGCGGAGAGCACCGAGTCTAGCGTGAACCGCGTCACACTTTGAAGCCGCGCAAACTTTCTTTCACGGCCCGTCTCCGGGCAGGGATCCGGATTATGTCGCGCCGGATCCGCCGCCCAGGACATGACGAAGGCGCGCCAGGACGGAACCTGCATCGAAGTGGTGCAAGGTGCCCTTGCGCTGCCTTCCCGCCCAGACCGGTTCGGGGAAATGCGCATCGTCCGCGAACCGGGGAATCACGTGCCAGTGCACGTGGGGCACCTGGTTCCCCAGCGACGCCACGTTGACCTTGTCCGGACGGAGCACGTCGCGCAACGCCTGCTCGACGGCAAACACCACGCGCAGGCAATGCTCGCGATCGGCTGGCGCCAGGTCGGTCATTTCGCGCACGTGTTCGTGCCAGATCACGCGCAGGAACCCGGGATATTCCGGGTCGCCGGCACTGACGACACGGAGGCGGTCGTCCCGCCAGAGGGCGGGAGCATCGCGGGATGCGCAGAGCGGGCAGTCGGCGGCGGTCACCAGGGCAGGAACTCCCCGCTGTAGTTCCAGTACAGGCCCGTGTTGTCGACCCGGAGCCGGTCGGTGATCCGGATCATGTCCGCCACTGCCTGCTCCTTCGAGCGCAGCATGCTCTTGGGCGCGCCCTTCATCATGTCGGTGTCGACCGGGCCGGGATTGATGAGGGCCAGCGAGATCCCCTTGGCCTTCAGCACCGAGGCGAGATTCCTCATCTCCATGTTCAGGGCGGCCTTGCTGGCGCGATAGAAGTAGGTGCGGCCGGCGGTAACCGAACCTATGGAACCTTCGCTGCTGGAGACATTCACGAGCTTCTTCTGCTGGCCGGCCTCGAGGTTGGGCAGGAAGGACTCGGCCACCTTGAGGGGCCCCAGCACGTTGGTGCGGAACACCTGCTCGAATACGGGGTAGTTCAGCTTGCCGAACACCTGGTCGGCAGGCGAGCCGGTGATGCCTGCGTTGTTCACCAGGATATCGACTGGCTTGCCCCGGTACTTTCCGGCGAGGGCATCCACCGATGCCAGGTCGCCGACGTCCAGCTGCTCGACGAGGATCGCCGGATTGGCGCCGGCGAGTGCGTTCAGTTCCGCCGCATCGGCGGGTTTGCGCGCGGTGGCGATCACCGTCCAGCCGCGGGCAGCGTACTGCCGGACATACTCGAGGCCGATGCCCCGGTTTGCCCCCGTGACCAGCACGGTGGGTACGTATTCCCCGGCGGCGGTGGCCGGCAAGGCGAAACCCAGCAACGGGGCGATGGCCGCGAACATCGGCAGCCAGGCCCGGGCGCCGGTCGGTCGGGTGGTTCGAATCAAGGGAGCGTCTCCTCGGTGCATCAGCAACGGGGAGAAGTCTAAATCAGTCTGTCTTCCCGGCGTCGATGAGCGCCTTGAAGTGTCCGGAATCCTCGGAGAACAGCGTCTCGGCAAAGCGCTCGTCCAGGTCCTCGAGTCGCAGCATGCCGGTGGCGTCGGTGTCAGTCTCGTCCATGGGCACGGGCGGCGGGGGACGGGATTCCGCGGCGGGCGCGCGGCGCTCGGCCACCGGCGCCGCTACGGGTTCGGCCGGTGGTGGCGGATTGACGGGCGTGCGGCTCAGCAGGAGCCGGCGGGTGATGTCGCTGGCCGGCAGGGGCTCGGCCGGCGGCGAGGGCGCCGGCGCCGGATCCGCCACGGGTGGCCGCGGCACGACCCGGTCGGCCGTGCGCCGCGTGGGAGAAGCCGGCGGCTTGTTCACCAGGTCGGCGGGCCCCCGGCTGCCAATGGGCTTCCAGCCAAGTTGCTCCGCGACCTGGCGCACCAGTTCTGCGTCGATCCGGCCGCCCTGGCGTGCGAGCACTTCGCCCAGCGCGGCATCCATGAGCGTATTCACCAGCCGGGGCACGCCAGCGACATACAGGTAGACACTCGCGGGGGCGTTCACCGCCATGAGTTCGTCCGGATTGGCGCCGGCTTCGGTGAGGCAGTGGCGCAGATAGTCAGATGTCTCCAGCAAGGTCAGCGGGCGCAACCTGAGCCGGAAGCTGAGGCGCTGGCGAAGCTGGATAAGGCCCGGCACGTCGAGCAGCTGGTGCAGGGTGTGGGGCCCCTGGAGGACCAGCGAGACCGGCGCCTGCACCTCGTCGCAGAGGTGGACGAAGCGCAGGATGCGGCGCGCGAGCTCGACGTTCAGGCCGGCAACGTCCAGCGGGACGATCAGCTGGCGGCCGCTGGCGCGCTGGGCAACCAGCGCCTCGCGCAGCCGGGCGATGACGGGCACTGTGGGCGTGCCGGCGGAGGTGGCGCCGAGGCCGTCGAGGATCGAATCGAGGAACTCACCGGGGTCGGCACCGCGGAGGTCCACCGGCAGAATCTGCACGTCGCTGTCGGCAGGCGCCAGCGCGTGCCGGACGAAGGCCGACTTGCCGACGCCCGGGCCGCCCGACAGGACGGCCACGCCGCCGGGAAAGGTCACTGCCTGGCGGAGGCGCGCCAGCGCGTTCGCCTGCAGCGGATTGGCGACGAAATAGGGGCTGTTCGCGAAGGGGCGCATGACCAGGGCAGCATGAACTGATTGCCGGGTCCTGCCGTTGACCGCTATCACACCCCGCCCGTGGACCTCCCTAGAACCAGAGGCGCAGCCCCGCCACCCACCGTGCATCGCGCACACTTTTACCAGCCTGCCGGGCCAGGTCGCCCGTGTCGCCGAGTTTCCCGGACCACTCCACCCCGAGGTAGGGGGCGACTTCCCGCCGGATCTCGTAGCGCATCCGGAGCCCCGCGGTCAGGCGGCTCGGCCCGTTGCCGATGCCGTTCGCCTCGTCATCCCGGCTGTAGGCGTCGAGCTCCACCAGCGGCACCAGCAGGAGGCGATTCGTCAGCAGGAGTTCCGGCCCGGCCCTGAGCGTGATGGCGCCCTGGCCGCGCTCGCCGAAATACGCCGTGGCTTCGACATGGATCCAGCCAGGCGCCAGTCCCTGCACGCCCGCCGCCGCGTAACTGCGCGCCGATGCGGGCTCCAGGTCCTGGCGCAGGCCCGCGACCAGGTCCCAGCGGCTGCTGACCGGGCGCCGCCAGAGAAGTTCGAGCCGGTTCTCCTCCGTCTCGCCGTCCACGCGCTCGCCTTCCGCCCGCAGGAGGACGCGATCCCGGTCCGTGCCCGCCCAGGCCTCCAGGTCCCACGCGACGGCATCGCCCTCCTTCGCGTCCTGCCACTCGAACTGGTCCAGCAGGACCATGGCCTGCCACGGATCATCGTCCATCGCTGCCGGCATCCCCGTGGAAGGATCGGCGGCGACGGCCAGCGACGACGCGGCGATGAACGGCAGGCAAACCAGGCGGGCGCGGTTGAGGCTAACCATGCTCGTGCTCCGGGCCAGGAACGCCATCGGCGACGATGACCGTCCGGAACATGCCGGTGTCCATGTGCAGCGCCAGGTGGCAGTGGTAGGCCCACGCGCCGGGCGCGTCGGCTGTCACGCGGTAACTCAGCCGGTGGCCGGCCTTCACGACCAGCGTGTGCTTGCGCACCTTGAAGGCGCCGTCTTCGGCCTCCAGGTCGCTCCACATGCCGTGGAGATGGACGGGGTGGTCCATCATGGTGTCGTTCACGATCAGGAAGCGCACGCGCTCGCCGGACTGCAGGTGGATGGGACCGGCCTCCGACATCTTCCGGCCGTTGAACGACCAGGTGTACCGCTCCATGTTGCCCGTCAGGTGCAGCTCGATGGTACGGGATGGCTCGCGGCCGTCGGGATCGGGCTGGAGACTCGCCAGATCCGCGTACGTGAGCACGCGCCGGCCGTTGTCGCGCAGGCCCACGCCGGGATCATCCAGGCGTGGCGACGGATCCCCGGCGCGCATGTCCACGAACGGGCCGAACTCGGCCGGTGCGTGCCGAATTCCGGTGGAACCGTCGGCGGGTGCCGGCATGTCGTGGCCCTCGTGCCCCTGCATCACCTGGCCGGCACGGGTGTCACCGCCATGGCCCATGTCGGCCATGGTCAGGAGCACGCGGGGATCGGGCGACGGCACCTCGGCTGCCATGCCCGTTCGCGGGGCAAGGGTCCCCCGTGCAAAGCCGGTGCGGTCCATAGCCTGGGCGAAGATCGTGTACGCCCGGTCGTCCTCCGGCGTCACGAGCACGTCGTAGCACTCGGCGTTGCCGATCCGGAACTCGTCCACGGTCACCGGCCGCACGGGCTGGCCGTCGGTCGCCACGACCGTCAGCTTCAGCCCCGGAATTCGCACATCGAAGAGGGTCATGGCGGCTGCATTGATGAACCGCAGGCGCAGGCGCTCGCCCGGCGTGAACAGTCCCGTCCAGTTGCCGGCGGGGGGCTGCCCGTTCACCAGGTAGGTGTAGGTGTAGCCACTCACGTCCGCGAGGTCCGTGGGATTCATGAGCATCGAGCCCCACATCGCCCGGTCGGCGACGGCAGCCCGCAAACCGTCCCGCCGGGCATCGCGGACAAAATCGGCCACCGTGCGCTGGCGAAAATTGTAGTAGTCGGGCTGCCGCTTCAGATTGGCGAGCACCCGATGCGGGTTCTCGTCCGTCCAGTCGGAGAGCACCACGACGTGCTCCCGGCCCGCAGTGAACGGTTCCGGCTCGCGGGGTTCGATCAGCAGTGCACCGTAGAGCCCGAGCTGCTCCTGCATACCCGAGTGGCTGTGGTACCAGTAGGTGCCGCTCTGGCGCACCGGAAACCGGTAGGTGAAGGTTTCGCCCGGCGCGATGCCCGGAAAACTGAGTCCGGGCACGCCGTCCATGGCCGACGGCACCAGGATGCCGTGCCAGTGGATCGACGTGGTCTCCGCGAGTGTGTTCGTCACCCGCAGCGTCACCGTGTCGCCCTCCCGCCAGCGGAGGACGGGCGCCGGAAGGGAACCGTTGACGGCGATGGCCTGGCGCTCCCTGCCGGTGATGTTGACCGGGGCCTGGCCGATCCGGAGGTCGAAGTCGGTGCCCTCCAGCACGGCGGGCAACGTCACGGCCGGCATGCCGGCCTGGCTCGCGGCGCCTAGCGGACGGACGCCGAGCGAGAGGGCCGTCGCCCCTGCGGCGAGACCCTGGACAAAGCGCCGTCGCCCGGCATCGGGCGGTGAATTCGTCGACATGGACAGTCTCCTCAGGTGGGCCGGCCCGGATGAGCCGGCGGATCCGGAGCAGGACTGCCTAAATGAGCAACCGTCCGAGGGTGATGGTCAGCGGCGGATCGCCCAGGTGTCGTCCCGTTCGGAACGAATTGGCCGGGGATGGGCCGGCCCGCATGATCGCCCGGTGCAAGCTGCCTTCGCGAGCCACCAGCGCGGATACAGGCAGGACAACGAGGCGCGGCGGATCCGGTTCCCGGTAACGACCGGGGGTGGGGGCGACATCGTCATTGGCCGGCTCGGCAGCCGTGGTCGAACAGGCCGCGAATTCCGGGACGCCACCGCAGTGCTCGCAGGGCTCTTCGTCGGCCGGCGCCGTCATCGCCATCACGCAGGGGGCCGCCAGGAAATGCAGCGCCGCCAGGCTGGCGAGGAACAGCCGGCGCGCAGGCCTTGTGATCTGCTGCCCGGTTTCAGGTTTCACAGACGTGACTATACTGCCGGCGCGGCGCCACAGGAACGCCCGACGGGAAAGGACGCCTTCAGGAATCGACGATGGTGCAACGAATCGCAGCAATACTCCTGGCACTGGCAGTGGCCACGCCGGGTCCCGGCTCCGCGGAACCGCTGCCCGGCTGGCGGGCCTCCCCCACGCGCCAGCGCCTGCTGGATTTCGTCACCCTGGTCACCACACCCGGAGGACCGGGCTACGTGACGCCTACCGAGCGCATCGCCGTGTTCGACGACGACGGCACGCTCTGGCCGGAAAAGCCCCGGGCCCAGGGCATGTTCGCCCTCCAGCGCCTGCGGAGCATCGCCGGCAGTCATCCCGAGTGGCGGACACGAATGCCCTACGCAGCCGCCCTCGAGCTCGGCAGCAAGTACCTCCAGGAAGCCACCGACGAGGACGTCTTCCAGCTGCTGGCTACCGCCCACGCCGGGCGCACGCAGGACACATTCCGGCAGGACGTGCGTGAATATTTCGCCAGTGCGCGCCACCCCCGCTTCGACCGGCCCTGGACCCAGCTCACCTACGGACCGATGCGTGAGCTGATCAGCCACCTGAAGGCGAACGGCTTCCGCGTGTTCATCAGCACGACCGGCAGCGCTGACCTGGTGCGGGTGCTGGCCGAGGATCTGTACGGAATTCCCGCCGATGACGTCCTAGGCAGCAGCGTGGTCAGCACGCTGCGGGAGGAGGACGGGCGCCTGGTGCTCCGGCGCCTGGCAACCGTGCACGGACTGAACGACGGCCCGCTGAAGCCGCTGACCATCGACCAGCACGTGGGCAAGCGCCCGATCCTCGCCATCGGCAACGTCAAGTCCGGCGGCGACATCGACATGCTCCGCTACAGCCAGCAGCCGGGCGTGCCGAATCTGCAGGTGCTCATCCAGCATGACGACTTCGAACGGGAGTATGCCTACGACGAGCCGGACGGCGCCTCCCTGAAGGCCGCGAATACCAACGGCTGGCTGCTCGTGAGCATGCGCTATGACTGGCTGCGGATCTTCGGTGCGGAATAGCTACCCTGTTTCGGCCGGCACCCCTGGTCCACCGGGCGCACACCACACGCCCGCGTGCACGCGCTTCACCGTGTACAGCCGTGAAGCGTCGGCGATGGCGCTGCTCCTCTACCGGGGCGCGGCGGATGACGCTCCCTTTCAGGTGATCACCCTGGCCCCGCCCGGGAACCGCAACTTCTTCTTCTGGCACGTCACCGTGGACGGGCTCCCTGCCGGGACCCACTACAACTGGCGCGTGACGCGCCGGTCCGCCGACGGGCGCGAAGAAGAGATGGAAGTCCTGGATCCCTTTGCCCGGGCGGTCACCATGGACCGCTGGCAGCGAACGGCGTGGCGTCCCGGGGCAACCCTGGGCATGCGGGGCGTGGTGACGACGGCGGCGGACGAGCCGGCCCCACCCCCGATCGGCCTCGAGGGCGCGATCATCTACGAATTGCACCTGGGCGGCTTCACGCGCCACCCCTCCTCCGGCGTACGCCAGCCGGGCACGTTCAGCGGCCTCGCGGAAAAGATTCCCTACCTGCGGGACCTGGGCGTCACCCACGTGCAGCTGTTGCCGGTGGCGGCGTTCGACGAGCAGGACGTCCCCGCCTCGGTCGCCGCGCTGGGGCTCCGCAACTTCTGGGGCTACAGTCCCGTCGCGCCAGGCAGCCTTCACCCGGGCTACGCCTCCGACCCGGATCCCGCAACCCACGAGAGCGAGTTCCTGGCCATGGTGCAGGCCTTCCACGCCGCCGGTATCGGCGTGCTGCTCGACGTGGTCCTCAACCACACGGCCGAGGGTGGCGCAGGCGGCCCGGAACTGAACTTCAAGGCGCTCATGCCCACCGAGTTCTATCACCGGGACGGAGCCGCCTTCCGCGACTACACCGGCTGTGGCAACACCATCAATGCCAATCACCCGGTGGTCATCCGGATGCTGGTGCAGTGGCTGCGCACCTGGGCGGCCGAGCGCCACGTGGATGGCTTCCGCTTCGACCTGGCAAGCGTGTTCGTCCGTGACGTCGACGGGGCGCCCCTCGCACAGGCGCCGGCCCCGTGGGCCATCGAGGACGCACTGCCCGGCACACCACTGATCGCGGAGCCGTGGGACGCGGCGGGCCTCTATCACGTGGGCAACTTCCCGGGCCATGGCTGGAGCGAGTGGAACGGCCGCTACCGGGACGCCCTCCGGCGCTTCCTTCGCGGTGATCCCGGCCTGACGGGCGAGGTCGCCACCTGCCTCGCAGGAAGCAGCGACCTCTACCAGGCCAGCGACCGGCGGCCCCTCCACAGTGTCAACTACATCACCTCCCACGACGGCTTCACGCTGCTGGACCTGGTCAGCTACCGCGACAAGCACAACGAAGCCAACGGCGAGCAGAACCGGGACGGGTGGGAACACAACCTGAGCTGGAACTGCGGCACGGAGGGCGACACCCTCGACGAAGCCACGCGGCGCCTCCGCAGCCAGCACGCGCGGAATGCCATGGCGCTGCTGCTGCTGTCCCAGGGCACGCCGATGCTGCTGGCAGGCGACGAGGTGCTCCGCACCCAGGGCGGCAACAACAACGCCTGGTGCCAGGACAATGCAACCTCCTGGTTCGACTGGCGCCTCACCGAGACCAACGGCGACATGCTGAACTTCGTGCGGCAACTGATCGCCCTCCGGCGCCGCCACCCGGGCCTGTCCCGCCCCGCATTCCTGACCGGCAGGACCAACCCGGCGCGCGGCATGCCGGATATCGCGTGGCACGGCAACCTGCCCGGCGAGTCGCCCTGGAACGCCAGCGCACGGTACCTGGCGTTCACGCTGTCGGGCTGCAGCGCCGCGGAGGAGGACCTGCACGTGCTCATCAACATGTCGGACCGGAGCGAGTCGGTGGAGCTGCCCGCCATTGCCGGCCGGCGCTGGCACCTGGCCGTGGACACGGCCCGGGAGTCGCCCTGGGACATCGTCGCGCGGGACGCGCAGATCACCTGGGCCGCACCCCGCTACCTGAGCCAGCCCCGCAGCGTGGTGGTGCTGGAAGCACGCTGACCGCCTCGTTGACAGCCCGCGGCGGCGGGCCTAGCCTCGGACCGACGCTGCCCGGAAGCGTTCGAGCAGAACAACAATCACCGAGGAGAGCGCGCCATGTCCGTCGCCAAGGTTTCCGAGATCAGCTGCACCTCGACCAAGGGCTTCGACGAAGCGATCCACAAGGGCCTGGCCCGCGCCAGCAAGACCCTGCGCAACATCAAGAGCGCCTGGATCAAGGAACAGCACGTGCGGGTGTCGAAGGGCAAGGTCGTCGAATACCAGGTAAACATGCTGGTCACGTTCGTGCTCGACGACTGAGGGGGCCGCCATAGATACCCTGCGTGTCGAAAGCGTAACCGGGGTGGATGTCGAGCTTCCCCTGGCCGGTCCCGGGGGCCGGAGTTACGCCTTCATCATCGACTGGCACATCAGGCTGCTGCTCGCCCTTGCCTGGGCGGTCGCGGCGTTCCTTGTGCTGCGCGCGTCCGGGGGCACGGAGACTCCCGGCATGATCCTCGGCCTGCCGGCCGCCCTCATCTATCTGCTCTACCACCCCGTCGTCGAACTGGCGATGAGCGGCCAGACGCCCGGCAAGCGCTTCGCCGGCGTGCGCGTCGTGGCGCGCAACGGCCAGCCGCCGACGATCGCCGCCGTCCTCATTCGCAATGTGTTCCGGCTGGTCGACGCCTTCCCCGCCTTCTACACGGTCGGGCTCGTGACGACGATGCTGACCCGCGACTCCGTCCGCGTCGGCGACCTGGCCGCCGGAACCGTGCTGGTCTACCTGCCGGCGCACAACCGGAAGGCCGCGCTCCGCCAGCGCCGGCTGGCGCAGCAAAGCCGCCTGCCACTGGACCTCGCCGAACTGGCCAGCGACCTGCTGGACCGCTGGCCCCAGCTGGCGCCGCCCATCCGGCGCGAACTCGCCATCACCCTGCTCACCCGTGGCGCCGCACCGCCGGCTGATCCGTCCCGCGTCAGCGACGAGGACCTGCGCTCGATGCTCCACTCCCTGCTCGAGCCGCCGGCATGACGGTTCCGGCAACGACTTCGACGCCGGCGTCGACATCGGCGCGAAGCGCACTCAATGACTGGCTCCGGACACGGGTGGCCGGCTGGGCCGCACTGGGCACGCAGGTCGAGCGGCTGCAGGGTCGTGGCAAACTGCCGGTCGCGGAAGCCCTCGACGTCGCCATCGAGTACCGGCGCGTCGGACGCGACCTGTCGCTGGCGCAACACATGGGCGCGCCGCCGTCCTCGACTCGCTATCTCGCGGAACTCTACGCCGGCCTGCACCAGGCCCTGACGCGGCCGACCAGCCGTCCCCTGCAGGACCTTCGCACCTTGCTGCGCGATGATGTGCCCGCGGCGATGCAGGACCTGCGGCCGCGGATCTTCTGGGTCACGATGCTGTTCCTCGCATCCGCGCTGGCCGGCTGGATCCTTATCGCACTCAATCCCCAGCTGATCAGCCTGATTGCATCGCAGGGGATGATCGATGACGTCGAAACCGGCAAGCTCTGGACCGACGGCCTGCTCAGCATCACGCCGCCAGCCATCCTGTCGGCGAGCATCTTCACGAACAACATCGCCGTCGCACTGACAGCCTGCTGTGTCGGGGCCCTGTACGGGCTGGGCACCTTCTACATGATCGCGTTCAACGGGTTCATGCTGGGCGCCATGTTCTCGTTCGTGGGCCAGCACCACATGGCCACGCGCCTGTTCGAATTCGTCGTGGCGCACGGCATCGTGGAACTGTCGACGATCTGCGTGTCCGGCGCGGTCGGCGTCTCGCTGGGCGAGGCGCTTATACGGCCCGGCATCCAGTCGCGGCGGAGGGCGTTCGAGGCCGCCGCGCGGCGTGCCGGGGGCGTGATGCTGGTGTGTGTCGTGTTCCTGGTGGGTGCCGGTGTCATCGAGGGCTACATCTCCCCGAACCCCGTCTTCCCGCTGCCGGCCCGCATCGTCATCGGGACCGCTTACATGTTCCTCTTCGTCGCCGTGATCAGCGGCGCCGCGTGGCGCCGCGCGCCTGCTACAGGCGGCGCTGCACCCTGATCGCCTGGTAGGCGCGAGCCAGCTCCCGCTGCGCGGCCTCCGGGCGAGCCAGCAGCACCTGGCAACCCAGGCGCGTGAGCCGAAGGGCATTGGCGCGTTGCCCCTGCCGGAACTCCTGGGCCGCCAGCGCGACATACGGGTCCGCCCAGGTCGCCGGGGCGGCGCCTTCCAGCGCGGCCAGCTCGGCGCTGTCGAAGTCCACGACCAGCGGCAGGTGGCGACGGGCCAGGAGACGCAGGGCGGAAGTCAGCTGGGTGGCGACCGCCGGATCATCCAGGTCGGCCATGACCACGACCAGGGTGCGATGCCGGACCACGGACTGGAGCCGCAGCATTGCCAGCAGCGGATTGGACTCGACGGCTTGCGCGGCGAGTCGCCCCAGGTCGCGCTGCAATCCGGGTGCCGCCGTTGCGGCCCGCATCGGCGCCCGGATTACCAGCGGCTGGCCCGCAAAGGCCAGGAGGCCAACGTGGTCATCGGTGCGCGCAGCGGCCTGGATGAGGCTCGAGGCAAGATTCACGTAGTGACCCAGCCTCGGCAGTGAGTCGATCTCGGTGCGGCTGCCCCGGCCGGCGTCGATGAACAGCATGACTTCCTGGCGATGCTCGGCCACGACATCGCGGGTGACCAGTGAACCGCTGCGGGCACTGGCCTTCCAGTCGACGGCGCGCCGCGGATCGCCCGGGCGGTACGGCCGGAGCTGCCGGACCTCGATGCCGTAACCGACGTCGGCACCCTGCCGCACGCCGCTCTCGACGGCCGACCGCTGGCTCCCCGCATGGATTGCCGGATCCGGCACGACGCGAAACACCACATCGACGGGAACCGGATGGCGCCACCAGGCGAGCCCGAGCGGTCCGAGCACGCGGGCTGGCAGGCTGAGGCCGTCCAGTTCACCGAGTGCGACGGCGCGCACCGCGAGTTTGAGCTGCAGGGACCCGGTTCCGGGGTGCGCAAGCGATTGCACGGCATCAGGGACCCGGAGCTGGGGCGCCAGAGCGGTCCTGATCTCCAGCATCGTGGGCCGGGCGGGCAGGACATGGAGGTCCATGGTGAGCGGAACTTCGCGTCCGAGCGGCAGCGGCGCCCGCTCATCGACGCTGCCGCGAACGCGAATCCGCGAAGCCAGCACGCTGTCCGCCACCGCAGCGACGATCAGGGCGATGAGCCCCAGCCGCCAGAACAAGGCCAGCGCTGGCGTGTCGAGCCACGTCGCGACGACACCCACCAGTACCACGAGGCCGGCAAACAGCAGGGCGCGGGAGCTCAGCATCGGGAACTGCTACCGGGGCACCGGCACGTCGGCCAGGATGCTTTTGACCTGGCTGGCGGGATCGGAGCTGGAAAGCATGGCCTCCGGCGTCAGCTGCACACGGTGGTTGATCACCAGGGGCGCCACGGCCCGGACATGGTCGGGCGTAACGTAGGATTCACCGTCGATGGCCGCCGCCACCCGCGCGCACCGTACCAGCGCGAGAACCCCGCGCGTCGACAACCCCAGCGCAAGGCGATCGCTGCTCCGGGTCGCCTCGGCGATGGCCAGGACATAGGCATGCAGCGCATCGCTGACCTCGACCTGGCCGGCCTCCGCACGGGCACTGGCGAGAAGCGCCGGCGCCACGGTTGCAACGGGAGCCGACTCGGCGCCATTGCCGTGGCCGTAGGCAGTCAGCACCCGCAGCTCGCTGGCACGGTCGGGATATCCCATCATCACGCGGATCAGGAACCGGTCCAGCTGCGACTCGGGCAACGGGTACGTGCCCTCGAGCTCCCGCGGGTTCTGCGTCGCGATGACGAGGAAGTCCCGGGGCAACGGCAGTGTGTCGCGGTCTACCGTAACCTGGCGCTCCTCCATCGCTTCGAGCAGCGCCGATTGCGTCTTCGGGCCGGCCCGGTTGATCTCGTCGACGAGGACCACGTCCGCAAACAGGGGCCCTGGCCGGAACGTGAACTGACCCGAGTCACGCTCGAAGACATGCACACCCGTCATGTCGCTGGGCATCAGGTCTGCCGTGCCCTGGATGCGCTGGAACCGCCCGCCGAGCGCCGCGGCGATCACCTTCGACAGGCGCGTCTTGCCGATGCCCGGCACGCCCTGGAGCAGCACGTGACCCCGCATCACGAGGGCGATGGTGATGGCCCGGACGATGTCCCCGGCGCCGAAGACCACGTTTGCGGCAGTTGCCTGCAGTTGTTGCTCGAGTTCCTGAATCGCTGTCACGAAAACGCTCTCCTGGCGGCGCTGAGCCGGTGTTGCAGTTTCTGGATGTCGACTGTCCTGCCGTCCAGCAGTTCCGCGTGATCCCTCCGCAGGGATTCCGCCAACGCCGCGTCCATCCTGGGCGCGGCGACGATCCTCTCCCAGATGGCTGCCTCGGGCCCGCCATCGACGTGCGGGCGCACGTGAGCCAGGAAGTTCTCGACCAGGCGCAGACCGACGTCTCGCCGGGAAACCTTCCTGGCCAGGAAGTTGCCGAGGACCCGGGCAAAATCCGTATGACTGGGCGCACCCTCCGGCTCGGCCGGGCTGCCGAGCCTGCTGTCGGCAAAGACCGCGTAGAGGAGCCAGAAACCGAGCAGCAGGACGCAGGTCCAGGCCAGGCGGGGATCGCTGAAGAATGCCCGCGCATCGTAAGTGCTGGTCAGGCCGTGATGGAAATCGTCGAAGATGACGGTGGAGCCCGGCTTCAGGTGATGGGCGAGCAGGTTCAGCGCCAGCTGCCGGTTGTCTTCCTGGCCAATGACCGAATTCTGCCAGAGGCTGGCAAAGGTGCTGATCACGAGCGCGCCCTTGCCCAGGTTGGTGACCAGCAGCGCGTCGATGTCCTCGCCCGGGACCCGGGCGATGACGAAGGCCGGCGCGCCGGGATCGGGCTCGATGTCCCAGGGACCCGTCAGCAGGTCGGAGACGGCGGCGAGATGCCGCACGTCGTCCGTCAGCCAGTGTCCTGGCAAGGCGTCCAGCGTGAATTCCCGCCGGGGATCAGCAGGCACAGCCGGATCGGGATCCGCATCGTCTTCTTCGTCGTCATCGCCCGCACCGGCAGTCCGCCGAAACGTGGCGCGCAACGACGTGAGGTAGCCAAAGTCGTCGACGAACGTGGTGGTATCGACGGCGGGCGTCCACGCGGGCGTGTCGTTGAGCCCGGCCAGGATGACGAGCGTGTTGCCTTCGCTGACCCAGTCGAGCAGGGAATTCATGTCGTCGCGATCGGGAAGCTCGTAGTGCGGCATCACGGTGACCAGGACGTTGCCGGAACGGGCAAAGGGACCGCCGGGCGCCGTCAACGACGTGAAAGGCTCCCGCAGGCTGCGGGTCGGCACCCCGCCCTGCTCCAGCCAGCGCTGCAACCCGAGGAGTCCACCCGGACCGGCCTCGGTGCTCAGCGGCCGCGACGTCGTGTCGGGCGACAGCCGCGGCACGAAGATCCCCCATACCAGCCAGGCAGCCGCCAGCACACCCAGCAGGATCGCCAGCCGCTCCTTCACCGCGTCAACCCGGCCACCAGCTCGTGACTCGCGGCCAGGGCGTCGTCCAGTTCTCCGGCGTCGGGCACGAACTGCGAATAAGTGACGCGTTCAGCCAGGGCCGCCAGCGATTCGATCGCGACTCGCTGCCCGGGGGTGACCTCGCGAACCGCCGGACCCAGTTGCCGGTGACTCAGGGCTGCATCCCCCCGCAGCCGGCCGGCGGAGCGGAGCGCGCCGATGACGAGCGCCAGCAGGATGCGGGGCCGCTGCGCGGGCGGGGCGGATTGCAGGTTGGCGAAGGAAGGCCTGCCATCGTCCGTCGAGCCGCCGCGGCGCGGTCGCACCGCGCTGATCACCCGGCGCAGCGCCAGCGCCGAACGGATGCCGGGAACCCGCCACAGCACGACCAGGACCAGCACGACCAGCAGGCCGATCAGCACCAGGCCTGCCCAGCTGCTCACGTCCGCCAGCCATGCCGGCAGGGTCCACTCCAGATCCCCCAGCGGATTCGGGAAATCGGGCAACGCCTCCCAGAACTCGCGGAGGCGGTCGGACCACCAGCCACTGAACATCTCCCACAGCGACTTGGCCTCCTCTTCCTGGTTGATGTCTGCCAGGAGTGGATCCAGCGAGTCGGGAGCCGGCAGCGTGGAGCGGACGGGACGCGAGTAAAGCGCGGACAACCGCTCGAGCTGCACGCAATCGGCACTGGCCGGCGCAGCGCTCCCGGTCACCGGACCGACGCAGTCCGTGACGGTCAGCATGTCTCAGTTCCGCGCCACCGCTGCCCGTTCCAGCAGGTCGCCACCGTCCTTGCGGAGCCGCAGATCGGTGTAGACCGCGTACATCACGCAGTAGGACAGCGGGATGAGGGGCGCCAGCATCACCGCCACGATGAACTGGATCGCGATCATCGGGCCGGATTGAGCGTCGGGATCGCCGGTTTCGATGAAGGGCACGATCGCGAGGCCGGCGGCGAAGGACATGATGGCGCCCAGCGCGATGATCAGCAGCCCGAGCACCGACAGGACGCCGGCAGTCCGCCACCAGGAGCCCTTCACCAGCTGAAACGCCCGGCGAAAACTCTGCCGCGCACCCAGGTGTTCCGCGATGGGCAGGAGAAAGGCCGGGTACAGCGCCACCATCAGGTAGATCCCGGGGATCACGAGCAGGATGAGGCCCACTACAATGCCGAGGACCCCGAGGAACGCCGTGCGCAGGACGGCCGGCGCCCGCCGGATGCCGATGCCCAGGGCGTCCCGGAGCGACGCGGGGCCGCCGTGGGCGGCCCGGTCCACGGCGGCCACCATGACCGCATAGGCCACCGTGGTCAGGAGAATAGCGACGATGAACGTCACGGCGAAGCCTGCACCCAGCGCCGGCATCGGCGGTGGTTCCCCGGGCTTGACCGAGCCCAGGCCGCCGATCATCAACTGGGGCACCGAACTGATCAGCGAAGCGGCGATCGCAACGGGCAGCAGCTGGCGCCACGTGGCGCGAAACAGCCTGAACCCGTCATCGAGTATTCCGCCGATGGACTGCGGTGCTGCGGGCAAGTGGTACATGGAGCCTCCCACGTTCTGGTCAGGTTATGTTTGATTCCCCACGCCAACCTGCCCGCCGCGGAGCGGCAGGTTGCATTTGAATGTAGCATGGAGCGCAGGCTGGCGGCCCGACGGGCCGGTGAGCGGAGTCTTCCAATGCAGATGCCGGGAAACGTCCTCCGGAAAACGGCCATCGCCGGTGCCGCGGCGCTGCTGGCCTGGGCGCCCGCGGTCCCGGCCTACAACTTCTACCAGCAGGGCGGCTTCCTCGGTTACACCTTCAGCAAGTGGGGTCCGCCGGCCCTCGGCACGGGCGCAACCGTCTACTGGAGCATCATGCCGGCGGGCACGCCCGGTGCCGCCTATTGCGCACCGGGGTGCACGAACGGGTCTGGCGTCAGCGGACTGACGCTCCCCAACTTCTATGACTGGAACACGCACGCCTTCCGGTCCGTCAACCTGACGGACCCCGAGGTGCTCGGCTACATCCGCAACGCGCTTCGCACCTGGTCCGCGACGACCGGCGTGACCTTCGTCTACCTGCCCGTCGATTCCGGCGTGCCCATCAACGATCCCGCCGCCGAACCGCCGCCGGCCGGCGCCACGGGCCAGATCCGCATTGGCGTCTTCGACATGGGGGATTCAGGCTCGGCCGCTGCTGGCTACGCGCCGCCGCCAAATGGCTTCATTCCCAACAGCTCGCAGCTGGCGACCGGGGCCGGCGACCTCATCCTCAATGGCAATGCCGTGTACGCCTACCAGAACCCGGCTGGCGCGGAGGGGTCGCCGCTCAATTCGTATCCCCAGGGCGGGGGACTGTTCCTCAACGATTTCGAGGGACTCATCCTGCACGAGCTCGGCCACACGCTGGGGCTCGATCACACCGCCACTCCCGATGCCGTGATGTGCGGCTACACCTGGGTCAACGGCAGTTTCAACGACTGCACCTACTACCTGCCGCAGACCTACGTCATCAACCGGCAACTGTCGTCGGACGATGCCACCGGGATCCAGATCCTCTACGGTGCGCCCGTGGACACCGACGGCGACAGCGTGCCGGACGCCATCGACAACTGCAGCAGTGTGTCCAACCCGGCGCAGGTCGATGCCAACGGGGACGGCTACGGGAACAATTGTGATGCGGACCTGAACAACAGCGGGCAGGTCACCGCGGCTGATTACGCCATCCTGCGCTCCGTGCTGAACCAGAGCGCAGCATCAAGCTCGACGGCAGCGGCCGCCGACCTGAACGCCAGCGGCACCGTCACCGCGGCCGACTACGCCATACTTCGGTCGCGCATCAACACCGCGCCGGGACCGTCCGGGTTCCACCCCTGATCTTCTTGCACTGCACTTCGCGCACACGCCGCGTTGCGTGGGCACGCGCGCGGTTTATGTAAGATCGACTTTCCACGCAATCAGCGTAGGATTCGTCAGGCAGGCGAATTGACGCGATAAATCAAGCGTTTTGCTTACCAGCCGGAAGCCGCGAACACGGCACGGCGAACAACAACGATCCTGTGGGGGAATACACATGACTCAGTCTCTGATCACCCGATTGTCCATCGCTGCTTCCCTGACCCTGGCGGCCTCCGGCGCCCTGGCAGCACCCGTCGCCATCGACACCGCCAATCCCATCAATGGCCTCACGAGCATCTTCAGTGTCACCTTCGACGGCGGCGCACTGCCGCCCTGTGGCGGCGGCGCATCCACCTACTGCACGTTCTTCGGTGGTGATCCGACCGTGGCGCGCAACGTCACGTCGTCGCCCTATCCCAGCAAGGTGCTGAACGTCGTGCCGGGCGGCATCGGGCCAACGGGCGTGCCTGTCGCGCCGGTGCCGGCATCCGGTTCCTTCCTCGACCTGACGCTGAGCGGCGGCAACACGCTGCTCACCCTCGGGGTCAGTACGATCACGTTCGGGACCGTGGACATCTGCATCGCCAGCTCCTCGTCCTGCGCAACCCTGCTCGCGCACGCGGGTAACGGCCCGCTTAACACGGCTAACGCGGGCATCGTGTTCAACCCCACCGGACCTGTCAACGGCGGTCCGTTCACCCCTCCGGGTGGCGGCAGCACCGGCGACACCGTTCCCGTGGACGCCAACGGCAAGGCCGTGTTCATGGTGCAGAACGGCGCAGGCGTCGTGGTGGACTTCAGCAAGTTCTCCTCGGTCGTGACCAGCTGCACGGGCGCCCAGTGCGCCCTCGTCGAATTCGACGTCCTGAACCTGGACATCGTCCGCTACGTGCTGGAGATCGACTACGACCCCACCTTCACCTCGTTCACCGGCCGCTTCATCGGCCAGAGCGGCAACCAGTCGATCGTCTTCGCGACGCTCAACTCCGCCGGTTCTGACCAGGACGGGGACACGCTCGTCGACACCGCAGACAACTGCCCGTCGAACGCCAATCTCGACCAGGCGGATTCGGATGGCGACGGCCGCGGCAATGTCTGCGACAACTGCTCGTCGCTGTCGAACACGGCGGCGGGCGTGGTGCCCAACACGCCAGGGCTGCTGCGGGCCCAGCTGGACGCAGATGCGGACGGCTACGGCAACGCCTGCGACGCCGACGTGAACAACAGCGGCGGCACCACGGCGTCCGACTACGCCGTTCTCCGCTCGCGGATCGGCACGCTGTATAACTCCGCCTTCAACGCCGCCAAGTCCGACATCAACGGCAGCGGCTCGGTGACGGCAGCGGACTACGCGATCCTCCGCTCCCGGATCGGCACGCCGCCGGGACCGTCCGGACTGGCCTGCGCGGGAACCACGCCCTGCCCGGCACCGTAACGGACGGACTGACTGACTGACTGCAAGGAACATCGCCGGGCGTGACGCTGACCCTCCAGGTCAGCCTCACGCCCGGCGATCGACCTTCCGGGGCGAGATCCACATCCGGATCACCGCCCGAAACACCTCCTCGCCCTGCCTGTCGGTCACGCTGACGGGCACCGGCAATTCCCCGGCGGCGCCGAACACGGGCACTTCGGCGAGTTCCGCCACTGCCCGCAGGTCACTGCCCGCCTTCTTCAGGTACTCAACCGACATGCCCTTCGGGATCCACCGGTGGGTCCCCGGCACCGTGGCTTCCGTCATGATCCCGGCCGCCAGCTCGGCCATGTTGCACATGGCGATGGCGTGCACGGTGCCCAGGTGATTGGTCACCGCCCGGCGCTTCCGGATGGCCACCTCGCAGCGGCCGGCACGGAGCGCAACGAAATGCGGCCGGACCGACGAGAAGTAGGGCGCCTTGAGGCAGATCAGGCGGCTGAACAGCCATTTGCCTCCCGGCAGGGGGGCCAGCCTGCCCCACATCGCCAGCACGGATTCAGACCCTGCCATAGCCCACCTGCGCTTTCGTCCCGGGGTGCCTGCCCGGAGCTTACCGGCTCCCGGTCTGCACGTTGGTACAAACCCTTATGTACTGGTCCGGCCCCGGACAGGCACTGTCCGGCAGGGAGGAACTGACCATGCTGAAGATCACGGCCCGGACGACCATTCTCGAGCTGCAGGAGGGCCCGCCGGCGCTCATGCAGGTGCTCCGCTCCACGGGCATCTGGCGCGACGGCGACGATCCCGCACTGATGCTTGGTCAACTCTGCTGGTCCTGGGGCTTCAATCCGGGAATCCTGCTGACGATGCTCCAGTCGGCCAATGTGCCGGTGATGGCCCCACCCCTGGACATCCAGCCGTTCCTCGGCATGCCGCTGCCCGACTTGGTCACGCACATCGAAGAGGTCTACCACGCCGGCCTGCGCGAGCAGCTGCCACGCCTCGAGGCCCTTGCGACCGGGGCGGCGGGTTCAGCACCGGACGACCCGCGGCTCGCGGCGCTCCGCAAGGAGATCGAACAGCTGGCGGCCGAACTGAACGCCCACCTGGCCCACGAGGAAGAGGCCCTGTTCCCCATGATCCGTGGCATCGCCGCCGGCACGGTGGTAGCCACCCGCTGTGGCAGCGCCGTCGGCGGCCCCATCGCCTGCATGGAAAACGACCACGCGCTGGCGGAACGTGCGCTGCTCCGGCTGCGGGACCTGACCGACGACTACACGGCGCCTGCTGGCGCAGTTGCACTGCTTTCGCTCCTGGAGGAGTTCGACCGGGACCTGCGCGAGCACATGTACAAGGAGAACGACGCGCTCTTCCCGCGGGCCGTCGAAGCCCAGCAGGAAGCCAGCCGCAGGCGGCAGGCGGCTGCGGACCATGCCCAGCCGGCGCAGTTCGCTTAGGATCCCGCCCCATGAAGATTGACGTCCTGCTGGAGCCGGACCAGACGCCGGACCAACTGACCGCGCTCGCGCAGCTCTGCGAGAAAGTCGGCGTCCACACCCTGTGGCTGCAGAACTACGTGGCCTGCCGGGACGCCTTCATGTCCCTGGTGCCGGCGGCGCTGGCGACGCGCCGGGTCGGCCTCGGCGTGTGTGTCATCAGCCCCTGGGAAATGCACCCGGTGAAGATGGCCAACTCCCTGCTCACGCTCCAGGAGTTCTCGTCGGGCCGGGCCAGCCTGGTCATCGGCGGCGGCGGCGAGTGGCTGGCGCGGCTCGGCATCGAGCCGGTGAAGCGCGTGCGTGCGGTCAGGGAAGCCATCGAACTCGTGCGTGGTGGCTGCAGCGGAAAGCCGCTGACGTACCAGGGCGAGCTCTACAGGGTTTACGGCTACCGGCCCCAGTTCGGAATCAGCCCCGCTGCTCCACCCGTATACGCGGGCGCCAACCAGGCGCAGATGCTCCGCGCCACGGTGCCGGCCGCCGACGGCGTCATGTACAGCGACATGACCCGCCAGCTCATCGCAGGCAACGTGGGTCGCACGAACGAGGCGCTGGCGGCCAAGGGCCGCGATGCCGCTGGTTACCGGGTCAACAACATCTGGGCCTGGCACATCAAGACGGACCCCGCGGTGGCGCGGCGGGAAGCGTGCCGGGAACTGCTGCTGCGGGGCCTGCTGGAGCCCTGGTACCTGGAGTCCTTCCTGAGCGCCGAGGACTGCGCGGTGGTGGCCCGTGAGAAGCGCGCCTTTTTCCAGGCCTACCGGGACCGTTCAGGCGAGATCAAGGGCGTGCCGGAGCACATCGTCGACGCGCTCATCGCCAACTTCACCTTCACCGGCACGCCGGAGGAGATCGAGCGGCGGCTGCCGGAACTGCAGGCGTTCAAGGCGGCCGGCGTCACCGAACTGAACTTCCGGCTGCACGACGACCCGGCGGACGCGATCCGGCTGATCGGCGAGCGGGTGATCCCCGCCCTCGGCAGGTGATACCTTGGGCGCGGCAACCATCCCCGCGAGGTCCTGCACGATGAACACCACCCGTCCGCTTTCCCGCTGCACGCTGGCCCTCGCCGCGGCGCTGCTCGCGGCAGCCGCCGGGGCCCAGACCCCGGGCAAGACCGACGCAGTTTCCGGCGCCAGCCCCGTGGCTACGCCGGCCGAGAGCAGCCGGGAACTGCCGGTGCGCCGGATCCCGGACATCCCGCCAGCCGCCGAGGCCTACTACTCCCCCGACGGCCAGACCCTGATCGCGCAGGTCCGCGACAAGGACGCGCAGCAGTCGGGCGACGCGCGCATCGGCAGCGCGCTCACCTACATCTTCACCGAGGACGGCAAGACCATCCGGCGGATCAATGATCACGGCCAGGACGCCTGCTCCTACTTCTTCCCGGACGGGAAGCGCGTGATCTGGACGTCCACCCGGGACAACATGGACATGCCACTCGGCAACTGGTCCGACCCGAAGGACTACCCCACGGGTGCGGAGCTCTACACTTCCGACCTTTACGGCAAGGACGTCCGGCGGCTCACCCGCAACAAGTGGTACGACGCCGAGGTCACGGTCTCGCCGAACGGCGAGTGGATCGTCTGGACGCGGGTGATCGACGGGAACGCCGACATCTGGCGGATGCGCGCGGACGGGACGGGCGAACAGCAGGTCACGTTCACAAAGGACTGGGAGCCCGGCGCGCCGTTCTACCTGCCGGACAACGACACCATCATTTTCCAGGCCTGGCGGGCGAGCGAACTCGGCAAGCTCACGCCGACGCCCATGACGGTCTTCACCATCAAGGCGGACGGCACGGGACTGACCCAGCGCACCTTCGACCGGGACATGACCTGGGGCCCGGGGCCGGCCGCCGACGGACGCCACTACATCTTCACGCGCATCATCGACGGCAACAACCACGAGCTGTTCCTGGGCGACCTCGCCGGCGGCCCGCCGCGGCGGCTCACCTGGAATCCCGGGTTCGACGGCATGAAGTCCTTCTCGAGGGACGCCAGCAAGATGGTGTTCGTGCGGATGGCGGGCAACGGCCCGCTGAAAAGCCTGTACTCCCACGTCATGGACCTGTCGTCGCTGAAGCTCGGCGCCGAGAACTACAAGGGCATTCCAGAAACGCCCGTGCCCGCCAACGCGGTGCTGGTGACGGATTTCACGGACCGGCGTTGAGGGGCGCTATCGCCGGCGCCGGGCGCCGCTACGGACAGACCCGGGCCAGCCCCGAGATCAGCTCCCGGGTGCGGACAAACGCGGCCACCAGTTCCGGTTTCTCGCCCGCTCCCTCGGGCAGGTAGACCCCAAACAGGCTCTCACCGGCGGGATCCACGAAGGTCACGCCGCGCAGCGGGCCCTGCGCACCGGCCAGCTCCACCGCGTAGATCGCGCCCATCAGGTCCGGGCGGAAGTGCCCGCCGAGTCCCGCGGCGTCCTGCTTCAGGTTGAAGAACTGGCTCTTGGTGGACGGCTCGCCCGGCGGTATGCGCCCGCGGACCTCCACCACGTTTCCGCCCTTCAGCAGGACGACCGTCGCGTCGTCCCACCCCTGCAGGGAAGTCCAGACCTTCTGGAAGCCGGCGCCGGTGGTGCCGGTGGCCCCCTTCCCCGCCAGCGCGCTCAGCACGACCGCCTCTGACAGGGCGAGCTTGCTGGCAGCCATGAAGGTGGGAGACGCGGGCGGGGTGGCGTAGGCCTCCCGCACCTTCGCCGCCTGGTCGGCGGTGGCGCAGAGGGAAGGTCCGGCGAGCAGGACGGCGCTCCAGGACGACAGGACGAGGGTGGCGAGAACACGGGGCAACATCGCGAGTCTCCTTACGTGCGGTTGGGTCAGGTCGGGACCTTCAGGAAAGCCTCCACGGTGCCGCTGCGCCTCTGGGTCAGCGGCTGCCCCCGCCGGTCGAGCGCCTTGCCCACGGTCACCCGGATCCAGCCTTCGCTGACGCAGTACTCCTCCACGTTGTGGAGTTCCTTGCCGTTGAAGCGGATGCCGATGCCCCGGGCGAGGAGCGCCTCGTCGTAGAAGGGGCTCCGGGGGTCGGTGCTCAGGCGGTCGGGCAAGGTTTCGGTCACACTGGCTTCGCTTCGGCGGGACAGGCATATGTTATCAGCATCGATTCTCCGTGCCCTCCAGATCTCGGCCCTCGGCCTGGTCGTACTCTTCTTCGCGATCGGCGGAGTCGGGCACTTTGTGGCCACGGATGCTTTCGTGCGCATCGTTCCGCCCTGGGCTCCCTTCCCCCGGGAGGTGGTTTACCTGACGGGTGTGCTGGAGCTGCTGGGTGCAGCCGGCGTGTGCCTGCCCCGCTGGCGCCGGACCGCCGGCCTCGGCCTCATGGCACTCACCGTCTGCGTGACGCCGGCCAACGTGCACATGTGGCTGAACCCGACGCTCTTTCCCGACGTGAGTCCGGCGTTCCTGTTCTGGCGCCTGCCGGGGCAGGTCGTGCTGCTGGGGCTGATCTGGTGGTCAACGCGCGAGCGGCGGGGCGCCTGATCGCGGCGGCGACCCGCACAACATTTCCCTGCGAAGGGCCGAGAAACATGAAGCGCGCTATTACTTTGAAGTCACCGCAACGCCGGGCCACTAAGGTAGCGGATCCCGACAATCCGGCCTGGACCGAAGCGATGCTGGGTCCCCCGGTGGTCAGGCCGGGTCGAAAGGGAAAACCAGGCGCCCGCGGCGGAACGAAAACACGCCGGATCTGAGCACTCGCCTCAGGCGCGGGGCGGCAGTGGCACGAACGCGCTGGTGCGCCGGATGTAGCTCTGGTACTCGGGCCGACGCGCGGCGATGTCCTTCTCGGTGAGCGCCACGCCGGAGACCTTCAGCAGCAGGAAGGTGAGCAGCAGCGGCCCGACGATGGTCCACCAGGCGCCGCCCGCGGCGGCGATCAGCCACAGGCTCCACCACATCAGCGTCTCGCCGAAGTAGTTCGGGTGCCGGCTGTAGCGCCACAGGCCCTGGTCCATGACGGCGCCGTCCGCGCCGGGGCGCTGCTGGAAGCGTGCCATCTGCAGGTCGGCGACGGCCTGGAGCAGGAAGCCCGCCAGCCACAGGAGCGCGGCGACAGCGTCGATGATGCCAAGAGGACTGGCGGACAGCGTCGCGCCGAACAGCGGTGCGGCGATGACGCACGCGAGCACGGCCTGGAGCCCAAACACCAGGTACAGGCTCTTGAAGGCAAAGTTGGGTTCGTTGCGCGCGCGGATCTCGCGGTAGCGGCGGTCCTCGGCCTTGCCCCGGCTGCGCCACAGGATGTGGAGCGCGAGGCGCGACGCCCAGAGCACGGCAAGCAGCACGGCCAGGGCGCCCCGCGGGCTGCCATCGGCCTGCAGCAGCCACGTGACGCCGGCGCCGGCCACGGCCAGCCCCCAGAAGACGTCCACGATGGCCACGTTGCGCAACGGGAGGCTGATCAGCCAGGCCGCGAACAGGAGTCCTGCGGTGGTCGCGAGGCCCGACAGCGCCAGCGGCAACATGGGCCGATTATCGGCTGAATCGGTAGTGGCTCACCAGCCATTCGGTGCCACCCGCGTAGCCAAACAGCTCAGCGACAGCCATGAAGAACATCCGCCAGCGCTGAAACCAGACTGAAGCCTCCCCCGGGCCGTAGGCCTGGGTGAGCACGGCCATGACGGCCTCGCGCTCCCGGTCCTGGTTGGCGAGCCAGTCGTTGGCGGTCCGTTCGTAGTGGGTACCGGACACGCGCCACTGATCCTCCAGCGTGAGGTGCTCCTGAAAGTGGAGCAGCGTGTCCTCGGCGGGCATGAGACCGCCAGTGAAGAAATACTTCGCCATCCAGTCCGTGTCGCCCTCCACCGTAAACGGGTACATCAGGGAGCGGTGGCAGAAGATGTGCACGAACAGCTTGCCGCCGGGCTCGAGCCAGCCGGCGATGCGCTCCAGCAGAGTGGCGTAGTTGCGCATGTGCTCGAACATCTCCACGGAAACCACACGATCGAAGCGGTCCGCGGTGGCAAAGACGTTGGCGTCCGCCGTGATGACCTGCACGTTCTGCAGGCCGCGCTCCCGCGCCTGGCCCAGGATGAATTCGCGCTGGGAGGCGGAGTTGGAGACCGCCGTGATCCGGCTCTGGGGATACTGCGCGGCCATCCACAGGGTCAGTGAGCCCCACCCGCAACCGAGTTCGAGCACGCGCTGGCCATCCGCGAGCTCCGCCCGGGCGCAGCTCAACCGGAGCATGGCCTCCTCCGCCTCGCCGAGCGTCCGGGCGCCGTCGCCGTACCAGCAGCAGCTGTACTTGAGGTGCGGGCCCAGCACCCGCTGGAAGAAGGCGGCAGGGACCTCGTAGTGCTGCTCGTTGGCACGGGCCGTCTCGATGGCCACCGGGCTCTGGCGCAGGGCCGCCAGCCGCCGGCGGAATTCGTCGAACTCGCCCTCGCCCCGGTCCAGGGACTCGCTGGCCAGCCGCTCTGCCATCAGGCGCCGCATGCCAAAGCGGGTGAGCGCGTCGGGCACGAGGCCGCGCTCGCAGAGGTCGATCAGCAGGCTCATCGGGCGCCCTTCTCGACCGTCGCCCGGATCCGGCCGATCAGTCCGCCCAGGACTGGCAGCTGTTCGTAGATTCCGGTCCCGGCGTCCCAGAAATCCTTGTGGATCAGCACGCGGCCGTCGGCGTCGAAGCGGAACTGGGTGACCCCGTAGGTGACCACTTCGTCCCCGCCGTTCAGGCCGTCGGCTACCACGGTCATCCGCCAGCGCACGTACCAGTCGGTGCCCACCGGCGCCCGGTCGAGGAACTCCACCTTCAGCAGGCGCGACTTTTCAATGGTGTGGCCGAAGTACGCCTCGATCCGGTCGGCGCCGTCGATGCCGACGAGCGTGTCGTTCAGGTACCCCTCGGGTGCGTAGACGCTGGCGGTCAGGTCGCGGACGGAGTCGGCCGTCATCCCGGCGAAGTACCGCTGGACACCGGCGAAGGCCTGGCGCTCCCCGTCGGAGCCGGGCGCGAGTGTCACCGCGAGCGGGGCGGTGCGCGCCAGGGCCCGCTCATAGGATGCGTTGAGGTCCGCCAGGGATGCCGGCGCGGCTCCACACCCGGCCAGGACCAGCGCTGGCAGCAGCGCCACCGCTCCAATTCTCAGCCATCGACTCATGCCCTTCTCCAGTTCCTGCCGGCCGGCGGATCGAAAGCGTATAGAGTTTCGCGCCTCGCTGGCTACTGGCGCCGCTTTGCATCCAATTGGCGCCCGGGCGCGATTGGTATGTCTGGGACTTTCGACAGGAAGGGTGTGCGCGTGCGAATTGCGATCGTTGGCACCGGGATCTCGGGACTCTACGCCGCCCGGCAACTGGCTCCCCGCTGCGACCTGACCCTCTTCGAGGCCCAGAGCCACCCCGGCGGCCACAGCAACACGGTGGAAGTGGCGATGGACGGGCACCGCCTGGCCATCGACACCGGCTTCATCGTCTTCAACGAGAAGACCTACCCGCGCTTCACGGCGCTGTTGCAGGACCTCGGGGTCACCTCCCAGCCGAGCGACATGAGCTTCAGTTTCCGCTGCGGCGACAGCGGGCTCGAGTACCGGGGCGACAACACCTTCGACGCCATTTTCGCCCAGCGCCGGAATGCCCTCCGGCCAACCTTCTACCGGATGATTCGCGACATCCTGCGCTTCAACGGCATGGCCGAGGCGCTCGTCGCCGCTGACCCTTCGGTCACCCTGGGCGACTTCCTGGCCGCTAACGGCTTCAGCGGCCCGATGGTGGAGGATTACCTGCTGCCGATGGCGGGCGCGATCTGGTCGGCCGAGCCCGCCCGCATCCTGGCCTTCCCCGCCAGCCAGTTCGGCCGCTTCTGCCGCAATCACGGCCTGCTGCAGGTCGAGGGGCGGCCCCAGTGGCGGACAGTCACCGGGGGTTCCCGGGAGTACGTCCGCGCCCTGCTTCGCCCCATCCGGGACCGCCTGCTGCTCGACACGCCGGTGGAATGGGTGCAGCGGCACGCCGACCGGGTGGTCGTGAAGGCCCGGGGGCGTCCCGCCGCCGACTACGACCAGGTCATCTTCGCCTGCCACAGCGACCAGGCCCTCGCTCTGCTCCGGGATCCCACCGACGCGGAGCGGGAGGTACTGGGCGCGATCACCTGGCAGGACAACGACGCCGTCCTGCACACCGACACGCGGCGGCTGCCGCGGCGCCGGCGGGCGTGGGCCGCGTGGAACTACCACCGGGATCCGGCGTCCGCGCCGGGCCGCGTGTCCGTCACCTACGACCTCACGCGCCTGCAGAGCCTGCCCACGCGCCGCCAGTTCCTGCTCACGCTGAACGACGACAACACCGTGGATCCCCGCTCCATCCTGCACCGGCAGACCTACAGCCATCCCGTCTTCGACGCGGCGGCGCTGCGGGCCCAGGACCGCCATGCCGAGATCAGCGGCGCGCACCGGACCTGGTATTGCGGCGCGTACTGGGGCTACGGCTTTCACGAGGACGGCGTGCGAAGCGCCATCGCGGTGTGCAATGCTCTGGAAAAGGGTCGCATTCCGCCACTCGCTCCGGACGCGGCGGCGACAGACCACGAGGCAGCCGATGCACAGCTGTATCTATCAGGGACACGTTAGCCACCGGCGCTTCCTGCCGGTCCGCCACGACTTCCGCTACCGCATCGCCATGCTGTACGTGGACCTGGCCGAACTGCCGGAGCTGTTCGACAGCTTCTGGCTCTGGTCCGCCCGCTCACCGGCGCCCGCCTGGTTCCGGCGTGCTGATCACTACGGCGAGGCCACTGAACCCCTCGACGCCAGCATCCGCGACCTGGTGCAGCGGGAGGCCGGCTTCCGCCCCGCCGGACCGATCCGGCTTCTGACCCACTTCCGGTACTTCGGGTACGGCTTCAATCCCCTCTCGGCCTACTACTGCTTCGCGCCGGACGGCACCCTCGAAGCGGTGGTCCTGGAAGTGAGCAACATGCCGTGGCGCGAGATGCACCCCTACGTCCTGACGCGCGGCGCGCCCATCGCCAATGGTGGCTTCAAGTTCGACTTCGCCAAGGCCTTCCACGTGTCGCCGTTCCTGCCGATGGACATGGACTACCGGTGCCGGCTCGCGCCCCCGGACGAGCGCCTGGCCCTCGCCCTCGAGAACTGGCGGCACGGCCAGCGCAGCTTCGACGCCCACCTGGACTTCCGCCGGATCCCCATCAGCGCCCGGGCACTCGCCCGCGTTCTCGCCGCGGACCCGCTTGCGACGCTGCGCATCGCTGCACTCATCCACTGGCAGGCGCTCAAGCTGTGGCGCAAGCGGGCGCCGGTGTACGATCATGCAAAACCAAAGGCAGCGGCATGAACGACTTCGACGAGGCCCTCGACAATCCGGTGAACGAGGCAACCACCGCGGCGAACGCCCGGTCCGTTGGCGCCGCCGTGCGCCTCGCCCGGCGCGGCGTGCACGACCTGCTCCGGACACTGGGCCATGGCCGGCTGCACCTGCACGACCCGCTGGGCAGCCAGCTCTTCGGGGCGCCGGCACCGCAAGGCGCTTCGCCCGACGTGGCCGTGCATATCAATGACCTCTCCGCCTACCTGGATATCGCCACCGGTGGCACGATCGGCGCCGCCGAGGCGTACATGGCGGGCAAGTGGACCGTGTCCGACCTGCCCGGCGTGGTGCGCCTGCTCGTGGTCAACCGGGCGGTCATGGAACGGCTCGAGTCCGGCATGGCGCGGCTGGGCGGCGTGGCGCTGAAGCTGGCGCACTGGTATCACCGCAACACCCGCGCCGGCAGCCGGCGCAACATCCACGCCCACTACGACCTGGGCAACGAGCTGTTCCAGCTGTTCCTCGACCCGACGATGATGTACTCGTCCGCGGTCTTCCCGCGGCCCGATGCCTCCCTCGAGGAAGCATCCCTGCACAAGCTGGACCTCATCTGCCGGAAGCTCGAACTGCGGCGGGACGATCACCTGCTGGAGATCGGCACCGGCTGGGGCGGCCTCGCGCTGCACGCGGCGCGGAACTTCGGCTGCCGGGTCACCACCACCACGATCTCGAAGAACCAGTTCGAGTTCGCGACGGAGCGGGTGCGGAAGGCCGGCCTGGCGGACCGGATCACGGTCGTCAGCGAGGACTACCGGGACCTGAAGGGCACCTTCGACAAAGTCGTCTCCGTGGAGATGATCGAGGCCGTAGGGCTCGATTTCCTCGACACCTACTTCCGGGCCTGCAGCGAGCGCCTGAAGCCCGCGGGCCGCATGCTCCTGCAGTCCATCACCATCGCCGACCGGAACTACGAGCAGGCCCGGCAGTCGGTGGACTTCATCCAGAAGTACATTTTTCCGGGGGGCGCGCTGCCGTCCTGTGCAGCCCTCCTGTCGTCCGTGAGCAGGGTTACCGACCTGCAGCTCACCGGCCTCCAGGACATCGGCCTCGACTACGCCCGCACGCTGCAGATCTGGCGCGAGCGCTTCCTGCACCGGGTCCAGGACGTGCGGCGCCTGGGCTATCCCGACGAGTTCGTGCGCATGTGGGAGTGGTACCTGGCCTACTGCGAAGGCGGATTCCTGGAGCGGGCCATCAGCGCGGTGCAGGTGGTTTTCGACAAGCCGGACTGCCGGCTGACTCCCCAGGGGTGCGTGGCGTGAAGGCCGTTCTGCTCGTTGGTTGCGCGGTGCTCGCGGCCTGCAGTGCGCCGAATCCCGTCATCGACACCGACGCCCCCACCTACGACGGCATGGTCCCCGTCCGTGACTCGGGCATGAAGGAAGCCTGGGTCAAGCCCGACATCAACCTGAGCAGCTACCGGCAGATCCTGCTGGTGCCGGTCGAAGTGCAGTTCCGGGCCGTGCGGGCCGCAGCGGGCACCAGCCTGTACCGCTCCCAGGACCGGGAGTTCCCGCTGCGCGACGTGGACAAGCAGCGGCTGGTGGACACCGTCACCGAGGTCTTCCGCGAGGAGCTGGCAAAGAGCCGCACCATGACGCTCACCACGCAGCCGGGCCCGGACGTCCTGCTGGTGCGCACGTCGCTGCTCGACATCGTGTCGAACGTGCCGCCCGAGGAGGCCGGTCGCAGCGAGATCTTCCTGGACGAGGTGGGCGAAGCCACCCTGGTGCTCGAGCTGCTGGACGCCCCGAGCGGCGAGACACTGGCCCGGGCCGTGGACCGGCGGGCCGCCGACCCGGTGGACTACGGCGGCACCAACGTGTCCCGCGTGACCTCGGTGCAGGCCTGGACCGAGGTACGGCGGGTGGCCCGGCGCTGGGCGAGCACCGTCACGCAGCGCATCGACCAGCTGCACACCCGGGGCCGCATGCCCGGCAACCGTCCTGAGTAGGCGCGTCCTCCGGCACAGCCTCCTGCTCCTGGCGTGCAGCGGCGCGGGAGCGGCAGCCTGGTTTGCGGGGGTTCCGGCCACTGCGACGGATCGACTGAGCCTCGTCACCGCCTGGCTCTGCTTCGGGCTGCTGGTCTCGGCCCTGGCGCTGGGCCCGGTCGCGGCGCTGCGCACCGGGCGGCCAACGCTGAACAGCGTCCTGCGCCGGGACCTGGGGATCTGGGCCGGGCTGACCGGGCTCGCCCACCTGGCCGCGGCGACGGGCGAGGTCATGCAGCCGGTCTATTTCCGCACTTACATCACCGGCCCGCCCGGGTCGCCCCTGCCCGGCTGGGCGGGCTGGGTCGGCACGGCGAGCATCGTTGCCGGCTACCTGGTGGGAATCCTGCTGCTCGGCCTGCTCGCCCTGTCGAACAACTGGAGCCTGCGCCGGCTGGGTCCGGACCGCTGGAAACGGGTGCAGCGCGGTGCGGCCTGGGCGCTGGCACTCACCGTCGCCCACGGGATCGTGTTCCAGGTCATCGAGGGCCGGACCGGCGCCTGGCTGGCTGGCCTCGTGGTGGTGTCCGCGGCAATTTTTGCCCTGCGGCGGCGGGCCCGGCGCGCGGTCGCGGCGGCCTCCGGCTAGTATCGACATCAACCGCGATCTCACCCGACGCTGGAGCAACCCGCATGTCCGATTCCCTCTTGTCCCGCCGCGAAATCCTGGCTGCCGGCACCACGCTGGCCGCCCTCTCCGCCACGGCGTGCAGCGTCTCGGGCGGCGCTGCCTCTGGCACGGCGGCGGCCCTCACGCCGGCGAACGCGCCGAGGCCGCCTTTCGACACCATGCGCGACTACATCGCGGCGCTGGAAGCCAACGGCCTGCTGCTGCGGATCCCCGAAGTGGACCAGGATGCATTCCAGGCGACGGGCCTCGTGTTCCGCGCCAACGACCTCTACAGCTTCTTCGGGGTGCCCGCGCTGCGCTTCGAGCGCGTGAAGATCGGCGGCCAGTGGGTGCAGGGGCCGCTGTTCGGCCTGCTCCAGGCCAACCTGCACGACGACGCCATCCTCTTCGGCCAGACCGTGGTGCCCGGCAACGGCCCGGCCAGCTACCGCAATGCCAAGGCCTACCTGGCCGACATGCTGAAGAAGAACAACGGCAGCTACCCTGAGATCCCGCCGGTCACCATTCCCCGGGAGCGGGCGCTGTGCAAGCAGGTGGTGCTGCAGGGTGACGACATCGACCTGACGAAATTCGCGTTCATCCAGACCAACCCCTCGGACGCGGGCCGCTACATCAATGCCACGTCGGTATTCACCAGCGACCCGGACATGGGTAACAACTTCGGCACCTACCGCTGCCAGCTGAAGGGGCCACGGCTGATCGGCCTGAATCCCGAGCCGAACCAGACTGGCTGGAAGATGCTGATGGCGGCCCGGAAGCGCGGCGACGCCGTGGCGAAAGTCTCCATCGTGCTCGGCCAGGACCCGGTGACCTGGTTCATCAGCTGCACGCGCGTGGTGCCACGCTTCAGCGACAAACCGGTGAACGAGCTTGCCGTGGCCGGCGGCTTCCGCGGCAAGCCGCTCGAGCTCGTCAAGTCCGAGACCAACGACCACCTGGTGCCGGCCCACGCCGAGATGGTCATCGAGGGTGAGGTGCCGCTGCAGGAGAAGGGCATGCCCGAGGGCCCCTTCGGCGAGATGTTCGGCTACCTGGGGCCCTACAAGGAGGAGAATTTCTTCCTCAAGGTCACCACGGTCACCCACCGCAGGGATCCCTGGCTCGTCAACATGTACACGGGCATGCAGCGGGGCATGGTCACGTCACCCCAGGACGCGCTTTCGGACTTCTTCCTCCGGCGCGCCGTGCCCAACCTGGTGGAGTCCTACCAGCCCCAGGACGTGATGGGCGTGTACATCATCGCCATCGACAAGAACGCGGCGGGCCAGGGCCTGAAGGCCGGGCGGGCCGTGGCCGACCGCAACCCGATCGCCAAGGTGGTGATCGTGGTGGACAAGGACATCGACGTGATGGACCGCACCCAGATCATGTTCGCCCTGGGTTCCCGCTGGCAGCCGTCGCCGGCGACCGAGATCCTGACGGACCTCATGGGGATCGTGACCGACCCGAGCCAGCCGAAGCAGGGGCGCACCAGCAAGGTCGTCATCGACGCCACGATGCAGTGGCCCGAGGAAGGCGGACGGAAGGATTTCCCGCCGACGAACCGGGCGCTGCTCGAGAAGGGCGTGCCGGACGTGTTCGCCGAAGTGGACCGGCTCTACGGCACCGCCCTCAGCCGATGGGGCGCCAAGGTCGTCTAGGTGCCGGGCTTACGGTTTCGGTTGCGAAAGCGGAACGCTTCCTCGCACTTGGGCAACTCGTAGAAGCGCGGCGAGCCGCCGATGCGCTCGCCGTTGTACCCGTCCGCGTAGCGCCGGCAGTAGGCGTCGTCGCCCTTGCGGTCGTCCAGGCAGTCTTCGTAGATCTCGGCGCGGATCGGCGCGAGCTTCTCGTCCCGGGCCGCCTCGCAGAGCCGGTCCAGCTCAGCCTGGCGTTCCGCGTCGCTCCCATCGGCCCCCGCCCCCGGCGCCACGGCCAGCAGGAGCAGCAGGCAGGTGGCGGAGACGCGGCTCACGTCCCGGCCCCGACCTACGGCAGGCCCACGAGCCGCGCGCCCACGTCGAGGGCGCGGTCGATGGTCGGCGCGTAAC
>JBEBHH010000021.1:0-56117 GCA_040080965.1 Gammaproteobacteria bacterium | reverse complement strand
ATGCCAAACCCGGTGCTTCTCAAACGAGGGTGTGGAAGACCTTCTGCACGTCCTCGTCCTGCTCGAGCTTGTCGATCAGTTCGAGCGCTTCCTTGGCCTGGTCCTCGGGCAGTTCCATGGGCGTGGTGCAGATGTATTCCTGCTCGGCTGACAAGGGCGTGATTCCCCGGTCCTCCAGCGCCTTCTGCAGCTGGCCGAAGTCGGCGAAATTGCAGCGGACCACCAGCTGGGGCTCGGCCTTATCGCCGGTGCTTTCGCCCATCTCCTCCAGGCCGTGGTCAATCAGGTACAGTTCCAGATCATCCTGATCGATGCCGGCCGGGTCCAGCCTGAAGACGCCCATGCGGCGGAACATGAAGCTGACACTGCCGGTGGTGGCGAAGTTGCCGCCATTCTTGTTGAAGACGTTGCGCACGTTGCCGACGGTGCGGGTAGGGTTGTCGGTGGCGGTCTGCACGAGCACGGCGATTCCGTGGGGTGCGTACCCCTCGTAGATCACTTCCTCGTAGTTCGCCACGTCCTTGCCCGAGGCCCGCTTGATGGCGGCGTCCACCTTGTCCTTCGGCATGTTGACGGCGCGGGCGTTGGCGATGACCCGGCGGAGGGCGGGATTGTTGTCGGGGTCGGGCCCCGCGGCCTTCACGGCGATCGTGATGTCCTTGCCGATCCGCGTGAACTGCTTGGCCATGCGGTTCCAGCGGGCAAACATCACGTGTTTTCTGGTTTCAAATATGCGTCCCATGGGCTAATTGTGTCAGATGTTGAGCTATCAGCACGACTACCACGCCGGTAACCATGCCGACGTCCTGAAGCACTCGGTGCTGGCGCTGGTCATCCGCGCCCTCCAGCGGAAGGACACGCCCCTGCGGGTGCTGGATGCCCATGCGGGGTCCGGCATCTACGACCTGCGGAGCGGCGAGGCCCGGAAGAACGCCGAGTTCGCCGGCGGCATCGAGCGCGTCCTTGCCGCCCGGAATCCGCCCGCCGAAGTGCGCGATTACCTGGAGGCGGTTCGCGCGCTGAACGGGCAGGGGGCCGGCAAGGCCGGTGACCTGCATCTCTATCCCGGCTCGCCACAGGTCGCCCGCCACCTGCTCCGGCCCCTGGATCACCTGGAACTGCTGGAGCTGCACCCGGCCGCGCTCTCCAGGCTGCACCGGAACTTCGGACGCGATCCCCGCGTGCACATCCACGACCGGAACGCCTTCGAGGGGCTGCCGGCACTGGTGCCGCCAAAGGAGAAGCGGGGCGTCGTGCTGGTGGATTCGTCCTACGAGGTGAAGGAAGAATTCCTGGCGGTGGTCGAACTCCTGAAGACCTGCCACGGCCGGTGGCCCGGTGGCATCTACATCGTCTGGTATCCGCTGATCCGGGACCCGCTCGCCGAGCGCTTCACGGCCAAGATGCGGGCCACCGCGCTGCCGAAGCTCCTGCACGCGGAGCTGCGGGTGGAGGCGGAGGCCTTCCACGGCATGCGGGGGTCCGGCCTCTGCATCGCCAACGCGCCCTTCGGCCTGGACCAGAAGCTGAATGCGCTGCTGCCCTGGCTCTGGACCACGCTGAAGAACGACGACCGGAGCGGGTGGAAGGTGGAGTGGCTGACGCCCCCGAAGTAAGGGGAGCAATGGGGACAGATTTATTTGGCCGGCCGCCGGCCAAATAAATCTGTCCCCATTGCTCCCCTTACTGCCAGCCCTGCAGCCACTTCTCCGGATCCTTCAGTTCCCGCCAGTCGATCTCCCGCAGCCGGCGGCTGTGCACGGCCTCGATGAGGCACGCGACGACGACCTCCTCGTCGTCGCGGATCAGCGCCGTGACGAGGAAGTGCTTCTCCTTGCGGACCGGCTTTACGGCGGTCCACTTGCTCAGGTGGAGTTTTTCCGGGTTGAGGCGGATCATCGCCGCCAGTATGAATCAGCCGTCGCGACAGGCCTGGATTTTCGCCCTCATGGCGCTCGCGGGTGTCGCCATCTTCGGGTACGCCACGGGCGTCCTGATGGGCCCCTTTGCACCGGTGCTCGGTGACCGCCTTCCGGAGCTCACCTGCCTGCAGGTCGCCTTCACCGGAGAGCGCTTCACCAGTGTCTTCGGCTCATTCACCCCGGAGCAGCAATCGGCGATCGCCCGGCTGCTGATTCCCGGCGACGTGGTGTTCGCCTGGGGCTACGGCTTGCTCCTCAGCGGGCTGCTGGGCCTGCTGACTCTCCGCCTGCCCGCGAGCTGGCAGCCCGCGGGTCGCGTGCTCACCTGGACCCCGTTGCTCGCCTCGGCACTCGATTGCCTCGAGGACTTGTGCCTGCACACACTCGCCGTGGCGCCGGCCGGCGCCGATCCCGGGCTGCTGCCATTGCTGGCCGGAATCGCCGCGACGTTGAAGTACCTGAACCTGTCGGTGCTCGCGCCGGCCTACGGCATCGCGGGCAGCCTCAAGGGCCTGGGTCACGACCGCCGCATCGGCGCGCTCGTGATCTACCTGCTGGTGGTGGTGAATGCCCTGGCATTCGTTGCCCGTCCGCTGCAACAGATCCCGGCGTGCTTTTGAACCATGGACTGGCTCGTAGCCGCCCTTGCCCTGTTCGTTGGTTGCCTGCTGTTGGCGCTTTTTGCGGCCACGATCTGGAGTTGTGTGTCGTTGTTGTGGGATGCGTGGCGGGAATCGGGCGATGATCGCGCCTAAAGGCGCTCCTACGGGCGCGGTGCCGGGGGGAAGCGCTTCTCGTTGAGGACGATCTTGCGGCGCGCGGCTTCGGCCAGGTCCACATCGAGGCGGTCCGCCAGCATCACGAGGTAGAGCAGGACGTCGGCCAGCTCCAGCGCCACCTCTGCCTTCCCGCGCGGATCCAGCGCCTGGCTCTCGGCGGATGTCAGCCACTGGAAATGCTCGACCACCTCGGCGGCCTCCGCCACCAGCGCCATGGCCAGGTTCTTCGGGGTGTGGAACTGCTCCCAGTCCCGGGCTTGCGCGAAGTCCCTGAGGCGCTGCTTCAGTTCATCCAGTTCGGCCATGCCTGCATCCTACTACCCGGCATATACTCGGCTTCAAGACCATCCCGCACCGGAGAACCGCCATGCGCCCGACCCTCAAGAAGTTCTCGCCGGCCATCGTCGTGCTGGGTTTCCTGGCCTCGACCGCCGTGGCGGAGGAGCCCGGCAATCTCTGGGAAGTCACGATGGCCATGGAGGGCGGCGGCATGTCGATGCCGGGACGCACGCAGGAGGTCTGCGCACCCGTCAATGCGGAGGGCCCGGAGGCGATGGCGCCCGAGGATAACCGCTGCCAGATGAGTGACGTCCGGCGATCCCCCGGCAAGTTCACCTACAAGGTCACCTGTCCGGAGGGATCTGGCACCGGCGAGATGACCTACCAGGGCAGTGACCGCTACACCCAGGTAATGAACATGACGATGGACGGCCAGACGATGAAGATGACGATGCAGGGCAAGCGCCTCGGCGCGTGCGACGCCAGCAAGGTGAAGAAGCAGGTTGCCGCGGCCCAGGCCCAGTCGAACGCCACCATGGCGCAGCTTTGCGCAGCCACCCCGGAACAGATGATTCCGTCCTATCTCGAGACCTACAGCTGCGACGCGAAGTACAAGAAGCAGCTCTGTGATCGCCTGGGCACGAAGGCAGGTTTCAGCACCGTTGCGGCACGCCAGCCCACGGGCAATGCAATGCTTGATTCGGGGACGCTGACGGAGGTGGCGAAATTCTGCGGCGTGCAGGCCGAGCCGATCCGCACGCGCCTGTGCAACGACGCGAACCGCAGCGGGGACCTTGATTTCCTCGGCGCCCAGTGTCCGTCGCTGGCCCAGCCCATCGCCCAGCGCGAATGCGCGGGTCGGGGCTTCACGACTCCACCCGCGGAGAAATACCGGGACTTCTGCAGCAACTACGCCCGCGAGATGATGGATGGCGGAGCCGCCGCGGCCGCCGAAGACGCGGCCAGTCCCGGGGCACCTGCCACCCCCGCCACGAAGCCCACCGCTGAGGATGTCATGAAGGAAGGCGCGAAGCGCCTCAAGGGGCTCTTCGGCCGCTAGCTCCCGGGTATTCCTGTGTTCCGGAGGGCGGCCGCGGTGCCCGATGCCCGCCGCCGGTAATCCGCTCCAGAGGTGGTGGCCGGCGTTTCTCGTCGTGCTCTTCGTGGCCGTCGCCTACGCGAACGCGCTGCAGGCGAGCTTCCAGTTCGACGACTGGGACGTGATCGTGCGGGATCCCCGGGTGCAGGACCTCACGGCCTGGTGGTCCGCCATGCCCGGCATGCGGCCGTTGCTGAAGCTGAGCTACGCGCTCAATCACGCCAGCGGCACCGGCGTCGTGGGGTTCCACGCCGTCAACGTGGCGATTCACGCCGGCAACGGCTTACTGATCCTGTGCCTGGTCCGGTGCTTCGCCCACCAGCTGGGCGAGTCCCCGGCGATGGCCGGCTGGCTGGCGCTGGCAACCGCGATCATCTTCGTCCTGCACCCGGTGCAGACGGAGGCGGTCACCTACGCCTCGGGCCGCTCCACGTCGCTGAGCGCCCTGTTCGCGCTGGGCAGCGTGGCGGCCTGGGTGCAATGGCGGGTTCGGCCGGGACAGCGGGGCTGGCTGCTTGCCGTCTCGCTCATGCTCATGCTCGCCGGCATTGCCACGAAGGAAACCGCGGCCATCGTGCCGGCCGTGCTGCTGCTGTGGGAGGCGGCAGACATATCCCGGCCCTTCAACTGGCGCGGGGTCCTGGCGAGAACGGCCGGCCACTGGCTGGTGCTGGTCCTGGCGCTTGCGGCGGTGCTGTCGCTGCCGGCCTACCGGGCCTTTCTCTCAGGCAGCCTGGCCACCCGGTCGGTGGCGGAGAACCTCGTCGCCCAGTTGCCGGCCATCCGGTATCTCGCGGGGCAGTTGCTGAACATCGACCGGATGAACGCCGATCCCGCCCTGCCGGCCATGCCCGGCCTGGATGCGGCGGACGGCCTCACGCTGCTGGCGCTGGTGGCCGGGGGAGGGCTGGCGGTGACCAGCGTCCGCCGGTTCCCGCTGCCGGCGTTTGCGTTGCTCTGGTTCCTGGTCTGGCTGGCGCCGACGAACTCACTGCTCGCGCGCCTGGACCTCGTGAACGACCGCCAGCTCTACGTGGCCCTGGCCGGCCCCGCGCTGTTGCTGGCGGCGGCCATCCGGCGCCTCGGTGTCCGGCACCGGGCGCTGGCCGTGGCCGCCTTCGTGGCCGTGCTGTCCTTTACAGGCCTCGCCACCCACCTGCGCAATGACGTCTACCGGGACGAGGCCACGTTCTGGCGGGATGTGGTGAGCCGGTCGCCGCACAACGCCCGGGCGTTCAACAACCTGGGGCTGGCGCTGGCGGACCAGTGCGACCTCCGGCGGGCGGAGGAAGCGTGGCGCCGCGCCCTGCGGCTGGACCCGGGATACGTCCGGGCGGCGGTTAATCTCCGGTTACTCCGGGACGGAGTCCTGCCGGAGGGTGTGGGGCCCTGCGGGAAATTCCCGTAGGAGCGCCTTCAGGCGCGACTGATCGAAAGCAGTCGCACCTGAAGGTGCTCCTACAGGAGGCTCTAGGCTGCCTTGCGCGAGGCCAGCCACTTCTCCAGTTCGTCGGCCCCGCCGATGTGCGTGCCATTGATGAAGACCTGCGGCACCGCAGTGCTGCCGGCCACGGCCCGGAGGGTGCTGTCGGAGAACTCCTTGTTGAGCGTGAGTTCCTCGTACGGGATCCCGGCCTCCTTCAGGCGCGCCTTGGCCCGGGAGCAGTGCGGGCAGCCCTTGCGGGTAAAGACCGTGACGTCCAGCGGCTTGGCGGCGCCAGGGGCGACGTAGGCCAGCATAGTGTCGGCATCGGACACCTTGAAGGGGTCGCCCGGTTCCTCGGGTTCGATGAACATCTTCTCGATGACGCCGTCCCGGACCAGCATCGAGTACCGCCAGGACCGGCGGCCAAAGCCGATGTCCTCCTTGCCGACGAGCAGGCCCATGCGCTCGGAGAATTCGCCATTGCCGTCCGGCAGGAACGTCACGTTGCCGGCCCGTTGGTCTTCCTGCCACTCGTTCATCACGAAGGCGTCATTGACCGAGATGCAGACGATCTCGTCCACGCCCTGGGCCCTGAACGCGGGCGCAAACTGGTTGTAGCGGGGCACGTGGGTCGAGGAGCACGTGGGCGTGAAGGCGCCGGGCAGGGAAAAGACGATGACCGTTCGCCCGGAGAAGATCTCCTTGCTGGTGCGGTTCACCCATTCGTGGCCCTTGCGGGTGCGGAACGTGACGTCGGGGACGCGCTGGCCTTCGCGGCTCTGCAACATGAGCGGACTCCATTCGGTGAGGGACTGGCGACATGGTGCGCCCGTGCGCAATAATCAGAAAGCATATTGTTCATATCAGTACGATCTATGGAATAGAACATGAGGCTTCCCAGCACCCGCCAGCTCCAGTACTTCGCGGCGCTCGCCGAGCACAGGCACTTCGGCAAGGCGGCCGTCGCCTGCTTCGTCTCCCAGTCGGCCTTCAGCATCGCCATCCGGGAGCTCGAGACCCTGCTGGGCGTCCGGCTGGTGGACCGCACCAACCGGAGTGTCACTATCACTGCGCTGGGCCAGGAGGTCGCAACCCAGGCGCGGCTGTGCCTCCGGGACATCGAGGGCCTCGTGGCCCTTGCCCAGACCGAGCGCTCGCCACTGGCGGGCCCCCTCCGGCTCGGCGTGATTCCCACCATTGCGCCGTTCCTGCTGCCCCGGGTGCTGCCCCGCCTGCGCAAGGCGCTGCCGAAGCTGCGCCTGTTTCTCCACGAGGGCACGACCGCCGAGATCCACGGCAAGCTGCTCAAGGGCGAGCTCGACGTGCTCCTCCTGGCGCTGCCCTTCGACCTGGACAACACCGAAGTGCAGCCCCTGTTCCGGGACGCCTTCCGGCTTGCCTGCCGGAAGGGGACCAAACTGGTGAATCCCGAAAGGTACAGCTACAACCGGCTGGACCGGGACGCGGTGCTCCTGCTGGACGACGGGCACTGCCTGCGGGAGCACGCCATCTCCGCGTGCCGGGTCAAGAGCTCGGAGAAGATCAGTCCGTTTGCGGCGTCCAGCCTGCTGACCCTCATTGAAATGGTGGACGCCGACCTGGGGATTACCTTCCTGCCGGAGATGGCCGAGGGCTCGGCGCTCCTGGCGGGCACACGGGTGGAGACCCACGCCTTGCCGGAGCGCAGCTACCGCGAGATCGGGCTGGCCTGGCGGCAGGGTTCGACTCGTGGCGCCGAGTTCCGGCGGCTCGGCGAGCATCTTCGCGCCCTCGCCAGGAAGCCCTGACACCCCGGCGCACGGAATCGGGCCCGGCTGCATCGCCCCGTGCTCTGCCGTGGTGCAGGTGATGGCCCGATGGCTGCGCGGAGCCAGCATTGGCGCGGTACCGCCGCCTGGCACGACTCGTGCAATGGGTCCCGTACACCCGCCCACGGAGATGTGAGATGGAACTGGCATCGAATCCGCCACCGAACAAGGAACCCTGGACTGCCGCGGTGGCCTGGGCGCGTCCCTGGCATCGGCCGGCACCTGCTCGCCGGGGGTCCGCCCCCGCCGCTGCGCGGCGCGTGGCCTGGTCGCCGGCCCGCGCTCCCGCTGCCGACCCAGCCCCGAAACCGGGGCCGGACCCGACCCTGGAGATCGCCTGGACCGTGGCCCTCATCGAACTGCGCGCTGCCGAACTGGTGCTGGCGGAAGTGGTGCGCCGGGACCTGGCGGATGTCCACGGAGAATGCCGCAGCGATGAATGGCCCGAACTGGTGGCGCGTCACGCAGTGTTCTGCGCCCGGCACCGCCTGCGCCTTGCGCAGGAAGCCCTGACCGGGCCCGATGCGGAACTGGCGTGGAGCACGTCCTAGGCACGGCTGTCGTCAAGCCGTAGCGAGGGCAACGTCCCGGCAATTTCCATGACGCTGCCCTTCGACGAGATGCACTCGCCGGCCAACCGCGTCCGGCCCCACTACGCGCGGCTGGCCGAATGGCTGGCGACGACGCCTGCCGAGCGCATGGTGGCGAAGCGCGCGGAAGCAGACCTGCTGTTCCGGCGGGTGGGCATCACCTTTGCCGTCTATGGCGAATCCGACGCATCGGCCAGCGACGGGCAGTTCGGCACGGAGCGGCTGATCCCCTTCGACATCATCCCGCGGGTGATCACCTGCGAGGAGTGGCGGCTCCTGGCCCGGGGCCTGACCCAGCGGGTTCGCGCGCTGAACGCATTCCTCGCTGACGTCTACCATGGCCAGGAGATCCTGCGGGCCGGCCGGATCCCGCCGGAGCCGGTCCTCTGGAACCCGCAGTACCGCCCGGAGATGCACGGGGTCAACGTGCCCGGGGGCATCTACGCCCACATTGCCGGCATCGACGTGGTCCGGGCCGGCGAGGGCGAGTTCTATGTCCTCGAGGACAATCTCCGCGTGCCGTCCGGCGTGTCCTACATGCTCGAGGACCGGAAGATGATGATGCGGCTCTTCCCGGAGCTCTTTGCGCGGCACGCGGTCGCACCCGTCGAGCACTACCCGGACATGCTCCTCGACATCCTCCGCAGCGTGGCCCCGTCCGGCGTCAACGACCCATCGGCCGTCCTGCTGACGCCCGGCGCCAGCAACAGCGCCTACTTCGAGCACGCCTTTCTCGCCCAGCAGATGGGCGTGGAGCTTGTCGAGGGCCAGGACCTGTTCGTGCGGGACGGCTTCGTCTACATGCGCACGACCCTCGGTCCCCAGCGCGTGGACGTGATCTACCGGCGCATTGACGACGATTTCCTGGACCCGCTCGCCTTCCGCGCCGACTCCACGCTCGGCGTGCCGGGCCTGCTGACCGCCTACCGGGAGGGCAACGTCACCATTGCCAACGCCATGGGCACCGGGATCGCCGACGACAAGTCGCTGTACCCCTACGTGCCGGAGATGATCCGCTTCTATTGCGGCGAGGAGCCATTGCTGGCCAACGTACCCACCTGGGTGCTGCGGAACCCCGACGACTGCGCCTACGTCCTCGAGCACCTGTCAGAGCTGGTCGTGAAGGAGGTCCACGGGGCAGGCGGCTACGGCATGCTGATCGGCCCAGCGGCCAGCCGTGCCGAACTGGCGGCGTTCCGGGAGCGGATCCTCGCCAACCCGTCCGGCTACGTTGCACAGCCCACGCTGGCGCTGTCCACCTGCCCGACCTTCGTGGATTCCGGGATCGCCCCGCGGCACGTGGACCTGCGGCCCTTCGTGCTGTCCGGCCGGGACGTGCGCATCGTGCCGGGCGGCCTCACGCGGGTGGCGCTGCGCGAGGGTTCCCTGGTCGTGAACTCGTCCCAGGGCGGCGGCACCAAGGACACCTGGGTCCTCGAGGCCTGACCCGGCCCTGACCGATGCTGAGCCGCACCGCTGACCACCTTTACTGGATGGCGCGCTACGTGGAGCGCGCCGAGAACCTGGCGCGTCTGCTCGACGTGAATGTCAGCGCCGCCCTGCTGCCGCGGTCGACGGAAGAGGCGAACCAGAGCTGGGCCGCTTCACTGGCTGTCGTCGGCGCCCTGGATGCCTACACCGAGCGCTACGGCGCCATCGATCCACGCCACGTCCTGGAGCTGATCGCCTTCGATCCCGCCAGCCCGTTCAGCATCGTCCGGTGCCTCCGCGAGGCGCGGGAGAACGCCAGGGCGGTGCGCGGGGCGCTGACGACGGAGATCTGGGAGACGATGAATACCACCTGGCTCGACCTCCACCGGAGGATCGCCGGGACCGGCAACGTGGACCAGCTCAACGAGTTTTTCGAATGGGTGCGCCAGCGCTCGCACCTGGTCAGCGGGGCCACCATCAACACCATGCTGCGCACCGAGGGCTTTCACTTCACCAGGATCGGCACGTTCCTCGAGCGGGCCGACAACACGGCCCGCATGCTCGACGTGAACCTGCGCGTGCTGGCGGCCGAAGGCGGTGCGCGCGGGCCTGAAGCGGATTACTACCGGTACAGCCAGCTGCTGCGCTCGCTGTCGGCCCTGCAGATCTACCGGCAGGCCTATCGGGACCGGATCACGCCGGACCGGGTGGCCGAGCTCCTGATCCTGCACCCCGACATGCCGCGTTCCCTGCATCGCTGCCTCGAGGAGATCACCGCCAACCTGCGGCGGGTCGCCAACAGCCAGTCCGCGGAAACAGAGCGGCGCGCGGGCCAGCTGCATGCCGAGCTGCAGTTCGGGCGGATCGATAGCGTGCTCGCCCGGGGAGTGCACAAGGTCCTGGCGGATTTCCTGGAGCGCATCCAGGATCTCGGCTCGCGGATTTCGACCGACTTTCTGCTGAGCGAGGCCTGGTGACCATGCAGCTGCATATCCGCCACGAGACCCTGTACCAGTACGCGCGGCCCATCGGCGCCACCGTACAGGTTATCCGCCTGACGCCACGCCCCGAGGCGGGGCAGCGGACCATTCGCTGGGCGCTGGCCACCCCCGGGCGGCGCGTCCAGCACCTGGACCCGTTTGGCAACCTGACCCACCTGGTCACGCTCGACGAGCCGCGCGCGGAGATCCGCATCGTCGCGCAGGGGGTCGTGGAGTCCCTGGACACGGACGGTGTGCAGCCGGCCGACGAGAACGGCTTGTCGCCGCTGGTGTTCCTGGCCGGTACGCGCCTGACGCGCGTCACCCCCGAGATCCGCGCATTGGCAGCGACCGGGCCCCGGGCGGGATCGCCGGCGCCCACCCGCACCGACGCGCTGGACCTGGCAGGCCGCATCCGGGCGGCCGTGGACTACGTGCCCGGCGCTACTGAAGTGCACCACGACGCGGCCGAGGCGTTGCGGCTCGGCAAGGGCGTCTGCCAGGACCACACGCACCTGTTCATCGCGTCCTGCCACGCCCGGGGCATTCCCGCCAGGTACGTGAGCGGCTACGTGCACACGGGCGATGCAAACATGGCGAGCCATGCCTGGGCCGACCTTTGGCTGGGCGAAGAACAGGGCTGGTTCAGCGTGGACATCACCAACGCCCAGCCCGCCGACAACCGCTATTGCCGCCTCGCCATCGGCCGGGACTACCTGGACGCCTGTCCCGTACGCGGGGTGCGCCGGGGCGGCGGCGACGAGGCCATGAGCATCCGCGTCTACGTCGGCGCCAGCGCCGATCAGTAGGCGCACGGCACACGGCGCCGGGCCGGGCGCAGCCGGGGGCGGCGGGGACCCGGGCCTTCGCGCTAGGATGCGCCCTGATTTTTTCACCAGGCACCGCTTGTCATGACCTACTGCGTGGGCATGCTCCTCGACCGGGGCATCGTCATGGTCTCCGACTCCCGCACCAACGCGGGGGTGGACAACATCAGCACCTTCCGGAAGGTGACCGTCTTCCAGAAGCCGAAGGACCGGGTATTCGTCCTCATGACCGCGGGCAACCTGGCCGCCTCCCAGGCCGTGGTGAACCTGCTGCGGGAGGCCATTGCGACGCCAGGCGCGGAGGACGCCGACGGGCAGCCCAACCTGTTCGACGCCGCCACCATGTTCGATGCGGCCCGCTGCGTGGGTGACGCGATACGCGAAGTCCATCGCCGGGATGCGGAGGGCATGAAGGATTTCGGGCTCGAGTTCAACGTCAACTGCCTGCTCGGCGGCCAGATCGCCGGTGAGGGCCTCCGGCTCTTCAACATCTATCCGGCGGCGAATTTCATCGAGGCCACCGCGGACACCAGTTACTTCCAGATCGGCGAGTTCAAGTACGGCAAGCCGATTCTCGACCGCGTCATCACCCGGGAATCGTCGCTGGAGGAGGCGGCCAAGTGCGCCCTGATCTCCATGGATTCCACCATCCGGTCGAACCTGTCGGTGGGCCTGCCCATCGACCTGGTGATCGTCCGCAACGGCGAGCTGCGGGTGGGGCACCACCGGGTGATTGACGCCGAGGACGCGTACTTCCGCCACATACGCAGCGGCTGGGGCGAGGCCCTGCGCAACGCGTTCAAGGCACTTCCGGATCCGGACCTCGCGTCATGAGCGGCCGGGCGCATTCGCGCCGGTCGCTGCTGCGTGCCGGCACGCTGGGGCTTGCCGGCGCGGCGCTGACCGGCTGCGGAAGCGCCGGCCGCGACGGGTACGCCACCGCTGTGGCCGCCACCTGGCGCCACGCATCCGGAATACCCGAAACGCCCGCGGGCGTGCTGGCGGAACTCGTTCGCTACGCGACCCTGGCTCCGTCCACGTACAACAGCCAGTGCTGGCGCTTCCGCGCCACGCGGACCGCCATCACGCTGCTGCCGGATCCCGACCGGCGCTCACCCGCGGTCGATCCGGACGACCATCACGTGCACGTGAGCCTTGGCTGCGCCGTCGAGAACGTCGTGCAGAGTGCGGCGTCCGTCGGGCTCGGCAGCGTCGTGGTGACCGGACCCACGGCCGCGGACGGGGTCACGGTGCACCTGGAGGTGACCGCGCCGTTCCCGTCCCCCATGGCCGCGGCCATTCCCGAGCGGCAGACCACGCGCACCGCCTACGACGGCAAGCCCGTGCCCGCCGTGGAATTGACCCGCCTGGAGCGTGTCGCGGGCGCGCCTGGCGTGACTCCCGTCTTCGTGACCGGCGCGGTCCAGAAGCGGCGGCTCCTCGAGCTGGCTGCCGCGGCCAACCGGGAGTGGTACGCGGATCCCGGCAGGCGCGCGGAGCTGAAACGCTGGACCCGCTTCGACGACGCAACGGCGCTGGCGACGCGCGACGGCCTCGCGCCGGCTCCCGCCGGCCGCGTGCCGCTGCCCCCGGGGCTGGGCGGCGCGCTCTTCGACCTGCTGGCGGCCTCCGACCGGCAGACCGACCGGCTGGTCGCCGAGGTGCGTTCGTCCCCGGGGCTGCTGGCCTTCGTCGCGGCGGTGGACGACCGGGCCCACTGGATCGAGACGGGTCGCGCCTTCCAGCGCTTCGCCCTGCTGTCGACGGCCCTCGGCATCCGCCATGCCTGGGTGAATGCGCCGACCGAACACCCCGCGCTTCGCCCCCGGCTGGGCATGGAACTCGGCGAGCCGGCCGGCCGGCCCTCCCTGCTGCTGCGCTTCGGCTACGGCCCCGCCCGGCCCCGGTCGCTGCGCCGCGACCTGACCCGGGAGATCGCCGGCCTCGAGCCCGAGGGCTCCCCGCTGGCCGAAAGGCTGGCCCCGCCCAGCACCTGAAACGGCTTGTCCAGACTGGGATTTAACACCTGTTTCACAATTGACACGGTGTCAATGCACTGGCTAGTCTGGCGGCCATGGACCCCATCGCCGCCCGCCGCCTGGAAGAAAAGGAACGCCGCCGGAACGACATCCTGGACGCGGCTGAGCGCGTGGCGTCCGCCACGGGCCTCGAAAGCCTGACCATGGACCAGGTGGCCCGCGATGCCCGGCTCTCCCGCGGCCTGCTCTACGTCTACTTCCAGGACAAGCACGACCTCGTGGCCGGAATCTGCGAGCGCGCGCTCATCGGCCTCCATGCGCGCTTTGCGGCTCTCGTGGACGACACCAGGCCAGGCCTCGAGCAGGTGGTCGCCATGGGCCGCGCCTACGTGTCGTTCGCCATCGAGTGCCCCCTGCAGTTCGAACTCCTCGCGCGCTTCGAGGCCACCGATGCGTCGGCCACGGTGGGTGGCAGCAACCACGGCGCCTGCCTCGCCGCCGGTGCACGGGTGCATGCGCTGCTGACGGCGGCGCTGGAGGCCGGGATGCGCGACGGCTCCGTCGCCGCGTCGGCAGGGTCGCCGAACACGATCGCCCTGTCCCTGTGGGCCATGACCCACGGCACCATCCAGGTGGCGAACATGAAGCGGGCCGTGTTGACCCAGCAGGGCGTTACCCCGCAGGCGCTGGTCGACCAGACGCTGCGCATGGCCGCAACCTCACTGAAGCGCGGTGCGTGATGCGCCCCGCTGCCGCGCTCCTGCTGATGCTCGCTGCCCTGCCGGCCACCGCGCAGGACGCCCTGCAGGCAAGGCCCCTGCAGGCAATCCTCGACGACTACGTGCGCGAAGCGCTGGCATCGAACCTCACGTTGCGGAGCCAGGGTTTCGACGTGGAGCGCCAGCTGGCCGTGCTCGAGGAAGCGCGCAGCCGCTTCCTGCCCCAGGTGGGCCTCGACGCGCGCTACTCCTGGGCTGACGGCGGCCGCGAACTCGAGCTGCCCGTCGGCGACCTGGTCAATCCCGCCTACCAGACCCTCAACGAACTGCTCGTGGCCAACGGCCAGGCGCCACGCTTCAGCGACGTCTCCGACAGCAGCTTTCTCTTCCTGCGGGAGCGGGAGCAGGACACGCGACTCACCCTGCGCCAGCCGCTCTACGCGCCCGCCATCCCGGCGGCCTTCCGCGCCCAGCGCGCGACCCTGGACAGCACCACGTTTGCCCGCCAGGCGCTGGCGCGCCGGCTCGAGCGGGACGTAACGGTCGGCTACCTGGACTGGCTGCGGGCCCGGAGCAGCGTGGAGATCGTCGCGTCCAGCCTCGGGCTCCTGCAGGAAAACCTGCGCGTGAACGACTCCCTGTATGCCAATGGCCGGATCACCCAGGACCAGGTGCTGCGGGCCCGCGCCGAGCTGCTCGAGGTCCAGCAGCAGCTCCGCGAAGCGACCAACCTGACGTCGCGCAGCCAGCAGCTCGTGAACTTCCTGCTCAATCGCAACCTCGACGGCCCCCTCGAGGTGGCAAGCATCGAGTCGCGGGGCGCCGCATGGACGGAAGCCTCGCGGGTCGATGCCGACGAGGACCTCCGCGCCAGCGCCCTCGACCGCCGCCCCGAACTCCGCGAGCTCGAGGCCCTGGAGCAGGCGGCCGGGTTCCAGGTGGACCAGGAGAGGGCCGCCCGGAAGCCGCGGGTGTCGATCGGCGTCGACGGCGGGATCCAGGGCGAGGACTACGACTTCGGCAGTGGCTACAACTTCGGCATCGCCTCGGTCCAGCTCACCCTGCCGCTCTTCGACGGCGGCGCCATCCGCTCGCGGGTGGACGCGGCCCGCGCCGTGGCCCGGCAGGCGGCGGTGCGCCGGGAGGAGTCTGCCCGGCAGATCGAGCTCGAGGTCCAGCAGGCCCTGGACCGCCTCCGCACGGCAGCCGACTCGCTCGCCACCGCCGAAGCGCGCGCCGATGCCGCCCGGGCGGGTTTCCGTATCGCGAGCAGCAAACGGGATCTCGGCGTCATCAACCAGGTGGTTTTCCTGGACGCCCGGAACGCGCTCTCGGGCGCGGAGCTCAACCTGAATCTCACCCGCTTCGCGCTGCTGTCCAGGCAGGCGGAGCTGGCCTACGCGACGGCCGTGAACCCGCTGCAGATTCCCGACGGAGCAATGACCCCATGAGCATCCCGAGTCTTCGTCCGCGGCAAGGCCACCCCGGTCTGCTGGCGCAGGTGCTGGCGATACTGTCCCTCGAACTGGTGCTGGCGGCCTGCGCACCGACCGAGACGGCTCCTGTCCGGCAGCCAACCCGGGTCGGCGCCAGCCAGGTCACCGCCGGACCGTCCCAGCCGCCGGTGCTCACCAGCGGCGTGATCACGACCCGTGAAGAGCTGAAACTGTCGTTCAAGATTGCCGGCATCGTCCGCAGGATCGACGTCAACGAGGGCGAGACGGTCCGCGCGGGGCAGCAACTGGCGGCGCTCGAGCTCACCGAAGTGGACGCCCAGCTGGAGCAGGCACGCCAGCTCGCGGACAAGGCGGAGCGCGACCTCGCCCGCAGCACGAAGCTCCGTGCCGACGAGGTGATCAGCGAGGAGGAGCTGGAGGCGCTCCGCACGCAGGCGGCCGTCGCCCGCGCCGCCCTCCGGGCCGCGGAGTTCAACAGGAACTACTCCACCGTCGTGGCGGCCCGGGATGGCGTCGTGCTGCGGAAGCTGGTCGAGGAGCGGGAATTCGTCCAGCCGGGGCAGGCCGTCCTCGTGGTCGGGCCGAAGGCCGGTGGCTACATCGTCCGTGCAGGACTCTCCGACAGGGATATCGTGCGCCTGCGCCTGGGTGATCCCGCCGTCGTCACGACGGATGCGTTTCCCGGCGAGACCTTTCCGGGAAAGGTCACAGTCCTCCCGGGCGCGGCCGACGTGGCCACCGGGCTCTTTGCCATCGAGGTCGAGCTGGCGCCGGCGCCCGTCAGGCTGGTGAGCGGGCTCGCGGCCCGGCTGCGCATCGATCCGGCGATAGCGGGCGAGTCGACGCTTCCCTACGCCCCCATCGCGGCCGTGATCGAGGCCGACGCGGACCGCGCCGCGGTGTTCGTGATCCAGGACGGCAAGGCGCGGAGGCGCAGCGTGCGCATTGCCTTCATTGCGCCGGCGTCCGTGGCCATCGCCGATGGCCTGAAGGTGGGTGAGATGGTGGTGACCGACGGCGCCCTGTACCTGCAGGACGGCGAGGTTGTCCAGGTCGTCCAGCCGGGGGCGGACGCCGCCCCATGACGCTGCTCGAATACCCCATCCGGCGCTTCCAGCCGACGCTGGTCGCCTTCCTGTGCCTGGTGGCGATGGGCATCTACGCCTTCCTCGGCGTGCCCCGCGAGGAGGACCCGTACTTCAAGATCTCGGCGTTCTTCATCACGGTGATTCTGCCGGGCGCGGATCCCATCGACCTCGAGCGCCTGGTCGCCAAGCCCATAGAGGACAAGCTTGCCGAGCTCGACGACGTCAAGGACATCGAAAGCACCGTGCGGGACAACGTCGCACTGGTGGTGATCAAGTTCGAGGCGTTCACTGACCCGGACAAGAAGTACGACGAAGTCCAGCGCGAAATCAATGCGCTCCGGCTGAGCCTGCCGGGCGAGATTTCCCGGCTGGAGATCCGGAAGTTCAGCCCGGCCCTGGTCAACACGGTCCAGTTCGCCCTCGTCTCCGGGACGGCGACCTACCGCGAACTGGAAGACCTGGCGCGGGACCTGAAGGACCGCCTCAAGACGGTGGACGGCGTGCGCACCGCCGAGAGCTGGGCGTTCCCGAAGAGGGAGCTGCGTATCGAGGTGGACCTTCGGCGGATGGCGGAGGTCAACGTCACGCCCAGCACCCTGGTGGACGCCCTCCAGAGCGAGAACAGCGACATTCCGGCCGGGACCATCGACCTCGGGCCGCGCAGCTTCACGCTGAAGACCTCGGGAAGCTACGAGTCCCTGGACCAGGTGCGCGATACCGTGGTTGCCGGCCGGGCAGGGGCCATAACCCGCGTGCGCGACATCGCCACGGTGTACTGGGCCGACCAGCCCTGGAGCTACGTCGGCCGCTTCAATGGCCAGCGTGCCGTGTTCGTGACCGCCAACCAGAAGGACGGGTTCAACATCCTGAAGGTGCGCGACGGCATTGCCGCGGTGGTCGATGAGTTCCAGTCCGGGATGCCGGGCCGCATCCGCCTGGAGTGGGGATTCGACCAGTCGCGGAACGTGGAGCGGCGCCTGAACCGGCTGTCACTGGACCTGGCGATGGCGATCGCGCTGGTCAGCATCACGCTGTTGCCGCTCGGGCTGCGGGCCGCTGGCATCGTGATGGTCTCGATTCCCCTGTCGCTGTCGTTCGGGCTCGCCTGCATCTACTTCCTGGGCTTCTCGCTCAACCAGTTGTCGATTGCCGGATTCGTGCTCGCGCTGGGCCTGCTGGTGGACGACTCCATCGTGGTTGTCGAGAACATCAGCCGTCACCTTCGGATGGGCTACAGCCGGAACGAAGCTGCCCTGAAGGGCACCCAGCAGATCTTCCAGGCGATTGTTGGCTGCACGGCCACGCTGCTCTTCGCCTTCCTGCCGCTGATGGTCCTGCCGGAGACGGCCGGCAAGTTCATCCGGGTGCTGCCGACGACGGTGATCACCACCATAACGGGCTCACTGCTGATTGCGCTATTCATCATTCCGTTCATCGCGAGCCGCGTGCTCCGCCCCGCCGCGGAGGCCGACGGCAACCAGGTACTAAGGCGTCTGATGAGCCTGATCGAGCGCTGGTACCGCCCGGCCCTGGAGTACTGCCTTGCGCGGCCGCGCAGGACCGCGGTCGTGGCGATCGGTGGCTCCCTGGCGCTGACCGCCCTTCTGGTACCCGTCGTCGGGTCGAGCCTCTTCCCCAAGGCAAACACGCCGGCGTTTGTCGTCAAGATCGAGACGCCAAACGGCTCGAGCCTCGCCGCAACGGACGCGGCGCTGCGCTTCGTCGAAGGGAAGCTCGGGAAGATGCCGGACGTGCAGAGTTACTTCGCCAACCTCGGCCACGGCAATCCGCAGGTCTTCTACAACCAGGTGCCGAGGGAGGACGCCGCCAACTACGCCGAGCTCTTCGTCCAGCTGAAGCGCTACAGCACCCGGGAAACACCACGACAGCTCGAGGCATTGAGAACCGAGCTGGCCCGCTACCCGAATGCGCGGATCCTGGTCGACGAGTTCGTGAACGGGCCGCCGATCAGCGCGCCCATTGCCGTGCGGGTGATCGGGCCCGATCTTGCCCGGCTCGAGGGGCTGTCCCGCGACATCGAGGCGCTGCTCCGGAAGGTCCCCGGGACCCGGGACGTGGACAACCCACTGCGCGTGCCGCGGACGAACCTGCGCCTGGCCGTCGACCCGCAGAAGGCCAGCCAGCTGGGCGTTCCCACCGCTGCCTTCGACCAGGCCGTCCGGCTCTCCGTCTCCGGCATCGAGGTCGGCAAGTACAAGGAGACGGACGGGGAGCAGTACGGGATCGTGGTCCGGACGTCGGTCGGCGGGCGCCCCGATCTCGCGGCGCTCGCCGAGATTCGCATTCCCAGCCGCAGCGGCGACTCACTGCCGCTGTCCCAGCTCGCGTCCCTGGAGTTCGAGAAGGCCCCGACTCAGATCCAGCGCTATGACCGCGAGCGGTCGGTGACGATCGACGCCGACGTCGATCGCGGACTGAACACGGCGAAGGTGACCGCCGCCGTCGTGCAGGAACTGGACGCCTTCGACTGGCCAAGGGGCTATCGCTACATGCTCGGCGGCGAGGCCGAATCCGGGTCGGAGTCGTTCAGCGGGGTCGGCACAGCTGCAATCGTGGCCATCTTCGGGATCTTCGCCGTGCTCGTGCTCGAGTTCGGCAGCTTCAAGTCCACGCTCATCGTGCTGACCGTGGTTCCCATCGGACTCGTCGGCGGGTTCCTGGCGCTGCTGTTCACGGGCAACAGTGTGTCGTTCACCGCCAGCATCGGACTCATCGCGCTGATCGGCATCGAGATCAAGAACTCCATACTGTTGGTGGATTTCACCAACCAGTTGCGCGCCCAGGGCGTCGCCCTCGACGAGGCCATCGAGCGGGCTGGCGAGACCCGTTTCGTGCCGATCCTCCTCACGTCCGCCACCGCGATCGGCGGCCTGCTCCCGCTGGCCCTGCAGAACGTTGGCCTGTACAGCCCCATGGCCTGGGTGATCATCGGCGGGCTGGTCACCAGCACCTTCCTGGCGCGCCTGGTCACTCCCGTGATGTACAAGCTCTTCACGCCCGACGTGGAAGTGAAGCCGGCGCCCTTCGCCTGACCCGCCTTCGGTATTCGTGACGGGCTTCACGCCGCCGGCATGGCTTCCGGCGCGACGATCAGGCCGTCATGAGCGATTCGCACCGACGCGCTCCCAGCCAGGACCGGCACGGCGACAACATCCGCCTGCGCCACGGCCTGCATTTCAATGATTGCGAAGCCACTGGCCGCCATTCGCTGATCTACCTGGACTACCTGTGCCGCGATCTGGGGCCGCATCTGCTCGCCGTGCTTCGCGAACTTGAGACCCGCGCGTCCATGGTCCTGGCGGGAGAGCCGCGCCGCCGTGTGCTCGCACTGCTCTACGAACGGCAGGACAACGAGCCCGACCAGCTGGCGAACTTCTTCATCCAGTGCACCGACGCGGAGTCGCCCTGGCAGCTCGGTTTCGGGCACGTGGGCTCCGGCCACATGGGCATCACCGAGCCCCGGCTCTGGCAGCAGCACCTCGACGAGTTCCGTGAGAACATCTGGGTCACCGTGGTGAAGCAAAGCCGCAAGACGTTGCGCCGCAGTCCTGGCTGCTAGGTCTGCAGTTGCCATTGCCCTCACCGCAACCTGGGTGTTCAGCCCGGGGGCCTTCGCCGGCGATCGCCCCGAACCGGAGTTGTACCTGGCGGCCACCCTGATCCGGGTGGTGGATGGGGACACCATCCACGTTCGGCTCGCCAGCGGGCCGATCAAGGTCCGCCTCCATGGTATCGACGCCCCCGAGGCCAGCGAGTCCCTCGGCGCGGCAGCCACCAAGTTCCTGCGCAGTGAACTGGAGGGCCAATCCCTCGAGATCGAACCGATCGAACAGAGCGACGCCTACGGACGGCTGGTCGCCAAGGTCCTCGTCCGGGGCGACGACGTGAATGCCCGCATGATCGAGGTCGGATACGCGTGGGCCTCTCGCCGCTACCTGCGGCGCCAGACCGCCGACGAGAGCTACTGCCGCCTGGAGGCCGACGCCCGGGCCGCGGGCCGCGGCATCTGGGTCGGAGCGCCGTCCGAATGGCAGCCGCCGTGGGAGACCCGCGCGCAGGATCGCGGTGAACCTGCGCAGGATGTGAACTACTCCGCGGAGACGGCTGCGGCCTGCATCGCCGCTATCGGCCGGCCGGATTCCCCGGCCCGGCAGCAGCCGGGGGCCGGGGAGCCGGCGCCGTCGGGTGGGTGCCGCATCAAGGGCAATATCAATGCGCGGGGAGAGCGCATCTTCCACGTGCCTGGTTCGCCCTCCTACGACGACACGCGCGTCGCAACCGCGGCAGGCGAGCGGTGGTTCTGCAGCGTTGCCGAGGCCGAGCGCGCGGGCTGGCGGGCTCCACGACAGTAGCTTCCGCTCAGAGCTTAGCGATCTCGTCCCGTACGTCGGCGCTGCCCGGGGCGAGGGCGCGCGCCTTCTCCAGGGACTGACGCGCCTCGTCCTTAAGACCGAGCGCCAGCTGGACACGGCCGATGTAGAGCCAGGTCTCGCTCTCGCCGAAGACGGGCCCGGTGGAGCCGGCCGGCCGGGACGCGACAAAAAGCTTCTCCGCCCGCCTGAGTTTGCCGAGCGCGCGCTCCTTGTTCCCGCCGAACATCGCGGGCGTCAGGAAATCGCTGACAGCATCCTGGAACACGACCCACGGATGATCCGGCGCAACTCTCAGGGCGGCCGACATCTCGCGCACCGACGCGATGCCGCGGGTCGCCGCCCGCAGCAGGTAGTAATTCGCACTGGCGCCAAGGCACGAGGCGTGGAGCGCGCGGGCTTCGGCGTAATCCGGGCGCCGTTTGACCAGCGGTCCCAGTTCGTTGATGCACCGGTCCAGGTAGTCCCTGGCCCGGTCCCGGGCAAGCCCCGGGAGCGCGGATTGCCGCAGCCGGGCGAACGCCGCGTAGTAGGTCGCCAGATCCTCGTGGCCCTTGCCAGCGCCGGCGAGTGCCGTCACCGCAGCTTCGATGGCCCGGTTGTCCCGGGCGTTATAGGCCTGCTCGATGCGGTCCCGGTAGGCCACCAGGGTGTCGGCTGCGCGGACGGGAAATGCCAGCGGAGCGAGGGCAAGGCAGGCAAGAAGCAACGGCTGGACGGTCCGCACGGTGGGCCCGGTGCAGTCAGGCTGATGGAGGCGAGGCGCGGGCGCGCAACGCGCGCTTCAGGAGACGCGCAACTGCCTCGGCGAGCGGCGCATCCTCCGCAGCCAGGCCGCGGACCGACAGGTACACGCGGCTGGTGATCGGAATTTCCGTCCACTGCTCCGGCGAGCCTGGCGGGCTGCGCCGTGCATTCATCGTCGGCCGGACTTCGAGTTCCCGGAGGAGGTCGCCGAGTTCCGCTTCCGCGGGCGGGCTGTCGCCCGCACCGGTGGCCGATACGGGCGCGCCAGTCGCCGGCGGCTGGTACGTTGCGGGATCCAGCGCGGGCAGGCCCGGGTGGGTCTCGTCGTGATGAATCTCCGGCGTGGATGGCGCCGCGGGCTTGTCGGCGCCGAAGCGCTTGCGGATGCCGGCGTCGGCCAGGCCGTAACTGCGGCGTTCCCCCGACGGGCCGGTGACCGGCGTTGGCGCCGCGGCGATGGCTGTGGTGGCGGCCGGGGCCGGCATTGCCGGGGGCGAGGCAACCTGCGCGGGCGGCGCCGGCTCACCGGGTTCCCCGCCCTCGTCTGCGAAGAGCGCGGTCAGTTCCTCGACGGGCAGCCCGCGGTCCAGCAGGTCCCGGATGCCGGCGGCGTCCCGGGCCGCGAGGGCCCGGCGCATCTCGGCCAGCGTTGCCGTGAGCAGCTGGCCGCCGGCCTGCAAGCCCCGCACGCCCTTGATGAAGAGCAGCCGTGCCAGGCACTCATCCGGGTACCGGGTGTGGGGTCCCCGGCGGCCAACCTTTGGCAGGAGTCCGGACTGGATGTAGTAGACGATGGTCCGGCGGTCGAACCCCGTAGCCTCGACGAGCTCGGAAAGTGAATAGCTGCGGGCACTTGGCATGCCCGCAGACTATTCGGGAGTATAGACAGTGTCAACTAGTGGCAAGTCTCCGGCGGCGAATCAGGCCCAGGGCGGCAAGACCGGCGCCAAACAATGGCAAGGTGGCGGGAATGGGAACGATCGTCGCCGAATAGACCCCGATACCGCCGCCATTTTGCTCATATCCGCCCAGCAACAGGCTCTGGCCGGTCGGGCTGTTGGCAGCGTCGATGAAGAGCAGGGATTCCGGCGCGAAGAGGCCGTTGGCGAAACTGTTGATGTAGTCCAGCAGGACGGGGTTGTTCGGGTCCGAGAGGTCGAAGGCGAGCAGCCCGTTCTGGCGCTCCATGCCGATGAACAGCAACGGAGTGCCACCCACTTCCGCCAGTGTCAGGGCCTCCGGCTCGGGGCCTTTGCTGGGCGAGCGGGTGTCGAAGAGCGTCGCCAGGCTGGAGCTGAAGGCTTCGCTGTCGATGTTGTGGGTCGCCGGATCCAGGGCAAGGAGAATGCTCTCGAGGGAGCCGCTGTCCTCCACCAGGGCGCCGGTATTGGCATCCCAGATCGAGAACGACCGGGTGCCGGCCATGGTCAGGACGTCGATATCACCGTCCCCGTCCGTGTCGCCGTCGCGGATGGACACCTGCAGGCGCCCCAGCGCCCCATTGGCGCGGTAGTTGCCGCCGTACAGGGAATTCAGGGTTGCCGCGACGCTGGCGTCCACCGACCCCGGCCCGCTTGCCGGCAGGGCGGACACGCGCGCCCGGTCCAGGTCGCTGATCTGGAAGTCGCCCTCGTTGGCTGAAACGATGTAGGTGTTGCCATTCAGCTGGAAGGTTGCGATCGCGTCCGGCATCGGCAGTCCCGCCACGACGTCATTGATCGCGGCGCTCCTGGTCAGCGGACCGGCGCCATCCGGGTCATCCCGGTCCGAGGCATCTATCGTCTGGGTAATGGTTCCCAGGTTCCGCACGGCGGTCCACTTTGACGACGTCAGGTCGAACTCCGCAATGGCGTTGTTCTCCTGCAGGCTGACGAAAAGCTTGCCGTTCTTTTCGGTCAGGAACTCAGGCTCGACGTGCCGGTACTGGTTGGCCGGGAGAGCCGCGTCGGCCATGTTGTAGCGGACCCCGCTGATCGAGACCCCGGCGCCCAGGTTGGAGGCCTGGAAGTCGTAGGTGCTGACGGCGGAACTGGTGAGTGAGCTCACGTCGCCTATGGTGCTGACGGACGACAGGTCGATGATGCTGATCGACCCCGGCGCGTCCGTGGCGCCGCCGCTCGTGTACTCGCCCTCGTTGATCACGTAGAGCTTCGTGCCATCGGCCGAGAACTTGACGCTGTCCGGGTGGAAGCCGACATCCACGGTCGTGATGGCGCCGACGCTGCCAGTGCGATAGTCATAGAAGCCGATCTTTCCTTGGGTGGTGCCGTTGGCGGTGGGGATCAGGCTGACCACGCCGAACCCGCGCTGCAGCGGATCGAGTGCCGTGGAAGATGCCGACAGGACCGTTCCTGCACCGAAGGCGGTATTGAACGTCACGATGCCCCGCTCGCTCAGGCTGCCGGCATTGCCGAGCGTGAGCACCTGGACGCCGAACCCGCTCGTCCCTGCCATGGTGCTGGCGACGGTGTTCTGGTCCGCGGAATAGTCGAGGATCTCGGCGCTCTGGTCCCGGGCGCCTGTGCTGGTCGTGAAGGCGTTCAGCAACTGCAGGTCGAGCTGCACGGCACTGGCGGGAGAGGTGAAGACGGAGGCTGCAAGGCCGCTCGCGGCGGCAATGGCGATGCCGGTTCTACGACTCATCGGTGGGTCTCCTGGAAAGCGGGTTGTCGGGGTTGGTTGCCGGGCCGGCAGCGTAGGGGGCGCGCATGAAATTCCCGTGACCAACTGTTACGGATTCTGAACAGGCCCAACCCGCTGCCTGCTACCATCGAGACCACGCCATGTTCCCCCTCAGCGACGAAAACCCGCACTTCCTCACGCCGTACACCACCTACGCGCTGATTGCGCTGAACATCGCGGCGTGGATCTTCGTGCAGGGGTTCGGCACCGAGCCCCGGCTGGGCATCTCGGTGTGCACGCTGGGGCTGGTGCCGGGCGAACTGCTGCAGACCCTGGCGGCCGGCACGAGCTTCCAGGTGGGGCCGAATGCCTACTGCACGCTGACCGCCACGCCCAACTGGCTCACGACCCTCAGTCACATGTTCCTGCACGGTGGCTGGCTGCACATCATCGGCAACCTCTGGTTCCTCTGGATCTTTGGCAACAACGTCGAGGACTCGATGGGGCACGCGCGCTTCGCGGTGTTCTACGTGCTGTGCGGACTCGGCGCCGCCGCGGCGCAGATCCTCGCCGATCCGGCCTCGGGCATCCCCATGGTCGGCGCGTCAGGCGCCATCGGCGGCGTCATGGGCGCCTACGTGCTGCTTTACCCGAAGGTGCAGGTGAAGATGCTGATCTTCCTCGGCTTCTACATCACGACCATCAGCATTCCCGCGTTCTGGATGCTGGGCTACTGGTTCGTGGCGCAGCTGCTCGGCGGGGTAGGGTCGATCGGCGCGCAGGGGGGCGGGGTTGCCTTCTGGGCCCACGTCGGCGGCTTCGTTGCGGGCGCTGTCCTGGTCCTGCTGTTCCGTGACCCGGAACTCGTGCGCCGCCATCCCCACCGGGGCTGGCAGTCCGGCTAGCGCGACGCGCGTCCTCAGCCCGTCAGGTGACTCACCACCCGGTCCACTTCGGCCGGACTGCCGAGGATGACGGGTGTGCGCTGGTGGATCCCCGTGGGCTGCACGTCCAGGATGCGCTCGCCTGGCGACGCCAGCGCCTTGCCGCCCGCCTGCTCCACCAGCCACGCCATCGGATTCGCCTCGTACATCAGGCGCAGCTTGCCCTGCGGCGCCTTCCGGGTCGGCGGGTACATGAACACGCCGCCCTTGAGCAGGATCCGGTGCACGTCGGCGACCATGGCGCCCGCATAGCGGCTCGAGTAGGTCTGCTCCTGGGCCCAGGCCAGATACCGCTGGTAGCCCTCCGGGAAGCTGAGCCGGTTGCCCTCGTTCACCGAGTAGCTCTTCGCAGCGGCAGGAATCTGCAGGCCCTGCTGGACGCGCACGAAGGCGCCGATGGCCGGATCGAGGACAAAGAGGTCCACGCCGCCGCCGATCGTCAGCGCGAAGACCGTCGACGGCCCGTAGAGGATGTAGCCCGCGGCGACCTGCTGGCGGCCGGGCTGGAGCAGCGAGTCCTCGGCGCGCGCCGCGCGCCGGTCCTGCTGCAGGATGCTGAAGATCGTGCCGACCGCGCCGCAGACGTCCAGGTTCGACGAGCCGTCCAGCGGATCGAAGAGCACGCAGTAGCGACGTTCGCCCTCCCGGTCGTCGCGGAGTATCACCGGCTCCTCGTTCTCCTCCGAGGCCACGATCGCCACGCCCTGCCGGCCGCCAAGCGTGCGCAGCAGGATTTCGTTGGCGATCACGTCCAGCTTCTGTTGCTGCTCACCCTGCACGTTCTCGCCGCCGACCTGACCGAGCACGTCCTCGAGGCGGGCGCGCCGCACGTGGGACGCAATCATCTTGGCGGAAATGGACAGGGCCGAAAGGATCCAGGAGAGCGTGCCCGTCGCTTCGGGATGGTGGGTCTGCTGCTGCAGGATGTGCCCCTGCAGCGTGATGATTTCCCGGACGTTGGTGACGTGCCCGGCGGGAATGGCCATGAGTGCTTCCGTTCGCTGTGACTGGAGGGGGCGCTCTGCGCGCGCGCTAGCTTGCCATGGCAGAATGGCCCCCGGTACAGCTGAGGCGCCGCTTATGTCATTCCTCCGTTCCCCGTCATCGGCCCGATCGTTGAACGTGCCGGCCTTCGTCGCTGCCAGCCTCGTCGGCGTCCTGCTGGCGACAACCGCCGGAGCCGCCAGACAGGCGGCGCCAAAGCTTTCCGGCCAGCACGCCCGGGTGGCGCAGGGCGTCCGCGTGGACCTCGCGGCGTCGTCCCTGCCGGCCGCCGAACTGGCCCGCCTGCGGCCCGATTTCGAGAAGCTGAAGCCGCGCGCCCGGACCAACGCCGAGTAGCCGGCGGCCCGGCATGGTCGGTTTTCGCCATCTGCCCGGCCTGGCCCTCGTGGCCTTGCTGGGCTTCGCGGCATCGGGGGCCCGGGCCGCCAACGTGATGCTGCTGAATGCGTCCTACGATCCGACCCGCGAGCTCTACCAGGAATACAACGCGGCCTTTGCGGCTTACTGGAAGGCAAAGACCGGCGATACGGTGACGGTCCGCCAGTCCCACGGCGGCTCGGGCAAGCAGGCCCGCTCCGTCATCGACGGCCTGCCGGCCGACGTGGTCACCCTGGCTCTGGCCCACGACATCGACGCCATCGCCGCCCAGGGCAAGTCCTTGCCCGCGAACTGGCAGAGCCGGCTGGCCGACAACAGCTCGCCCTACACCTCGACCATCGTGTTCCTGGTGCGCAAGGGGAACCCCAAGGGCATCCGGGACTGGGCAGACCTGGCGCGACCGGGCATCCAGGTCATCACGCCGAACCCGAAGACCTCCGGCGGCGCCCGGTGGAACTACCTGGCTGCCTGGGCATGGGCCCTGCGCCAGCCCGGCGCGACCGAGGCCACGGCCCGGGCCTACCTGGCCCGGGTGTACCGCAACGTCCCGGTGCTGGACACGGGTGCCCGCGCCGCGAGCACGACCTTCGTCCAGCGAGGGCTCGGCGACGTCCTGGTGAGCTGGGAGAATGAAGCGTTCCTCGCCCAGTCGGCGCTGGGCGCGGGCAAGGTGGACATTGTCGTCCCGTCCATGAGCATGCTGGCTGAGCCGCCGGTGACGGTCGTCGACAAGGTGGCTCTCCGCAAGGGCACGCGGGAGGTGGCTGACGCCTATCTCAAGTACCTGTACACGCCCCAGGCCCAGGAAATCATCGCCAGGCACTACTACCGGCCGCGGAACGCCGCCGTCGCCGCGAAGTACGCCGCCCGCTTTCCCAAGGTCACGATGGTGACCATCGGCGACCTCGGTGGCTGGGACAAGGTCCATCGCGTGCACTTTGCCGAGAAGGGCATCTTCGACCAGATCTACGCGCCGAAGTAGGAGCGCCTTCAGGCGCGACCCCCTCCCGCGAGAATCGAGTCCGCGAGTCTCGAGCGGGAGGGGGTCGCGCCTGAAGGCGCTCCTACTTCGGCGCGCTTCAGTCGACGATCAGGCGGTAGCCGGCTCCCGGCGCCGTCAGCAGCAGCTCGGGGTTAGCGGGATCCAGCTCGATTTTCTGCCGCACCCGGTGCACGAGCTGCTTGAGCAGCTGGCGGTCGCCGGCGCCCCGGTGGCCCCAGACCTGGAGCAGCAGCCGGTCCGAACTGACGGCATGCCCGGTATTTGCCAGCAGCAGCTGCAACAGGCGCAGCTCCAGTTTCGTGAGGCGGACTGCGGGCTTCGTCCCGATCTGCAGGGTGTGTTCCTCCACGTCGAGCCGGAGCCTGCCGGCGCTGACGGGCGAACTGGCTTCCATACCGGCCCGCCGCAGCAGGGCCTTCACGCGGGCCAGAAGGGTCCGCGGGCTGAAGGGCTTGTTCAGGTAGTCATCGGCACCGAGCTCGAGCGCCCGCACCAGGTCTTCCTCGGCGCCGCGGACCGTCAGCATCATCACGGGCACCCGGGACTTGCGGCGCACTTCCTCGCAGACCTGGAACCCGGTCCGCCCGGGCATGTTGATGTCGAGGATCAGCAGATCGGGTGATTCGGCGGCGAAGATCCGCAGGGCTGCCTCGCCGTCGGGTGCCTTCAGCGCGAGGAATCCCGACTGGGCAAGGGTGAAGGCGACGAGTTCGAGCAGGTCCCGGTCGTCGTCGGCAACGAGGATCTTCATCCGGCCCGGACCACGGGCAGGAGCACGCTGAAGCGCGTGCGCCCTTCCGTCGTGCGGCCCGCACTGACCTGGCCGCCGTGCCGTTCGACAATGGACTTGACGATCCAGAGCCCGAGGCCTAGGCCCGTCGGCTCCGGCTCCTCGTCCTTGCCCCGGTAGAACCGCTCGAACAGGGAGCTGTCGGCAAGGTCCGGCACGCCGGCACCTTCATCCTCGACCCAGGCTTCCACCTGGCTGCCCTGCACCCGCGCGCCTACCCGGATGGTGGAGCCCTCCGGTGCGAACTTGCTGGCGTTGGCGAGCAGGTTCACGAATACCTGCGTGAGCCGCGGGCTGTCGCCGTCGATTCCCGGCAGGGATTCGTCCAGGTCGACCTGCAGCGTCTGGCGGCGCTGGATCAACAGCGCCTCGATGAGCCCCCGCGCCTGCTCGACGACGTCGACGAGGGCGACGGACTGGCGGCGCAGGCCCAGCTGGCCGGACTCGATGCGCACGCTTTCCAGCAGGTTGTCGATGAGGCGGGTCAGCCGCACCGTGCCCCGTTCCAGAGCGAGCACCAGATCCCGGCGCGCCTCCGGCTCCAGGCTGTCCAGCCCGTCCCGCAGCAGCTCGATGGAGGCCAGCTGGGCCGCCAGCGGCGTGCGGAACTCGTGGGAAATATTCGCAAGGATCGAATCGCGGGCGCGGCGCACGCCCTCGAGCTCCGTTTCGTCGCGGATGACCTGCACCTGCAGGTCCTCGACCATCCGCGCGCTCGTGATCACCGTGGTGCGGGCCGCGCCGGAGCCGGGCAGGAGGTGTTCCGTCGCCCGCGCCGAGCCCAGCGCGCGGGCCTTGATGATGGGGCAGTCCGTCTCGCAGGGACGGACGCCGCCTTCGCCCCGCGGCTTCAGCACGTCGCCGCAGAACTTGCCGACGGCGGACGCGGCGGAAACGCCGAGCAGCTCGGCGGCGCGGGGGTTCAGGTAGCGGATCCGGCGCTCCCGGTCGACGGCGTAGACGCCCTCCACGATGCCGTCCAGCACGGCCTGGGCCTCGGCCTCGCGGCTCCGGAGCGTGCCCGTCAGGTCAACCAGGCTGCGGCGCATGTCCTCCATCGTGCGGGCGAGGGTGCCGACTTCCGCCGCGCCCCCCGCCGGTATGGACGTGGAGAAATCGCCCTGGCCAAGGCGCCCCGCGGCCAGCGTCAGTTCGCGGACGGGATTCGCCACCCACCGCCCGAGGATTATTCCGGCAAGCCCCGCGAGAATGCCGAGGAGCGCCGCCACGAGGGCCAGCTGGCGGATGAGGGCGTCGACGGACGATTCCACGGTCGCAACGGGCAGCCGCGTCTCGATCAGGCCGACGGGTTCGCCGGTGGACGCGAACAGCGGATAGCTCGACGCGTACATGCCCGGCGCGTCGAGACGGTCTGCAGTGAGCCGGCCGTTGCCAAGCGCCACGGTGTGCAGGGGCGTGAAGTTGTCGGCCTCCTCGTCCGCGAAGGTGTTGTAGTTGAGTAGCCGGACTGTCATCCCGGCCCGCTTGGACAACCTGGCCGCGGTCTCCGCGTCCAGTGCGCGGATCAGGATGAGCTTCGCCGCAGGCGCCTCGGAAGAGCCGGCCGGAACCGTGGCAGTGGCTCCCACCAGCGGCTCTCCGCTGGCCGTCGGTGCCACGAGCAGGCGTTCGCCCTGCTCGGTGCTGGCATCGAGGATGTCGTCCCAGGGCAGGACCTTGCCGGCGAGGATCGGGGCGCCGCCCGGCGCCACCAGTGCGCAGCCGGTGATCCCGCCGGTCTGGCAGACGCGCTTGAGGTAGGTTTCCAGCGAGCGCACCCGCTGCTCGCGCCACAGGCGCTGAAGGGTGGGGCGTTCCGCCATCGCGCGGGTCGCCAGGACGGTCTCGTCGGCAATCTCGCGGATGTCCTCGCGGACCGACGAGCCGGCCACCTGGACACGGGCCATGCCCTGGTCGTCGGCCAGGTCGCCCAGCAGGTCGACCGCCACCCAGCTGATGCCGCCGATCACAAGGATCACGAGCAGCACGTTGATGACGGCAAGCAACGCGCCCAGGCTCATCCTGCCCGGGTCCAGCCGGCCAGGGCCCGGGGATATGGTGAACAGTTCGCGCCAGTTCGGCATGTATCAGTGTCCGATGGCCCTGCTGGCCTGCCACTCGATCACGCTCTTCACGATGAGCGTGACAACGGCGAGGAGCGTCAGCAGGGAGGCCACTGCGAACGCGCCCACGAACGCATACTCGTTGTAGAGAATCTCGATATGCAAGGGCATGGTCGTCGTCAGGCCCCGGATATGCCCGGAGACGACGGACACGGCGCCAAACTCGCCCATGGCCCTGGCGTTGCAGAGGATCACCCCGTAGATCAGGCCCCAGCGGATCTTCGGCAAGGTGACCCGGACAAAGGTCATCAGCCCGCTGGCGCCCAGCGTGATCGCCGCCTCTTCCTCGTCATTCCCGAGCTGCTCCATCAGCGGAATGAGCTCGCGGGCCACGTAGGGGAAAGTGACGAACAGGGTCGCAAGGATGATGCCGGGGAGGGCGAAGATCACCTCGATATTCTGCTCCTGAAGCCAGATCCCGAACCATCCCTGGGCCCCGAAGAGGAGCACATAGACCAGGCCGGAGATGATGGGGGAGACCGCGAAGGGCAGGTCGATCAGCGTGATGAGGAAGGCCTTGCCGCGGAATTCGAACTTGGCGATGGACCAGGCCGCGCAGATGCCGAAGATGGTGTTCAGCGGCACCACGATGGCCGCCGTGAGCAGGGTCAGCCGGATGGCGGCGCCGGTGTCGGGGTCCTCGAAGCTTGCCAGGTAGGCGCCGATGCCCTGGCCGAGGGCCGTGGCGAAGACGGCTGCCAGCGGTGCCAGCAGCACCGCGGCCAGGAAGCCGAGCGACAGGCCGATGAACACCCAGCGGACCAGGGCCGAGCGCAGGGTGCCGCGCCCCGGGCGGCGGGCGATCTCTGCCGAGCTGATTGCCGGTCCGCCGATCATCAGCGGCGCGCCGCCACGATGTGGCGCCGCCCCCAGGCCTGTACCAGATTGATCGACAGCAGCATCACGAACGACATCGCCAGCATGACGAAGCCGAGCGCCGCCGCGCCGTTGTAGTCGAACTCCTCCAGCTTGATGACGATGAGGAGTGGCGTGATCTCGGTCTTCATCGGCAGGTTGCCGGCGATGAAGATCACCGAGCCGTACTCGCCGACCGCGCGGGCGAAGGCCAGCGTGAACCCGGACGCCAGCGCCGGCAGGACCGTGGGAAAGATGATCCGCCGGAAGATGTACAGCGGCGTGGCACCCAGTGTCTCCGCGGCATCCTCCAGGTCGCGCTGGACCTCCAGGAGCGACGGCTGGACCGAGCGCACGACGAATGGCAGGCCGATGAGGGTGAGCGCCACCGTGACGCCGAGCCAGGTGTACGCCACCTTGATGCCGTAGGGCTCGAGGTACTGGCCGATCCAGCCGTTCTGGGCGAATACCGCCGTCAGCGCTATGCCCGATACCGCGGTGGGCAGGGCAAAGGGCATGTCGATCATGGCATCCAGGATCTTGCGGCCGGGGAACTCGTAGCGCACGAGTGTCCAGGCCACGATGAAGCCGAAGACGGTGTTGATGAGGGCGGCGACCAGCGACGCTCCGAACGACAGCCGGTAGGACGCCAGTGCGCGCGGGCTCAGGACAACCTCTACGAAGTCCGCCCAGCTCATGCTGGCGGTCTTCAGGACGAGGGCCGCCAACGGCAGCAGGACGACGGCGCTGAGAAAGAACGTGGCGAAGCCCAGGGTCAGGCCGAAGCCCGGAAGCACGCTTGGTTGGCGGAAGCCGCTCACTTGACCGTCACTCCCGCTTCTTCAGGCCAGCAGCACGGGCCAGCCCGGCGACTGGGTGAGCAGCGCATCGAAGTTCTCGGGGAGTGATCCGGCTTCGGGCAGGCCAAGCACCAGCATCTGGCCCGGCTGGTTACCGAGTTCCCGCAGCAGTTCCTCGATGCGATCACCAAGACGCAGCTCCGTGCGGACGTCCAGGCCGTGGCCGGCCTGCGCCTCGGACCGGACGTCGAGCAGTTGCCGGACGCCGGCGGTGCGGGTCCGTTCCGGGCTGCCGCTCGGCAGGATGCCGAGGAATACCGCCTCGGCGGGCACGTGGCGCAGCAGGCTGGCCGTCATCGCGAGCGTGGCCCGCCGCGCCACCTGCCCGGCGAAATGCACGACCACCCGGCCGGGCGGCGCCGCGTCTTCGGGCAGGCAGAGCACCGGCGTCACGCCGCGTCCGAGCAGGCGGCGGACCTTGGCGGGGCAGCCGGGACCCGCCGCGACGACCGCGACGCCGGCGGGAGCGGGCCCGGGAGCGGGCATTTCAGAGGCCAGTTCAGGCTCCACCTGGGCCGAGAGCCGGGTCTGCATCCGTGCCGCCAGGTCGGCGAGCCAGTGATTGGCCATCAGCCGGTCCGCCGCGTCCCGGGATTCCGCGCAGACGGTGAAGCTGGAAAGGGGTGTGGGGAGTACGTGAATGCGGCGCGTCCCTACTGCCACCAGTTGCCCCGGCGCGAGCGGAAAGGCCCGCTGCTCCGGCTGCGTGCGGGTGACGTCGATCCACACTGGCGCCATGGCGCCGGCGGACGGATCGGCATTTCGCTCGGCGCCTTCCGTCCCCATCCGGATCCGCAGGCGCTCGAGCGCGCCGGTGAACTGCATTTCCTCGACGTGGCCGTAGCCGAGGAAGCTCGTCGCAAGATCGTCCCGGTCCGGGGCCAGCTCCGCCTCTTCGGGCCTGAGCATGGCCACCACTTCCTGCTCGCGACGGGGCTGGCCGCTGGCCGGCAGGGTCAGGTCGGCGGCGAGCTCCGTACCCGACCGTGCCTCCCGGCGCAACAACAGGTTCGCCGCCCCGAGGAAGGTGGCCACGAACCGGGTCGCCGGGCGGCTGTACAGTTCGGTCGGCCGGCCTGCTTCCAGTAGGCGTCCAAGGTTCATGACGCCCAGCCGGTCGCCGAGGGCGAACGCTTCTTCCTGGTCGTGGGTCACGAGGATGGTGGTGATGCCCAGCTCCCGCTGGACGGAGCGGATGGTGCGCCGCAGTTCCTCGCGGATCTTCGCATCCAGCGCACCGAAGGGCTCGTCGAGCAGGAGGACCTTGGGCTTGTGCGCCAGCGCCCGGGCCACTGCCACGCGCTGCTGCTGGCCCCCCGACAGCTGGGTTGGCAGCCGGTCGTCCATGTCGGCCAGCCCGATGAGTTCGAGCAGTTCCTTGCGCCGGCGCACACGCTCGGCGGCCTTCTCCCGGCGGACCCTGAGCGCGAATTCGATGTTCTCGCCGACTGTCATGTGGCGGAAGAGCGCGTAATTCTGGAAGACGAAGCCGACTTCCCGCTCCCGGGCGGACACCTGGGTCACGTCCCGGCCGAAGAGGGTGATGCGTCCGTGGTCCACCTCGGTGAGGCCCGCGATGGCGCGGAGCAGGGTGCTCTTGCCGCTGCCGCTGGGCCCCAGAAGGACGAAGAACTCGCCCTCGGCCACCGCCAGCGACACGTCGTTGACGACCGGGTTGCCCTGGTACTGCTTGGTGACCTGATCGAGTGTGATGGACATGGGCCCGGAAGAATACCGGCCCGGCGGTCGTCCCGTCAGTTATAGACCGGTTACAAACCGGTTGCCGCCGTAGGAAATGGGAAATGGGGACAGATTTATTTGGCCCGGCGGCCGGGCCAAATAAATCTGTCCCCATTTCCTACGGCGGCAGAGTCTGGCCCCGCGTCTCGACGACCCAGGGAATGAAGAGCAGGCCGATGAGGGGCACGAAGGCCACGGCGAACAGGGCATTCAGGATGACGCTGGGCGCCCCGGAACCTGCGGACGCCACGGCCCCGACCACGAAAGGCCCCGACGCGGCGACGACCCGGCCGATGTTGTAGCAGAACCCGGAGCCCGTGGCCCGCAGCCGCGTGGGGAACAACTCGGGCAGGTAGTAGGTAAAGCTGCCAAAGACCCCGAACACGCTGAGCCCGATGAAGAAGTACATGTAGAGGCGTGCCTCGTTCGGGATGTCGAGGCCGAACGTGGCCATGAGGGACAAGGCTGCGACGCCGAAGTACACCGCAAACATGGGGCGGCGGCCGAGGCGTTTCGCGAAAGGTACCGTCAGCAGGGTGCCAATGAGCCCGCCGAGATTGAAGGCTGTAGTGGCGATTGTCTTCCAGCTTTCGACGAGGGCGCTGGTGGCAGCTTTGTCGAGACCGGCGGCAGCCGCCTCCACCTGGCCCAGTGTGGCGCTCACCACCGGAATGAAGGCGTTGCAGCTCCACCAGGTCAGCAGCGCGACAAACGTCATCAATAGCGCGCTGCGGGTCCGGGGCCAGAAGACGGGATTGAACAGCTCCCTGATGCGCGGAGGAGCCTGGGCTTTCGCCGTGGCGACCCAGCGCTCCGGCTCCTTCACGTACAGGCGGACCAGAAGGGCGGCAGCTGCGGGCAGCAGGCCAAACAGCAGAACGAATCGCCAGCTCGTCTCTGGACTCTCCGTCATCAGGTTGCCGGCCACGAGGGCATTCACGCCCGTCGCCAGGAAGAGGCCGAAAGGCGCCGCGGTATACAGCAGGGCCCCGGCCTCCACCCGGTGCTCTTCATCCACGACTTCCGCAACCATGGCGGCGCCCGCTGCCCATTCACCGCCGATCCCGATGCTGGCGATCAGGCGGCAGGCCGTCAGTTGCCAGATGTCCGTGACGAACGCGCAGGCGGCCGTGCCCACGGCATAGAGGACCATCGTGATCATCAGGGTCCGGCGCCTGCCGAAGCGGTCGCTGATGGGGCCGAAGATCACGCCGCCCACGGCCCAGCCAATGAGGAACAGCGAGGTGAGCAGTCCGGTCCAGTAGAGGGTCGCGGACCGGGCCTCGGGCGAACCCAGCGGCAGGCCGAGCAGGGTGGGCACCGCGTTGGGGGCCACGTAGTTGAAAAGCAGCCCGTCGAAGACGTCGAAGCCCCAGCCGAGCCAGGCGGCGGCGAGGACGGTCCACTGGTAGCGGGTGAAGCGGAGCATGCGCGGCGGATGTTAGCAGCACGGGGGCCGGGAACAGGCGGGGCGTGGCATTCTGCCTTGACCTATCCCCCGGGAGGGGATAAGAATGACCCCCCTTTGAAGTGACCCGGGGGCCAACCATGTCCGCTGCAAAGACCGCCGCCCATGCCCGCGACCAGGCGCCGGGCCACGACGCCGTCACCCACCGCACCCACAAGGACGTGGTGAACCGGCTGCGCCGCGCCACCGGCCACCTGCAGACGATCAGCGGGATGATCGAGTCCGGGCGGGACTGCGCCGACATCGCCCAGCAGCTCCATGCCGTGATCCGCGCGCTGGAGGAGGCCAAGTCCACCCTCATCCATGACCACATCGAGCATTGCCTCGAGGATGCCATCGGGCCGACCAGCCGCGACCAGCGGGCTACCATCGACGGCTTCAAGAAGATCAGCCGCTACCTGTAGCGGGTGGCAGCGAAGGGAGGGCGGGACGATGTGGCGCGACGCACTGGACTGGCTGGGCTTCGGCGCGAAGGGGCATGCGGCCGGGCATGCCCACCGCGGGCATGGCCACAGCCACGACGGCGGCCACGCCCATACCCATGGCGTCATCGATCCCACGATCGCCACCACGGAGCGGGGTATCTGGGCGATAAAGTGGTCTTTCGTCATCCTGGCCATCACGGCCATAGTCCAGATCGTCGTCGTCCTCATCTCCGGCAGCGTGGCACTGCTGGCGGACACCATCCACAACGTGGGCGACGCCGCCACGGCCATTCCCCTGTGGATCGCATTCGTCTTTGCGCGACGCAAGCCCAGTGACCAGTTCACCTATGGCCTGGGCCGGGTCGAGGACCTGGCGGGCATGATGATCGTCGCCCTGATCCTGTTCAGCGCCCTCGTGGCCGGCTACCAGACCATCGACAGGCTGATCAATCCCCGCGAAATCGATTTCCTGGGCGCCGTCGCCGCGGCCGGCGTCCTCGGCTTCATCGGCAATGAAGCTGTGGCGGTGTTCCGCATCCGCGTCGGCCGGGAGATCAACAGCGCCGCTCTGATCGCCGACGGCTATCACGCCCGCGTGGACGGCCTCACCAGCCTCGCGGTGGTGGGTGGCGCAATTGGCGTCTGGCTGGGCTTTCCGCTGGCCGATCCGCTCGTCGGCGGGCTCATCACCTTCCTGATCTTCGGCATCGTCTGGCAGTCGGCGCGCGCGGTGTTTACCCGCGCGCTGGACGGCGTCGAGCCGGAGTTCACCGCGCTCCTGCGGCACACCGGGGAGCACGTGCCCGGCGTCCGGGGAATCCAGAATGTCCGGACCCGCTGGATCGGGCATCGCATGTACGCGGAAGCCGACGTGGTCGTCGACGATTCACTCCTGGTGCGCGAGGCCGCGATCATCACCGAGAAGCTGCAGGCGCAGGCCGAGAAGCACCTGCCCGCACTGGCCTCGCTGCGCCTCGCCCTGGCCACGGGCATCGACCCCGAGGAGGCCGGGCGTGCCAGCCGGAATCCCCCGCCGCCCCACGACCACGGGGAGCATCGCGACCATGACCATGGTCACGAGCACGGCGAGCACGGGCACGCCCACTAGGCCCGGATCAGGACCACCATTTGCTGAAGGCGAGCCTGGCCATGCGCCGGTAGACGAGCCGCGGATCCAGCCGCTGCTGGTAGAGCGGCACGCCGGCCCGCCAGTTCGCGACGACCACGATTTCCTCGTCGCGCCTCGCGAGCTTTCTAACCATCAACCGGCCCGCCTCCACGGCGTCCATTCCAGCGCCGCGGCCCCACTTGCTGTCCTTGCCCACCTTGCTGCCGTCCGCCTTGAAGGCGTTGGCATTCACGTCGGACTTCACCGCCGCGATGATGAGTGTCGAGAAGTGGATCCTGTCCGGCCCATGCTCGGCTCGCAGGGCGTCACAGAGGCCGTGAACCGCATGCTTCGAGGCGCAGTAGGCGCTGCGATTGGGGATGCCGAACTTCCCCGCCACGCTGGACGTGACGACCACATGACCGCCGCCCTGCGCCCGCATGACCGGCAGCACCGCATGAATGTGCGCGGCCGGGCCCATGACGTTGACCTCCATGATGGTGCGGAACACGTCCAGCGTCGTCTCGGCGAAGCGGCTGCGCTGGGAGATGCCGGCATTGCAGACCAGGACGTCGATCCGGCCCAACCGGTCCAGCACCAGGGCCACCTTTTCGGCCAGCGAGGAGTAGTCCGTGACGTCCATCGGCAGCACGAGGTGATCGCCGTCCGCCATCCGCGCCCGGACGCGGGCGAGTTCAGCAGCGCGCCGCGCCGAGATCACGACCCTGGCGCCGGCCTCGGCGAACGCCACTGCCAGTCCCTCGCCCACGCCGGATGATGCCCCGGTGATCCAGACAACCTGATTGCGAAACGCGCCGGGGCCCATGGCCCCGAAATATAGCATCGGCGGCAGTCCTGCCCGGGCCGGCTCCGCCCGCTAGCGGCGCGCCGGCGCCGGGGGTCTGCCGCGCAGGCCCGTGACGAGGCCGGAACTCACCAGCTGGAACTCGGTCGGGTACCAGAAATCCTGCCCCGTGCGGATCCAGTTCTCGATGAACCAGTCGGGCAGCCCGCGCTCGCGCAGGTACACCAGCTCCGCGCGGTACCCGGAGGCCACCGGGTTCGACGAGAAAGCCTCCCAGTTGCGCGGCAGGTGCACACCCATGCGCGCGCCACGCTGCAGGTAGCGGAAGCGCCCGCCGGCGAAGGCCGAGACGCAGGCGCTCGAGCACTCCCGCACGCTATAGGTATCCAGGTCCCGCTCGATGATGATGTTCCGGAGCCTGGTGCCTTCAGTCAGTGCCCCGCCACCGCTATCGAGCCGGATGCGGCGTACGCCCGGATTGGCGGCGAGCAGCGCCCGCACCGCATCGGAGACGCCGAACCCGAGGCCGCCACTGACGGCGATTTCCCGCCCGCCGTGCAGCAGCCTCACCGTGTAACTGTAGGATCCCAGGGCGAACGCCACGCGGGCGCCGATCACCTCTTCCGCCCCGAACACGAGGCCGCGCATGGTGATCAGCACCGTGAACAGGAACGCGGTGACCTGCACCGCGCGCCCCGTTAGCCGGCCCGCCAGTGCTGCCGTCCCGGCCCGCCGGCCCCCGCAGCGCCAGAGTCCGACCATCTGCCACAGCGGGACCACCCCGATCTGCAGGAACTGCAGTGCCGACGCCGCGCAGAACTTGCCCAGGGTGTCAGCAAAGGCAAAGCCGCCCTCTACTGCAATCCGGGGAACGAGCCACCACAGGAGTGCGGAGAGACCGACGCAATTGATCCACCACGTGACGCCCGGGCCGAGGTCTCCGCGCCAGTGCCGAACGAAGTAGCCGATCACGACGCTCCGGCTAGTGGCCGAGGTCCAGGGCCTGACCCGAGCGGGCTTCCGCCGGATCGAAGCGCACCGGCTGGCCGTCCTTCCGCCAGACCCGCAGAGCGAACACGAGGACGCCGAGGTTTGCTATGCCGGTGAACACCACGGGACCGGAGATCATCCAGTGGTCGAACAGGTACCCGCCCACGAAGCTCGTGACGAGAATGCCGAATGCTCCACACAAGCCGGCGAAGCTGATGACGGAGCCCCGGACGTTGATGGGGGTTTCCTGCCCCAGCAGGGCCGTCACGGTCAGGATGACGCTCATCTGCCCGATGCCCACCGTCACGGCCCCGGCATAGCCGATGGCGGTGAATGGATCCTCCTGGAATCCCAGCAGTATGTATCCCCCGCCCGCTACTAGCAGGGCTGCGCACACGCACAGCAGCCGATGGAAACGGTCGATCAGGAAGCCGGCGACCGGCGCCCAGAGCAGGGACGACAGCTGGATGATGACGATCATCAGGCCCGCCTGCTTGAATGCCTCCGACGCATCCATGCCCTTGTTGCGGCCTGCCTGGTTTAGCCACAACGACACGAACACCGCAATCAGCGTCAGGTCGGCCCGGGCGACGAAGGACCCGGAGTAACAGACCATGAGTCGGGCGTTGGACCGGCCCTGGCCCATGCCGACCCGGAGAGCCTGCCGCAGCCCCACCTTCTGCTTCCTGCCGGTGGGTGTGCCGCCCTTGAGGCCGAGCTGCATGATTCCCGCCGTGACGATCGCCAGCCCGGCCATCACCAGCAGCATGTAGCGGCCCGCTTCCGCCGAGGTTGCACCCTGGGCCTGGAAGATCGCGGGCAGCTGGGGAAGCATTAACCCCGCGGCCAACGCCACGCCAAGGCCATTCAGGAGGCCCGTGACCCCCGACAGCTTGCCGCGCGACGTTTCCGCCGGGTAGTCGGCCGCCGTGACTGCGATCATCACACCCGCGATACTCACGCCCGTGGCGTAGACGAACCGGTACACGTACAGGTCGGTCACGCTGTCGGCGGTTGAGTAGAGCGCAAATCCCAGGCCCGCGATGAATACGCCCAGGGCGTAGAGTGGGCGGCGCCCGATGCGCTCGGAGAGGGCGCCCACCACGTTGATGATCGCCAGCGCAATGAACTCCTGCATCGTGGACAGGTAGCCCGTGAGCCGGCCGGTCTCTGCCGCGGGCACCCCGACTATCTCGCTCAGCACGTAAGGCTGCGAAATGCTGAGGAAGCTCACGATCGGCATGATCATGAAATTGAGGTAGAGGAAGGTCCAGGCATTGACGCCGGAGATGCCCGGCGCGAACTCGATCGGGCCGAGGCGAAAATTGCGTCCCTGGGTCAACGGGCGTCCTTCCATGTGCCGGGCATGTGCCGGCCCCGGACATCACGGGGCCCGGCCGGGCGTAAAAGCGTGGCGCACTCTGAACGGGCTTTGCCGCGCAAGTCAACCCGTTGGGCGACCGCCAGTTGCCCGTTCTTATGTCGCGGCACGCAGGCAAATTCGCTCGCAGACCCGCGCCGGATGCGGGGCTTGCCCCGAATCGCCGGCGGGTCTGGCGGCCCGGCAGCGGGTCTGGCACCGTAGCCGGACCATGCGCAGAGTCCGGCCCATCATTGGCGTCATCTCGGACCGGCGCACCCTGGGGCATCACCCCTTTCAGGTGCAGGGCGAGAAATACCTCACGGCCATCGCGGTCGGGGCGGGCGGCTATCCCGTGGGCCTGCCGGTGCTGAGTCCCGACGTCGACGACGGCTTCGACATCCTGGAAGTCCTGGAGTCCCTCGACGGGCTCCTCCTGACCGGCTCGCCCTCGAACGTCGAGCCACATCGCTACCAGGGCGCAGCAAGCCGCCCCGGCACGCTGCACGACCCGGAGCGCGACCATTCCGCCTTCGAGCTGATTCCCGCCGTGGTCCGGATGGGCATTCCGCTGTTTGCCGTGTGCCGCGGGTTCCAGGAGCTGAACGTCGCCTATGGCGGCACCCTGCACCAGGAAGTACACAATGTGCCCGGCAAGCTGAATCACCGGGAGGACAGGAGCGCGCCGCTCGAGGCCCAGTACGCCCCGGTGCACGAGGTGCGCTTCACGCCTGGCGGAATGCTGGCCCGGATCACCGGCCGGGACGCCGCCATGGTGAACTCGGTGCACTCCCAGGGCATCGACCAGCTGGGCAGCTCCCTGATCGTCGAGGGCACTGCCCCCGATGGCCTGGTCGAGGCCGTGACTGTTTCCGGTGCCCCCGGCTTCGTGCTTGGCGTGCAGTGGCACCCCGAATGGCGGGTGCGCGAGAGTGAAGTTTCCATGGCGATTTTTCGGGCGTTTGGCGACGCCTGCCGGAGTTACCGCGCATGAGTTCCATGAATGAAGAGCAGCTTCGCGAATGGCTCGTCGAGAACAAGATCGACGAGGTCGAAGCAGTGGTGCCCGACATGGCCGGGGTCGCCCGGGGCAAGTACATGCCGGCCCGCAAGTTCACCGAGCAGGGAGGAATGCGCCTGCCCGAGTCCGTCTTCATCCAGTCGGTGACGGGCGAGTACATCGATGACTACCTCGAGGAGGGGGTCATGAACCCCGCCGACCGGGACATGGTGGCCAAACCGGACCTGGACACGCTGCGGCTCGTGCCCTGGGGCGAGGAGCCCACCTGCTGCGTCATCCACGACTGCTTCACGCAGGAGGGCGACCCGGTGGACATCGCGCCCCGGCAGGTACTGCGGCGGATCATGGGCATGTTCCGCGACCGGGGGCTGGTGCCCGTGGTGGCGCCGGAGATCGAGTTCTACCTCGTCAAGCGCAACACGGATCCGGACTATCCGCTGGAGCCGCCCATCGGCCGTTCCGGCCGCAAGGAAACCGTCCGCCAGCCCTACAGCATGGATGCCGTGGACGAGTTCGAGCCCTTCATCGAGGACATCTACGACTACTGCGAAGTACAGCGGTTGCACGTGGACAACCTGGCCCACGAGAGCGGCACGGCCCAGCTGGAGATCAATTTCCAGCATGGCGACGCCGTGGAGCTGTCCGACCAGATGTTCCTCTTCAAGCGCACGATCCGCGAAGCGGCGATGCGCCACGAGATCTATGCGACGTTCATGGCCAAGCCCATGGAGAACGAGCCCGGCAGCTCGATGCACTGGCACATCAGTCTCCGCCGCAGCGATGGCAGCAATGCGTTCTCCAACGCCGACGGCTCGGAGAGTGATGTGTTCCGGAACTTCATCGGCGGCCTGCAGAAGTACGGCCCTGAGACGACCATCTTCCTGGCGCCCTACGTCAATTCCTACCGCCGCTTCACGCGGTACATGTCGGCGCCGATCAACCTCGAGTGGGGCTACGACAATCGCACGGTCGGCCTGCGCGTGCCGCAGTCCGACGCCGACAACCGCCGCATCGAGAACCGCATTGCCGGAGCGGACGTGAATCCCTACCTGGCCATTGCGGCCTCGCTGGCCTGCGGGCTCCTCGGCATCGAGGAGGGGCTCCAGCCCGGCGTTCCGGAGCAGGGCAACGCCTACAAGCGGCCCTTCGCCCTGCCTGGCAGCCTTTCCGACGCACTCGACCGGCTCGAGCGCAGTGACAAGCTGCGGGCGCTGCTGGGCGACCGGTTCGTGAAGATCTACAGCGCCATGAAGCGGCAGGAGTACCAGGCGTACTTCGAGGTCATATCTCCCTGGGAACGCGAATTCCTGCTATTGAACGTCTGACACCAGGGTTCCCGAGGACCAGAGGCCATGACCGAGAAACTCGCCAGTTGGCAGCAGCAGGACCGCGAGCACTTCCTGCACCCGTTCACGGATCACCGGCAACTGGGTGAGCGCGGCACGCGCGTCATCACTCGAGCCGAAGGCGTGTACATCTGGGAAGAGAACGGACACAAGATCCTCGACGGCATGTCGGGCCTCTGGTGCGTCAACCTGGGTTACAGCCGGATCGAGCTCGTCGACGCGGGGTGCCGCCAGCTGCGGGAGCTGCCCTACTACAACAGCTTCTTCCAGTGCACCCACCCGCCGGCCATCGAGCTGGCCAATGAGTTGTGCGAACTGGCCCCGCCCGGCTTCAACCGGGTGTTCTTCACCAATTCCGGATCCGAGGCGAACGACACCATCATCCGCCTCGTCCGCTATTACTGGAGCCTGCTCGGCAAGCCGGACAAGCAGGTCATCATTGCGCGTCGCAATGGCTACCACGGCAGCACCGTCGGGGCCGCAAGCCTGTGCGGCATGCCCTGGATGCATGCCCAGGCGGGCCTGCCCATCCCGAACATCCTGCACGTCGAGCAGCCCTACTGGTTTGGCCTGGGCGGGGACCTGGACCCGGCGGAGTTTGGCCGCCGCATCGCGGGCCAGCTCGCCACCACCATCGAGGAAGTGGGTGTCGACAAGGTCGCGGCATTCATCGCCGAGCCCGTCCAGGGCGCCGGCGGCGCAATCATTCCCCCCGACACCTACTGGCCCGAGATCCAGAAGATCTGCGATCACTACGGGATCCTGCTGATCGCCGACGAGGTGATCTGTGGCATCGGCCGGCTGGGCCACTGGTTCGGGTCCGGGCACTACGGCATCCGGCCGGACCTCATGCCCTTCGCCAAGGGCATCACGTCCGGCTACCAGGCCCTGGGCGGGGTCATGGTGAGCGATCGCGTGGGCGACGTCCTCGTGGAGAAGGGCGGCGAGTTCTACCACGGGTTCACGTACTCGGGACACCCGGTCGCCTGCGCCGTCGCCCTGGCCACGCTCAGGGTCATGCGCGACGAGAAGCTGGTGGACCGCGTCCGGGACTCGGTGATCCCCGCGTTCAGCCGCCGCTGGCAGAAGCTCGGGGAGCACCCGCTGGTCGGCGAGGCGCGTTCCGCCGGGCTCATCGGCGGGCTCGAGCTGGTGCCGCGGAAGGACAGCCGGAACCGCTTCGCCAAGGATCTGAAGGTCGGCGAGCGCTGCCGGGATTTCTGCATCGAGCAGGGTCTCGTCATGCGTGCGGTCGGCGACACCATGATCGTCGCGCCGCCGTTCATCATTACCGACGCCCAGCTCGACGAACTCATGGACAAGGCCTGGAAGGCACTCGACCTGACCCAGAAGTCGCTGGGCCAGTCCCGCGCCTAGGCCCGGCGGCCAGGGCTCACAGCGCCGGTTCGCCATGTCCGCCAGCGCCCTGCCAGAAGAGCATCCGCCATCCTGGTACCTGGCCACCGCCCGTGGCCTTGCCGAGCACCCGCCACTTGCCGGTGCCACCACCGCCGATGTCTGCGTGGTCGGGGCTGGCTACACCGGTCTTTCCACGGCCCTGCACCTGGCCGAGCGGGGTTACTCGGTGGTCGTCCTCGAGTCCCGGCGCGTGGGCTGGGGCGCTTCCGGCCGCAACGGCGGCCAGCTGGGTACCGGGCAGCGGCGGGAAGAGGGCGAGCTCGAGACCCTTTTTGGCCGCGAGGCCGCCCGCCAGCTGTTCCAGCTGGGGCTCGCGGGACGCGACCTGGTCCGGGACCTCGTTGGCCGCCATGCCATCGACTGTGACCTGACGCCGGGGCAGCTCCTGTGCGCGGCCAAGCCGGAGCACGCGGCCGGCCTGGCCGACCGGGCGGCGAAGCTCGAGCGGGACTATGGCTATCGGCAGCAGCGGGTGCTGGGGCGGACGGAGCTGCGGGGCCTCGTGGACAGTCCGGTCTACCACGGGGGCGTCCTCGACTCGGGCGCCGCCCACGTCCACCCGCTCAACTACGCGCTGGGCCTCGCGCGCGCCTGTGTCGCGGCCGGCGTGCGGATCCACGAGCAATCGCCGGTGACGGGGTACGCGGGAGCCGGTCCGGTCCTGGTCAGGACAGGCCAGGGTGAGGTCCGGGCCCGGCACCTGGTGCTGGGCTGCAACGGGTACCTGGACGCGCTGGAGCCGCGCATCGCCGACCGGATCATGCCGATCAACAACTTCCTGCTGGCCACGGCGCCACTGGGACCGCTGGCCACGCGCCTCATTGCCGACCCCGCCTGTATCCACGACACGCTCTTCGTCGTGAACTACTTCCGCCTGTCCCCCGACGGCCGCCTGATCTTCGGCGGCGGCGAGAACTACACCCGGCGGTTCCCGGCCGACCTGAAGGGCTTCGTCCGCCGCCAGATGCTCCGGATCTTTCCCCAGCTGTCGGCCGTCCCGATCGACTACGCCTGGGGCGGCACCCTCGCCATCACCATGAACCGGTTGCCCCACCTTGGACGCCTCGCACCAAATGTGTACTTTGCCCAGGGGTATTCGGGCCACGGTATTGCCACCGCCACCCTGGCCGGTCAGCTGATGGCGGAGGCCATCGCCGGCACGGCCGAGCGCTTCGACGTGTTTGCCCGCCTGCCACCCCCGCCGTTCCCCGGGGGCACCCTCCTGCGCTGGCCGGGTCAGGTCCTCGGTATGCTCTGGTTCGCCCTGCGCGACCGCCTGTAGGCGCCGCGTCCGGGATTTTGGCGTTTATACTTCCTGCTGCTTCCACAGGGGGATTGCGCCATGACCTTGCTCCGATCGACGGCAGTTGCCGCTGTCCTGCTGTCCTGTGCGGGACTCGTCCGTGCTGAGCCCGAACTGAGTTCCACGTTTACCATCACCTCCGATTACGACTTCCGCGGCATCACCCGGACCGCCCAGGATCCGGCGCTCCAGGCCAGCCTCGACCTGGCCCTGGACAGCGGCGCCTATGGCGGGTTGTGGGCCAGCAACGTGGATTTCGGCGATGACACGGACTCTGACATGGAGATCGACCTGATCGCCGGCTACGGCGGGGCGATCACCGACGACCTGGCCTACGACGTGGGCGCCGTGCTTTACGTCTATCAGGGCGACGACGACGACATCAACTACATCGAGGCCTACGGCGGCCTGAGCTACAAGATCCTGTCGACCAAGCTCTGGATCTCCCCGGACTACCTCAACTCCGATGACAGTGCCTACTACCTCGAAGCCAATCTCGAGGGCGGTTCGCTGCCGTTCGACCTGGGCTGGCTGGTGCACGTTGGCTACAGCGGTGGTGAGTTCTTCAACGATGCGGAGGACAACGGCCTGGACGAGTACTACGACTGGGCCGTGGGCCTCACGCGGACGTTCGGCCCCTTCGACTTTGCCGTGAAGTGGGCCGATGGCAGCGATCTCGAAGAGGCCGACGGCACCGGCTCGCCCCCGGATGCCAATTCATCCGAGGGCCGGGTCATTTTCAGTGTATCCACCACGTTCCCGTGGTCCGAATAGCGAAGAGGGGATCTTTCTGATGAAGCGCAACCTGCAATCGAAACTGGCCGGCCTGGGCGCTGTGGCGCTCGCTGTAGCTGCTGGACCAGCCTGGGCCGAGGTCAGCTCGACCGTGACCGTGGCCTCCGACTACGACTTCCGGGGCATCACCCAGACCGGACTTAGTCCGGCGCTCCAGGGCAGCCTCGACTGGGAAGGCGAGAGCGGCCTGTATGCGGGGCTGTGGGGCAGCAACATCGATTTCGGGCAGGACCCGGGCGACGGCTTCGACACGGTGGATCTCAATGTCGAGGTGGATTTCATCCTTGGCTACGCGGGTGATTTCACCGAGAATTTCGGCTACGACGTCGGTGCCACGTACTACAAGTACCTGGGCAACGACGACGACGAAGGCAGCGCGGACTTCGACTACCTGGAGCTCTACGCAGGCCTGGGTATCACCAAGTACGCCTCGACGAAGGTCTGGTACTCCCCCGACTTCAGCAACTCGGGAGAAAGCGCCTGGTACCTGGAGGCGAATGGCGACATTCCCCTGGTCTGGGGGGTCGGCCTGGCGCTCCACGCGGGTTACAACGCCGGCGACTACTGGAGTGACGAAGAGATCGGCTATGACGAATTCTACGATTACTCCGTGGGACTGACCCGGACCTTTGGCCACTTCGACTTCGCGGTGAAGTACATAGACGGCAGCGACCTCAAGGAGGCCGACTGCTCCAAGTCGGCCATCCTGTGCCCGGGCGACGACAAGGTGTTCTCGTCGGAGGCCAAGGCGTTCATCAGTGTCTCGACGACCTTCCCCTGGGCCAAGGAAGAGTAGGCTCCGGATCTGACGAGTCGGCCTGACCAATGACCCCGCGCAGCCGGCGAGGCCGCGCGGGGTTTTTATTTGTCGGACTTGGCCAGCTGCATTTCCAGCGCCAGCCGGCGCTCCTGCCGACGCATGTAGACGGCCGATAACACCACGCCCAGCCCCACGATGGTCACCATGATGGTGGCCAGCGCGTTGATGTCGGGACTGACGCCGAGCCGGACCTTGGAGAAGACCACCATGGGGAGCGTGGTGGACCCGGGGCCGGCCACGAACTGGGAGATCACCAGGTCGTCCCAGGACAACGTGAACGCGAGCAGCCAGCCCGAGAGGATGGCGGGAAGGATCAGGGGCAGTGTGATCCTGAAGAACACCTTGGCGGGGCGCGCGCCGAGATCCAGCGCGGCCTCCTCCAGCGAGTCATCGAAGGTTGCCAGGCGGGACTGGACGACCACCGTCACGTAGGCCATGGCGAATGTAATGTGGGCGATGACGATCGTCGCGAAGCCTCGGCCCTGGGGCCACCCGATCAGCTGCTCCAGGAAAACAAACAGCAGCAGCAGCGACAGGCCCGTGATCACTTCCGGCATCACCAGCGGGGCCGTGGTCATGCCTGACAGCAGCGTGCGGCCCTTGAACGGGCCGAAGCGGGCCAGCACCAGGCCGGCCAGCGTCCCCAGCACCACGGCGCCCGTGGCGGTGACCGCCGCCACCTTGATGGAGAGCCAGGCGGCGCCAAGGATCTGCTCGTTGCCCAGCAGGGTCCGGTACCACTTCAGCGTGGGGGAGTCAGCCGCGTCCCAGACGGTCACCAGCCGGGAATTGTTGAAGGAGAAGAAGATCATCGACAGGATCGGCACATAGAGGAACGCGAAGCCGAAGAACAGCGCGAACCGCCGGAACCAGCTGCGGGATCTCACTTCTTTGCCCCCGCCAGTTCCCGGTTCTGGAAGCGCTGGAACAGCACGATGGGCACCACCAGCAGCAGGAGCATGGCGATGGACACGGCGCTGGCCACCGGCCAGTCCCGGTTGGCGAAGAACTCGTCGGAGAGGACGCGGCCGATCATCAACTGGTCCGACCGGCCGAGGAGGGACGGGATCACGTACTCGCCCACCGCGGGGATGAACACCAGCAGCGCGCCGGCCACGATCCCCGGGAAGGAGAGGGGCAAGGTAATGCGCAGGAACGACTTGATCGGACCTGCGCCAAGGTCGGCCGACGCCTCGAGCAGCGTGAGGTCGTGCTTTTCCAGGTTCGAATACAGGGGCAGGATCATGAAGGGCAGGTACGAGTAGACGATGCCGATGTACACCGCGAAATCGGTGTACATCATCGTGTAGGGCCCCAGACCGAAGACGCCCAGTGCCTGGTTGATGAGCCCGTCCGTCTTCAGCAGCCCGACCCAGGCGTAGACCCGCAGGAGGAATGACGTCCAGAACGGCAGGATGATAAGCATCAGCCAGATGTTGCGCAGGGTCGGCGTAGAGCGGGCAATGGCGTAGGCCATCGGGTAGCCGACCAGCAGGCAGAAGAAGGTCGAGATCGCCGCCACCTTCACCGAATAGAGGTAGGAGCTGGTGTAGAGCGGATCGGACAGCAGGAACGCGTAGTTGCCCAGGTTGACCTTCACCGCGTAGGCGAGGCCGCCGACGTTCTCGATCAGCGGGGCATAGGGCGGCATCGCCAGCCGCACCTCGGAGAAGGAGAGCTTCAGCACGATGATGAACGGCACGGCGAAGAACAGGAACAGCCAGAGGTAGGGCACGCCGATGACCAGCCGCTGCCCGGCCCAGTGCTTGCGCACGTACTGGGACCACCGGGGCGGTCCGAAGCGGTAGAGCAGGGAGAAGATCAGTCCCAGCCGGCCGGCGCCCCAGGCGTCGATCGTCGGTTTCTGCGTCTGTCGAAGCTGGGAGCGGGCCATGGGGTTCCGGCGGCCGCAATCGGCCTATTTGGGAAGGACTACCGGGCTGGAAGCGTCCCAGGACAACCAGACCGTTTCGTCCCAGGAGATTCGTTCGCTGAGCTGACGGACCGAGTTTGGCAGTGTGACCCGGACCATCTTCCCGCTGTCGATCTTCACGAGGTAGATGGACATGTCGCCCATGTAGGCGATGTCCTTCACCACGCCCCGGGCGCGGTTGTCCGTGCCGGGCGGTTCCTCGCGGGACAGCTCGATCTTCTCCGGACGGACGGCAACCCAGACATCCGACCCGGGGGCGGCGCTGATCCCGTGGTCGACGTAGATGGTGCAGCTCAGTTCGGGAGCCTGGATCCGGACGTAATTTGGCTCGTCCTCGGTGAGCCTGCCATCGAACATGTTGACCGACCCGATGAAGTCGGCAACGAATTTCGACGTGGGGTACTCGTAAATCTCGGTCGGCGTCCCGACCTGCACGATCTCGCCGCGGTCCATGACACCGATGCGGGAGGCAAGCGTCATCGCCTCTTCCTGGTCGTGGGTCACGACGACGAAGGTGACGCCCAGCTTCTCCTGCAGGTTGATCAGCTCGAACTGGGTGGCTTCCCGCAGCTTCTTGTCGAGGGCGCCCAGCGGCTCGTCGAGCAGCAGCAGCTTGGGCTTCTTGACCAGCGCGCGGGCCAGCGCAACGCGCTGGCGCTGCCCGCCGGACAGCTGGTGGGGCTTTCGCCGCGCCAGCTCGCCGAGCTTCACCGTGTCCAGCATCTCCTCGACCCGCTGGTCAATTTCCTTGCGATTCAGCTTTTCCTGCTCGAGGCCGAACGCCACGTTCTTCTCCACCGACATGTGGGGGAAGAGGGCGTAGGACTGGAACATCATGTTCACGGGACGTTCGTAGGGCAGGGTGTCCGCCATGTCCTGCCCGTCGATGAAGATGCGCCCCGAGGTGGGCGTCTCGAAGCCCGCAAGCATCCGTAGAAGCGTCGTCTTGCCGCAGCCGGAACCGCCCAGCAGGCAGAAGATCTCGCCCTTGAAGATGGAGAGCGACACGTTGTCCACGGCAACGAAATCGCCGAAGCGCTTCGTCACGTTCTCGATGCGGACGTACTCGTTGGTCTTGTCGACCGGCCGGGGAGGGCCACCCTCCCCGGTCGTCTGGCCGGTCACCTGCCCGGTCATCTCGCCCTGCCTCTCGGTCACGGGAGGTCGGGCCCTATTGTCCGGTCTTGAAACGGGTCCAGCTGCGCGTCAGCAGGCGGGTGAAGCCTGGGCTCTCGGCAAGGTCCGGCACCAGCTTCGGCTTGATGGCCTCCGCCGGATAGATGCCGGGGTCGTTGCGGATGTCTTCGTTGATGAGGCTGAAGGACGCCGCATTGCTGTTGGCAAAGTTCACGAAGTTGGAGTTCTTCGCGGCCACGTCGGCGCGCAGCAGGTAGTCGATGAACAGGTAGGCGTTCTTGACGTGCTTCGCGTCTGCCGGGATGGCCAGCATGTCGAAGAACATCACCGCCCCTTCCTTCGGGATCAGGTACTTGACCACCACCCCGTTGCCCGCTTCGGCGGCCCGGTCCCGGGCCTGTAGCACGTCGCCGCTCCAGCCGAGGGCCAGGCAGATCTCGCCGTTGGCCAGGTCCTCGATGTACTTGGACGAATTGATGTATTTCACGTAGGGACGGATGGAAGTCAGCACCTTCTCGGCTGCGGCCAGGTCATCCGGGTTCTCGCTGTTGGCCTCCCTGCCCAGGTAGATGAGCACGGTCCCCACCACCTCGGACGGCGCATCCAGGATGGAAACGCCGCAATCCTTGAATTTCGAGACCACCTTCGGGTCGTAGAACATGGCGAAGCTGTCCACCGGTGCGTCCGGCATGGCCGCCTTGATCTTGGCCTCGTTGTAGCCGACGCCGGAGGTGCCCCACAGGTAGTTCACGGAGTGTTCGTTACCCGGATCGTGCAGCGCCACGCGTGCGGTGATCTCCGTGTCCTGGTTCTTCAGGTTCGGCAGCTTCGACCGGTCGAGCTTCTGGAAGACGCCAGCCTTGATCTGCCGCTCGAGGAAGGAGGCGGACGGTACGACGATGTCGTAACCCGTGCTCCCGGCGAGGAGCTTGGTCTCGAGGACCTCGTTGGAGTCGAAGACGTCGTACTTGACCGTAATGCCGGTCTCTTTCTGGAAATCCTCGATCACCGTCGGGTCGATGTAGTCCGACCAGTTGTAGACGTTGAGGACCTTTTCCTCGTCCGTGTCGAGCGCCGCGGGGGCCGCTGCCGAGGCGGCGGGCTCACCGGTGGCCGGTGCGGGCTCCGCCGGCGGGGCCGCGGGCTTCTGGCCGCAGGCCGAGATCAGGAGGGAGAGGACCAGCGCGGAACCCGCGGTGATCAGGGGCCTGGACAGCACAGGGCTGGGACCAGGGGATGCTACGCGCGCCGGATTCGTCATGGTTGTTCTCCCGGGACCGCATGAACAGGAATGGCCTTGTGGGCCAGTTATATACCAGCGGGGGGGAACTGAGAAGGCGGGAGGACCGGGTGGACGCGGCAGGCCGCGTCCACCCGGGAAAACTCAGATGCGGGAGGCGTAGATTCCCCAGAGCTTGGCGACGGAAGCCGCCTCGGGCGCCTTGACCTGGCTGAAGGCCTTGCGCGCCTCGGCCCCGTTCTTCAACTGGACCTGGCTCCGTCCGATCAGCATCCATGCCTCGTCCGGGTTGGCACCCTTCTGCGCGGCGCGCTTGGCTGCCGCCAGGGCCTTGTCGGCCTGGCCGTAGCTGAGCAGCACCTCGCCCACTTCGATTTCGTCCCGGCCCGACTTGGAGGCGGCGGCCTGCTGGGAGAGCTTGCCGAGCGTGGGCTGCTGGACGGCGACCTTCTTGCGGGCGTCGGCCAGGATGCGCTGGCTGCGGGCCTCGTCGGCGGGGCCGAAAACCTTCTTGGCAGAACAGTCTTCCATCACCTTCTGGGCCTCGGCCGGGAATCCGGACTGGATCCCGATGATGGCGGCATCCATGCACACGTCGGGCTTGTCCATGAGGTCCAGCTTGCCCATGAGCCGGTAGACGTTCATGGCGACCTGGTCGTCGCCGGAGGCCTGCTTGCGGAGGGTGCTCGAGAGGAGCTTCCAGTTGTCCGGAGTCGGGTAGAGGCTGACGAGCTTCTCCGTGGTCGCGGCAACGCCCTTGGCGTCCTTCAGGTTGCCGTAGGACTGGAGCAGGATGCGCAGCCAGTTCTCGGCGGCACGGCCTCCCGAGAGGCTCACGGCCTTTTGCACGGACGCGATGGCCGCCTTGTCGTTGCCCTGCATCTGGTAGGCCTGGCCGAGCATGGCGTTCATCGCGGCATCGTTGCCGCCGACAGCCTTCAGGTAGCGCGTGGAGTAGTCGACAACCTTGTTCAGGTTGCGGGGCGCCTGGAAGTTGAGCTGGGCGAGCTGCTTGAGGCGTTCGTTGACCTGGCCGGCCGGCAGCTGGCCGGAGTTGAGGCTCTTCTCGAAGGCGGCAGCGGCAGCGGCGTAATTGCGCTGCTGGGAATAGATGAAACCGTAGGTCTCGGTGATCTTGAACTGCTCGAATGCGGTCTTGCCGGAGACCGCGTCAGCGGCTTTGAGCTTGGCCAGCGCCGGGCCGTACTGCCCCTTCTTGCCCAGTGCCAGGGCTTCGCCCAGCGGATCGCCCACTTTCTTGCTCACCTTTGCCTGCTGGGCAAACGCGGCGGTCGGGGCCAGCAGGCCGCCCACGGACAGGCTGGCTGCCAGGGCCAGCGTAATGATGAGCAGAGACTTCTTGAGCATTTGTCCGACCTGTCCTGAAGAACTACTACAGCTGGCCCGCGTAGATCGACCAGAGCTGCGCCAGCTGGGCAAACTCCGGACTCGTGACACGTTCGAACGCCTTGAGCGCCTCGGCACTGTTCTTGTTAAGGATATACGCTCGGCCCAGGGACAGGTTGGCCTCGTCGACGCTCTTCACGCCGCCCTTGGCGATGCCGCGCTGGATGGCCTCAAGCCCCTTGGCCGGCTGATCGTAGCTCAGGTAGGCCTCGCCCAGCTTCACGTCCGCCTCGCCCGCCTTCGCGGCCAGGGCCTCCTTCTCGAACTGGGGCAGGGCCTTCTGGTCGGATGCAGCAAGGCGCCTGGAATCGGCCAGCAGGGCCTGGCTCTTGGCCTTGTCGCCGCTGTTTTCGAGCACTCCGCTGGCGTAGCCCTTCTCCATGAACTTCAGTGCCTCGCCGGGCGATCCGAGCGTGGTGGCCGAGTTTGCCGCCTCGGTGAACTCGTCCGCGTCGTCCATGACGTCGACCTGGTACATCAGCCGGAAGACCTGCAGGATCTCCCGGTCCTTGCTCGCGGCCCGGGCCAGCAGGCCGTCGGACAGCGTCGTCCAGTACTCCTTCTTGGGGTAGTAGCGCACCAGCTCGGTCGTGGCCTCGATTGTGCCCGGATTGTTCTTGAGCTTGGCGTAGGCGCTCTGCAGTATCCGCAGCCAGTTCTCGTCCGGCTTCTTCCCGGCTGCCACGGTGCCAGTGGTGGCCTCCTTCATGTAGGTCACGGCTTCGCCGTAGCTTCCGCCGAAATAGGCGGCCTGGCCCACCATGAACAGCATGGCCGGGTCCCGGGTACCGCTGGCCTCGAGCCAGCGCTTGGCATAGCTGCCCGACTTGGCCACGTCCTTCGGTTCGGTCTGCAGGAAGACCTGCGCCAGCAGCCGGAGGCGGGCATTGACCTGCTCGGGTGGCAGGAGACCGGATTCCAGACCGCGTTCGCACGGGATCGCCGCCTGGCCGATCTTCTTCTGGTTGATCAGTACAAAGCACGTCAGCTCGTCGACCTGGGACTGTTCGTAGGGCGTCTTGTCGGCGACGGCCTCCGCTTCCGCCAGCGGAACTTCAGCCTCGGCGAGCTTGTTCGCATTGGCCAGCTCCAGCGCGGCCTGGAGCGGCTTGAGCACCTTGGGATTCATCTTCGGCGGCTTGGCCTTTTCCGTCGCCGCCTGGGCAGCCGGTACAACGCTGACACTGATGAACGCACAGCCGAACAGCGTCAGGCCGGCGGCGACCAGGGCGGGAGCGAACTTGCGCATTGTCAAAACTCCAATCAAACGTTGGCCGGAGAGCTTGCCATGCCGGCAGCTGCGGGCCCGGTGTGACGTTTCGCGGATCATCGGCGGGATGTTCCGCCTGCCGGGTGAATCAGTCCTGAATCGGACCCGGAACCGGACCGGGGGCTCTCGTTACTGGAACTTCTCGGTTCCGACGATACCCATCTTCTGCATGCTGTTGCGCTGCGCGCTCGCCAGCACCTGCTCCACCGTGTCGTACTTGGCGCGGGGGTGGGCCTCGATCGCAACCTGGGGCTGCGGATCGTTCTGGGACTCAACCTTGAAGTAACGCTCCAGGGTGGCCAGGTTGGCAACGGGCGTGCCGTTCCAGGAGATCGAGTTGTCGTAGTCGATCAGGATGTTGATCACGACGGGGGGAACAAGCGGGGGCGGATTGTTAGTCTGGGGCATGTCGAGCTTTACCGCGTGCGTCATCACCGGCAGCGTGACGATGAGCATGATGATGAGAACCAGCATCACGTCGATGAGCGGCGTGGTGTTCATCTCCATCATGGGGGCGCCTTCACCCCCGCTCGAACCGACTGACATACCCATCGTTCTGACCTCTGACTTGGGCCCTAGCGGGACCCGCGATTCGGCTCGGAAATGAAGCCGACTTTCTGGATGCCGCCCTTCTGGAGCGCCAGGATCACGCGCCCGACATTCTCGAAGCGCACGTTGCGATCGCCCCGGACGTGAATCTCGGGCTGCGGCACCGTGACCGCCGCCGTGCGGATCAGGTCGGCCAGCGCCTGCTGGTTCGGAACAATCGATTCCTTCCAGTAGATGTTGCCCCGCTGGTCCACCGCGATCGTGATGTTCTCCGGCTTGGTGACTGTCGCGATGTTGCTGGCCTTGGGCAGGTCAAGCTTCACCGTCTTGGTGATCACCGGGATGGTGATCAGGAAGATGATGAGCAGCACGAGCATGACGTCGACGAGCGGCGTGGTGTTGATTGCCGAGAGGATCTCCTCGTCGCCGTCGCCTGCCGGTACGTTCATGCCCATGTTGCTGCTCCGACCCGTCCGATGCCGTTACTTGGTGCGGGTGGCCGAGGAGCCAGCGCCGCGACCGCCACCACTGACCAGCGTCGCGTACAGGTCATTGGTGAAGTACCGCAGCTGGTCCAGGATCGCCTTGTTCCGGCGCAGCAGCCAGTTGTAGCCCAGCACCGCGGGCACCGCGACGGCGAGGCCGATGGCGGTCATGATCAACGCCTCACCGACGGGGCCGGCTACCTTGTCGATGCTCGCCTGGCCGGCGACGCCGATCGCGATGAGGGCGTGATAGATGCCCCACACCGTGCCGAAGAGGCCGACGAACGGGGCGGTCGAACCGACCGACGCCAGGAAGGACAGGCCGCGCTGCAGGTCGTTGGTCATGCGATCCACGTTCTGCTGGAGCTTGCCGCTGATCCACTCCGCCAGCGGAACCTGCTCGGTCAGCTTGCCTTCGTGGTGCTCGCTGGCCTTGATGCCGCTCTCGACCATCGCCTTGAACACGTTGCCGTTGCCCGTCAGCTTCTGCAGGCCTTCGTTCAGCGAATTGCCGGTCCAGAAGTCGCGGCTGGCTTCGCGGGCCTGCTTGAGGAGGCGCGCCTGCTCCCACAGCTTGGTGAGGATGATGAACCAGGAGTAGAGGGACATCAGCACCAGGATGATCAGGGTGCCGCGGGCAACGAAGTCACCCTGGGACCACAGCTGGGCCAGGCCGTAGGGATTTTCCGCCTCATTGGCGGCCAGGCTGGTGTCCACCGGGGCGTCTTCCACCGGCGCGATGTCCATCGTGCCCGTGTCCACCGGCACCGTGCCGTCCAGTGGAGCGGCATTGGGATCGAGCGCCGGATCCACCGGGATGGTGCCATCGGCTGCCGGAGCCGCCAGATCGGCGGGGGGCGCCATCGCTGCGTCCGTGTTCTGTGCCAGCTGAATGTTATCGCCTGCCATGACTCACTTACCTTGAATATTGCCCCGGTTGCCCGCGGCTTTTAAATCAACCCTCGATCTTGAACGTCACCTTGATCGAGTGCCATACCGTCACTGGTGCTCCATCCTCCGTACCCGGCGTGAAACGCCAGGCGCGAAGGGCGTGCTTTAGTGCTGCTTCATCGAGTCGCGGAAAGCCGCTGCTCTTCTGAATCTTGCCGTCCTGGACCTTGCCGTCGGGCCCCACGAGCACCTGTAGGACCACTGAACCTTCCTCGCCCAGGCGGCGGGAGGTCGGCGGGTACTCGGGCTGGAAGCGGCGCTTGAACTTGGGATCGATCTCCGGGGCCTTCTTGACGCCGGACTTGGCCACGGGCGGCGGCGCCGGCGGCGGCTTGACGTTGGTGACGTTCGTCAGGGCCGTGGTGGCAGGCGCATCCACCGGGACGTCAACGACGATATCCGGCGGCGGAACGTAGGGGGGCGGTGTCTCGATGGCCGGCGGG
>JBEBHH010000020.1:0-56287 GCA_040080965.1 Gammaproteobacteria bacterium | reverse complement strand
CCCCGCTCCTACAGGGTCATTACTTCAACTCGGCGCGCATGCGGCTGATCGTCGCCGCGTAGTCCTTGCTGCCGAAGATCGCGGAACCCGCGACGAACACATCCGCCCCGGCCTGCGCCACCGCGCGGATGTTATCGGGCTTGATGCCCCCATCGACCTCGAGGCGGATCGGCTTGCCGAGCGCGGTGATCCGCCCCCGGATCGCCTTCAGCTTGGGCAGGCTGCCGGGAATGAAGGCCTGCCCGCCGAAGCCCGGGTTCACCGACATCACGAGCACCAGATCCAGGTTCGGCAGGGTGTAGTCCAGCCATTCCAGCGGCGTGGCCGGATTGAGGACGAGCCCCGGGCTGCAGCCGAGCTCCCGGATGAGGCCGATGGTGCGATCCACGTGCTGGCTCGCTTCCGGGTGAAAGCTGATCCAGCTGGCGCCGGCGCCGGCGAAGGCGCGCGCCAGTTCATCCACGGGCTTGACCATGAGGTGCACGTCGATGGGCGCCTTGATGCCCCGCTTGCGCAGCGCCTCGCAGACCAGCGGCCCGATGGTGAGGTTCGGGACGTAGTGGTTGTCCATCACGTCGAAGTGAATGATGTCCGCGCCGGCGGCGAGGACGGCCTCGACCTCCTCGCCAAGGCGGGCGAAGTCGGCCGAGAGGATCGAGGGAGCGATGAGCGGAGCTTGCATCGGAAAAATATAGCAGGTAGGAGCGCCTTTAGGCGCGACCCCCCTCCCGCTCGAGACTCGCGGACTCGATTCTCGCGGGAGGGGGGTCGCGCCTAAAGGCGCTCCTGCCTGCTATATCCCCCGCCGCTCCCGGATCATCTCGTAGGCGGCCCGGATTTCGTGGGTGCGCTCTTCAGCCGCCTCGAGCATGGATTCGGGCAAGCCGCGCGCCGCCTGCTTGTCCGGATGGTGCTGGTTCATGAGGCGCCGGTAGGCCGTCTTCACCTCGGCATCGGTCGCCGACGGCTCGAGGCCCAGGGCCCGGTAGGCGCCCTCCAGCGTCTGCCCCGGCGACGACACGGGACGTTGCTGGCGGAAGGACCGGCGGGCCCGGAGAATGGACTCGAGCCGCGCCAGGTCCACGCGCCCCACACCGAGTGAATCCGACATCAGCAGCAGGAGCGCGCGCTCGGCGGGGGTGATCGAGTCCTTGCCGAGCAGGAAGTCCATCTGGATCTCCAGGAAGGTCCGCAGCAGCTCTGGCTCACGCCGGCACACGCGGCGGAGCGCGCGCACGCGATCCCTGAGGGGAAAGCCGGGGGCCTTGCCCTCGTTGAACCAGCCGATAGCCCGTTGCACGGTGTCGGGGGGGAGGCGCATCTCGGTCATGAGGTTGCGCGCCGAAGCGATCTCGGCTTCGGACACGCGACCGTCCGCCTTGGCGAGGGCACCCAGGGCGTAGAACGTAGTCTGGAAGAACAGGCGCTGGCGATCCGCGGCGGAGTACGCGGTGCCGTCGTCCGCGTCGGCGAGGTTGTCATAGCCAAGCAGGCCGAAACGGCCGGCGCCCCGGTCGAACTGGTGGCCGAGGGCGCCGCCAATCAGGGCACCCCACGGGCCGCCACCGGCGATAAAGCCCAGGACGCCCCCGACGACTTTGCCAATCCAAGCCATGCGGATCTCTGATTTGATGGGGAACGGGGCAAGCGCGGGCGGCGCTGCTAGAATCCCGCCGATGACGCGAAGCATCGTCCCTGACGCCATGTTCGAATCCAGATTGACAGCGCTCACCCGGCTCAGTCAAGGCAAGGTCCGTGACATCTATGCGGTGGACGACCGGCACCTTCTCATCGTCACCACCGACCGGCTGTCGGCCTTCGACGTGATCCTGCCCGATCCGATCCCGGGCAAGGGCGAGGTGCTGACGAAGCTCTCCAATTTCTGGTTCGCCAGGACGGCGGGCATCGTCCGCAATCACCTGGCCGACCTGCCCCTGGAAGCAGTGATCAGGGATCCCGCCGAGCGCGCCGCCGTGGCCACCCGCGCCACCGTGGTACGCCGGCTGAAGCCCCTGCCCATCGAGGCGGTGGTCCGCGGTTATCTCATCGGGTCAGGCTACAAGGACTACCAGTCGACCGGCGCCGTCTGCGGCATTCCCCTGCCCGCGGGCCTGCCGATGGCGGCGCCGCTTCCCGAGCCGCTGTTTACGCCGGCCACCAAGGCGGCCATCGGCGATCACGACGAGAACATCAGCTTCGCCGAGTGCGAGAAACTCCTGGGCGCGGAGCTGGCCCGGCAGGTCCGCACCCTGGCGATCCGCGTCTACAGCGAGGGCGCCGCCTATGCGCGGAGCCGCGGTATCATCATCGCCGACACCAAATTCGAGTTCGGTCTCGACGACACCGGCGCGCTCTACCTGATCGACGAGGTGATGACGCCGGACTCCTCGCGCTTCTGGCCAGCAGCCGCATACCGCACGGGGATCAGCCCGCCGAGCTTCGACAAGCAGTTCGTGCGGGACTACCTGGAAACGCTGGACTGGAACAAGAAGGCTCCCGGCCCCCGACTGCCGCCGGACGTGATCCGGCGGACCACCGAAAAGTACCGGCAGGCGCTGGAACTGCTCACCGCCTAGCCCAGCCGAGGTCACCGCGAACCGGAGGCTCGCGTCCATGGAGAGACTGTCGGGCTACGCCCGGGCCATCGCCGGGAGGCTGTTCAGGGGGGCGCGGCAATTGCTGGCGCTCCTGGCGGGCGCCTGCGTCGCCCTCGTCCTCGGCTACACGCTATACGCGGTCAATGTGCTGCCGGACCTGCGGCCCTGGCACACCGAGCGTCTTGCCGGCGAATTCTCGGCCATCAGGCACGGCACGCTCGACTTCGCCGGCTACCTCGGACTGGAGGAGAAACTGTTCCGGGAGGCCAGCGCCGCTGCCCGGTCGTGGGCCGACCAGGGCGAGGCCTTCAGCGACAGCCGGTTCAACCCTGCCGGCAACATCCAGCGCCTGGCGGCGGGCGCGCCCTACAACCGGTCCTTCAGGCTGACGCCCGCGAGGCCGGTCGGGGGCGCCCTGCTGGTCCACGGCCTGACCGATTCGCCGTACTCCATGAAGGCTCTCGCCGAATCGCTGTACAGCCGCGGCTTCGAGGTGACGGTGTTGCGCCTGCCTGGCCATGGCACGTTCCCCTCCATGCTCACGGAAATACGTTACCGGGACTGGGTGGCCGCTGTCCGCCTGGCCGCCCGGGACGTCGCGCAACGCACCGGCCCCGGTCAGCCGTTCTACCTGGGAGGCTATTCCACCGGCGCGACCCTGACGCTGAATTACGCCCTCGATGCCCTGACCGACGCGGATCTCCGCCGCCCGGACCGGGTCCTGCTGCTGTCACCGGCAATCGAGCTCACGCGCGTGGCAGCGCTTGCCAACGTGATCGACGTGCTCAGCATCGTCCCGGTGCCGGTCCTGGAGAAGGTCCGCTGGCAGGAAGTGCTGCCCGAGTTCGACCCGTACAAGTTCAACTCGTTTCCGGTCAATGCGGCCCGGCAGGTCAACCGCGCCACGAAGGAGCTCGTTGCGGCGCTGAGCGCGGCGGAGGAAGCGGGACGCATCGGCCAGCTGCCCCCGGTGGTGACCTGGCAATCCGTGGTGGACAGCACGGTGGGATCCGCCGGGACCGTCGACCGGCTCTACGCCCACCTGACCGGGGGCGCACACCGCCTGATGATCTTCGACGTGAACCGAAGCCGGATGCTGAGCAGCGTGCAGCGGCCTGCGGCCCGCGCCGTCATCGACAGGGCTATCGCGAACCATGGTGGCTACGCGCTGGCGATAGTCTCCAATGCCAGCGAGGATGCTCCGGAAGTTGCGCTGACACGTTACGCGCCGGGCTCGGACACGCCAGCGGTCGAGCCGCTCGAAGCTGCCTGGCCGGCGGATGTCGTTTCCCTGGGTCACGTATCCCTGCCCTTCCCGCCGGACGACCCCGTCTACGGCATCCTCCCCGGCAGCGGCCGCGACGGGTTGCCCAGCCTCGGCTCCCTCCTCCTGCGGGGAGAGAGCGGCGCCCTGACCATCTCGCTGGGGTCCCTCACCCGCCTGCGCAGCAACCCGTTCTGGAGCCTGGTGGACCGGGAGGTGGGCGACGTCATCGCGGCGGACCTGTCGGCACGGGGGCAGCAGCCCGCGGGAGCAGTCGACAGATAATCCGCCGCCAGCCGGGTATGATCCGCCCGCCGGCTACCAAGGATGGGTCTGGGTCATGCGAAGCTTCTGTGGCGCGCGGGGACTTGCTGTGCTCCTGCTATCAGCGATGCTGCTCCCTGCAGCAGTCGCCTCACCATCACCCGGCAAGCCCCGGCCTCCGACCAGGCCCGATGTGCGCTCCAGCGCCGCCCTCGTGGTGGATGCCAGCGACTCCTCGGTCCTGTTTGCGCAGCGGGACGACGCGGCCGTGCCGATCGCCTCCATCACCAAGCTCATGACGGCCCTCGTCGTGATCGAGGCGCGGCAATCGCTCGATGAAGTCATCACGATCACGGGCGCGGACCGGGATACCGAGCGCGGCTCCTCGTCGCGCCTGGGCGTCGGCACACGGCTGTCCCGCGGCGAACTGCTGCACCTGGCCCTCATGTCATCCGAGAACCGGGCCGCCCACGCCCTGGGCCGCAACTATCCCGGCGGACTGGCCGCATTCGTTACAGCCATGAATGCCAGGGCAAAATCCCTGGGCATGACACGTTCCCGGTTCGCGGACCCGACCGGCCTGTCGAGCCGGAACGTGGCGTCAGCGCGTGACCTGGTGAAGCTGGTGAAGGCGGTGTCGGCCGAGCCGCTCATCCGCCGGTACTCGACCGACGAGCGGCACACGGTCGTGGCCGGCAAGCGGCCCCTGGAGTTTCACAACACGAACACGCTGGTTGCGCGTCCCGACTGGGACATCGCCGTCCAGAAGACCGGCTATACCATCGCGGCCGGCCAGTGCCTGGTGATGCACACGGTCATCCAGGGCCGGTCGGTGGTGATCGTGCTGCTCAATTCCTTCGGCAAGTACACGCGGGTCGCCGACGCCCGCCGCATCAGGAAGTGGCTGGAGGCGGCGCGGCACTCGGTGACCTGAGCGTTAGCGCCAGGGCCACCATGGCCACCGCGACGACGGCCATCCCGCCGAACGCCGCCTGGTAGCCCGCGACGCCACTGCCAGCCGAGGCGGCAATGCTGCCCACGAACGCCGCGCCGAGCAGGCGGCCGATCGAGGTGAAGTTGCTGAGCACGCCCTGCGCGGACCCGCGCTCGGACGGCAGGCTGTTGTCGAGAACGACCATACGCAGCGGCGCACCCAGCACGCCGCCCATCCCGATGTTGCCCAGGACGCTGGCCGCAACGAATGTCACCACGCCGACATGGGCGAAGCCGAAGGTGAGCAGGCTAACCACCACCAGCGTCAGCCCCGCGGCGAGCAGCCGCCGGGTGCCAATCACGTTGATCAGACGGCCGGCAATCGGCGAGGCGATGGTCGCGCCGATCACTCCGGGCAACAGCATCCACGACGCCGTGCTCTGCGAAACGCCAATGGCCGCCACGGCCAGCGCCGGGTAGAACGAGCCCGCTGACTGGACCGCGCCGACGCCGGTGCCGATCAGGGATGCCGTGACGACGGGGCGTGACTGCAGCAGGCCCGGCCGGATGACGGGATCCACCGCCCGCTTCTCGATCCACCAGAACAGCGGCAGGAGGACCGCGACGAGGGCGAGCGCCGGAGCAACCCGCCACGACGCCAGGCTGGCAGCCAGGTGACCGGTGTCGATGCTGCTGATGCCGACGACGAGAGCGGTCAGCATCAGCGACAGCACCACGATGCCAACGCCGTCGAAGCGCTTCTTCGCCACAGCGCCCTTCGCGGGCAGCAGCCGGATGGCGCCCGCGATGAGGACTGCGGCAATCGGCAGGTTGACCAGGAAGAGCCAGTGCCAGCCATAGGGCAGGAGCAGGCCGCCCATGACGGGCCCAATGAAGAACGCCAGGCCAAAAACGGTGCCCAGCACGCCGAGCGCCGGACCCCGCTCCTGGGGCGGCAGCGTGTTGCCGATGACTGCGGCGGCAATCGGGAAGATGCCGCCGGCGCCAAAACCCTGGATGGCCCGGCCGTAGTAGAGCACCTCGGGGCGCGGCGCAATCACCAGCATCAGCGAGCCCACGGCGAATAGCCCGATGCTGACGATGTACGCCAGGCGCGGACCGAGCCGGTCGGAGAACTTGGAGAGGACCGGGGTGCCGATCATCTGGCACAGCACATAGGCGTTGAACAGCACCGACAGCTGGCGCGTGGTCATGCCGAAGTCGGCCTGGATCGCAGGCAGGGCCGGGCCGACGATTGCCAGGTCGAGGGCGCCCATGAGCACGCCCGTGAACAGCAACGGCAAAAGGCCTCTCGATTGCTTCGGGTCCAATGCGGCTTCCGGGTAAGGTCAGTGGCTGGGATTCGCGGCGGCGACGGGCACGGATGCGCCCGGGTGGTCCGGGGAGCGTGGCACAACCGGCAGGCGGTGGTGGCCTCGCCTGGGAACGGGCGTCAGGCGTTGCGGCCCACAAGCCGCCTCAGCCCTTCTGCAGGGGCACGGCGTCCAGGACCCAGTTGCCGGAGGTCCGACGGCCGGGACACGGAATGGCGAACGCCACCTTGCCCTTCTTCGCCTTGAGCATGTCGGTGTCGATTCGCCAGCCCTTCTGGTCGAACTTCTTCAGCCAGTCCCGGTAGACGACGACAGCCCGGTCGGACGGCACCAGCACCTCCTTCGTGGTCGTGTCGGGAGTCTGCACGGGGTCGAGTTCCGCCAGGATGTTGATGTCCTCCTGGGCCACCACCAGGTTCACCCGGCCAATGCGGTCGTCGTGCTGGGGATCGAGCAGGAACGTGCGCATGTTGACGAAGAACACCCGGGTGCGGTTCTCGTCGATGGGAGCCTCGAAGAAGTACTGGTGAAACATGTTGGATTCCGAGAAGCGGATCCAGGTGATCATCTGGTTCGGCCCGACGTGGCCCGAGCCCGCCGTGACCTCGTCCACCAGCGTGTCCTTGTCCGCCAGGGCCTTGGTGCCCTTTTCGGCCTCCTTGTTCTCGAACCGCACGAGGAATTTGCTGCCCCAGGGGACCTCCTGCACGTCCAGGGGCTTCTTGCGCAGGTTCGCGTTGATGTTGGGCGAGCCCTGGGCGGGATGGACGAACTCGTTGTGGGAAGGATCCAGGCCGTTCTCCATGGATCGCTCGTAGTAGGCGGGCACCTCGAAGACGGTCAGCTTGTTTGCGCGCCAGCCGGCCTTTTCGAATTCTTCGATGGTGTGAAGGGGCGGCCGCTCGTTCTCCGGCAGGTCGCCGAGGAACGCGAAGACGATCCCGTACTTCTCCTGCACCGGGTAGCTGTCCACCTTGGCCCGGGCCGGCGGTGCCTCGTCGGGCAGAGTCGGGATCAGGGTGCAGCGGCCGTCGCCGCCGAATCGCCAGCCGTGATAGGGGCAGACCACGGCATCGTCCCGCACCCAGCCCTTGCCCAGGGAGCCACCCCGGTGCACGCAGACGTCGGCAAGCACATGGGCCTTGCCGTCCTTCGTGCGGAAGGCGACGAAGCGCAGGCCGAGGACCTGGGCGCGGAAGGGCGCATCCGCCTTGACCTCGTCGGCCGCGGCGATGGGGTACCAGAAGTTCATGTACATCGGGGCATACCTGGGTGACAGATCCCCCGAGTCTAGGCAGCACGGGGGCGCCTGCCTGTAAGGTGTTTCCGAAGTCGGGTCCGCCGGGCGGGACACCTTTGACCGGGTTGGCGTCGAGGCGTAGCGTCGGCCCATCCCACCTCGCAGGAGATGCCCATGTACAACCGCCACTGGTCCGCCATTCTGGCCGTCGCCGGCGCAGCCGCGGCAGGCCTGGCATGTGCCGCTGATGCGCCGGCGCCGGGATTGCCGGCCACGATCGCCGCGGATCTCAAATCCATCGCCGACCAGTGCACGGAGGTCGGCGGCAAGCCCCGGACCGGCGATGCGGTGAAGCGTGCCGACCTGAATGGCGATGGCAAGGAGGACTTCGTCATCGACACGGGCTCCGTCAACTGCGACGGCGCCGCCAGCATCTACGGCGACCGGGAAAAGTGGGTTGGCGTGTACGCCGGCGACGGCAAGGGAGGCGCAACCTCCGCATTCACCGACTCCGTCTACGGCGTGGCGATCGATGGAACGGGTGCCACCGCGAAGCTCTGGCTCACCGTCTCGGCCGGGATGTGCGGGAAGAAGCCGGCAAAGGACTTTGCCACCGAGAACTTCTGCGACCGGGCCGTCGTGTGGAATCCCGCAACGAAGAAGTTCGACTACGCGCCCGTGGGAACCGTGCGCATGATCGAGTAACCGATGCCCTCCCCTGCGCCGGCTGAGCCCGGTCGCCTGGCACGCCGGCGGGCGGCCGATTCGGCCGGCTGGACCGGCTGGCTGCCGGGCCTGCAGACGGCGCGCCGCTACGAGCTGGCCTGGCTGCCCCACGACATCGTCGCCGGGCTGGTCCTGACCACGATGCTGGTGCCCGTCGGCATCGCCTATGCGGTCGCCTCGGGTGTTCCCGGCATCTACGGCCTCTACGCGACCATCGTGCCGCTGCTGGCCTACGCCCTGTTCGGTCCCAGCCGCATCCTTGTGCTGGGGCCCGACTCCTCGCTGGCGGCGCTCATCCTCGCCGTCGTGCTGCCGCTATCGGGTGGCGACCCGATGCGCGCCGTCGCCATCGCCGGACTCATGGCCGTGGTGTCGGGCGTGACGTGCATCCTGGCCGGGGTCCTGCGCCTGGGATTCATCACCGAGCTCCTGTCCAAGCCGATCCGCTACGGTTACATGAACGGCATCGCCTTCGTGGTGATCGTCAGCCAGCTGCCAAAGCTGTTCGGACTGTCCATCGACAGCCTGGGGCCGCTGCGGGACCTGTGGCAGGTCGGCCAGTCCGTCCTGGACGGCGGGGCCAACTGGACCGGGTTTGCCATCGGGGCAGGCGCCCTCGTGGTGATACTCCTGCTGAAACCCTGGCCGCGCATTCCCGGCATGCTCATCGCGGTGGTCGGCGCCACTCTCGCCGTCGGCCTGCTCGACCTCGGCACGGGCGCCGGCGTGAAGGTCCTCGGCGCCCTTCCGCAGGGGCTGCCCTCCTTCGAGCTGCCCTGGATTGGCCTGGCGGACCTCGGGACCGTGGTAATCGGCGGCTGTGCGGTGGCGCTCGTGTCGTTCGCCGACACCAGCGTCCTGTCACGCACCTACGCCGCCCGGACCCGCAGCTACGTGGATCCCAACCAGGAGATGGTGGGCTTGGGAGCCGCCAACCTGGCGGCCGGGCTGTTCCAGGGTTTCCCGATCAGCAGCAGTTCGTCGCGCACCCCGGTCGCCGAGGCTGCGGGAGCCAGGACCCAGCTCACCGGCGTCGTCGGCGCGGTCGCAGTGGCGTTGCTGCTTCTGCTCGCGCCGGATCTGCTGCGCAACCTGCCCAACAGCGCACTGGCGGCCGTGGTCATCGCCTCGGCCATCGGCCTGTTCGAGTTCGCCGACCTGCGCCGCATCTTCCGCATCCAGCGCTGGGAGTTCTGGCTATCCATCGGCTGCTTCGCCGGCGTGGCGGCGCTCGGGGCGATTCCCGGCATCGGGCTTGCCATCGTCGCCGCCGTCATCGAGTTCCTCTGGGATGGCTGGCGGCCGCATTTCGCGGTGCTGGGCCGCGTGGATGGCATCCGGGGGTTCCATGACATCAAGCGCTATCCCGCGGCGCGGCTGGTGCCTGGGCTCGTCCTGTTCCGGTGGGATGCGCCGCTGTTCTTCGCCAACGCCGAGCAGTTCCAGGAGCGGGTGTTGCAGGCCGTTGCGGACTCTCCAACCCCGGTGCGGCGGATCATCGTGACCGCCGAGCCCGTCACCAGCATCGACGTGACCTCGGCAGACGTGCTCGCAGAGCTCGAGCAGACGCTTCGGGAGTCGACGATCGAGCTGCATTTCGCCGAGATGAAGGACCCCGTGAAGGACAAGCTGCGGCGCTTCGAGCTGCTCGAGCACTTCGGCCCCGAGGTCTTTCACCCGACCGTTGGCGCCGCCGTAGACGACTACCTTGCCGACCACGCGATAGACTGGGAACCCTGACCCACCAGTAACAAAACCATGAGGGAACGCCAATGAACGTCCGAGCAACGCTCACAACCGCCCTGCTGGCCGCCGTGCTGTCCGGAGGTGCGATCGCCCAGTCGCCCGGATCGGGAACTGGCGCCGTCCTGGCCAGTGAACCGGGCAGGGCCGCCGCAATGCGCACCATCGAGATCTCCGCCCAGGTGATCAGCATCGACAAAGCCACCCGCACCCTGACGCTGAAGGGAGATCGGGGCAACATGGTCGACGTCGTGGCGGGCGAGGAAGTCAGGAACTTCGACCAGATAAGGGTCGGCGACGCAGTCGTCGCGCGCTATGCGGAGGCATTGACCCTGGAGCTCAAGAAGACCAGGGTTGCGGCCGGCGAACCGGTCGTCAGCGAGGCCATGGGGCGGGCGAACCCGGGCGAGCGGCCAGCCGTCGCGGGCACGCGCACGATCACTGCCATTGCCGATGTCGTCGCTGTCGATCCCGTGAACAGCACCATTTCGCTGAAGGGCCCCAAGGGCAATGTCATCGCGCTCGACGTCCGGAACCCGGACCAGTTCAAGGTCGTCAAGGTGGGCGACCAGGTCGAGGTGACCTACACCGAGGCACTTGCGCTCAGCGTGGAGGCGGCGCCAAAGCCCGGAGCAGCAAAGCCAAAGTGAGCCTGTCGCGATCCGGGCGCGGGCGCAGTCGGCTGGATGCCGGCTGGCGGGGCCGGCGACAGTTGCGCGGCGATAGCGGGGAATGCCGCGAGAAGGATGACGGCGAAGGTGGCGGTCAACTGCCTGTCCACGGTCAGGTCGTCCTGTGGGACCGGGACGACGCGGGACCTGGAATGACCCCGCTGCCGCTATCCCGGAGAACTGACTCTGTGCCCGCCCGCCGGCGGAAAGAGCGACGCCAGGCGATGGATGGCCGCCGAACTCGCCGCGCGATCCGGCCGGGTGTCGGGATTGCCAAAATCGCCGGGCTCCTGGGACTGCACGACGATGCCGTCCCGGCGCGGCACCACGAACAGGTTCTTCTGCAGGTGGTACAGGCCGTAGGTCACCTCCGGCTGCGGAATGAGGCGGGTCGTCTGGCCGCGTACGGGGACGATGGACTCGTCGCCCAGCAGCTGGCGCGCGCCGTAGCCGGTGGCATTCACCAGGACCTTCTCGCGCAGTCCGGCGAACTCACGCGGATCGTCGAACGTGCGCGATTCCAGTTCGCCACCCGCAACGAGGAACTCATCCATTAGCAGGCGGGACAGGGCGCTGATGTTGAAGCCCAGCATCGTGTAGCGGGCCACGTGGGCCACGGGAAAGGGGTGTTCGCCGGCATTCAGCGGCCTTGAGGCCGGCCGGAGGTCGCCGAGCAGGCGGGATTCCAGTGCCGGGTACTCGGGTTCGCCCGCGGCTTTGGTGCCCGCGCCGGGGCCGAACGGCACGTCAGAGAGTGCGTAGCCGTCGTGCCATTCCACGGGTGCGCCGGCCAGTCCCAGCAGGCCCTGGTAAGCGCGGTAGGACGTGCGCGCCATCGCTTCCCACTGCCGCTCGAAGTCAGGCGTCGCTGCGGCAGCGCTGCAGATGCGGGAATCGGGGGTCCACACACCGGTGGCGAACGAGGAGCTGACCTCCGGGGGACGCTCCCGGGCATATATCCGTACACGCATGCCGGCCCGCTGGGCGGTGACGGCGGTCGTCAGGCCGATGGCTCCGCAGCCGATGACGGCGATGGATTGCTCTCCGGTGCCCTGCACGAGCTCCAGCGCCCTCGCCGCCGAGCCCCAGGAAAGGGACCAGCCGGCGCCGCCGTGACCGTAGTTGTGGACGACGGTCCTGCGGCCGATGCGCTCGGCCTCGATGCGCGGCCCCTGCGCCCGGAACGGGCGGGAACAGACGTTGACGGCGATGACGCGATCCCCGGTCGCACGGATGGGCGCGAGCGGGAGTGGCGGGGCGAAGGAAGCCTCGCCGGCCAGGAGCTGGCCGGCCACTGGCGCGGCGACCATCACGCCGGCTTTACGCAGGAAATCACGCCTCTTCATGCGATTTTCGGCCATTGAGGTCGGGCGGCCAGCGGTATGGGAGTATAGGTCCAACAAGTCTCGCGCCGGGGTGCCCCATGAACAACGCCCGCCTCTGGTTCGCCCGGATCGTCACGGTCTACGCGCTGCTGATCTTCGCCTTCCTGGCGTCGCTCTACGTGTTCGAGCCCCTGGACCACATCGCCCGCTTCGGGGTCAGCGCGTCGGGGGTTCCCGAGTCCATCAACTTCCTCCGCGCCGGGCCGGGGGCGCTGTTCCTCGGGATGATGCTGTACGCGGCGTGGGGCCTCGCGCAGCCAGGCGAGCTGCGCCGTTGCCTGTGGGTGCTGGTGGTCCTGAACGGCTGCGTGGTGGCGGTGCGCCTGCTCGGCATCGCCGTGGACGGCGTCTCGCCGATGCAGTTGAGCGAACTGCGGGACGAGGGATTGTCGTGGCTGCTGTTTGTCGCCGCACTCCTCGCCCATCCGCGGCGCGCCTAACTCCCCGCGACCGTCATCTCCTCGACGAGGATTGACCCCGTCAGCACCCCACCCCGACGGTCAATGTCGGTGCCGATTCCCAGGATTCCCCTGAACATGTCCTTCAGGTTTCCCGCGATGGTGATCTCGGTCACCGGGTACTGGATCCTGCCGTTCTCCACCCAGAAGCCACTGGCGCCCCGGGAGTAGTCGCCGGTCACGGGGTTCACGCCGCTACCCATCAGGTCCGCGACGATCAGGCCCTTGTCCATCTTCCTGACGAGTTCCTCGAAGCTCTCGCCGGTGCTGTGCACCACCAGGTTGTGGGCGCCGCCCGCGTTGCCGGTGGACTGCATGCCGAGCTTGCGGGCATAGTAACTGCCCAGCAGGTAACCGCCGAGCACGCCCGCATCGACGAGCCGGCGGTCCGTCGTGGACACACCTTCGTTGTCGAACGGCGCACTGTTCAGCGCCTTCAGCAGGTGCGGCTTCTCGTCGATCGTCACGCGGCTGGCGAACACCGGCTTGCCGAGTGCGTCCACGAGGAACGATGACTTGCGGTAGAGCGCGCCCCCGCTGATGGCGCCCAGCAGGTGGCCAATGAGTCCGCGGGCTACGCGGGCGGGATAGAGCACGGGTGCCGTGCAGGTCTCGAGCTTGGTGCCGCCCAGCCGGGCGACGGTGCGGCGGCCGGCCTCGGCGCCCACTTCGGCGGGTGACGGGAGATCCGCGGCATCCCGGGCCACGGCGTACTCGTAGTCGGTCTCCATGGCGCCGTCCTGGGAGGCCACCACGGAGCAGGAGATGCTGTGGTCGGATTCCAGATAGCCGCCGAGGAAGCCGTGGCTGTTGCCGTACACCCGCAGGCCCTCGCTGGTGCTCACCGACGCGCCTTCCGAATTGGTCACGCGGGGATCCAGGTCCAGGGCCGCCGCCTCGCAGGCGGTGGCAAGATCGATGGCCGCGGCGGGCTCGATGGCCCACGGGTGATAGAGGCCGAGATCGGGAATGCTCTTCGCCAGCCGGTCGGCATCGGCCAGGCCGGAGGCCGGATCCTCGGCGCCATAGCGGGCCAGTGCGCAGGCCTTGCTCACGGACTCCTCGAGCGCCTCGGGGCGCAGGTCCGAGGTGCTGGCACTCCCCTTCCGGTGGCCCAGCCAGACAGTGACGCTCAGGCCCTGGTCGCGCTGGTGGCGCAGCGTCTCCACCTCCCGCATGCGCACGTTGACCGAGAACCCCGTGCCGAAGTTGGCGTGGGCTTCCGCTTGCGTGGCGCCCAGCTGCTTCGCCAGTTTCAGTACGTCCGTGACCTTGTCCTGCAGGGTGCCAAGGCCGGTCTGCAACGTCAGTGCGGTGCGGGTGCTCATTCGTCACCGCCCAGGTCACCGGCCGTGCCGCCAACCGTCAGCCCGTCGATGCGCAGCGTCGGCTGGCCGACGCCCACCGGCACCGACTGTCCTTCCTTGCCGCAGACGCCGATCCCGGTGTCCAGCGCCAGGTCATTGCCGACCATGGTGACCCGGTTCAGCACCGTGGGCCCGTCGCCCACCAGCGTGGCGTCCCGGATGGGCGCACCGAGCCTGCCGTTCTCGATGCGATAGGCCTCGGTGGCCGAGAAGACGAACTTGCCAGAGGTGATGTCCACCTGGCCACCGCCGAAATTGCGGGCATACACGCCCTTCTTCACCGACGCGATGATCTCGTCCGGATGATGGGGCCCGGCCAGCATGTAGGTGTTGGTCATGCGCGGCATCGGCGTGTGCGCAAACGACTGGCGGCGGCCATTGCCCGTGGATTCGACGCCCATGAGGCGGGCGTTCATCTTGTCCTGCAGGTAACCCCTGAGGATGCCGTTCTCGATCAGCACGGTGTTGCGGGTGGGCGTGCCCTCGTCGTCCACGTTCAGGGAGCCGCGGCGGTTCGGCAGCGTGCCGTCGTCCACGACGGTGCAGAGGTCGGAGGCCACGCGTTCGCCGACGCGGCCCGTGAAGGCCGAGGTGCCCTTGCGGTTGAAGTCGCCCTCCAGCCCGTGGCCGATGGCCTCGTGCAGCAGGACGCCAGGCCAGCCTGGCCCGAGCACGACGATCATCTCGCCCGATGGCGCAGGCACGGCGCCCAGGTTGACGATGGCCTGGCGAACGGCCTCGCGGCCGAAGTCCAGCACGCGCTCCGGCGTGAAGTACTCGTAGCCAAAGCGGCCGCCGCCGCCGGCGTAGCCCTGCTCGCGCTTGTCGCCGTCCTCGACGATCACGGAGATGTTGAAGCGCACGAGCGGCCGGACATCGGCGGCCATGGTGCCGTCGCTCGCGCACACCAGCACGACGTCGTGGGCCGCGGCGAGGCTCGCCACGACCTGCTTCACGCGGGGATCCAGCGCCCGCACTTCGCTGTCGACGCGCTGGAGCAGGGCTACCTTGTCGTCGTCCTTCAACGTCGGCAAGGGGTCGATGGGCGCGTACAGGTGATGCCCGGAGCGGGGCTGCCAGGCCTGGACACGGCCCTGCTGGCCCTGGCGGACGATGGCGCTGGCGGCGGACGAGGCCTGCAGCAACGCCGGCACCATGACTTCGTCGGAGTAGGCGAAACCGGTCTTCTCGCCGGACATGGCGCGCACGCCGACGCCTTGTTCGATGCTGTGGGCGCCCTCCTTCACGATGCCATCCTCGAGGGTCCAGGACTCCTGGCGCGACACCTGGAAGTACAGGTCCGCATTGTCCACGGTGCCGCGCATCAGGGTGCCCAGCGCGCGCTCCAGGTCGCGGTCGGCGATGCCGGCCGCGTCCAGCACGTGACTGCGGACGCGCGCCAGGGATGATTCGGGGGCGACTGTTGAATTCATCAGGGGTCCTGTTCTGAAACGGGTTCTCGCGGCAGCAGCGGCATCAGCCTGGGGGTTTGAAGCGCCGGTGCTCCAGCACCGGGAACTGCTGGCGCAGCTTCTTCAGGCGCTGGGTGTCGATGGTCGCGGTGACAACTCCGGTGCGCCCGCCGGCATCGACCAGCACCGCGCCCCACGGGTCCACGAGCATGGTGTGGCCGTAGGTCTGGCGGCCACCGGGGTGGGTACCCGTCTGGGCCGCGGCGGCGATGTAAGTAAGGTTCTCGATGGCCCGGGCCCGCAGCAGCGGCTCCCAGTGCGCCGCACCGGTGCGGTAGGTGAATGCCGCGGGCACGGCCACCACGTCCATGCCCTCGCCCGCCATCCAGCGGAACAGCTCCGGAAAGCGGAGGTCGTAGCAGACGGCCACGCCGAGGCTGCCCCAGGGCGTCTCGAGCACCAGCGGTTTCGAGCCGTGCATGGTGCTGCGGGATTCCCGGTAGGCTTCCTCGCTTTCCGGCACCCGGACGTCGAACAGGTGCACCTTGTCGTAGCGGCCCGCGCGCTTGCCGCTGCCGTCGTACACCAGGGCGGCCGCGTAGGGGCGCTTGGGATCGTCGCTCTTCAGCGGGATCGTGCCACCCACGATCCACATGCCGGAACGCGCAGCCTCGGCGGCCAGGAAATCCTGGAGTGGCCCGGCGCCGTCCTCCTCGATGATCGCCAGGCGATCCGACTCCTTCTTGCCCATCCGGGCGAAGTTCTCGGGCAGGACGGCCACGGTCGCGCCGTCGGCAGCGGCTGAGCGCAGCCACCGCCGGGCGCGGGTGAGGTTGGCGGCGACGTCCTCGCCGGAGTTCATCTGGATGGCAGAGATGCGGAGGGTCTTCATGGAGGCTTCTTCCGGAGTCAGCCGGTGAGTGTAATGTGGGGACGACCTGCCCGCCTGCCAAGCAGTTCGCTGGTTCGCAGAAAAGGGTGGCCGTCAGCGGGTCAGCTCGGCCTCCGGCGGCAGCTCCTTGAGGGCTTCGGCCAGGTATCGCTCGCAGTCCCGGAAAGGCGTCAGGTCCACATCGCTTTTCTGGACCTTGGTCACCACCGGCTGGTCCCAGCCGCCGGACACACGGTAATAGCTCTCGCCCAGCGAACTCAGTGGCTTGCGGAAGATCTGGGAGATCAGCAGGACAGTGCTGCCCACCACCGGCCCGCCCATGAATCCGCCCACTGCCAGGACGTCCGACACGTGGGGCTTCACGACGGCCAGCTGGTCGTAGCTCCGGTCGGCTATGGAGGCGCGCCCCAGGATGCCGACGTCGGTCACCGGCCCTTCCAGCCCCAGGTTGCAGGTGAAGGCATTGCCCTTGTCGAGGCGGAACTCCCCCTTCACCGAGTCGAAGGCCAGGCCCTTCTCGACCACGTCAGAGAAATCGAGGCCCAGGCGACGGGGCAACGCGGCGATGCTGAGCAGTCCCACGAACCGGCCACCGCCGGGTTCCACGGGCAGGAACTGCCCCTTGTCGAGGTTCACGACCACCCGGCCGCCCGCCGCGTTCAGGAACTCGTCGCTCGGCCCGCCGGGCCAGAAAAGGTCCAGCGTCACGCTGGCCTTTTCGCCCTCGACGACCGGCTCGTAGCCCAGGGACTTCAGGGTCGGCGCGATGTCAGTGGACGTGAGCTGAAGGCGGAGTTCGCTGCGCTGGCGCTTCACGTCGTTGTCCTCCACCACCCAGGTGGCATCGCCACTCACCTTGAAGGTGGGGCCCTCCATCGAGAGCGGCTCGACCACGACGCCATCCCCGCGCTGGGCCAGTTCGGCCGTCAGCTGGCCGAGGCGCAGGTCCTTCAGCACGAAGTCGCGGACGTTGGCCCGCACGGCCGGCAGGTTGCGCGGGTCGGCGGCGCCGTCGCCGCCCGCCGAGTCGGTCTCCACCAGCCACAGGCGGTCCATGTCGAGGAGGATCGGCGACTCGTCCGACGGGCCGACGGGCACAGTCACCGCGCCCTCCGCCGACGGCCCCCGCACGCCTACGCGCCATTCGTTCCCGACCCGGCGGGCGTCAATGCGTGCCTCCGGAAACACCCGGCCGAGGATTGCAAAACGCTCCGCCTGCACATCGATCTTCCGGATCAGGTCATCCGCCCCGGACTGGCCGCCCCGGCCGTCCGCACCTCGTCCCGGAAACCAGTCCTCGAAGCGGAGGCTGGCGAAGGTCCCGCCGATTTCGAGCCCGGGATCCGCCGGCAGGCTCGCCAGGACCCGGCCGCTGCGCAGGGTGCCGCGCTCGAGCCGCCAGGCCGGACGTGCTCGCCGAGGCAGCCCGGTATCCCGGCCACTGGCGTTGGCCCGGGATGGGGCCCTGGAGGACGCCTGGTTCGTGCGCGTTCCCGACACGAACTGCAGCGCCCAGCTGACGCCGCGCCCGATGGCGCCGCTCACCTGGAGCAGCCCGCGTTCGGGCAGCCGCACTTCCATACGCAACGGTTCCGGCTCGCCAGCCGCCTTGGTCAGCGGCGGCGGCAGGGTGCTGACCAGCTGCTCCAGGCCGGACCGTATGTCGATGCGGACCGGTTCGTTCGCGCGGCGCGCCGGCACCTTCACCGTCGCCTCCCAGTCCATGCTGCCCGCGAGATTTTCCGCGTAGGGCAGCGAGAAGGCGGCTGCCAGCTTGCCGGCGGGGGTCGTGCCCTTCACGTCGGCCACCTGGGTCAGGCCGGCCTCTTCCGGCGTCGCGGGACGCAGCGCAATCGTCACCGGTTCGTCCAGGAAGCTGCCCTTCAGTTCGCTGGCTGACAGCCGGTCGGTATCGAGCCGCACCATGCCGTCCAGCCCGGTGAGCCCGAAGTCCACGCCGGCAAGACCAAGCCGCGCACCGTTCAGGGCGAAGGTGCCGGCCAGGCGAAAGTCCTTCGGGCTGGCGATGGGCACGCGGAGATCGATGCCCGTGGTCACGGGCCCGCTGCCGGTCACTGTTTCGAGGGTCGGACCCAGCAGCGCCGCCACCGGCGTCTGGCGGAGGAAATTGAGGATCTGTCCAAGCTGCAGTTCGTCGGCCGCGGCCACGTCCAGCTCCGCGTCGCGGATCAGGTTGGGAACCCGGATCTCCGCGTCGGTGAACGGAATGCCGCCCACCGCGCCCCGGTTCTCCACGGAGGTCAGCGTGACCCGGTCGATGATGACCGTGCCCGACGCGCTCTCCAGCCGGGGCCAGTTCTCCGCGTAATCGAGCACGGCGTCGGCCAGGGTGAACTCGGCGCGGAAGCGCCCGCCACCGTCCTCGTAGGGAAACCCGCGCAGCGGCCCCTGCCACAGCAATTCGGCCCGGGGAACGGAACCGGCGACGAAGGCGCGGTCGAGCCACTGCACCACGCCGGGCTTGAACTTCACCAGGGGCAGGTAGTTGAGGGCTGCCGGGGCCGACGACGCCACGAACCGGGCGGAGATGTCGACGAAGATGGAACCGGCTGGCGGGAACAGGACACGCACCCGCGACCGGCTCTCACCGTCGGGCGTGGCGATCTGCAGGTCGTCGCCAAAGACCTCGAGGCCCTTCTCCGAACGCTTCCAGCCCAGCTGGCCCGTGGCATTGCTGGTGCGGATGTCGGCGCGGAAGAGCTTGGGAAAGCGCAGCATGCCGCCCGTGGATCGCAGGTCGATGCGACCCCCGGACTGGTCGGCGCGCACGGTGCCGGTGACTCCGGTGACCGCCCAGCCGGGCACGGGCATGACCAGCCCCAGTTCGCGGACACCGGCCTCCGCCACCCAGTTCGGCGGCTGGTCCGCCGGCAGGGATGCCTTGAACCTGAAGTCGCTGACCTCCCCTTCAAGGCGCTCGGGCAGCAGGTCCCGTCGCAACCCGGTGCTCGCCACCGACCAGACGACCGGCCAGAGGTCCTGCAGCCGGACATCGCTCGCCGCCGCGGTGAGGGTCCCGCCGGCCTTGCCGGCCGGCGGCCGGTAACTGACGGACGCGGTGGCCGTGGGCGACTTGCGGGAGCCCCGCTCCACGGCGAAGCGCTGGAGCGTGGCGTCCCACCCGCCCGCGGCACGCTGCCAGCCGGCCTGGAGCTCCAGGCGTTCGAAGTTGTTGTCGGCGGTCCCGACACCGTCCCAGGCAGTGGGCCCCAGGTCCAGCTCCACGTCGATGGCGGCCGGCGCCATCCCGGTGAAGGCGGCCCGAAGATCCACGTCGCCGCGCCCCGAGACGAGGGGCACCGTTTCGTTGGCCAGTACCCGTAGCCAGCGCGCCACGTCCAGGTCGGAGCCCGTGGCCCGCAACTCCCAGGCCAGAGACTCCGGGGCCGCCGAGGGCAACCCGCGCGAAGGCAGGAGGGCGGCCGGCACCGTGCCCGTGACCTCGATGCCGGACCCCAGGCCGTCGCGGCCGTCCACGTCGGCGGAGAATTCGACGAGCCGGGGACCGAGGTCCAGGTCCAGCTGCCGGATGCTGAGCGCGAGGCGCGGCTCCAGTCGCGATGCGTCCTCCACCTGCAGCTCGATGTCCCGGAGCTGCAGGTCCAGCCGCGGCAATCGCTGGTTCCGCGGCCTGCGCAGCAGGTCGTCGAGGAAGACGGTGTTCACCAGCCACTGGCCGGTGGGGAGGCGCTCCGCCTTCACGCTGGCGCCGCTGACCCCGATCCGCCCCGGCTGCAGCCGGCGGTCGACGACGAGCCGCCACAGGTTGACGCCCACGCTCAGCTCCCGGGCGTCGAAGACCGGACGCTGGTCCGACAACATGGCGATGCGCACGTCCGAGAAACGGATCTCCGGGCCGGTCAGGGGCCAGCTCGCACTGAGGGCCCGGAACCGGACGTCGAAGCCGGTGGCATCCGTGACGAAGCGCCTGATCTCGTCCTGGTAGTCCGGGGCCAGGGGCAGGAGCAGCCGGGCGAGCCCCACGAGCACCGCGAGGACGATGAGAACGGCCGCCGCGATTCCCGCCAGCCAGCCCAGGCTCCGCCTGAGGATCCCGCGTTCGCTCATGACGCCAGGTCGCCTACACCAGCACGACGTCGAACTGATCCTGGGCGTACAGACCCTCGGTCTGGAGCCGGATCGACTTGCCGGTCAGGTGCTCGAGCTCGGCGATACCGGACGACTCCTCGTCCAGCAGCAGCTCGATGACTTCCTGGTGCGCGAGAATGACCAACTCCTTGAAGCTGAACTGCGCGTTCTGCCGGAGGATCTCACGGAAGATCTCGTAGCAGACGGTCTCCGGGGACTTGATGTGCCCCCGGCCCTCGCAGGTTGGACAAGGTTCGCACAGGAGGTGTTCCAGGCTCTCCCGGGTCCGCTTGCGGGTCATCTGCACGAGGCCGAGCGGCGACACCTCCGCGACCTGGGGGCGGGCAGTGTCCCCGGCGAGGGCGGCGTTCAGCGCTTCCAGGACCTGCCGCCGGTGCGCCTCCTCGAGCATGTCGATGAAGTCGATGATGATGATTCCGCCGAGGTTGCGCAGGCGGAGCTGGCGCGCGATGGCGACCGCCGCCTCGAGGTTGGTCCGGAAGATGGTGTCTTCCAGGTTCCGGTGCCCGACGTAGCCGCCTGTGTTCACGTCGATGCTGGTCAGCGCCTCCGTCTGGTCGATGACCAGGTAGCCGCCGGACTTGAGCTCGACCTTGCGCTCGAGGGCCTTCTGGATCTCGTCCTCGATGCCGTACAGGTCGAAGACCGGCCGGGGGCCCGGGTAGAGCTCGATGCGGTCCTTGAGCTCCGGCATCACGCTGGCCGCAAACTCCCGCAGCTCGTCGCACGCCCGCGCGTCGTCGATCCGCACCTTCTGGGTTTCCGGGTTCACGAGGTCACGCAGCACCCGGATGGCCAGCGGCAGGTCCTGATGCACCAGCGCCGGCACGGGCAGGTTCTGGGCCTGGCGCGACACCACCTCCCAGAGCCGGTGCAGGAATTCCACGTCCGCGCGGAGCGGCTCCTCGCCGACACCCTCGGCGGCGGTCCGGACGATATAGCCGTAGCGGGGGGTGTCGCCGGTCAGGCCGGTCATCAGCTGCTTGAGCCTGGCGCGCTCCTCGTCGGATTCGATCCGTCCGGATACGCCGAGCGTCGCCTCCCGCGGCAGCAACACGAGGTAGCGGGACGGCATGGTGATGAAGGTCGTGAGCCGTGCACCCTTCGTTCCCAGCTGGTCCTTCACCACCTGGACCAGCACGGTGTCGCCTTCGCGCAGCAGGTAACGGATGTCGGGTTCCACGCCGGGTACCGCTGCCGGCGCGCCCGGCGGGGGCAGAACGTCCGAGGCATGCAGGAAGCCGGTGCGGGCCAGGCCCATTTCCACGAAAGCGGCCTGCATCCCCGGCAACACGCGGGCCACGCGCCCCTTGTAGATGTTGCCGGTAAGGCCGCGGCGCGACGTGCGTTCGATCAGCACCTCGCGCAGCACACCGCCTTCCACGACAGCGGCGCGGACTTCCCTCAGGGTCAGGTTGATGAGGATCTCTTCTGTCATGGGACCGGAGCCCGGGTCACAGCAGCTCGCAGCCGAACAGGGACAGCAGACGGGCCGTCTCGAAGAGCGGCAGGCCCATCACGCCCGAGTAGCTGCCGCGGAGGTCGGCGATGAACTGCGCGGCGCGGCCCTGGATCGCATAGGCGCCGGCCTTGTCGGCGGGTTCACCGGTGCGCCAGTACGCGGCGATCTCCTCGGGGGCCAGCGTGCGGAACGTGACCTCGCTGCGGCTCAGCTCTACGCGCTCCCGCTGGCCGTCCGCCACGGCCACGGCGGTGAATACCGCATGGGTGCGACCCGAGAGCCGGCTCAGGATCCGCGCGGCATCCGCCTGGTCGAGGGGCTTGGCGAACAGTTCGGCGCCGACGGCCACTGCCGTGTCGGCGGCCACGACGGGCACGCCCGGGTCCCGGCGGACCGCGACGCCGGCCAGGGCCTTGGCGGAGGCGAGGCGGCAGACGAGGTCCGCGGCGCCCTCGCCGGGCAGGGGCGCCTCGTCCACGTCAACGGGGAGAACCTCGAAGCGGACGCCCAGCTGGGTCAGGAGCTCCTGCCGGCGGGGCGAGGCGGAGGCGAGATACACAAACGGGTTCACGGGCTTCGCATCCTGGCCATCAGACCTTGTGGTACGGGTGGCCCTGCAGGATGGTCCAGGCCCGGTACAGCTGCTCGACGACGATCACCCGGGCCAGCCCGTGGGGAAACGTCAGGGCGGACAGGGACCAGGACTGGTTGGCACGCTGGGTCACTTCGTCCGCCAGCCCCTCGGGACCACCGATCACGAGCGCCACCGACGGCTGGTGGTTCTGCCAGCGGGTGAGCTCGCGGGCCAGCTCCGCGGACGACCAGCCCCGCCCGCGCTCGTCCAGCGCCACGACGAAATCACCGGGCTTGAGGCGCTGGAGGATCCGCTGGCCTTCCTTCGCCTTGGCGATGGCGGGATCGCCCCCGGAGGACCGCAGCGACAGGGGAATCTCGACGAGTTCGGGCTTGAGGTGGGCGGGCAGGCGGGCAAGGTACAGGCTGACGGCGTCGCGAACCCAGTCCTCGGGGCGGGTGCCGATCACCAGGAGCCGTATTTTCATGCGTGATTCTGCCAAGTCCCCGCCGGAAGGGGGCGGAGGATCATACACGGCAACCCCTCCGGCCTTCTCCGCCGGCCAGAGTGGTCGGGCCGGCTTCAGGCGGTGGCGGCGGCCCCCATGTCCCAGAGGCTTTCCAGCTTGTAAAACTCCCGGGCCTTGGGCTGCATGATGTGCACGATCACATCCGCCAGGTCCACCAGGACCCACTCCCCGCTGCCGGTGCCCTCGACGCCCAAGGGCGGGCAACCCGCCTCGGAGGCTCGCTGCACCAGCCGGTCGGCGATGGATTTCACGTGGCGATCGGACGTGCCGCTGGCCACGACCATGTAGTCCGCGATCGTGGTCAGCTGGCGGACGTCCAGCACCTTGATGTCGCGGGCCTTGAGATCCGCCAGCGCGTGCTCCGCAAGCGCCAGCAGTTGCTTACTGCGCACTAGTTAATGCCTCCCTTGGATTGGCATAGATATGGGTCTTGGCGATCAGTTCAAGCACGGCGTCCGGCACGAGGAAGCGGGGATCACCACCGGCGGCCACCAGGGCGCGGATCGCCGATGATGAGATTTCGAGCTGGGTGACGTCCCGGAGGAGCACGCGCCCCACCGGTGACCTGGCGAGGTCGGCGGGGCTGGCCGTGGCCCGCGCCCGCAGGAGTTCCCCCGCTTCACCGTCGATGGACTGGGCGCCCGGGCGGCGCGCCACGACGATGTGGGCCAGGTCCGGGATCTCGCGCCAGCGGTGCCAGGTGGGCAGGCCCAGAAATGCGTCCTGCCCCAGCAGCAGGCACAGCGGCCGCGGGCCCACCTCCTCGCGGAGGCTCGTCAGCGTGTCCACCATGTAGGACAACCCGGGACGGCGAAGTTCCCGGCCGTCGACGGTGAACCCGGGCAGGCCCTCGAGCGCGGCTTCGAGCATGCGCAGCCGCAGGGCCTCCGGCGCGACCGCGGGGGGGCGATGGGGCGGCAGGCGGCAGGGCACGAAGCGGACCTCGGCCAGGCCGAGTGCCGTCATCAGTTCATGGGCCGTGCGCAGATGGCCCACGTGGATGGGATCGAAGGTGCCGCCAAACACGCCAATCGGTTGCTGCGGCATCAGGTGAGTTCAGCTCCCTTGAGCGGCCGGCCCGCCAGGGCCAGGGTCAGTTCGAGCAGCGCGTTCCAGGGCTCGCCAGGCCGGGCGCCCTTGACGATCTGGTCGGCACGGCCAGTCATACGGAGCAGGCGCCGCAGGGTGCCGGGCTTGTGATTGCGCAGCGCCCGGACGTAGAGGTCCACGCGGGACTGCCAGACACCGGCGCCCTGCACGCCCCGCGTGTCGGAACGCTCGCGGCTGGCGCGGACGCCGGCATCCACGAGCACCAGCGATTCGCGGACCAGGGACCAGAGCACGAGCGCCGCGGCCGTGCCCTCCTCCCGCAGGCCGCCGAGGACGCGCACGGCGCGCGCCGCATCGCCGGCGAGCGCGGCGTCGGCCAGCTGGAAGACATCGAAACGGGCGCCATCGGCGACCGCGGCCCGGATCGTGTTCACGTCGAGCGCAGTACCGGGCGGATGCAGCAGCGCCAGCTTGTCGATCTCCTGCTGGGCGGCGAGCAGGTTGCCCTCGACGCGGCCAGCCAGGAGATCCAGGCCCTCGGAATCGCAGGTGAGGCCGGCGGCGCGAAAGCGCTGCGCCATCCACTGGGGCAGCTCCGCCAGCGCGGGCGGCCGGGTTTCCACCCAGGTCCCTGCGCCGGCCAGCGCGGTCGCCCAGGCGGATTCCGCCACCTTGCGCGTCAGCGCCGGCGTGATGATGACGACGGTGTTCCCGTCGGGTTCCCGGCGCGCCAGCTCGCGCAGGGCCTCGGAGCCTTCGTTGCCGGGCGCGGCCGTGGGCAGGCGGATCTCGACCAGCTTGCCCGACGAAAACAGCGAGAGATTGCGCAGGGACGCGGTGACGGATTCCCAGCTGAAGGAGCGCTCGACGACGTGGGATTCCCGCTCGTCGCAGCCGCTGGCGACAGCGCCGGCCCGGATGGCGTCGACGACCTCATTGACCAGCAGGGGCTCATCCCCCGAAACCAGGTAGATGGCGGCCAGCTTGGCAGGCGTATTGGCAGGAGTGCCGGATTTCGGTGGCGCACCCGCGCGCGGGCCGCGCAGGTGCTCCTTCATCTGCTGCAGGAGCTGATCAGGCCGGAGCTTCATGCCGGACCGGACTCCGGCCCGAAACGCCGCCTGGCCACTAGCCGAGCTGTTGCCAGTCTATGGACTCCTCTTCGAGAAGCACGGGGATGCCTTCGCGAACGGGATAGACGAGGCGCCCGTCACGGGTGACGAGGGCTTCGGAAAGGGTTTCGGGGAGGGACTGGGCGGCGCGGTTCTGGAGCTGGCCGGCGGTGATCGCGGCGTTGAGGCGCACGAGCCGCTCACTGTCCAGCAGCTGCAGGGGCAGCTTGGTGACAGGGCAGCAGACGATGTCCAGCAATCTCTTGTCCATCCCGATGGGTTCGAATATAGCAGGGATTCGCGACGGTCAATCGCGACCCCACCACACATAATCCACCGGCACCGGGTCGGCTCCGGCCCGGGCCCAGGGATGGCACCGGCCGATCCGCCGCAGGCCCAGCCAGCCGCCCCGCAACACGCCAAACCGGCCGATGGCCTCGATGGCGTAAGCCGAGCAGGTCGGCAGGTACCGGCAGTTCGTGCCCAGCCAAGGCGACAGGGCCGCCTGGTAACCGTGGATCAGGCCGATGGCAGCCCGGGCGGCGAGGCCCGTGCGCCCGGGAGGCGGGCTGGCGCTCACGTCACCGCACATGCGGCCGCCGCGGCGCGGATCGCACCGAGCATGGCGTGCAGGCCGTTGCTGCGGGTCGGGCTCAGGTGCTGGTCCAGGCCGATGGCCGCGATGAAGCCCGGCGGCGAGGCCAGGATCTCCCGGGCCGGCCGGCCGCTGTAGATCCGCATCAGGATGGCGATGAGGCCGGAGACGATCGCGGAATCGCTGATCGCCTGGAACTCGAGCCGGTCGCCCACCGGTTTCGTGACAAGCCATACCTGGGACTGGCAGCCCTTGATCTTCCGCTCCTCGGTTTTCTCCGCTTCCGGAAACGGCGGCAGCTGGCGGCCCAGGTCGATGATGTACTGGTAGCGGTCGATCCAGTTGTCGAACAGGGCGAACTCCTCGACGAGTTCTCGCTCCGCGTCGGCGATGGACGTCGCGGTCATCGTCAGTTGCCGGCGCGCCGCCAGCGCGTGCCTTCCGGCCCGTCGAGGATGACGATGCGGTTGGCGACCAGCTCGTCCCGGATCCGGTCCGCGGTGGCAAAGTCCTTGCCCTTGCGGGCCGCCAGCCGCTGGGCGAGCAGGTCTTCCACGGCCTCGGCGGTCAGGCTGCCCTGGCCCTCGACGCCCCTGAGCCAGGTCTCCGGGTCCTCGCCCAGGAGGCCAAGGAGGTGGGCGCTGGCCCGGAGGCGGACGCCCAGCTCCTGTCGCTCGACGGCCGAGTCCGAGCGATTCAGCGTCCGGGCCAGGTCGAACAGGACCGCGAGCGCCTTGGGTGTATTGAGATCGTCGTCCAGCGCAGCGATGAACTCCGGATCCGGTTCGCCGCCGGCGGCGGGATCACCCGGTGCATCACGCAGGGCGCCGTAGAGCCGGTCCAGCTTGCGCTTCGCGTCCGCGAGCACGTCACCGGTCCAGTCCAGGGGCTGCCGGTAGTGGGCGGAGAGCAGCGCCAGCCGGATCGCCTCGCCGGGCGCCTCCTTCAGCAGATTGCGCACCAGCAGGACGTTGCCGAGCGACTTGGACATCTTGGTGTGGTCCACGTTGACGAAGCCGTTGTGCAGCCAGTAGCGGACGAACAGCTCGCCGCCGTGGGCGCAGGTGCTCTGGGCCACTTCGTTCTCGTGGTGGGGGAAGATCAGGTCGTTGCCGCCGCCGTGGATGTCGATGGTGGGTCCGAGATGCTGGGCGATCATGGCGGAGCACTCGATGTGCCAGCCGGGCCGGCCCCGGCCCCAGGGGCTGTCCCAGCCGGGCAGGTCGGGTGTGGACGGCTTCCACAGCACGAAGTCGCCGGCATCTTCCTTGTAGGGCGCCACCTCGACGCGGGCGCCGGCCAGCAGGTCCCGCCGGTCCCGTCCCGAGAGGGCGCCGTAGTCCGCGTAGGACCGCACGCGAAACAGTACGTGCCCTTCCGCGGCGTAGGCGTAGCCGCCTTCGACGAGCCGCGCGATCATCGCGATGATGCCGGGCAGGTGCTCCGTCGCGTGGGGCGACAGGTCCGGCGGCTGGACGCCAAGGGCCGCCATGTCTTCCAGGTAGACCGCCTCGAAGCGGTCGGTGATGTCGCCGATCGGCACGCCCTGCTCGGCCGCGGCCTTGTTGATCTTGTCGTCGATGTCCGTGACGTTGCGGGCGTAGGTGAGCCGGTAGCGGGTGCGCAGCAGCCGCGCCAGCACGTCGAAGACCACCGCCGGCCGGGCATTGCCGATGTGCGGAAAGCTGTAGACCGTCGGCCCGCAGACGTACATGGTCACCTGGCCCTCCTGGAGGGGGACAAAGGCTTCCTTCTGGCGGGTGCGGGTGTTGTGGAGCGTCAGGGACATGGGTGAGACGGATGAAAACGGGCCGCTATAATAGCGCCCCCATGGACCCCAACCGCATTTTCGCCCGGCGCCATACCATCGAACAGGTGGAAGAAGGCCATGAACTGGCCCCGAAGTTCGATGCCCAGGGGCTGATCGCCGCCGTCACCACTGATTTCACCAGCGGCGAGCTGCTGATGGTGGGGTACATGAACGCCGAGGCCCTGACCCGCACCATCGAGACTGGCGAGGCCCACTACTTCAGCCGCAGCCGCCAGGCGCTCTGGCACAAGGGCGCCACCAGCGGCCTCGTGCAGAAGGTGCGCGAGCTGCTCATCGACGACGACCAGGACTGCGTGTGGCTGCGCGTCGACATCACCGGCGGCGCCAGCTGCCACGTGGGATACCGCAGCTGCTTCTACCGGCAGGTGCCCGTCGGCGCAGCGGCGAAGGACGGCGACGGCCCGCTGCCGCTGACATTCACGGAGACCGAGAAGGTCTTCGACCCCGAGATCGTGTACCAGGGCCAGCCCAACCCGACCAAGCTGTAGGAGCGCCTTGAGGCCCTCCTACACCAGGCTCAGGATGGCGCCGACGAGCGCGCCCGCTGCCAGGATCACGTTCGGCAGAAACGACAGGCCGAAGCCCGCCCCGCGCTTCTTCGGATCCGTTACGTAGCCCGTCAGGTACAGGGCCCGGCCGATCACGAACACCACGCCGAGTCCCGCCGCCCACAGGGCGCTCACGTAGTAGCCGAAGAGCCACACCGAGGGTACGAACACGATGAGCTGCTCGAGCGTGTTCTGCTGCACGCGGAAATAGCGTTCAAAGACCGGGTGGCCCGTGGTGGCCGGCGGCGCCACCTGGCACTGCACCCGGGCGCGCGCCACCAGCAGTCCGAACACGATGAACTCGATGAGCGCGAGCGCGATGACGGCAGCGACGAGGGCCATGCAATTCTCCAGGACGGATTCAGGTCCAGCCTAGCGGGTCACCGCTTCACGGACCAGCGGGCTGCGGGCAGCTCGTCGCCGAGCCACCGGGCCTGGCGCTGGATCCAGGCCTGGCGCCGTGTGGTGTAACGCGACGGATTGCGCACCTTGAAGACGTTCGGGTTGGGGAGAACCGCCGCCAGAAGGGCCGCCTCGGGCTCGTTGAGCACGGCGGCTGGCTTGCGGAAGTACGTCCGGCCGGCAGCCTCGACACCGAACACGTCCGGGCCGAACTGGGCGACGTTGAGGTATACCTCGAGAATCCGCTCCTTCGGCCAGAGCAGTTCCACCCACAGGGTGAACCAGGCCTCGAGGCCCTTGCGGAACCAGCTGCGGGCGGGCCAGAGCCAGAGGTTCTTCGCCACCTGCTGGCTGATCGTGGACGCGCCGCGCACCTGCCGGCCCTTGCCGTTGCGCTTCCACACCTTGCGGATCGACTCGACGTCGAAGCCAGTGTGGGTGAAGAATTTCTGGTCCTCGGCGGCCAGGACCGCCAGGGCGGCCCGGCGGCTGATCTTGTCGCGGGACACCCAGTCGTAATGCACGTCGGCGGAGACGCTCTTCTGGGCCAGCCAGTTCTGGACCATGAAGCTCGATGTGAGCGGCGGGAGCCAGCGCAATGGCACCACCAGGAACAGGGTCAGCACCAGGAAGCCGGCCGCTGCCCTGAGGATGAAACGCAGGACACTGCGGGAAGCTGGGCGGCGGGACGTGGCCACGATGGAGCGGAGGGTGGGCTCAGCGCACCGCCGTGAGCCGGCGGGTGACGAGTCCCACCAGGTCGCTGGCCAGCGCCTGGCGGATGACCTCTTCCTCCCCTGCCTTGCCGAGCACGGCATTCTCGTCGAAGGCATATTCGCGGGTGAGCGCGAGCTGCTCCAGCGGCACGGCCTCGACGCCGTCCACGTCGACCGCGAAGCGCACGCGGTAGTACACCTCGTACTCCGCCGGCACGTTCCGGGCGGTCACGGACAGCAGGCGGCGGCCGGTGTCGTCCGTCAGGATCCGGACGGTGGTCCGCGCCTTCGCGGGATCGTCGGTCAGCGTGACGTCGCTCCGGCGCAGCACGGTCACCAGTTCCCGGTAGAACGGGCTGTAGCGATCGGTCGCCGCGATATGGATGACGGCCATCTGGGGCGGGAAATCCGCGGTGCCGCGGAACTGGAAGCCACAGCCGGCCAGCAGCAGCATCAGTGCCGCAGCCAGTGCACGGAAGGCCCTGTCAGACGACCACATTCACGAGCTTTCCCGGCACAACGATCACCTTCCGCACCGGCTGGCCGCCGACGAAGCGCTGCACGTTGTCGTCGGCGAGGGCCGCCGCGCGCACGTCGGCCTCGGATGCGGCTGCCGCCACGGTGACACGGCCACGCACCTTGCCATTCACCTGCACGACGATCTCGCGCGTGTCGGCCACGAGCGCGGCGGGATCGGGCTGGGGCCAGGGCTGGTCGATGATGGCGCCGTCGTGGCCGAGCACGTTCCACAGCCGGTGACAGATGTGGGGCACGATCGGTGACAGCATCAGCACGGTCAGTTCCAGCGCCTCCTGGACGACCGCGCGATCCGCCGGCGCGACGGTTTCCGCCCGGTTCAGCGCGTTGAGCAGTTCCATGACCGCGGCGATCGCCGTGTTGAATGTGCGGCGGCGGCTGATATCGTCAGAGACCTTGGCGAGCGTCTGGTGGACCTGCCGGCGCAGGGTCCTCCGCGCCTCGTTGAGCTCCCCCGGCACGACCGGGCCGGCGGACCCGCCGGCCACGTGCCCGTGGACGGCCCGCCAGATGCGCTTGAGGAAGCGGGACGCGCCCTGCACGCCTTCGTCGGACCACTCGAGCGTCTGCTCGGGCGGCGCGGTAAACATGGTGAACAGGCGGGCCGTGTCGGCCCCGAGAGTGTCCACCAGCATCTGCGGGTCCACGCCGTTGTTCTTCGACTTGGACATGGTGCCCATGCCACCGGATTCCACCGGCTGGCCATCGGCCAGCAGGACGAACGCCAGGCCCCCGGCGCCGTCGTCGCGCTCCCCGACTTCCGTCGGGTTGTAGTAGGCGATACGGCCGGTCCCGGTCTTACGGAAGTAGATCCCGTTCAGCACCATGCCCTGGGTGAGCAGCTTCGCGAAGGGCTCGTCGAGGGCGACGAGACCCAGGTCGCGCATCACGCGGGTCCAGAAGCGGGAGTACAGCAAGTGAAGGATGGCGTGCTCGATGCCGCCGATGTACTGGTCGACGGGCAGCCAGTACCTCACCCGTTCGTCCACCATGGCGCGGGCGCTGTCTGCCGAGGCGAAGCGCAGGAAGTACCAGGACGAGTCCACGAAGGTGTCCATGGTGTCCGTCTCGCGCCGGGCGGGCTTGCCGCACTTCGGGCAGGTGCAGGCCAGGAAATCCTCGCGCTTTCGGAGCGGGTTGCCGCTGCCGTCGGGAACGCAGTCCTCGGGCAGCACCACGGGCAGCTGGTCGTCCGGCACGGGCACGGCGCCGCAATCAGCGCAGTGGATGATCGGGATCGGCGTACCCCAGTAGCGCTGGCGGGAAATTCCCCAGTCCCGCAGGCGGAACTGCACGCGCTTGCGCCCCAGGCCCTTCTTCTCGAGCGCGGCGGCAATGGCGTCCACGGCCTGCTGGAAATCCAGGCCGTCGAAGACGCCCGAATTCACGGTCACGCCGTGCTCGGCGTAGGCTGGCTGCCAGGGCGCCACCGTGTCCCCGCAGGCGCCGGAGGGAGACCGGATGACGCAGCGGATCGGCAACCCGTACTTCGAGGCGAACTCGAAATCCCGCTCGTCGTGGGCCGGCACGGCCATCACTGCGCCCTCGCCGTAGCCCATCAGCACGTAATTCGCCACCCACACCTCGAGGCGGGCGCCGGATAGCGGGTGGATGACGTGGAGCCCGGTGGGCATGCCCCGCTTCTCGGCGGTGGCCACGTCGGCCTCCATGACACTGCCCCGCTTGCACTCGTCGACGAAGGCAGCAAGATCCGGCTTAGACCGGGCAGCGGCGGTCGCCAGGGGATGCTCCGCGGCCACGGCGCAGTAGGTCGCGCCCTGCAGCGTGTCTGCGCGGGTGGTGAAAACCTTCAGCGCGCCGTCGGCGCCGATGGCCTCCCGGGCCGAGGCGTCATAGGGAAAGGCGATCTCCACGCCCTCGCTGCGGCCGATCCAGTTTGCCTGCATCAGGCGCACGCGCTCCGGCCAGTCCTGCAGGGTGTCGAGGGCCTCCAGCAGCTGGTCGGCGTAGGCGGTGATCCGCATGTAGTACATGGGGATCTCGCGCTTCTCGACGAGCGCGCCGGTGCGCCAGCCGCGGCCGTCGATCACCTGCTCGTTGGCGAGCACCGTCTGGTCCAGCGGGTCCCAGTTCACCGTGCCGGTGGTCTGGTAGACCAGGCCCTTCTCCAGAAGCCGCAGGAACAGCCACTGGTTCCAGCGGTAGTACTCCGGCTGGCAGGTGGCGAGCTCCCGGCTCCAGTCGATGCCGAAGCCCAGCGACTGGAGCTGCCGGCGCATGTAGGCGATGTTGTCCCAGGTCCAGGCCGCGGGCGCCACGCCCTTGGCCATGGCCGCGTTCTCCGCCGGCAGGCCGAAGGCGTCCCAGCCCATGGGCTGGAGCACGTTCCGCCCCAGCATCCGCTGGTGGCGGGCGATCACGTCACCGATGGTGTAGTTGCGCACGTGGCCCATGTGCAGCCGTCCGCTCGGGTACGGGAACATGGAAAGGCAATAGAACTTCTCGCGGGCCGTGTCCTCCCGGGCCTTGAAGCTGTCGTGGTCGGACCACCAGCTCTGGGCTTCGGCTTCGACGGCCTGCGGATTGTAGTCGGGAAGGTTCTGGGACTGATCGTTCACGACGCCGGCGGCTTGGGCCTGTTGAATGAGGGCCGCAAGGATACAACGGCGGCGCTCGCCAGCAGCAGCACGCAGACGGAAAGGACGGGCCAGTTGCCGAACCGGACCCAGGGCGTGGCGCCCTGGCGGGGCTGGACGGTGGCCTCGACCACCACCGCCTTGAACTGCGCCCCCTGCCCGATGACCCGGCCCCGGGCATCGATCACCGCCGTGATGCCGGTGTTCGTACTCCGCAGCATGAACCGGCCGGACTCCAGGGCGCGGAAGCGGGCCATCTGCAGGTGCTGGTGCGGGGCGATGGAGTCGCCAAACCAGCCGTCGTTGCTCACGTTCACGAGCAGCCCGGCCTCCGGCAGGAAGTCCCGGAGCTCGTCGCCAAAGGCGTCCTCGTAACAGATGCTCGGGGCCAGGGCGACGCCCCGGGCCAGCAGCGGGCGCTGCCCGTCGAGGCCGGGGGTAATGTCGGTGTAGGGCAGGTTCATGAGGCGCAGGACGTTCCGGATGAAGTCCGGCACCGGGAAGTACTCGCCGAAGGGAACCAGGTGCCGCTTGTGATACACGCCCGTGTTCTCGCCCACGGTGAGCAGGGAGTTGCGGAACTCGCCGGTGCCGAAGTCGAAGGTCAGGATGCCGAGGATCAACTCCTGCTTCCGGGCCTTCATGAGCTCGCCCAGCGACCGCAGGAAGCCCTCCTCCTCGTGGGCCAGCGCGGGGATGGCCGCCTCGGGCCAGATGATCAGGTCCGTCTTGTCGAGGCCGATGGTGATATCGCGGAACAGGCTCTTGGTGGTTTCCAGCTCCTCGAGGAGCCACTTCCGGTCCTGGGAGATGCCCCCCTGGACCAGAGCCACGTCGAGCGGCTCGCCCGTGGGGAACGTCCAGTCCCGGCCGGTGAGCAGTGCGGTGCCGAGTCCCGCGACGGCGAGGACGGCCAGCGCGGCCAGCCGGGCCCGGTTAGGGCCGCTGAGCAACAGGGCCAGCGCGCCGGCGCAAAGGACCAGGACCAGCGACAGCCCGTGCACGCCCGCCACCGGGGCCCAGGCGGCCAGCGGCCCGTCGATCTGGCCGTAACCAAGGCTGAGCCAGGGGAAGCCGCTCAACAGCCAGCCGCGCGCCCACTCCACGCCGACCCAGGTTGCCGGGAGCACCGCGAGCAGCTGCCACACGGGCTGGCTGCGCCCGACGAGCCCCGACAGGAAGCCCCAGCCGGCCAGATACAGGGCCATGAGCAGGATCAGCGAGCCGCACACGGCGACGGCGATCGGCGGGACGACGCCGCCAAAATCATGAACGCTGATGTAGAGCCAGTAGGTTCCTGTCGAGAACAGGCCGGTGCCGAACCAGAAGCCGCGCAGGGCCCGCTCCCTGCCGGACTCGCCCTCGAGGAGGAGGAACAGCAGCGCCATCAGCAGCGGTGCGAGCCACCAGTGACCGAAGGGCGCAAAGCTGAGCGGGAGCGCGGCGCCGCTGCCGGCGGCCACGAAACGCCCGCGTGCCGTCAGCAGGCGACGGAACATCGCCGCGGGCTACCGGAGGACGCGGGAGGGAGTCATGCCGCGGCCACGTCGCCGTCGGGTGACGCGGCCGAGCCCCGCGTGACCTCGACACTGTGGATCCGCCGCCGGTCTGCCTGCAGGACGCGGAACCGGAACTCGCCGAACTGCAGGGTTTCGCCCTTGCGCGGCAGGTGGCCGAGCTCGTGCATCACGAGCCCGCCCACCGTGTCGTAGTTCTCGTCGTCCAGGCGGGCGTCGAAGAAATCGTTGAACTCGTCGATCCGGGCCAGCGCGCGGACCTGGTAGCGGCCGGGCTCCTGCTCCTGGATCGGGCCCACCTCGGCGGAGTCGTGCTCGTCGTCGATCTCGCCGACGATCTCCTCCAGCACGTCCTCGATGGTGAGCAGGCCCGTGATGCCGCCGTATTCGTCCACCACGATGGCGATGTGGTTGCGGCTGCCCCGGAACTCCTTGAGCAGGGTGTTCAGGCGCTTGCTCTCGGGGATGAATGTGGCGGGCCGGATGTAGCGGGAGATGTCGAAGGGCTGGTCCGGGGTCTCCACGAAGTGCCGGAGCACGTCCTTGGCCAGCAGGATCCCGACCACTTCCTCCCGGTCCTCGCCAATTACCGGAAACCGGGAGTGCCCGCTCTCGACGATCGCCTTCAGCGTCTCATCCCGCGGCGCGTCACGTTCCAGGACCGCCATCTGGGAGCGGGGCACCATGACGTCCCGCACCTGGATCTCGGACACCGCGAGGACCCCTTCGAGCATGGCCAGCTCGTCGGCATCCAGCACGGTCTGGGCGTGGGACTCCCGGAGCCAGTCCAGGAGGTCTTCGCGGGTGGCGGCGTCGCCCTTAAGCACCCGCCGGAGGCGGCCGTACCAGGTCCCGCCTGAGGGTTCGTCGGAGTCGTCGGTCATGGGGGCATTCTAGCGGGTTCCGGGGCGCCACCACCGGGCTCCCGCACCGTGGCAGCCCCCGTGGGGCCTCACTTCATTACATAAGGATGCAGAGGATAGGCTGAACGAAGCGCCTGCTGCCAGCGGGCCCGGAGCGGGCGGCGCCGAACGGCCAGGGGGCCGGATCTGGCCCCGCCACCCCCGGCCCGGCGGCGGGCCCGGCACCGCCGGCCGCCCTCCAGGCCATCACTTCAACAGGCGGTAGTCGCCCAGGCGGAACCACTTGCGCGACAGGACGAATCCGGTCACCGGTTCCGGGGAGAGGCTGGTGACCTCGTCGGTCATGTTCTTCCGGTAGAACGCGGTGCAGGTGGCGTTTTGCCAGACCGTCCTCCGCATCTTCCTTCGCATGCCCGCGATGTAGGCATCCTGAAGATCGCGCCTGGCATCGATGGCCTTGAGACTCCTGTCCCGTTTCACCGCGCACACGGCCTGAACGATGTAGTCGGTCGCCGCCTCCATGTAGGACATTTGCGAACTGTGGCCGGTGCCTGTGTTCGGGCCGTTGACCTTGAAGTAGTTCGGGTACCCGGAAACGGCAATGCCCTTGTAGGAGACGGCCTCCGTTTCCCATTCCTTGTTGAGGTTCCTCCCTCCCAGGCCGTTCACCTGGAACGTCAGCGCCTTCTTCATGTCTGAATAGGCGAAATATCCCGTGGCGTAGACGATGACGTCCAGGGGGATCTCCCTGCCGTCCCGGGTAAGCACGCCCTGGGGCGTGATGCGTTCGATCCCGCTGATGTCGACTTCGACATTCTCACGGGACAGCGCGGGGAGATAGTCATTGGTCGGAATGAGTCGCCGGCAGCCCATTTCGTAGTCGGGCAGCATGTGCCGGCGCAACCCGTCGTCCTTGATGTACTTCTCCAGGTGCCTGGCCAGCCGTTTCCGGTAGTGGCCCTTCATGAGCCCGCTGATGGTGGCGGTCCCCGGATAGCGGCGGAAGGCAATGAACCGGATGTCGTAGAAGGCAAAGACGAGCCATCGGATGAGGTGCCTGATGCCCGGCAGCGTCCGGACGAAACGCTCGGCCGCGCCGTAATGCCGGTCCGACCGTGGAAGGATCCACTGCGCCTTGCCCATGAACAGCGTCAGCCGGGACACCTTGCCCGCAATGGCGGGGACGATCTGGGCCGCCGAGCATCCCGAGCCGATCACGCCGACGCGTTTCCCTTCACAGGCGACGGAATGATCCCAGTGTCCTGAGTGGAAGATTGCCCCCTGAAAGGTCTCGGAACCCCGGACGCCAGGAATATGCGGGTTCGCCAGCACGCCGCTGGCGTCGATCACGAAGCGGGCGGTATATCGCTCGCCGGACGCGGTCTCCACGTGCCACCGGGCCTCGCCCTCGTCGTACGTGAGCGCGGTCACGTTCCGGTTCGTGATCGCGTGTTTCCTCAAGCCGAATGTATCGATGACGTGGTTCGTATAGGCGAGCAGTTCGCGTTGCGGGGCAAAGGTCTTCGTGAATGGATAGGCGATGAAGGAGATGGAGTAGAGGCTGGTGGGCACGTCCACCTCGGCGCCGGGATACGAGTTTACCTGCCAGGTTCCGCCGAGCTCGGCGCTTCTTTCCAGCAGGACAAAGTCGTTGCAGTGCTTTTTCTGCAGCCCGATGGCCGCCAACAGCCCCGAGAACCCGGTCCCGATGATCACGGTCTCGAAATAGCGGGGCTGCGTTGGGCTGCTGGCGGACATCGGCCTCCCGTCGGCGGCTGGTTGCGCTGGGGCACTCAACGTTGGACGTAGGGATCCGCAATTCCCAGTCGCGCCAGCACCCGGGTCTCCAGCGCCTCCATGCGGCCGGCGTCGGCCTCCCCGTCGTGGGTGTAGCCCAGCAGGTGCAGGGTGCCGTGCACCACCAGGTGGGCCAGGTGGTCCACCGGGGCTTTGCCCTGCTCCGCGGCCTCCTGGAGGACGACCGGCAGGCAGATGACGAGGTCGCCGTACTCCCGGGGCACTCCGGCGGGCAGACCCCCGGGGCCCGGAAAGGCCAGGACGTTGGTGGGACCGTCCTTGCGGCGCCAGCTGGAGTTGAGCTCCGCCCCCTCCTCGAGGCCGACCAGGCGGAGGCTCAGGGCTCCACCCTGCCCGGCCGCTCCCTGCAGGGCAGCCCGGATCCACCCCTCGAAGTCGGCGCCAGCGGGCAGATCGGCAGCCTCGGCGGCGAGCTGGACATCCAGCTCCAGTTCCACGGCCCTACGGCCCGCCGTCCGGCTTGGCGGCCCCCTCGAAGCGCTGGTAGGCCTCGACGATCCGCTGCACCAGCACGTGGCGGACCACGTCGCCGGCCACGAAGTGGGTGAAGCTCACCCCCTCGACGCCGGAAAGCACCTGGATCGCGTGCTTGAGACCGGAAACCTGGTGCTTCTGCAGGTCGATCTGGGTGACGTCGCCCGTGACCACTGCCTTCGAGCCGAAGCCGAGCCGGGTGAGGAACATCTTCATCTGCTCGATGGTGGTGTTCTGGGCCTCGTCGAGGATCACGAAGCTCTCGTTCAGCGAGCGGCCGCGCATGAAGGCCAGCGGTGCCACCTCGATGATGCTGCGCTCGATCAGGCGGGCCACCCGGTCGAAGCCGAGCATCTCGTAGAGGGCGTCGTACATGGGGCGCAGGTAGGGATCCACCTTCTGGGACATGTCACCCGGCAGGAACCCCAGGCGCTCGCCCGCCTCCACCGCGGGACGCACGAGCACGATCCGGCGCACGCGTTCTTCCTCCAGCGCCGCGACCGCGCAGGCCACCGCCAGGTAGGTCTTGCCCGTGCCCGCCGGACCGATTCCGAAGCTGAGGTCGTGGGCCTGGATGGCTTCCATGTAACCGCGCTGGTTCGCGCCGCGGGGCTTGATGTGCAGGCGGCGCGCCTTCATCACGACGCCGCCGTCGCCTGCGGCCACGTCGCTGGTCGGGGGTTGTTCCATGAGTGCTTCCTGCAAGGCGATGTGGACGCGCTGGGTGTCGACCGCTTCCCGGCCGGCGATGACGTAGAGGTCCCGGAGGACATTGGTGGCTGCCCGTACGCCGGCAGTCGGCCCGGTGAGCCGGAAGCGGTTGCCCCGGTGGTTGATCTGGATGCCCAGCCGGCGCTCGATCTGGCGCAGGTTGTCGTCGAATTGCCCGCCGAGGTTGGCCAGGCTGCCGTTGTCCGCCGGCTCGAGCAGCAGCTCGTGGGAATCCACGGCGGGTCCCGGGTTGCCCGGCATCACGCTGCCGCGTCACCGACCGTGAGGCCGGCCGTGGCGTAACCGGCGAGCCGGCCCCGCAGGGAATTGGGCATCGCCTCCGTGATCTGCAGGTCCACGAACTGGCCCACCAGGCGCGCATCGCCGTCGAAATTGACCCAGCGGTTGTTGCTGGTCTTGCCCGCCAGCTGCCGCGGATCCTTGCGGGAGGGGCGCTCGACCAGCACCCGCTGCACGGAACCCACCATGCCGCGGCTGATCTCCTGGGCGCGGCTGTTGATGCGCGCCTGCAGGATGGCCAGCCGGGCGAGCTTCTCCGTCTCCGGCACGGCATCGGGCAGCGCCGCCGCCGGCGTACCGGGCCGGGCGCTGTAGACGAAGCTGAAAGACTGGTCGAAGCCGATGTCGCCGATCAGCTGCATGGTGGCCGCAAAGTCGTCGTCGGTCTCGCCCGGGAAGCCCACGATGAAGTCCGTGGAGACGCTGATGTCGGGGCGGACGGCCCGCAGGCGGCGGATCTTCTGCCGGAACTCGAGGCCCGTGTAACCGCGCTTCATCAACGCCAGGATGCGGTCGGAACCGCTCTGCACCGGCAGGTGCAGGTGGTTGGCCAGCTTTGGCACCGTGGCGTAGGCCTCGATGAGGCGGTCGTTGAACTCCCGCGGGTGGGACGTGGTGAAGCGGATGCGCTCGATGCCGTCGACGCGGGCAACTTCGTGGATGAGCGCCGCGAGATCGGCCGCCTCCCCGTCAGTCGGCCCGCGATAACCGTTGACGTTCTGGCCCAGCAGCGTGACTTCGCGCACGCCCTGGGCGGCGAGCTGGCGGATCTCGGCCATGACGCCATCGAGAGGCCGGCTGACTTCCTCCCCGCGGGTGAAGGGCACCACGCAGAAGCTGCAGTACTTGCTGCAGCCTTCCATCACGGAGACGAAGGCCGTGGCCCCCTCGGCACGGGGGGCGGGCAGGCTGTCGAACTTCTCGATCTCCGGGAAGCTCACGTCCACGACCGGACGCCCGCGGGCGCGCACCTCGTCGATGAAGTCCGGCAGGCGATGCAGGGTCTGGGGGCCGAAGACGAGGTCCACGAAGGGCGCCCGCCTGAGCAGCTCCTCGCCTTCCTGGCTCGCCACGCAGCCGCCCACGCCGATGATCAGGCCGGGACGGGCCACTTTCAGCTCGCGGAAGTTGCCGAGGTACGAAAAGACCTTTTCCTGGGCCTTGTCGCGGACCGAGCAGGTGTTGAGGATCAGGAGGTCGGCCTCGGCGGGGTCGTCGGTGGGGACGAGCCCCTGCCGGGACCGGAGCACGTCCAGCATGCGGCTGGAGTCGTACTCGTTCATCTGGCAGCCGAAGGTCTTGATGTAGACGCGACCGGACACAGGCTTGGAGCCCACGTTCAACACTGGACCCGGGGAGGGGTCAGCGGATTAGAAGGGAATGTCGTCGTCGAACTCCGCGGAATCGCCACCACCGGCCGGGGCCGCCGCGGCCGCCGCGGCCGTCGCGGCCCGGGCGGGTTTGCTGCCACGCGGGGCACCGGAACTGCGGAAGCTGGTGTCGCCGTCGTCATGGGAAGCGCCGGCGCCCATGCCACCGCCAGAACCCTTCGAATCCAGCATCTGCATCTGGTCGGCGATGATCTCGGTGCTGTAGCGGTCCTTGCCTTCCTTGTCGGTCCACTTGCGGGTGCGGAGCTTGCCCTCGATGTAGACCTTCGAGCCCTTCTTCAGGTACTCCGCGGCGATCTCGGCCAGGCGGTCGAAGGTGGCGACGCGGTGCCACTCGGTGCGCTCCTGGGGTTCGCCGGTCTCCTTGTCCTTGAACCGCTCGCTGGTGGCGACGGAGAAGTTGGTTGCTGCCTTGCCGCTGGGCATGTACCGGGTTTCCGGATCCTTGCCCAGGTTGCCAATCAGGATGACTTTGTTGATACCGCTCATGGGGGCAATTGTAAGGGGCCGGGCCGTAAATGCCACCCGACTTTCTGGAGCAAACGCCTGGCAATGCGCCGGAACCACCCCCGGTCGGCCGGGGCACCCGGGGCGCCACCCCGCGCCGCGGCACGGCCTGGCTCCGGCCGGGCTGTGGCGGGGCTCTGTACGGGAGGGCCCGTCGCCGTATAGTTACGGGTTCCGTTTTCCCTGCCCCACCCGAGCCCGAAAGCCCATGCAATACATCAGCATCCGCGGCGCCCGCACCCACAACCTCCGGAACGTGGACCTGGACCTGCCCCGGGACAAGCTGATCGTCATTACGGGCCTGTCCGGCTCCGGCAAGTCATCCCTGGCCTTCGACACCATCTACGCGGAGGGCCAGCGCCGCTACGTGGAGTCCCTGTCGGCCTACGCCCGGCAGTTCCTGTCCATGATGGACAAACCTGACGTGGACCACATTGAAGGGCTCTCCCCCGCCATCTCCATCGAGCAGAAGACCGCGTCCCACAACCCCCGCTCCACCGTGGGCACGGTCACCGAGATCTACGACTACCTGCGGCTGCTCTTCGCCCGGGCCGGCACGCCGCGGTGCCCGGACCACGGCCGCGACCTCAAGGCCCAGACGGTGAGCCAGATGGTGGACCAGGCGCTGTCCCTGCCGGAGGGCACTCGGCTGGTGCTGCTGGCGCCCGTCGTGCAGGCCCGCAAGGGCGAGCACACCCAGCTGCTGGCTGACCTGCGCAGCCAGGGCTACGTGCGGGCCCGGATCGACGGCGAAATCTGCGAGCTGGACGACCCGCCCAAGCTGGACCTGCGGAAGAAGCACACCATCGAGGTGGTGGTGGACCGCTTCAAGGTGCGGGACGACATCAAGCAGCGCCTGGCGGAGTCCTTCGAGACCGCCCTGAAGCTGGCCGACGGCGTCGCGAAGGTGGCGCCGATGGAGGGCAACGACAAGGCGGCGCTGGCCGCCCTCGGCGGCGCTGACGCCATCTTCTCGGACCGCTTCGCCTGCCCGATCTGCAGCTTCAGCATCTCGGAACTCGAGCCGCGGCTCTTCTCCTTCAACAACCCGGCCGGCGCCTGCGCGGCCTGCGACGGCCTCGGCGTGAAGCAGTTCTTCGACGAAGACCGGGTTGTCCGGTACCCGGACCTGAGCCTGGCCGGCGGCGCGATCCGGGGCTGGGACCGGCGCAATGCCTACTACTTCTCCATGATCCAGAGCCTGGCGAAGCACTTCGACATCGACATCGAGCTGCCCTGGAAGAAGCTCCCCGCGAAGATCCAGAAGATCCTGCTCCACGGCAGCGGCGAGGAGAAGATCCAGTTCAACTACCTCACGGGCCACGGCGTCAGCATCAACCGCAAGCACAAGTTCGAGGGCATCCTGCCCAACCTGGAGCGCCGCTACCGGGAAACCGATTCCGGCATGGTGCGGGAGGAGCTGGCCAAGTTCCTGAGCACCCAGCCCTGCCCCGACTGCAGGGGCACCCGGCTGAACACCGCAGCCCGCAACGTCTTCGTGAGCAGCAAGTCGATCCCCGAGGTGACCACCATGTCGGTGGGCCACGCGCTGGAGTTCTTCGGCGCGCTGAACCTGGAGGGCTGGCGGGGCGAGATCGCCTCGAAGGTGGTCAAGGAGATCCAGAACCGGCTGAAGTTCCTGGCGGACGTCGGCCTCGAATACCTCTCGCTGGACCGGAGCGCGGAGACGCTCTCGGGCGGCGAGGCCCAGCGGATCCGGCTCGCGAGCCAGATCGGCTCCGGCCTGGTGGGCGTCATGTACATCCTGGACGAGCCGTCGATCGGCCTGCACCAGCGGGACAACAAACGGCTGCTGAACACGCTCATCCACCTGCGCGACATCGGCAACACGGTGCTGGTGGTGGAGCACGACGAAGAGGCCATCGCCGCTGCCGATTACGTGGTCGACCTGGGTCCCGGCGCGGGCGTGCACGGCGGCCAGATCGTGGCCCAGGGCACCCCGGCGGAGATCATGGCCCACCCGGCCTCCATCACCGGCCAGTACCTGTCGGGCCGCAAGCAGGTGCCGGTGCCAAAGCGCCGGCGCGCGGCGGACGATTCCCGCTGGCTCACGATCCGGGGGGCCCGGGGCAACAACCTCAAGAACCTCAACGTCCGGATTCCGCTGGGCGTGATGACCTGCGTCACCGGCGTTTCCGGTTCAGGTAAGTCCACGCTGGTCAATGACACCCTCTACCTGTTCACGGCCGAGCAGCTGAACGGCCAGAGTGAGACGCCCCACGCCCCCTGCGACCGCATCGACGGCCTGGACTCCGTGGACCGGGTGATCGACATCAGCCAGAGCCCCATCGGCCGCACGCCCCGCTCCAACCCGGCCACCTACACCGGGCTCTTCACGCCCATTCGCGAGCTGTTCGCCGGCACCCAGGAAGCCCGCTCGCGGGGCTACAAGGCCGGCCGCTTCAGCTTCAACGTGAAGGGCGGCCGCTGCGAGGAGTGCCAGGGCGACGGCGTCCTGAAGGTGGAGATGCACTTCCTGCCCGACGTCTACGTGCCCTGCGACGTGTGCAAGGGCCAGCGCTACAACCGGGAGACACTGGAGATCCGCTACAAGGGCAAGAACATCAATGACGTGCTGGAGATGACGGTGGAAGACGCGATGCCGTTCTTCTCCGCCATCCCGATGATCGCACCGAAGCTGCAGACGCTGCTGGAGGTGGGCCTGTCCTACGTGCGGCTCGGCCAGAACGCGACGACGCTTTCCGGCGGCGAGGCCCAGCGGGTGAAACTCGCCAAGGAACTGTCCAAGCGGGCCACCGGGAATACCCTCTACATCCTGGACGAACCGACCACCGGCCTGCACTTCCACGACATCGCCCAGCTCCTGGTGGTCCTCCAGAAGCTCCGGGACCAGGGCAACACCATCGTGGTGATCGAGCACAACCTGGACGTCATCAAGACCGCCGACTGGATCGTGGATCTCGGCCCCGAGGGCGGGAACGGCGGCGGGCACGTGGTGGCCGAGGGCACGCCGGAGGATGTGGCAAACAGCCGCAAGTCCTACACCGGCCAGTACCTGGCACCGCTGCTGAAGAAGAACCGGGCGGCGTAGGCGCCGGGTTCCGCTACACTGCCGCCGCATGAAAACCGCCCCCTCGAACGATCTGTGCCGTGCCGTGGATCACCTGGACGCGCTCGTCGGCCGCACTCCGCTGGTCGAAATCCGCTACCGGTTCAACGGCCAGCCCCGTCGGGTCTACGCCAAGTACGAATCCATGAACATGACGGGCAGCGTCAAGGACCGGATGGCACTGCACATCCTGCGTCGGGCCGCCGAGCGCGGCGACCTGCAGCCAGGCGCGATCATCGTCGAGGCGTCCAGCGGCAACACGGGTATTTCCTTCGCGGCCATCGGCCGGGCGCTGGGCCACCGGGTACGCATCTACATGCCGGACTGGATGAGCCTGGAGCGCACCCAGCTGATGCACGGGCTGGGCGCCGACGTGGTGCCGGTGTCCAAGGCCCAGGGCGGCTTCGTCGGCTCCGTGCGCATGACCGAGGAGTACGCGAAGGAGAATCCGCGCGCCTTCCTCCCCTGCCAGTTCGCGAACCCGGACAACGCCGAGGCCCACGAGCTCACGACCGGACCGGAGATCGAGGCCCAGCTGGCGCGGCTGGGCCGGCAGGCAGACGCCTTTGTGGCCGGCGTCGGCACGGGCGGCACCGTGATGGGCGTGGGCCGGGCACTGCGAAGCAAGGGCCGCAACGTGAAGATCCACCCGCTGGAGCCGGCCAACTCGCCCACGCTCCGTACGGGCAAGAAGGTGGGCAGCCACCGCATCCAGGGCATCAGCGACGAGTTCATCCCCGCGATCGTCAAGCTCGACCAGCTGGATGCCATCGTGGACGTCTGGGACGGCGACGCGATCCTGATGGCCCAGTCCCTGGGCCACCGGCTCGGGCTCGCGATGGGCATCTCGTCCGGTGCCAACGTGGTGGGCGCCATGAAGCTGGTCGAGGAGCTGGGTCCCGAGGCTACGGTCGTCACCGTGCTCTGCGACTCAAACAAGAAGTACCTGTCCACGGCCCTGCCCCAGGCGGAGCCGCCCCAGGACGACTACATGACGCCCCAGCTCCAGCTCCAGTCCTTCATCAGCGTGCGTTAGGTAACTTCTGCATGGGTCCGATCCGCTACATCTTTCCGGCCTTCGTGCTGGCCATGTGGGTGATCTGCGGCGTCGGGGTGGCCAACGGCCAGTGGACCGGGATCCACTGGGTCATGCTGGGTCTGGCGCACCTGGGCTGCGCGATCATCTTCGCCAACTTCGTCCTCGTCTTCTCCTACGGCTACGGCATCAGCATGGTGCTGGTGAACTTGGCGGCGATGGCCTGGCAGCCGACGCCGGCTGTACTGGTGATCGGCGGGCTGGGCGTGCTCTATGGGCTGCGCCTGACCTGGTTCGTCTACGCGCGCTACCGCAGCCCGGGCTACTCGACGACCCGCGCGAAGGGCGAGCGGGCCGACTCGGGCGTGCCGCTGCCCCTGCGCCTCTTCATGTGGGTGTCCTGCGGCTGGCTGATGACCTTCCTCGCGATGCCGGCCTGGGTGGTGGCGGGTGCGCCGCTCGGCGCGGGGGTCCTGGCCGGTGGCGCGCTCATGCTGGCGGGCCTGGTGCTGGAGTCTGTCGCCGACGCGCAGAAGCAGGCAGCCAAGGCAGCGAACCCCACCGCCTTCGTCGCGGGCGGGCTATACGCCCGGCTGCGCCACCCGAACTACCTGGGCGAGATCGTCTTCCAGGCCGGCCTGATCGTGGCGGCGGTGGCTGCCGCGACCGGGACCTGGGCGCTGGCGGCAGGCGTGGCGGGACCGTTGTACATTGTGATCCTCATGTACTACGCGGCCCACGATCAGGACCATCAGCAGAGCCAGCGCTACGGCACGGAGCCCGCGTACCAGGCCTGGCGCAGCCGGACCAGCTGCCTGCTGCCGGGCCTCTAGCCGACCAGGGTATGGGCCAATGATCGTCAATTGCGTCGCGTACCGCGGGGGAAAGAGCCTCGGAAGTATCCCGGTCGACGACATCAGCGAAGTGCTGAAGGCGCCGGACACCTTCATCTGGCTCGGTATCCACGAGCCCGACATCTCCCTGCTCCGCAAGGTCCAGGAAGAATTCTCCCTGCACGAGCTGGCGATCGAGGACGCCATGCACGCCCACCAGCGGCCCAAGCTCGAGACCTACGCCGACTCGCTGTTCGTGGTGGTGGACACGGCGCAGCTGGTGAACGACGAGGTGCAATTCGGCGAGACGCACCTGTTCGTGGGCAGGAACTACATCGTCACGATCCGCCACGGCTCGTCGGTAAGCTACGCGCCGGTGCGCCAGAAGTGCGAGACCTCGCCGCACAGGCTGGGAATGGGCCCGGGCTACGCGCTGTACTCCGTCATCGACTTCATCGTGGACAACTACCAGCCGGTGGCCGAGCGGCTGCAGGCCCGCTTCCAGGAGCTGGAGCAGGAGATCTTCAACAAGTCCTTCGACCGGGAGTCCATCGGCAAGCTGTACAAGCTGAAGAGCGAGCTGATCAAGCTCCGAGACGCCGTGGGCCCCATCAACGACATCAGCAGCCAGCTGATCCGCTTCCACGAGGATATCGTCCGGAAGGAACTGCGACCCTACTTCCGCGACATCGAGGACCACGTGAGCCGCATCACGCGGGGCGTGGATACGATCCGCGAGATGCTGACCACCGCCATCCAGGTGAACCTGGCGCTGGTGACCGTGGGCCAGAACGAAGTGGTGAAGCGCCTGGCCGGCTGGGGCGCCATCCTGGCGATCCCGACGGTGATCTTCAGCATGTACGGCATGAATTTCCGTCACATGCCCGAGCTCGCCGGCCGCTTTGCCTACCCCCTGGTGGTGGGCGGCACCCTGCTCGCCTGCGTGCTGCTGTACCGGAGGCTGGTGCGGGCGGGGTGGATCTAGCCCGCGACATCGGGCCCTGAGACTTCAGCGCTCCCTGGGCGGAATTTCCCTGATCGCCGCTGCAAAGCTGGCGTGGGTCTCCGGATCCACGGGGCGGTGTTTCACCCGGGTGCCGGCCGGGTCCTTGCCGAGATAGTTGCCGCCCCTCCAGTCCGTCGCCGGCCGCACGGGCCGGGGCTCGAAGCCGCCGCCACAGTTGGGGCAGACGTTGCCGAGCACGCTCCCGACGCAGGGAGCGCAGAACGTGCACTCGTAGCTGCAGATGCGCGCCTCCGGCGAGTCCGGCGGCAGCGGCTTGTTGCAGTTCTCGCAGGTGGGGCGGAGTTCGAGCATGGGGATCTCCCGCGTCGGGCCGGCGCCGATCAGGGCAGTTTCGAACGAGGCAGGACCGCCGACAACAGGCGCTCCACTCGGACCACATGGAGGACATACACGTCCCGCTTCGCGCATCGGTAGATGACGCGGCAGGGCGGCTCGACGATCTGGCGATAGCGCCACCCCGGGAGTTCAGGCAGCTCCGGGCCGCTGAGCGGGTGATCGGCGAGTTGGCCGACGTGCTTCAGCACCCGCTGGACCAGTTCGGCGGCCGCTGCGGGATTCTCGAGGGCGATGTAGTCGGCAATGGCGTCGAGATCGCTGAGCGCCGGTTCGGTCCAGACTACTTCCGCCATCGAGCCAGGCGCTGCCGGGCCTGGGTGTGCGTCACGGTCCGGCCGTCTTCAATCGCCTTCTCGCCCCGCGCAATGCCCTCGAGGAGCGCCATGCGCTTGATGAGGCCTTCGTAGCTCTCCACATCCACCAGGTACGCGCTGGGCAGCCCGTGCTGCGTGATGAGTATGGGCTCACGGCGCTTCGCGAGCTCCGTGAGCAGCTCCGTCGCCCTGCGCTTTAGCGTGGTCACGAGTTCAGTGCGCATGGAGTGATACTAGAGTATCACTCAAGGGCGGGCAAGGTCGGTCCGGGGGATTGCCCATGCGCCAACGCTAGCGCCTTGCCGTCCGGAGGTCACTCTCCGAAACGGCGATCTTCCACGGGATTATCCGATTCAGTGCCACGCCCGGTCACCCAGGCCTTCATGAGGTCCTTGATCTGCGTCTGGTATGGCCGCCCTGCGAGGCGGGCCTTGGCCCTGAACGCGCCCAGCAGATCCTCAGGCACTTTCAGGCTGATCAATCGCGACTTTACCCGGGCCACGCCCGCCTGCTGGCCCCCGTGGAGCCGCCGGAAATCATCGACGAACCGGATGATCTGATCAGGCGTCATCTGCCGGCACTGCTCGAGGTACTCCGGCGTGAAGTACTGGACCGCCTTCATCGAAGCTTCTCCAGCGCCTCGATATCAGCGAGATCCTGCGGACGGCCGCTGGCACGTTTCATTTCGATCAGGTCCTTCTTGCCCAGCACCCGGACTGTTCCGTCGACAGTCTCAATCTCCTGCACCTTCTTGCCCTTGAGGTCCGTGGATATGACGATATCGAGCTGCTCTGTGAGGTCCTGCGGGTTATAGAAGTTCCAGGCGATCAGGTTCCGATTTCTGATGTACTCGTCGCGGAACCGGAAGACCTCGTCGGCGGTAATCGGCAGGCGGGAGACAAGACCCATGGCCTGCAGGGCCTTTTCTGCAGCCCGCAGTGAGCGGGCATCCCAGGCCAGGATGACGTCCACGTCGACGGTGCCGCGAACCGCACCGTGCAGCGCCACCGCGAAGCCGCCCACGAGGGCATAGCGCACTCCAGCGCTGTCGAGGGCGGTTCCGACGCGGGTCAGGAAGGACATAGGGCGAGGATATACCGGTATATACCCACGTGTCGACAATCGGGTCTCAATTCCGTGACGCGCAGGGCGCTCAGGGCATCGCCGAACCGACGGCCTCCCTGACCGGAATCCCGGCCGGATCGAAGCCTTCCAGGCAGTGCACGTTGATCCCGAAGAAATCCGGCGTCACGCGCTTCCGGTGAAACGGGTAGATCCCGCACACCTTGCAGAAGAAGTGCCGGGCCGTGCGCGTGTGGAACTTGTACTCGGTCAGCAACTCCTGGCCCTGGAGCAGCCTGAACCTGCTTTCGTGGACCTTGACCATCAGCGCGTTCTTCTTCCGGCAGATGGAGCAGTCGCACCGGGTCAGTTCAGGGAAGTCGGTTTCGATTTCGAAGCGGACGGAGCCGCAATGGCAGCTGCCGGAATATCGTTGGAGGGGGCGGTTAGCCATGTCCCGGGACTTTTCTTTCACCTATCTACCTGACCGGTCACATTGTCCTTCCTGAGGCTGGCCATGCAATGTGAGTGTGGGCCGCGCGGAGCTTGGGCCCGAGTCGCGCATACAGCGTCGAAAAGAATGGCTCTGCTTCCAAGTTCTCAAGAAATGAGACCGCGATTGCATTCGCGGTATCAGCGTTATCTCCTGAAACCTCACATTCGAGGGTATTGAGAATCTCGGCTACCTCAATCGCGGTCTGCCCACGCTGCTCGATTCGAGCGCCCACAAAGCAAAGCAAATCACCCATGAGAACGTGCGGCAATAGCTCACCGTTGTCGTGCAGATGCTCCGACAGAACGGGCGCAAACGAAGGCACCGCCTGAGCAATGTGCTGAAACAATTGTGCAGGTGACATGCGGTCTAACTGCTAATTGGGGGATTCAATTGGAGCAAAACATGATCCCAAATCCGTCGCTCATTCTTCCGGGACAAGACCCAACCCCCTGAAGACATGGCCCTGGGGACCACGACTGTCGTTCAAGCGCCAGACCGGCGCAGGCAAGTTGTACGACGTGCGGCGGTAGGCCGCAATAGCCAGCCGTGACAGGTCATTTCAGAGCCAGACTCCCCCGGCCAGGCTGGGTGATCCGATCAGCGGGAAATGCGCTTCTCCAGAAGCGCTGCAAGGTAGTTGTTGAGGCTTTTACCTTCCCGCAGTGCGTTGAGTGCCAGCCGCTCGTGCAACCTCGGGCCAACCCGGAGATTAAACTTTCCAGAGTATTTCTTGCCGGCCAGCCCTGCCGGCAACTTCTCCCCGTCCGCTTCGGCCTGGGCAATCCACCGGTCAACGACCGCGCAAAGATTGGCGAACACCTTCTTCGCGTCCTGGCCGTGCACGCCACCAAGCATCAGCTCCGGGCAGCGGCCGACATAGCAGCCGTCCTCGTCTGACCACTCGACGATTTTCAGGTAGCGATCGGCCTTCTTCATTCGGACACCTGCTCGATTGCCTTCCGGACTTCCTTCTCCTGGTACGGCTTGGCATCCGCACCCGGTTTGCCGCTCAGCGTGATGCGGACGCCCTTGGCATGCTTGAAGTTACGGTGACTGCCCCTGCCCCCGCACTCCTCAAAACCCGCCGCAGCGAGTGCCTGTGCCAGTTGTCGAACCTTGGGCGGCACGGGCTATGGTACCAGTATGGTACTAAGCTGGCCACGGGTGCCGGACAATGCCAGTTGGCAGTTCAGGTGGGAAGGCATGCACCAAGGCTAGCGAAGCGTCTAAGGGACGCCTTGCGTCATAACTGGCCAAAACGCGGGGCTTCGGGGGCGTCGTTGCGGCACGTCAACTCAGCGGCCGGATCCCCACCGCCTGCCGGATCGCCTTCAGGAACGGCGTCGCCAACCCCCGCGCCCGCTGTGCCCCGGCCTTGAGCGCCGCCTCCACATAGCCCGGATCGGCCATCAGCCGCTCGTACTCGCCGCGCGGCGTAGACAGGTGTGCGTCCAGCCAGGCGAACAGCTCCTGCTTCAGGTCGCCCCACCCGGCGCCGGCGGCGAACTTTGCGGCGTAGGCGGCCGTTTCCGCCGGCGTGGCGAACGCGCGGTAGATGTCGAACAACGTTGAGCCCTCCGTCTCCTTCGGCACGCCCGGCTCGAGCGAGTTCGTCTTGATCTTCATGATCAGTTTGCGGAGCTGGGCCGACGGCGTGAAAAGCGGAATGGTATTGCCGTAGCTCTTGCTCATCTTCCGCCCGTCGAGTCCGGTGAGGATCGCGGTGTCGGCGCCGATGTCCGCCTCCGGGATCACGAACTGCTCGCCGTAGATGTGGTTGAAGCGCTGGGCGATGTCCCGGGCCATCTCCACGTGCTGCTTCTGGTCCTTGCCCACCGGCACCCGGTGGGCCTTGAACATGAGGATGTCCGCGGCCATCAGGATCGGATAGGAGAACAGGCCCATGGTGATGCCTTTGTCCGGGTCCGCGTCGCCTTCGTGCTCGTTCGCCTGCACGGCCGCCTTGTAGGCGTGGGAGCGGTTCATCAGTCCCTTGGCGGTGACGCTCGTGAGTATCCAGGTGAGTTCCGGGATCTCTGGAATATCCGACTGCCTGTAGAAGACGGAGCGACTGGTATCGAGACCGAGCGCCAGCCAGGTGGCCGCAATCTCGAGGCTGGACTGGCGCACCAGGCCCGGGTCCTGGTTCTTAACCAGCGCGTGGTAGTCGGCGAGGAAGTAGTAGGACTGCACGTCCGCCCGGTGGCTGGCAGCAATGGCCGGGCGGATCGCGCCCACGTAATTGCCGAGGTGAGGCGTGCCCGTGGTGGTGATGCCGGTGAGATGAGTTTCCATATGGGCCGGTAGTTTAGACTGCGGCCATGCAACCTGCCGCCAGACTCTACCGCCCGCACCTCCAGGCGCTCTCTGCCCGCTACGACGCCGCCCTGGAGACCTCCGAGTTCGATGCCGTCCTGATTGGCGCCGGCGTGCTCGTTCCCATTCACCGGGACGATCAGGAGTATCCCTACCGGCCCGAGCCGCTGTTCCTCCAGTGGGCGGCACTCAAGGCCCATCCCGGCTCCGCCCTGCTCTACCGCCCGGGCCGCCGGCCCCTGCTGCTGGTGTACGAGCCCGAAGACTTCTGGCACCAGGCCGCGCCGATTCCCACGGGCCCCTGGCTCAAGGCCCTGGACATCCGTATCGTCCGCCGCCGGGACGACATCGCCCGGCACCTGCCTGCAGCCCGGCGGGGCAAGCCCCGGGTGGCGTTGCTCGGCGAGCCGCTCCAGTGGCGCGGGCTCAATGTGCCCGGCGTGGTGAACCCGAAGCCGCTGCTCACCCACCTGGACTACGACCGGGCTTTCAAGACCCCCTGGGAAATCGCCTGCATACAGGTGGCCACCGCGATGGGCCTTGCCGGCCACCGGGCCGTGCGCGAAGCCTTTGCCGCGGGCTGCAGCGAGTTCGAGATGGGGCTGATGTTCCTCGCCGCCTCCGGCCAGATGGACCAGGAGCTGCCCTACCCCGCCATCGTCGCGGTAAACCGCAACGGCGCCACTCTCCACTACCAGCACCGGGACCGGCGCCGCCTGCCGGCCAGCGAGCGTCACAGCCTGCTGCTCGACGCGGGTTGCGACTACGCCGGCTACGCCTCCGATATCACGCGCACCTACGCCGCCCGCCGCGGCGAGTTCGCGGGCATGGTCCGGGACATGGACCAGGCCCAGCAGCAACTCTGCGCGCTCGTGCGCCCGGGCGTCGCCTTTCCCGAATTGCAGCTGGCCGCCCACGCGGCGATCGCCACCCTGCTCGGGAAGTGGGACCTGGTGCGGATGACGCCGGAGCAGATGGTCAGCCAGCGGGTGACGGATTTCTTCCTGCCCCACGGGCTCGGGCACCTGCTCGGCCTGCAGGTGCACGACGTGGGCGGCGGCCTCGCCGGCCACCGCGGCGGCGAGCTGAAGCGGCCGAAGCGCTTTCCGCGGCTGCGGCTCACCCGTCCGCTCGCCCCGGGCATGGTGGTGACCATCGAGCCCGGCCTGTACTTCATCGACTCGCTGCTGGCGCGCCTGCGGAAGAGCAAGGCGGGCCGGCGGGTGAACTGGCGGAAGCTCGCCAGCCTGCACCGGTATGGCGGGATACGGATCGAGGACAACGTGCTGGTCACGAAGGACGGGCACCGGAACCTCACGCGGGAACTGGAGACGGATCGCGGCTGAGGCCGCTCCTACACGCGCGTATAGGAGCGCCTTCAGCCGCGATCCCCACTCTCCGCCCACGCCGCAAAGCACCCCATCCGGGGTGCGGCGTTTCGCCCCGGCCGCGGGTTGGCGCTGCAGCCATCTGCTACAGTTTCCCTTTCCTCCCGCAGCGACAAAAACTTGAATAGCGCCAATCCCTTGCCTGTCTTCGTTCGCCTTTCCTGCGCGCTGATGACGATCGCCCTCCTGGGCTGCGGCCCGGCGGCCGGCCCCGGTAGCGGTCAGAAAACCCCCGGGGCCCCCGGCGCCGGCCCACCCGGCATGGGCGGCGGCGGACCCGGTGCGGGACCGCCCGTGGCCGTCGTCACGAAGCAGGTGGCGCTCCAGTCCTTCGTGGACCGCTTCACGGCCCTCGGCACGGCCCGGGCCAACGAGTCCATCGAGGTCACGGCCCGCACCACCAGCGTCGTCACCCGGATCAATTTCCGCGAAGGCCAGCGCGTGCGCACCGGCGACGTGCTGGTGGAGCTCGACAACAAGCAGGAAGGCGCCGACCTGCGCCTCGCCGAGGCGCAGTTGAAGCAGGCCGAGAACCAGTACGGGCGCAGCCAGACCCTGGCCGTCAGCCAGGCCGTCTCGGCGGCCGACCTGGACCAGCTGGAAGCCAACGTGCTGGTGGCCCGGGCCCAGGTGCAGGGCGCCAGGGCCCGGCTCGACCGGCTGTCCATCCGGGCGCCCTTTGCCGGCACCGTCGGGCTGCGCAAGGTCAGCCTGGGCGACCTGGTGGGCCCCGACACCGTCATCACCACGCTGGACGACACCAGCGTCATCAAGCTGGAGTTCGGCATCCCGGAGAATTTCGTCAGCGACCTCAAGTCCGGCATGACGATCGTCGCCGACAGCACCGTCTACCCGGACCAGCGGTTCAAGGGCACGGTGACCTCCATCGATTCCCGGGTGGACGCCGTCACCCGCGCCGTGACCGTGCTCGCCACGGTGCCCAACGGCGACAGCCTGCTGAAGCCCGGCATGTTCCTGACGGTCGCCCTCGAGAAGAAGCGCGACAACGTGCTGATGATCCCCGAAGAAGCACTGGTGCCCCGGGAGGGCCGGCAGTACGTTTTCATCGTGGAAGACGGCAAGGCCGTCGAGCGCGAGGTGGCCCTCGGGGTCCGCGCGCCGGGGCTGGCCGAAATCCGCAGCGGCCTCGAATCCGGGGCGCTGGTGATCACCGAAGGCACCCAGAGGGTCCGCACCGGCGGTGCGGTCCAGGTCACGCCCGACAGCTGACGACCCGCGGAGCGCAGACGCCATGACCCTGTCCGACATCTCGGTTCGCCGCCCGGTATTCGCCGGCGTACTCAGCCTGATCCTCATCATCCTGGGGATACTCTCGGCCCTGCAGCTGCCCGTGCGGGAGTTCCCGGACATCGACCCGCCGGTCGTATCCGTTACCACCGGCTACAGGGGCGCGTCAGCAGAGATCATCGAGCGCCGCGTCACGCAGCCGATCGAAGACGCGGTGTCCGGCATCGCGGGCGTCCAGAAGCTCACGTCCACGAGCCAGGACGAGCGCTCCAGCATCACCATCGAGTTCTCCCTGGACCGGGACCCCGACGGCGCAGCGAATGACGTGCGCGAGCGGGTCTCCCGCATCCTGCAGCAGCTGCCCGAGGATGCCGACACGCCCGAGGTCACCAAGCAGGACCAGGGCATGGATGCCACGCTCTACATCAGCGCGGAGAGCGAAACCCGCTCCCTGATGGAACTCACCGACTACGCCGAGCGCAACCTGGTGGACCGGCTGTCAGTGATCGATGGCGTGGCCCAGATCCGCCTGGCCGGCGCCCAGAACAGCGCCATGCGCATCTGGCTGAATCGCGATGCGCTGGCCGCCCGCGGGCTGACCGTGCAGGACATCGAGGACACCCTGCGCCGAGAGAACGTCGAGCTTCCCGCAGGCCGCATCGAGTCGCGCCAGCGGGAATTCTCGCTGCGCACGGAGACGGGCCTGGACAAGCCCGAGGACTTCGAGGCCCTGGTCGTGGGCCGCGGTCCCGACAACTACCTGATCCGCCTCGGCGAGGTTGCCGACGTGCGCATCGAGCCGGAGGACTCCCGGTTCTTCTCCCGGTCCAACCGGGTGTCCGGCGTGAGCCTCGGCATCGTGCCCCAGTCCAAGGCCAACATCCTGGAGGTCAACAAGCGCGTCCTGCGGGAAGTCGAGGCGCTGCAAGGCACCCTGCCCGGCGACATCAAGGTGGGCCCGAGCATCGATTTCTCGAAGTTCATCGAGGAGTCCATGATCGAGGTCGTCAAGGTACTGGGTGAGTCGCTCATCCTGGTGCTGATCGTGATCTTCGCCTTCGTCGGCTCGGTGCGCGCCACGATCATTCCCGCCGTGACGATCCCGGTGGCGATCATCTCGGCGTTCATCGCCATGGCCGCCCTGGACTACACCATCAACACGCTCACCCTCCTCGGCCTGGTGCTGGCCATCGGCCTGGTCGTGGACGACGCCATCGTGGTGCTGGAGAACATCGTCCGGCAGATGGAGCTGGGCAAGTCGCCGCTGCTCGCGGCGGTGGACGGCAGCCGGGAGATCGGCTTCGCCGTCGTGGCCACGACGATCGTGCTGGTGGCGGTCTTCGTTCCCATCTCCTTCATGCCGGGAAACCTGGGGCGCCTGTTCGGGGAGTTCGGCCTGTCCCTGGCTGCCGCCATCGCCTTCTCGGGCCTGGTGGCGCTCACGCTCGTCCCCATGCTCACGTCCAAGTTCTTCGCCAACGGTATCCACCGGGGCCGTTTTGCCACGCGGCTGGACGCCTTCTTCAAGCGGCTGACGGAGCGCTACAGGGCCTCCCTGGCGCGCTTCGTGCAACGGCCCTGGATCGCCGTGGCGCTCCTCGGGGTGACGGCCCTGGTTGGCGCCGGGCTCTACAGCGTGCTGCCCAGCGAGTACGCCCCCGCTGAGGACCGCAACATGATGCTCATGATGATGCGCGCGCCGGAGGGGGCGAGCCCCACCTACATGGACCGCCAGGTCCAGCTTGTCGAGGCCACCGTGATGCCCTACGTGGAGGCCGGCGACATCAAGCGCGTCGTCGCCAGGACGGGCATGTGGGGTGCCGGCGGCGACGTGAATACGGCCTTCATCTACATGCCCCTGGAGTCCCGCACGGTGCGCGAGCGCTCCGCCCAGGAGATGTCGGCGGAGATCCGCGGCAAGGTGTCCCAGCTGCCAGGCGCCATCGCAACGGTGTTCCTGCCCCCCAGCCTGGCAATCCGCTCCAGCGGTTCAGGGCTCGCCATCGTCCTCAGCGGCACCACCTACGAGCAGCTGACCGCCTGGCAGGACCAGATCATCGCCAAGGTCACGGCCGACAACCCGAAGATCCTGGGCATGCGTTCGGACTTCTTCCCGACCAAGCCGAAGATCAAGATCAACATCGACCGCAATCGCGCCTTCGACCTGGGGATCTCTCTGCAGGCCATCGGCCGCACCCTGGAGACGATGCTGGGCTCACGGATCGTGACCACCTTCGTGGACCGGGGCGAGGAGTACAACGTCGTGCTCCAGGGCGTCGCGCGGGAGCGGGCAACGCCGTCCGACCTGCAGAATATCTACGTGCGCTCCGAGCGTTCGGGCGAACTGGTGCCGCTGGCCAACCTGGTCCAGCTGGAGGAAGTCGCGGGGCCGAAGGAGCTGAAGCGCTTCAACCAGCTCCGCTCCGTCACGCTCACGGCCAGCCTGGCGCCCGGCTACTCGCTGGGTGAGGCCGTGAGGTACATGGAGAACCTGATCGCCACGGACCTGCCCCCGGACGCCTCCATCGCCTTCGACGGGGAGGCGCGGGAGCTGAAGGAATCGGGCAGCGCGGTCCTGGTGACGTTCGGCCTGGCCCTGATCATCGTGTTCCTGGTGCTGGCAGCCCAGTTCGAGAGCTTCCGGCACCCGCTCATCATCATGCTCACGGTGCCCCTCGCGCTCACCGGTGGGCTCGTGGGCCTGTGGCTCTTCGGGTCGTCCATCAACGTGTACAGCCAGATCGGCGCGATCATGCTGATCGGGCTCGCGGCCAAGAACGGCATCCTGATCGTGGAATTCGCCAATCAGCTCCGGGACCGGGGCGTCGAGTTCACGGAGGCCATAGTGTCTGCCGCCGCCGTCCGGCTGCGGCCCGTCGTGATGACCAGCCTGTGCACGGCGTTCGGCGCGATGCCGCTGATCCTGGCGGCCGGCGCGGGCGCCGAGTCGCGGCGCACGCTGGGCGCCACGGTCTTCTTCGGTGTGACGATCTCGGTGTTCCTGACGCTTTACCTGATCCCGGCGCTCTACGTGCTGATCGCGCGCAAGACCAGGTCGCCCGAGTATCTCGGGCGCCTGATCGACAAGCTGAAACGTGACGTGGGAGAGGCGGCGCCGGAGCGCCCGTAGGAGCGGCCTGAGCCGCGACCGGCTACCTGCCCCGCCGGGAGACTCGCGGACTCGATTCC
>JBEBHH010000019.1:0-56667 GCA_040080965.1 Gammaproteobacteria bacterium | reverse complement strand
AAACCCCTGGTGCCGACCCCCGCTCCCGGGGAAGCCGGGCCTTCGGGGCCGGCGTCTGCGCCGGCCCCTAAGGCGTCGGCCGCCGCGCCGCAGGCGCGGAGTCTCCCACCGATCAACGAGGCCGCCTTCGCCCTGGCCCACGCGAGCCCCTCCGTCCGCAAGTTCGCCCGCGAGCTGGGCGTGGACCTCGGCCGTGTCCGCGGCTCCGGGCAGAAGGGCCGGGTGGCCATCGAGGACGTGAAGGCCTTCGTGAAGTCCGTGATGACCGGAGCCATGAGCACCGGGCCGTCGCTGCCCAGGGTGCCCGTCGTCGATTACGCGAAGTTTGGCCCGGTGGAGGTCAAGCCGCTGTCGCGGGTGCGGAAGATCTCGGGGCCGCGGCTCCAGGCCGCCTGGCTGAATATCCCCCACGTTACCCAGCAGGATGAGGCGGACATCACCGCACTCGACGAGAAGCGCAAGGCGCTCAAGGCAGAGGCGGACAAGGCCGGAGCCAAGCTGACGCCGCTGGCCTTTTTCATCCGCGCCGCCGTGCTGGCGCTGAAGCAGTTTCCCGACTTCAACAGTTCGCTCACCGAAGACGGCAGCGGCCTTGTGCACAAGAACTACTGGCACATCGGGTTCGCCGCCGATACGCCCCAGGGCCTGGTTGTACCGGTTATCCGGGATGCCGACCAGAAGGACGTCATCGCCATTGCGAAGGACCTGGCCACGCTGTCCGAAAAGGCCCGCGCCGGCAAGGTCACGGCGGCGGAGATGCAGGGCGGGACCTTCACGGTCTCGAGCCTGGGCGGCATCGGCGGCACGTATTTCACGCCTCTCATCAATGCCCCCGAGGTCGCGATACTCGGCGTGGGGCGCGCCCAGACGAAGCCGGTCTGGGACAAGGACAGGTTCGTTCCGCGCCTCCTCGTGCCGCTCTCCCTGTCCTACGATCACCGGGTGATCGACGGCGCCACCGGCGTCCGCTTCTCCACGTTCCTCGTCGGCCTGCTGGCTGACGTGGACAAGCTGCTGAAGGCCTAGGGGCATGGCGTTGCTCGAAGTAAAGGTGCCAAACCTCGGTGACTTCAAGGATGTCGAGATCATCGAGGTGCACGTCAAGGCCGGAGATCCGGTGCGGGCCGAGTCGCCGCTGATCACCCTCGAGACCGACAAGGCGGCCATGGAAGTGCCTGCGCCGTCGGCCGGCGTCGTGAAGGAGGTTCTGGTCAGCAAGGGCGGCAAGGTCAGTGAAGGCACGCTGATCCTGCGGCTGGAGTCCGAGGCTGCCGCAATGGCCACGGCCGGCAAGACCTACACCGGCCCCGTCGACCTGAAGGCCGATGTGCTCGTGCTCGGCGCCGGCCCCGGCGGTTATCCCGCCGCCTTCCGCGCCGCGGATCTCGGCCTGAACGTCACGCTGGTCGAGCGCTGGCCCGTGCTCGGCGGAGTCTGCCTGAACGTGGGCTGCATACCCTCCAAGGCGCTCCTGCATGCCGCCCGGGTCATCGAGGAGGCGGAGTCGATGGCGGATTGCGGAGTGAAGTTCGGCCACCCGGAGATCGATCTCGACGCGCTGAGGGGCTGGAAGGACAAGGTGGTCGGCAAGCTCACCGGTGGGCTCGCCATGCTGGCGAAGCAGCGCAAGGTCAGCGTGGTGAAGGGCACGGGCCGCTTCCTGTCGGCGAATCACCTGGAAGTGACCGACGGCGACTCACGGCAGGTGATCTCTTTCAAGTCCTGCGTCATTGCCGCGGGTTCCGAGCCGGTCCAGCTGCCGGGCTTTCCGGCGGATCCCCGCATCATCGACTCAACCGGCGCACTGGAGCTGAAGGCGATACCGAAGACCATGCTGGTGGTCGGCGGAGGCATCATCGGCCTCGAAATGGCCACGGTCTACGACGCCCTGGGCACGAAGGTCTCCGTGGTCGAACTGACGGACGCATTGATGCCCGGCACCGATCCGGACCTGGTGCGGCCCCTGCAGAAGCGCATCGCGAAGCGCTATGCCCAGATACTGCTTGGCACGAAGGTGGCGAAGGTCGAACCGGCGGCTGATGGCTTGCACGTGACTTTCGAAGGCAAGACCACCGGCGCCCAGGTCTTCGATTGCGTGCTCATGTCGGTGGGCCGCTCGCCCAACGGCAAGCGCATCGGCGCCGAGAACGCGGGTGTGAACGTGGACGCCCGGGGCTTCATCCCCGTCGACCGGCAGATGCGGACCAACGTGCCCAACATCCTCGCCGTCGGCGACATCGTCGGCCAGCCCATGCTGGCCCACAAGGCCAACCACGAAGGGCGGGTGGCCGCCGAAGTGGTGGCCGGCATGAAGGTGGCGTTCGACGCCCGGGTTATCCCGTCGGTCGCCTACACCGATCCGGAGGTAGCCTGGGTCGGCGTAACCGAGACCGAAGCCAGGGCGCAGGGCCTGGCTTACGGCAAGGGATCCTTTCCCTGGGCGGCCAGCGGCCGTTCGCTGGGCATCAACCGCGACGAAGGCGTCACCAAGCTGCTTTTCGACGAGGCAACCCACCGGGTGATCGGCGCCGGCATTGTCGGGCCGAATGCCGGCGAACTGATCGGCGAGGTGGCGCTGGCCATCGAGATGGGCTGTGACGCCGCCGACATCGGGCTGACGATCCACCCGCACCCGACCTTGTCCGAGACGGTGGCGTTTGCCGCCGAGGCCTTCGAGGGGACGCTGATCGATCTGTACCTGCCGAAGAAGAAGGCTGCCGGAGCCGGGCCGGCCTAGTTCCGCGCCACGTGAATCAGGGCGTAGCCCGAGAACACCACCTGGGGAACCGCCATGCCGACGATGGTTCCGGCCGAGTCCGCCTTCACGATGTGCCGCTCGTCGGTGAACGGGTCATCGATGTGGGCTATCGCTTCACCGGCGCTGATGACGGCGCCCAGCGGCTTGTCGGCGTAGAACACTCCGCCCTGCTGCAGGGGCGCGCGCAGCCAGCGGGAGTTCGCGTAGACCCGGGAGGCTGGCGTCGGCTCGCTGGGCCTGCCCGTGATCATGCCGAGGTGAATCATCACATTCCGCACGCCCTGGACACCGCGCGCGATCTCCTCGGGCTCGAAACGCAGCGGCAGCCCTGCCTCGTAGATGATCGCCGGGATCCCGGCGTCCATCACTTCCCTGCGCAGGCTGCCGTTCGGCCCGGCGCCGCCCATCACGACGGCGGCGCCGAAGCGCTTCGCGAGCTCCAGGGCGCGCGGATTGCCCAGATCCACCCGCACCTGGGGCAGGTTGGCCCGGTCGAAGGACCCCGTGTGCAGGTCGATCAGGGCGTCGCAATGGGCCTTGAGTGTCTCGAAGACGATGCCGGCAATCAGTGACGTGTTGCTGCCCCGGGTGTCCCCGGGGAATGCCCGGTTGAGGTCCCGCCGGTCCGGCATGTACCGGCTGCCCGTGCGAAAGCCGTTGACGTTGATGGCGGGCAGCGCGATGAGCGTGCCGGCGAGCTGCCGTGCGTTCGTCCCGGCGAAGGCGGTGCGCGCCACCTCGAAGCCGTTGCGCTCGTCACCGTGCACCAGCGCGGTGAGGCACAGCGTGGGCCCGGACTTCAGGCCCCGCGCGGCGAAGATCGCCGTGTTCAGGAATGACCCTTCGAAGGTCTGGACTTCCTGGAACGAGAACTTGCGCTTCTCCCCGGCGGGGATCGTCCGCTGGAGCAGCTCGAGTGCGCCCCAGGCGGGCGCGGGCGCTTCAGCTGCCAGGGCGGCGCGGGCCAGCAGCAGCGTTGCGAGGAGAACGGCGCATGAGTTCTTCATTCGGGTGGTCTCGACCGGTTGGTGGGTGGGTTAGTCTATGGGCAGGTAGCGGACCGTGCCACCGCCAGTCAGCGGCACCCGGAGGTGCCCCATGTACACCCTCTACATCGCCAACAAGAATTATTCGTCCTGGTCCCTGCGGCCCTGGGTCCTGCTGAAGACGCTCGGCATTCCCTTCGAGGAGCGCCTGGTGGTGTTCCAGGAGGGGTCGAACTGGGAGCCCTTCCGCAAGTTCTCGCCCGGCGGCCTCGTTCCCTGCCTGCACGACGGTTCGACGGCCGTCTGGGATTCCCTCGCCATTGCCGAATACCTTGCCGAACGCCACCCCGGAGTCTGGCCGGCGGATGGCCTCGCGCGCGCCTGGGCACGGTGCGCGGCAGCGGAGATGCACTCGGGATTTCCGGTCCTGCGGAACATCTGCACCATGAACTGCGGCCTGCGGATCAGGCTCCGCGAAATTCCGCCGGCCCTCCAGCGCAACCTGGACCGGATCAGCGAGCTCTGGAACGAGGGCCTCGACCGCTTCGGTGGCCCGTACCTGGCAGGCGGCAGCTTCACGGCCGTCGACGCCTTCTATGCGCCGGTAGCCTTCCGCATCCAGACCTACGACCTGCGCCTCGGGGGCGGGGCCAATGCCTGGGCGGCCCGGCTTCTGGCGTCGCCGTCCATGCAGCAGTGGTACGAGGCCGCACTTAAGGAGACGTGGCGCGAGAAGGCCCACGAGGCCGAGGCCCTGGAGGTGGGTACCGTGCTTGAGGACCTGCGGGCGAAGGCATGACGATAGCGATCACGGCGGCATCGGGCCGCCTCGGCCACGCCATCCTGCGGGAACTGGGGAGGCACGGACGGACGGGGGACGTGGTAGCCGTCGCCCGGGACCCGGGTCGCGTCCAGGTGCCGGGCGTCGGTAAACGCGCGGGCGACTACGCATCCCTGGCCAGCATGACGGCGGCTCTCGCCGGCATCGACACCGCCATCATGATTTCCGCGCCGGTGGCCGGGGGCAGCGAGCGCATTCCACTGCACCGGAACGTGATCGAAGCAGCGCGGAACGCGGGCGTGCGCCGCGTGCTCTTTACCAGCGTCATCGGCAACGGGCGCGAGATGGACACCTACTTTGGCGCCACCCAGCGGGTAAACCGCCAGACCGAGGCGGACCTGCAGGCGTCCGGACTGGAGTGGCTCATCGGTCGCAACGGCCTCTACCTGGAGCTGGACCTGATCCAGATGCGCAAGGCCCAGGACACCGGGGTCTACAGCAATCCGGCGGGTGACGGCCGCTGCCCCTACATCACCATCGACGAGATCGCCTGCGCCTACGCGAGGCTAGCGGTCGACGGGCAGCAGGCCGGCCAGATCTACAACATCACCAGCGAGAACCTGACCCAGGCGGACCTCCTGGCGCTCGCCTGCGGGATCTTCGGGCTCGACGTGCGCTACGAAGCGATGACCGATGAGGCCTGCATCGACAAGTTCCGCCGGCTGATGCCGGAGCGGGGCGAGGCCGTCGCGCACATGCTCACCGGTTGCTTCCAGAGCATCCGGGCCGGTGCCTTCGACGTGCCGTCGCACTTCAGGGAAGCCGCCGGCCGGCCGCCGAAGACGGTGCGGGAGATGCTTGTGGGGCTCGCTGCAGCCCAAGGCGTCTCATAGGCCGCGGATCGCGGCCTCCAGCGCCGTCCGCCAGAGTTCATGGCGGGCACTGAGCCCCGGGCTTTCAGTGGGCAGCTGCCGGGCTCCGGGCGGCACCGGCCAGGCTGCTGCTGCATCGGCGGCGACCAGTCGCGCCAGGCCCCGCGCGGTCGCCTCGGGGTCGTCCATCCGCAGCAGCGGGAGTCCGGCGAGCTTCGCGAGGCAGCTGCAGAGATAGTCGTTGGCCGCCAGCCCGCCCGTGACGAGCAGCCGTTCGAGTGGTGCGCCGTGAAGCCCGAGCTCGTCGAGGTTTGCCTGCAGCAGGAACGCGATGCTCTCCAGCACGGCCAGCACCCGTGCTCCGCGGCTGCCGGTGCCGATGAACCACGACTCCAGCTGACTGACCCAGAAGGGCGCGCCGAGGCCCGATACCCCGTTCAGGAAGACCGGCGGCGTTTCCCCCGCGGCAAGCGCCGCCCGGGATTCGGCGAGCAGCACGGGGAGCGGCGTCTGTTCCTTCTCGGCCAGCCAGTCGAGCGCACTGGCCGCGCCATTCACGGTGCCTTCGAGGAGGTAGTCCACGTGTTGCTCCGTGGACCAGACCACGCTGACCAGCAGGCGGGGCGCGACGGGCACGTGCCCGGGCACGGCTCGCTGGGCGAAGGCGCCGGTGCCCAGGTTCACGTAGGCAGTGGCGGGATCGAGGCGGCCGAAGGCGAACGGCACGGCCGACTGGTCTCCCGTGACGACCGTCAGGGGCACGTGACCCGCGGGCGTGGCGAGCAGCCCGTAGTCGTGGCGGCTCGGCACCGCCCGGGGCAGCACCGCCGGGTCGACGCCGAACAGCCCGAGCAGCTCCGGCGACCAGTTCCGCGTAGCGAGGGCCCAGAGCTGGGTCCGCGAGGCGTTGGCCGGGTCCGCGAACAGTGGCCCGCCTGCCAGAAGCCGGCACACCAGGAAACTGGCGAGTGGCCCCATCACCAGGTTGCCCTCGGCCTGCGCCGCTGTGACGGCGGGCAGGTTGTCCAGGCACCAGCGCATCTTGCTGGCGCCGTAGTGGGGCGTCAGAACCAGCCCGGTGAGCTCGCGAATCCGGCCGGCATGGGGTGCCAGGCGCTCGAGCCAGGCCGCGTTGCGCCGGTCCTGCCAGGAGATCACCGGCGACAGCGCAGCGCCGGTCCGCCGGTGCCAGCAGGCCATGCTGGAGCGCTGGGTGGCGAGGCCGGCGGCCAGGATCCGGCTGCCTGCCGGCAACCCCGCGCAGGCCCCGTCGATCGCCCGGCGCAGCGAGGTCACGAGCTCGTCGGGGTCATGCTCGATGTGGCCTTCGGCTCCGCGCAGCGTCCTGACTGGCACGGACGACTGGGCCGCCACCTCGCCCTGCGCCGAGAAGAGGAGCGCGCGGCTCGCGTGACCGCCCTGGTCGAGGGCCAGCCAGAAGTCAGCCATCGGTCCGGGTCTTGTGCGGATACTCGCACTGCTTCGCGATCGGGCAGCGCGGGCAGTCGGGCCGTCGTGCCTTGCAGACGTAGCGCCCGAGCAGGATCAGCCAGTGGTGGGCGTCCTGGCGGAAGCGGGCTGGCGTCGAGGCGACGAGGCCGTCTTCCACGGCGCGCGGCGTCTTCCCCGGCGCCAGTCCCGTGCGGTTGGCCACGCGGAAGATGTGCGTGTCCACGGCGATGGTTGGTTCACCGAAGGCCGTGTTCAGCACCACGTTCGCGGTCTTCCGGCCGACGCCGGGCAGGGCCTCGAGCGCCGCCCGGTCCCGGGGCACCTCGCCGCCGTGCCTGTCCAGCAGGGCCTGGCAGGTGAGGACGATATTCTTCGCCTTGGTGTTGAACAGGCCGATGGTCCGGATGTGCTGCTTCAGCCCGGGCTCGCCGAGCGCCAGGATGGCGGCGGGCGTGTTTGCCACCCCGAACAGTCCCGCCGTGGCCTTGTTCACGCTCACGTCCGTCGCCTGGGCGGACAGGATGACGGAGACCAGCAGTTCGAAGGGACTGTGATAGACGAGCTCGGTGGCCGGCCGGGGGTTGTCCTCCAGGAGCCGGCCGAAGAGCGCGGCGCGCTGGCGGGGCGTCACGGAGCGCGGCGCCGGGCCAGCCACGCCTGGCGCAGGGCCACGAGGCCCGCCAGGAGGAAGAACGCCCCCGGCGGCAGGGCCGCGACCAGCAGGCCCGGGGCCAGCGCTTCACGGATCGCCCCGAGACCGGCCAGCAGCAGCGTGAAGCCCGCGCCGTAGCCAAGACCGTCGAGCAATGCGGGCCAGGGATCACGGTGAGCGGCACAGGACTCCGCCCGGCCAAGGATCAGGCAGTTGACGACGATCAGGGGCACGAACAGGCCGACCTGCCCGTGGAGTTCGAACCAGCGGGCCCGGAAGAGCAGGTCGACGGCCGTCACCAGTGCGGCAATCAGCAGCAGGAATGCCGCCGGCCTGTGGCGCTGGTGGATCCCGCGGCCGAGGGCTGAAACCAGCACATTGCTGGCGCAGAGGACCGCGAGGGAGGCCAGCCCCAGCGCCAGTCCGGCAGCGAAGGTGCGGCTGGCAGCCAGCAGCGGGCACAACCCGATCAGTGACGCCAGTCCCGGCGTGTTCCACCAGAGTCCGTCCGCGAGGATCTGGCCGGATGTCGGCTTGTCCGGGCTCACGGCATTCATCCTTTTCCGCCGGTCTCGACCACCGGGGCGAAGATCTCGTCCCGGTGCGTCGCGAAGTATTGCATGGCCCGGCGGACGCCTCCGACGACGGCGCGGCTGCTGACCGTTGCGCCTGCAATCGCGTCGAAGTCACCACCGTCGTTCCGGACGGCCCAGCGCGCCTCGGCAGGATCTGCCAGCGACCGCCCGGCAAAGACGGACAGCCACCGGCCGGCGTCGTCCGCAATGGCGGCGCCAATGCCCGGCGTCTCGGTGTGGGCGGAAACCCGCACACCGAGGATCTGCCCGCCCGCCGAGATCCCCACGAGCAGCCGGACCGGACCCACGTACCCGTCGGGCGCGACGATGGTCAGCACCGCCGCGACGGGGCTCCCGTCGCGGCGCGCGCGATACACCGGCACTGGACGCCCGCCGCCCGTGTCCAGCAGCACGACATCCCGGTGCGGCGCGTTGTCGTAGAGGCTCGCGGGCAGGACCGCCGAGATCTCCGCCAGTGTCTGGCGCGCCTCGTTGTCAGCAATGTCCTCGCGGGTGAAGCGCCAGGTCACCGCGACGAGCACGGCCGCCAGCAGGAGTAACGCGAGCAGGCCGGCCAGCGATCGCGCGCCCGCCGGCCTCTGCGGTTCCAGCGGTTGTTCCCGCACCTGTCCCCGGGTGTCCGCCATCACGCGGGCCGTCCGTAGATCCGGGGCCGGGTCCAGCGGTCAATGAGCGGAGCGGCCATGTTCATCAGCAGCACGGCGAAGGCCACGCCGTCGGGGTAGCTGCCGAAGGTCCGGATGACGTACGTGAGAATCCCGATGCCGCTGCCGTAGATCAGGCGCCCGCGGGCGGTCGTTGGCGAGGAGACCGGGTCCGTCGCGATGAAGAAGGCGCCGAGGATGGCGCCGCCGCTGAACAGGTGGAAGCCTGGCGACGGATGCGTGTTCGGGTCCAGCAGCCAGGCGAGGGTGGCGGTGATCAGGAGGCCGCCGAGGACGCCCGCCGGCGTGTGCCAGCGGATCACGCCGAGCAGCAGGAGCGCGAAGCCACCGATGGCGGCGAAGTTCCCGATCCATTCCCAGCCGGCGCCGCCGAAATCCCCGAACACGGGGCTGGTCCGGATCTCGTCCATGGTCCGCATCAGTCCGAGCCCTTCGCGGGCGCTGTCGAGGGCCGTGGCCCGTGCAATGGCGTCCACCGTGATGCCGTCGGGGAAGCTGCCGGTCAGGCAGTACCGCAGCGTGGCAGCCAGGTCGGGGCGGACGTAGTCGAGGTCGCCGATGTCCGGCGCGGGCCAGACCGTCATGGCGTCGGGGAACGACACCAGCACCAGCACGTAGCCGGCCATCGCCGGATTGAACAGGTTGTAGCCCAGGCCGCCGTAGGCGTGCTTGGCCACACCGATCGCGAAGCTCATGCCGATGACAGTAACCCACCAGGGGCACAGTGGCGGAAGGCAGAACGCGAAGAGCATGGCGGTGACGAGCGCGCTGCCGTCGGCCAGGAACGGCGCCGCAGGCTTGCTGGCGACGCGCAGGCAGAGCGCCTCGGTGACGAGGCCAGCCAGCAGGGCAATCGCGGTGTTGAAAAGGATGCCTGCGCCGAAGAACCACACGTGTGCGAGCAGTGCCGGCACGAGCGCAAGCAGGACCGTGCGCATCATCGCCCCCACCGTCGCCGGTGAACGCCATTGGGGCGCGGGTGTGGTTTCGAAGCGCATCAGGCGGCGGTGCCCGCGGTGTCGCCCGTCTGCCCTGGTGCCTGCCGTACGGCGAGCTTCCCCGCGACGAAGTGCCGGGTGAGGGGTATGTGGCTGGGACAGACGTAGTCGCAGGCACCGCATTCAATGCACTCCGTCATGCCCAGCGACCTGAGTTCGGCGAGGTTACCGCCCCGGGCGGCCGTCAGCAGTTCCTGGGGCAGCAGGCCGGCAGGGCAGGCCTCGATGCAGTCCCCGCAGCGGACGCAGGGCATCTCGAGCCCGGCGTCGGCGGGATCCATGTCGCCCAGATCCCTCGCCGTGGCGGCAATCAGGCAGTTGGTCGCCGCGGTGATCGGCAATTCATCGCTCGCCAGGGCCACCCCCATCATTGGACCGCCCATGATCAGACGCCGGGGCTGGTCCTTGTAGCCGCCTGCCAGTCCGATCAGGTCGCACACGGGCGTACCAATGCGCGCCTCAATGTTGCGCGGTCGCGCGACGCCGCCGCCCGTCACCGTGACGATGCGGGAAATCAGCGGCTGGCCGCGTGCGAAGAAATCTGCGACGGCCGCTGCCGTGCCCACGTTCTGGCACACCACGCCGGCGTCGGCCGGGTGACCGCCGGCCGGCACCTCCCTGCCCAGCACCAGCTCGACAAGCTGCCGCTCGCCACCGGCCGGATACTTGGCCGTGACCACTGACAGCACCACCCGCGGATCGGCAGCGAGCTGGAGCGCGTTGTAGATGGCGACCCGCGCTTCGGGCATGTTGGTCTTGACGGCGATGACGCAGCGTTCGGCGCCGAGCGCCGCCAGCAGGATTCGGGCGCCGGCCACGACCACGTCGGCGCGCTCCCGCAGCAGCATGTCGTCGCAGCTGATATAGGGTTCGCACTCCACCCCGTTAAGCAGCAAAACGGGCGCATTGCCCGCCATCGCGAGCTTGCGTGCCGTGGGGAACAAGGCGCCACCCAGTCCGATCAGGCCGGCCGCTGCCATACGCTGGCGCAGTTCCGCGGCACTGCGGCCGGCAGCAACCGGGTCGGGCGCGTACCCTGGCCAGCGCTCGTCGTCACCGGAGCCCTGGATGACGATGCAAGGCACGGCGGTGTCGAGACCCGCCACCGGGCGCGGCTCAACGTGGGTCACGTGGCCGCTGATCGGGGCATGGATCCGGGGATCACCCGCGACAGCCGGTTCTGCGACAGGTTCCCCGCACCGCACCCGTTGACCCGGCGTGACCACGGGTCGCGCGGCTGCCCCGGGGCCTTGCGCCATTGGGACGCAGACCGTGGCGGGCGGCGGAGCAACGAGCAGCGGTTCGCTCGTCGAGAGGGACTTCCGGAGCGGCATGCGCACGCCCCACGCCGGCCGGCGTGGCTGGGGATCGAAGGCGGTCCGGTTGGTGTTCGCGGGTTCACTCATGCCGCCACCACTGGTTGCTGGACGCCCGGGTCCCTAGGTTCCGAAACCCGAGAAGCCGAGAAAGGCGAGGGACATCATCCCGGCGGTCACGAGCGCAATCGCCGGGCCGCGAAGGGGTGCGGGCACGGCGGACTGGTCCAGGCGGGGGCGGAGACCGGTGAAGAGGAGCAGCACCAGGCTGAAGCCGAGGCCGGCGCCGAATCCCAGGGCCAGCGCTTCGGCAAGGCCATCCACCGTGCCGGTCGTCAGCAGCGCGACGCCCAGCACGGCGCAGTTGGTGGTGACCAGCGGCAGCTGCGAGCGTGGCCTGCGCAGGAGCAGATTGCCCACGTGGACGGTCAGCACCGTCAGCACCATGAAGCCGGTGATCCGGAGGAAGGGCAGGTCGAGGGGCTCCAGTACCCAGCGGTCGAGCACGTGACACAGCGCTGCCGTGACAGTCAGGGCGCCTGTCGTCGCCAGGGCGACACCCGCCACGTCTTCGAGCCGCGAACCGGCTCCCAGCAGCGGGCACAGGCCCAGCAGGCGCACGAGGACGACATTGTTGACGGTGGCGGCGGCGACTGCGATGAGCAGCAGGTCCGTCATCAGGTCACGCGCAGACCCGGCGGGGCCGTGGCGTCGGGACCGACGAGGAACAGGCCGCTGTCACCGCCGGCGGCGAGAACCATCCCCTGGGAAATGCCAAAGCGCATCTTCCGCGGTTTCAGGTTGGCGACCAGGATGACCTGCCTGCCGACCAGGTCCGCCGGCGCGTAGGCGGACTTGATGCCGGACAGGACGGTGCGCTGCTCGGTTCCGATATCGAGCAGGAGGCGCACCAGCTTGTCGGCGCCCTCGACGGCTTCCGCCTGCAGGACGGTGGCGATCCGCAGGTCCACCTTCTGGAAGTCCGCCAGCTCGATCTCCGGGGTGGCGCCTCCGGCCGCCGCCTGTGGCGCCAGTGCGGGAGCCGCTGAGGGAGCCGCCGGAGCGGCCGTGGATGGGGTGCCGGGTTTGTCCATGGAATCTTCCACCATACGGGAGACGGCGACCGGGTCAACCCGGACGACGAGGGGTTCATAGTTCGAAATCCGCGCGCCCAGCAGGGGCTGGGCGCGCGCGGCCCAGCTGGCCGGGCCGGAGTGCAGGAACGCCGCCGCCTGCTCCGCAACGCGCGGCAGTACGGGCGTCAGGTAGGTCATCAGCACGCGGAAGAGGTTGAGTCCCTGGGTGCAGACCAGTTGCACGCGGGGCAGCGTCGCCGGGTCCCGGGCCAGGACCCACGGCTTCTGCTCGTCGATGTACTTGTTGGCTGAGTCGGCCAGCAGCATGGTTTCGCGCATGGCCCGGCCGTAGTCCCGCTGGTCGAAGGCAGCGCCGATGCTGTCGCCCGCCGCCACGAACTCGCCGTAGAGCGCCGGCGAATCCAGCGCGGAGGCCAGCTGGCCGTCGAAGCGCTGGCTGATGAAGCCCGCGCACCGGCTGGCCAGGTTCACCACCTTGCCCACCAGGTCCGCGTTCACCCGGGCGACGAAGTCGTCCAGGCTCAGGTCGATGTCATCCAGGCCGGAGCCCAGCTTGAACGCGTAGTAGTACCGCAGGTACTCGGGGTCCAGGTGCTTCAGGTAGGTGCTGGCGGCGATGAAGGTGCCGCGGGACTTGGACATCTTCTGGCCGTTGACCGTGAGGAAGCCGTGCACGTGCACCGCTGTCGGCTGGCGGAAGCCGGCGCCCTCCAGCAGGGCGGGCCAGAACAGCGTGTGGAAGTACAGGATGTCCTTGCCGATGAAGTGATGCAGCTCGGCCGTGCTCTCCGGGTTCCAGGCCGCCGCGAATTCACTCTCCGGCCGGCCCGTGCGCTGCAGCCAGTTCCGGTGGCTGGCCATGTAGCCCACGGGGGCATCGAGCCACACATAGAAGTACTTGTCGTCGGTCCCCGGGATCCGGAAGCCGAAGTAGGGCGCGTCCCGGGAGATGTCCCAGTCGCGCAGGCCCGCCGAGAACCACTCCTGCAGCTTGCGTGCGACGCTCTCGTGAACGTGGCCGGCCGCGTGCCAGCGCTTCAGGCTTTCCTCGAAGGCCGCGAGCCTGAAGAAGTAGTGCACGGAGTCCTTCGTGACGGGCGTCGTGCCGGAAACGACCGAGCGCGGATTCTTCAGCTCGGCCGGCGAGTAGGTGGCGCCGCAGCTTTCGCAGCTGTCGCCGTACTGGTCAGGCGTGCCGCAGACGGGGCAGTCGCCCCGGATGAAGCGGTCCGGCAGGAACATGCCGGCCTCGGCGTCGTAGGCCTGCTGGATCACGCGCTGGGAGATCAGGCCCCTGGCATCGAGCCGGGAATAGAACTGCTCCACCAGCACCCGGTTTTCCTCCGAGTGGGTGGTGTAGTAGTTGTCGAAGTCGACCCGGAAGCCGGCGAAGGCCTGCTGGTGCTCGGCGCGGAAGCGCTCGACCAGGGCCTCCGGCGTGATGCCCGCATCCCGGGCCTTGAGCATGATCGGCGTGCCGTGGGCATCGCTCGCGCAGAGGTAGGTGACGTCGTGGCCGGCCAGGCGCTGGTAGCGCACCCAGATGTCGGTCTGGACGTACTCGACGAGGTGGCCAATGTGGATCGGCCCGTTGGCGTAGGGCAGGGCGCTGGTGACGAGGATTTTGCGGGGCTGGGCAGGCACGCCGCATTATACGGGCGGCAACTTCAAGCTGTCAGGCGAGTTCCTTGACGTCCTCGAACTTGCGTTTCTCCAGCGCCGACTCGTAGGCGGTCTTGCCGGTGATCCTGCCCTGGTCCAGGAGGTCCTTCAGTGCGGAGTCCATGGTGCGCATGCCGACGCGTGCGCCACCCTGGATGGCGGTTTCCAGCTGGTCCAGCTTGCCCTGCCGGATCAGGTTGGAGACGGCCGGGGTGTTCACCATGATCTCCAGGGCGGCGACCAGCCCGGGTTCTCCCTTGCGCGCCACGAGCTGCTGGGAGATGACCCCCCGCAGCGACGTGGAGAGCATGGTCCGGACATGGGGCTGCTTGTCCGTGGGGAACGAATTCACGATGCGGTCGATGGTCTGGCCTGCGCCGTTGGTGTGCAGGGTGCCCATCACGAGGATGCCCATCTCGGCGGCGGTAACGGCGATCCCAACGGTTTCCAGGTCACGCATCTCGCCCACCAGGATGACGTCCGGATCCTCGCGCAGGGCCGAGTGCAGGGCCGCGGCGAAGCTCGGGCTGTGCACGCCGATCTCCCGCTGGCTGATCAGGCAGCGCTTGCGCTTGTGGACGAACTCGATCGGGTCCTCGATGGTGAGGATGTGCCCGCTGACCTTGGTATTGATCTCGTCGATCATCGCGGCCAGCGTCGTGGACTTGCCTGACCCCGTCTTGCCGGTGACGAGGATCATCCCCTGGGGCTGCTTGCACAGCTGGGAGACCACCGGCGGCATCTTGAGGTCTTCCAGGGACTTGGCCTTCGACGGGATGGCGCGGAGCACGGCGCCCATGCCGGCCACGTGCCGGAACACGTTCACGCGGAAGCGGGCGAGTTCCTCGAGGGAGTAGGCGAAGTCGGTGGAATCCCGCCGCTGGAAATCCTCCCGGGACTTGGGCGACATGATCTCCAGCAGCGCCGCCTCGACCTTGCTCATGCTGAGCGTCTCGGCCGCGAGGATCTGCAGCTCGCCGTAGATGCGCGCCCGGGGCGGCTCCCCGGCGATGAAGTGCAGGTCGGAGCCGTTCCGCATGAGGACCTGCTTCAGGTAGTCGTCGATCTGGCTCACGGACCGCTCACCTCGAACTTGGGCAGCACGGAGGTGTCAGTGACGAAGCGCTGGAACAGGGACTTGTCGCTGGCATAGCGGAAGGCGTCGTCCGGGTCGATCTGCTTCTTCTGGATGGCGTCCATCAGTGCCTGGTCCATCATCTGCATCCCCAGGTCCTTGCCGGTCTGCAGCTGCGCGGGAATCTGGTGGGTCTGGTCGGTCATGATCAGCTTGGCGATGGCGCGGGTCATCATCATGATCTCGACGATCGCCTTGCGGCCCCGCCCGTCCGGCGTGCGCACGAGCGTCTGCGTGATCACGGCATTGAGGCTCTGGGCCAGGAAGCTCTTGGTCTGCTCCCGCATGTCGCCGGGCAGCGCGTCGATGACCCGGTCGATGGTCTTCACGGCTCCCGTGGTATGCAGCGTGCCGAGCACGAGGTGGCCCGTCTCGGCCGCAGTCATGGCCATCTGGATCGTCTCGGCGTCCCGCAGTTCGCCCACCAGGATCACGTCCGGGTCCTCGCGGAGGGCCGCCCGGATGCCTTCGGCGAAGGAGGGCAGGTGCGTGCCCAGTTCCCGCTGGATGATCTGGGCCTGCTTGCTGCGGTGGATGAACTCGATCGGGTCTTCCAGGCTGATGATGTTGCAGTTCTGGTTGCTGTTCAGGTGATCGATCATCGCCGCCAGCGTCGTGGACTTGCCGGTGCCCGTGGAACCCGTGACCAGGATCATGCCCTGGTGATACTCGAGGAGCTTCCGGATGACGGGCGGCAGGGAGAGGCTGTCCAGGGTGGGAATGGCGCCGGGGATGAAGCGGAAGGTCGCGCCAACGCCCGTCTCCTTGCGGAAGACATTGACGCGGAAGCGGCCGCCGTCCTCGGAGACGTAGGAGAAGTCCAGGTCGTGCCCGTCCTCGAAGCGCTTCTTCTGGGTCGGGGTCAGGATCTCGCCGACGTAGGCTTCCAGTTCCGTATCGCCCAGGTCCCGGAACTTGATCGGCATCAGGTCGCCGTGCATCCGGAGCATGGGCGGCACGCCGACGGCCAGGTGGATGTCGGAGCAGCCCTGGGCGAGGCCGAGCTTCAGGAAGGCATCTATGCGGGCCATGGTGTGTCGTGGTCGGGGCTCACGCGGCCTTTTCCAGCGCCTCCCGCAGCTCGTCCATCGAATTGAAGCGCTTCAGCTTGTCCACTTCCATGGCCTTGCGGACGATCGCCGCCAGCGCGGGCGGAATGTCCGGGTTCAGTTCCTCGCACAGCTTGGCCTTGCCCTGAACGTGCTGGTACATGACTGACATGTGGTCGCCCTTGGTGTATGGGGGCGTGCCCGTCAGCATCTCGTAGACGATGACACCGATGCTGTAGATGTCGGCGCGATGATCCACCTTCTTACCGAGGATCTGCTCGGGCGCCATGTACTTGGGTGATCCGATGACGTAACCCGTCTTGGTGAGCTGGGTGTCGCCGGAGCTGGCCGCGGCTGCAACGCCGAAGTCCACGATCTTCAGCAGGCCCTCCTCGTTGATGAGGATGTTTGCCGGCTTCAGGTCCCGGTGGATGATCCCCACCTGGTGGGCCACAGCCATGCCGTTGGCCATGTCCCGGGCCCAGCTGTTGGTCTTGGCGAAGGGCAGGGGCTTGTGCTTCTGCATCTCGGCCCCGAGCGTGTGGGAGGGGAAGTACTCCATCGAGATGGCGTAGTTGCCACCCAGGCTGACGAAATCGAAGATGCGGATGACGTTCCGGTGTGTGATCTTGCGGGAGTACCGCAGCTCGTGGACGAAGCGCTTCATCATCTCCTCGTCGGAGCTGACGTTCGGGTTGAGGAACTTGAGGATCAGGCGCTCGCCGACGATTTCGTCTTCCACGAGCACCACCGTGCCGAACGCGCCCTTGCCGATCTTCTCGATATAGCGGTAGCGGCCCTCGATGAGGTCGCCGGTCTTGAGGGTGCTGACGTCGAGCTTGATGGCCTTGTCCAGCGACTTCACCATCTCGTCGACGCGGGCGTTGTCCACCAGCAGCGTCTTGGCCGCCTCGCCCGGCGCCTCGGGACGCAGTTCCGGGGCGCTTGCGCTGGTCGCGGCGATGCTTTCGATGCGGGACATGGCCTGGGCAGCCACCTTCGCGATGGTTTCGTCCGAGCCGGTAGCGAGGCTCCGGAGGCGGTCCTTCAGGGTGTCGGCGGAGTCGGATGTGGCGAGGTGGCCGATGGCGTTGACGGCCTCGATGCGGATGTCCTTCTCGGGGCGGTCCAGCATCGGCAGCAGCTGGGGCAGGACGGCGGAACTGCCCAGGCGGCCCAGGGCGCGGAGGGCGGCGGGGACCGAGCGCGCGTCGCCCGCCAGCATCTCCAGCAGCGCGGGCGCCGCCTTCTCGCTGCGGATCTCGGCCAGCGCATCGGCGGCGCGCTCCCGGACCCACCAGTCGTTGTCGCGGGTTGCCTTGATGAGGTGGTCCACGGCCCGCTCGTCCTTGGTCTGGTTCAGGATCTCGATGGCCGAACGCCGGATGTTGTCGTTCTTGTCGCCCACGAGCTGCAGGACGGCGTCCATGACCTTTGGTCCGCCGATCTTCGCCAGGGCGTCGGAGGCGCGGGACCGGACCCACCAGTCGCCGTCCTCCAGCGCCATGAGCAGGAACTTGACCGTGGCGGGCTCGGCAATCTCGTTCAGGACCTCGACCGCGGAACGGCGGGCGAACTCGGATTCGTCCTTCAGGACATTGACCAGGTGCTTCATCGTGTCCGGATGGCGGAGCTTGACCACGAGGTCCACGGCGCGGGCCTGCACCTCCAGTTCGGGGTCCGCCAGCAGGGAGCAGATGAGGCCGATGTCCCGGTCGCCCGGCATGGCCGCGAGCGCCTCCAGGGCGGCCTTGCGGACCATCTTGTTCTTGTCCTTCAGCTGCCGCTCGAGCGCCCCGGCCACCTCGGGCTGGTTGAAGCGGCTCAGCAGCTCGATGATGTTCAGCCGGACCGACGGGTCCTTGCCCTCGATCCGCGCAATGAGGTCGGGCACCAGGTCGGGGCCGGCGATGTCGCCGATGATCTTGAAGACGGCAGCCTTCTCGCGGGGCTCCAGATCGTAGGCCCGCTTGAGTAACTCCCGTGCATTCAGCCGCTTGCGGACAACACCCAGAATCTCGATGAGGGCCGGCTTGAAGATTTCCGGCTTCCCGAGGAGCTCGGTGAGCTTGTTGGTGTCGTAGTTCGCGGAGATGGCCAGCGCCTTGGTGACGCCCGCCACCGAGAGCTTGTCAGTGTGGCCCAGGCCCTCGGCAAAAAGAGGAAACGTCTTCTCATCGAGCATGCCGGCGAGAAGCGTGACCATCGCCCCGCTGTGTTCCTTGTCCGCCGTGGCGAACGCGTCGATGACCTTGGGAATGGCCGTGGGGCCGATGCCACGGAGACCCTCCAGCGCCTTGCGGCCCTCGGGACTTGAGGGGTCCCGTTCCGATAGCAGCTGGGAGAGGCAGCGCTCTGCCTTCAGTGTGCTGAAGAACTTCATACGCCCCGGAATTCGCTCCGCGCCCCGCTCTCGTCGGTCGTCCTTGCCCTGGCCAGGAGACGGGAAGACCGGCCCCACCCGGTCCCTCCGCACGGCCGAAATTATGCCACATGAGGTGGCGGCGCCCGGTCCTGCCACCCGCTACAATGTCGCCGCTGACCTCACACCTTACTGTTAATCCCATCACGAATTATGGCAACCGCATGACCAGGGTCGTCGCCCATGCCGTGCAGGGCAACCTGACGCCGCTTCCCAACGTCCGGAACGTGATCGCTGTCGCATCCGGCAAGGGTGGCGTGGGCAAGTCCACCACCGCCGTGAACCTGGCGCTGGCCCTCTCCCGGGACGGCGCCCGGGTTGGCATTCTCGACGCCGACGTGTACGGGCCCAGCCAGCCGCGCATGCTGGGGCTGCTCGGCCGCAGTCCCGAGTCCCGGGACGGCAAGACCTTCGAGCCCCTGGTGGCCCACGGCCTCGAGACCAACTCGATAGGCTTCCTGATCGAGGAGGAGCGCCCCGTGATCTGGCGCGGGCCGATGGTGACGCAGGCGCTGCAGCAACTGGCTTTCCAGACGAACTGGCACGACCTGGACTACCTCATCGTGGACCTGCCCCCCGGCACGGGCGATATCCAGCTGACCCTGACCCAGAAGGTGCCCCTGGCCGGCGCCGTCATCGTGACCACGCCCCAGGACATCGCCCTCGCGGACGCCCGGAAGGGCCTGAAGATGTTCGAGAAGGTCGGCGTGGCCGTGCTGGGCGTCATCGAGAACATGAGCACCTTCGTCTGCCCCTGCTGCCAGACGGAGACGGCCATATTCGGCGAGGGCGGTGGCGAGCGGCTGGCGGCGGAGACCGGCGTGCCGCTGCTCGGGCGCCTGCCGCTGGACGCCCAGATCCAGCGTGAGGCCGACACCGGACGCCCGACCGTCGTCGCCGCGCCGGATTCGGCGCTGGCACAACGCTACGTGGACATCGCCCGGCGGCTGACGGAAGTGCTTGCCGCGCGGCCGAAGGACCAGCGGGGCATTTTCGGGTCGATCGTCGTGGAGAAGAAATAGATGAGCATCCGTCCGGACCGCTGGATCCGCCGCATGGCCGAGCAGCACGGCATGATCGAGCCCTTCGAGCCCGGCCAGGTCCGCGAGGTCGGTGGCCAGCGGGTGATCTCCTTCGGCACCTCCAGCTACGGCTACGACGTGCGCTGCGCCCGCCAGTTCAAGGTGTTCACGAACATCAACTCGACCATCGTGGACCCCAAGGCCTTCGACCCGAGCAGCTTCGTCGACATGGACACGGACGTCTGCATCATCCCGCCCAACTCCTTCGCCCTCGCGTCCACCGTCGAGTACTTCCGCATTCCGCGCAACGTGCTGACGGTCTGCCTGGGCAAGTCCACGTACGCGCGCTGCGGGATCATCGTCAACGTCACGCCGCTGGAGCCCGAGTGGGAAGGCCACGTGACGCTCGAGTTCTCCAACACCACGCCACTGCCCGCGCGGATCTACGCCAACGAGGGCGTCGCCCAGATGCTGTTCTTCGAATCCGACGAGGTCTGCGAGACGTCCTACAAGGACCGGGGCGGGAAGTACCAGGGCCAGAAGGGCGTGACGCTGCCGCGGGCCTGAGGTGCAGGAGCGGGCCGGGAAGTCGGCGGCGGGAGCAATGCACATGACCTGGTTCTGGTGCCTCGAACACAAGACGGTTGAGGAGGGTATCGGTTGCGGCAGCTCGAGCCGCATCGGCCCTGCCGCGACGCCCGACGAGGCGGCCGCGGCCATGGATCGGGTCCGTCAGCGGGAAGCGGAGCAGGAGGCCCGCGATGCCGCCGAGGAGCAGAAGCACGGTCGTCGGCGGGACTGGTTCTGATGGCAGATGATCCGTGGGTGCCGCCCCGGGTGTGGACCTGGTCCGCCCCCAGCGGCGGCAAGTTCGCCAACATCAACCGGCCGGTGGCGGGCGCGACGCACGACAGGGCGCTGCCGGTCGGCCGCCATCCGCTGCAGCTCTACTCGCTGGGCACGCCCAACGGCATCAAGGTCACGGTGCTGCTCGAGGAACTGCTCGCCGCCGGCCATTCCGGCGCCGAGTACGATGCCTGGCTGATCAACATCGGCACGGGCGACCAGTTCGGATCGGGCTTCGTGGAGGTCAACCCCAACTCGAAGATTCCCGCATTGCGGGATCATTCCACGGACCCGCCAACCCGGGTCTTCGAATCCGGCGCCATCCTGCTCTACCTGGCGGAGAAGTTCGGCAAGTTCCTGCCTGCCCGGCATCTCCAGCGCACGGAGTGCCTCAACTGGCTGTTCTGGCAGATGGGCAGCGCGCCGTACATCGGTGGCGGCTTCGGCCACTTCTACGCCTACGCGCCGGAGAAGATCGAGTACGCCATCAACCGGTTTGCCATGGAGGCGAAGCGCCAGCTCGACGTCCTCGACCGGCACCTGTCCAGCAATGCTTACCTGGCAGGCGAGGAATACACCATCGCCGACATGGCGGTATGGCCCTGGCACGGCGCGCTCGCCCGCGGCGAGATCTACGGCGCCGGCGAATTCCTGTCCGGGGCGGAGTACCGGCACGTGAACCGCTGGTACGACGCCATCGCGGCGCGCCCGGCCGTGCAGCGAGGCCGGCGGGTCAACCGGAGTGCGGAGCAGGGGACAGGCGTGCCGGAGCGGCACGCCGCCGCCGATCTGGACTGATCAGCGCTGCTTGCCTGCCCGGCGATCAGGTGGCAGTGCTGCGTCCGGCGGCGACCTCGTCAACCATTACCGGCTGCGCCAGCCGCTCCCCGTCGAGCCACGCAGCGCCATCCCGCAGGGCCACCCGCCCGGCCGCCAGCCAGGCAATCGCCCGCGGATAAATGAGGTGCTCGCCGGCGCGGACCCGTTCCCTGAGTGTCGCCTCCGTGTCGCCCGGGTGGACCGGAATCCGGTACTGGAGGATGCCCGGTCCGGCATCGAGCGCCGGGATGACGAAGTGCACCGTGGCTCCGTGATCCCGGTCGCCGGCTTCCAGCGCACGGCGGTAGGTGTGCAGCCCGGGGTACCTGGGCAGCAGGGACGGGTGCACATTCAGCAGGCGCCCCCGGTACCGGTCGACGAGTTCCGATGGCAGGATGCGCATGAAGCCGGCGAGGATCACCAGGTCCGGCTGCAGGTCGGCGAGTGTCGCCGCGAGCCGGGCGGGGAATGCCGGCCGGTCGCTGGCCCAGTCAACTACGTGCACCGGGATGCCCGCCGCCGCGCCGCGCTCCAGGGCGCGAACGCCGGGCCGGTCGCTCACGACACCCGCCAGGGTCAACCCCAAGGCACCCCGGTGGACCTGGTCGATGATCGCCTGCAGGTTGCTGCCGTCGCCCGAGACCAGGACGACGGTGCGCGGTCCGCCGCTCACCCGCGCAGGTCGACCTGGCCGGTGCCGGCGGTTACTTCGCCGAGGACGAACACCGTTTCGCCGGCCTGCTCGAGCAGGTCCTGCGCAACTTCCGCGTCCTCGCGCCGGATGATTACCGTCATGCCGATGCCGCAATTGAAGGTCCGCAGCAGGTCATCCTCGGGAATATTGCCCTGGGTTTGCAGCCAGTCGAACAGTGCGGGCCGCCGCCAGGCGCTCTTGCGAATCACCGCATCGACCGTCGGCGGCAGGACGCGCACCAGGTTGTCCGCCAGGCCGCCGCCGGTGATGTGGGCCAGGCCCCGGATCCTGCAGGTGGCCATCAGCGCCAGGAGCGGGCGCACGTAGATGCGGGTGGGAGCAAGCAGAGCAGCGCCAAGGGTGCCGCCTTCCCACGCGGCGTCGAGCGGCGCCCGGCTGACTTCCAGCACACGGCGGATCAGCGAGTAGCCGTTCGAGTGGGCCCCCGATGACCCAAGCCCGAGGACGACGTCGCCGGGCAGGATGCCGGTGCCGTCGATGATCTGGTCCCGGTTGACGATGCCCACGCAGAAACCGGCCAGGTCGAAGTCCTTGCCGGAATACATGCCGGGCAGCTCCGCGGTCTCGCCGCCGAGTAGGGCAGCTCCCGCCTGCTGGCAGCCGGCCGCGATGCCCCGGATGACCGCCGCGGCGGTGTCCACGGACAGCTTCCCGGAGGCGTAGTAGTCGAGGAAGAAGAGGGGTTCCGCGCCCTGGACAATGACGTCGTTGGCGCACATGGCGACCAGGTCGATGCCAATCGTGTCGTAGCGGTCGAGCTCGATGGCGAGCTTGAGCTTGGTGCCGACGCCGTCCGTCCCCGACACGAGCACGGGGCGGGGCCAGCGGGCGATGTCAATTTCGAAGAGGCCGCCGAAACCGCCGATGCCGCCCAGCACGCCGGGGCGGTGGGTGCCGCGGGCGAGGGGCTTGATGTGCTCCACCAGATCGTCGCCTGCATCAATGTCGACACCGGCGTCCTTGTAGGTCAGGGGCTGTTTCGCGGTCATGAGCGGCGCCGTGAACGGGGGTGGCTATAATAAGGAAATGTTGCGCGCTCAGTCCAAGGCGGTCCTGGTCTCGCTCCTGGCAGTGACGGCTGCCTGGCAGGCCGTGCCTGCTGCGACCATCCCCGATCTGTACGTCGCGCAGGTGCCGGCCACGGCGCTCAGCGGACCACCCCTCGACGAGGCCTTCGCCCTGGCGCTCGACCAGGTGCTGGTCAAGGTCACCGGCCAGCGCGGCGTGGCGGCCGATCCTGCCCGGCGGCGCGCAGTAGGCCCTCCCGCACCGCTGGTTCGCCAGTACCAGCCCGTGCCCGGCGGCCAGGTGCGGGTCAGTTTCGATCCCGTGGCCCTGCGCAGGCGCCTCGACGCCGCGAACCTGCCGGTGTGGGCGGACGACCGGCCCGTCACGCTGGTGATCCTGCCGCCAGAGCCGGATTCGGCCCCCGCCGCGGCGCCGGGCGGAGCAACCCCGGCCGACGCGATTCGCGGCGGTCGCCAGCTGCTGCTGGCCACCGCCGCCAGCCGGGGCATTCCCGTCGTGCTGGCTCCGGACCCGGCGTCCGGGTCGCGGACCGCGGCCGACGCGCTGCTGGACTCCGAGGCCGCCATCCGCGCCGCCGGCGCCGACGTCCTGCTGGCTGGCCAGCCGGCAGCCGCCGGCGGTCCGGCGCTCCTGCGCTGGACGCTCGCGCGCGGCAGCGACCGGTCGGAATGGCAGGGTGATGCGGCCGATGGCGCCCACGGCCTTGCCGACCGGCTGGCAGCCCGCTATGCCACGGCGGCGGCGGCGGGTCGCGTCCTGCGCCTGCGGGTCAATGGCGTCGACGGTTTCGAGGCCTATGGCCGCCTGCAGAACTACCTGCACGGCATGGGCCTGATCCAGAACGCCGACCTGAAGGAAGTCTCGGGGGGGCAGCTGGTCTATGACCTGACGGTGCGCGGCGACGTCAACCAGCTGAACGACGCCTTTGCACTCCGGCGCGTCCTCGAGCCCGAGGCCGATGCTCCCGCCGGTGACCTGGTCTACCGGCTCGTCCCCGCCGGCATGGCTGCCGGCGCGGGCGGCCCATGACAGCTGTTACGGGTCCCCCGGCTCGCCCACCCCTGATCCGGCCTGCGCAGATCCCGAATCTGATCTGCGTGCTGCGCATTGCGCTGGTGTGGCCGATCGTCAGTGCCCTGGTCAATGGCCGCTTCGTCATGGCGCTCGTGCTGGTCGCTGTAGCCGGCTTCTCGGACGGGCTCGATGGCTACCTTGCGAAGCGCTTCGACTGGCGAAGCCGCCTTGGTGGACTGCTGGATCCGCTCGCTGACAAGCTGCTGCTCGTATCCACCTTCGTCACCCTGGGCTGGCTCGGTCTTGTGCCTGTCTGGCTCACGGCGGTGGTCATCCTGCGCGATTTCATCATCGTCAGCGGCGGCCTGGTCTACCAGGCCGTCGTCGGTCCCGTCGAACCCGAGCCCAGCCGAGTCAGCAAGCTGAACACGGGCGCCCAGCTCCTGTTCGTGTTCGCCGTGATCGCAAATCACGGCTTTGATACGCCGCCCGCGGAATTCATTCTCGTGGCCGGCGCTACCGTGCTGGTCACTGCCACGGTCAGCGGCCTCGACTACGTGGTGCGCTGGTCCGGCAAGGCTGCCCGCGCCGGGCGCTAGCAGCGATGCAACAGCTGCCCCTCGAGATCCGGCTGGCGGACCACGCCCTGTTCAGCAATTTCTTCCCGGCCGGCAACGAGCTGGTCCTTCACGAGCTGCAGTCGGCCGCCACGCTGCCGGCGGGGCCCCTGCTGTGGATCTGGGGCCCGCCGGAGTCCGGGCGTACGCACCTCCTGCAGGCCTGCATTGCCGCCGCCGACGAGGCGGGGCATCGGTCGGCCTACCTGCCCCTGGGCCGTTCACTGGCGCTGCCGCCGGCTGCGCTGGATGGCCTCGGTGAACTCGACGTCGTCGGCCTCGACGATGTCGATGCCGTGGCCGGCGATCCGGCGTTCGAGCGGGCGGTGTTCGGCCTGTTCGAGCAACTGCGCCAGACGGGCGGGCGGCTGGTGGTCTCGGCGGCGGCGCCCCCGGGGGACGTGCCGTTTGGCCTTCCGGACCTGGGCTCGCGGCTGACGTCGGGCGGCGCCTTCCGCGTGCAGCCGCTCGACGATGCGGGCCGCCTCGCGGCGTTGCAGATCCGTGCCCGCTTCCGCGGCTTCGACCTGCCGGACGACACCGGGCGTTACCTGCTCAACCGGATGGCGCGGGGGCCCGCCAGCCTGTTCCGCGTCCTCGACGCACTGGATCGGGCCGCGCTCGTCGCCCGGAAGCGGTTGACCATTCCGTTCGTGCGGAGCGTGCTCGACGCCTGACTCCGGACATCTCCGGACCCGGCCAGCCCGGCGGCTTCAGCCGGCCCCGGCCCCGGGTCGCTGCCGGGTAGCGGCTATTCCCGCAAAGAACTCCAGGGCGATCAGCGCAGAGAATGCCGCACCCTCGAGCCGCTGGCCTTCCGCGACGAGCATGGCGCCGACGCTCAGGGCGAAGTAGGGGATCATGCTGATCGCTACCCAGGCGCCCCACTGGCGAACGGCGCGCAGGCCCGCGACCACCAGTAGCAGTAGCGGTGCGGCGCAGAGCGCGCCGATGAGCAGGCGGGCGACCGGCGTCGCGGCCGTGCCGGCGGGCGGAGCGATCACGAGCCACGCGCTCAGCACCAGGAGACCGGCGAGGGTGAGGCGCGTGGTGTTCACCGGCCCCATCCCGCGAGCCGGAGCGCTGCTTCGGCAACCCGCCGGCCCAGGTGCTGGGCGATCCGCGACTCATCGGCGCTGGGTACCGTGTCGCCCGGCTCCGGGGCGAAATGCGTGGCCCCGTAGGGAGAGCCGCCCGTCCGCGTGGCCGAGAGGGCCTGCTCGCCGTAGGGAATGCCCACCAGCACCATGCCGTGATGGAGCAGTGGCAGGGCCATCGACAGCAGGGTGCTCTCCTGGCCGCCATGGAGTGAACTGGTCGAAGTAAAGACCCCGGCAGGCTTGCCGGTCAGCGTGCCGGACAGCCAGTCGGTGCCGGTTCCGTCCAGGAAGTACTTGAGCGGCGCCGCCATGTTGCCAAAACGCGTCGGACTGCCGAGGACGAGTCCCGCGCAGGCTGCCAGGTCCGCTGTGGTCGCGTAGGGTGGGCCCTCGGCCGGGATCTCGGGCAGGCGAGGGCCGTTTTCCGCGGTGACTGGCGGCACTGTGCGGAGGCGCGCCGTGGCGCCCGCGACGCTGTTTATTCCGCGGCAGACCTGGGTGGCGAGGTTCGCGACAGAGCCGTGGCGGGAGTAATACAGCACGAGGATGTCTGGCATGGGGGCACTGCCGGATTACGGGGATCCGCATTTTACAGGCCGCGACGCGGACTGCTTGACCGTCGGCGGGTGGGTGGCTAGCGTGCCCTGATGATCTCGCCGAAAACACGCTGCCGTCTCCTGCCGCGCGCGGCCATGGCCGCGGTCCTGGCCGCGGGCATCGTCGCTGCCGCGGGCTGCGCGGCCACCGGCCCGCCGGTCCAGGAGATGAGCGACGCCCGTCAGGCTATAGCCGCCGCCCGCGAGGCCGGCGCAGCGACTCTGGACGACGACGGACTGCGCCGGGCCGAGGTGCAGCTGGCCGAGGCGGAAGCCCAGCTGCAGCAACGCGTCTACTGGGACGCAAGGCGCCTGGCCATCGATGCCAAGGAGACGGCGATTGCCGCGCTCCTGAAGAGCCGCTCGCTGCGCGAGCAGAATGCGGCCATCGCGCCGGCGTCGTCCGCGCCTCCCTCGCCGTCGCCCGCCGCGCTGCCCCGCTGAGCCACGGGTGACCGCGGGACTGGCAGCGCGCCGCTTCTTCGTCAGCGGCCAGGTCCAGGGGGTGTTCTTCCGCGCCAGTACCGCGCAGGTGGCCGAACAGCTTGGCCTGCGCGGCTACGCGCGCAATCTCCCGGACGGCAGGGTCGAAGTCCTCGCCGTGGGTGATCCGTCGTCGCTGGAGGCGCTGGCGCGCTGGCTGGCGGAGGGCCCGCCCCGGGCGCGGGTGACAGGTGTCGTCGGGCAGGAGCAGGCAGTGGCGTCATTCGCCGGCCTCAAGGATTTCCGGACGGCCTGATCGTGGCGGTCGCCGCTCCTACTGCCGGAACCAGCGCGTGCGCAGGCGTTCGAAGACCCGGTCGGGGTAGGCACGGCTGCCGAGGCTCCCGTTGTAGCGGGCGAGGGCCCGCGTCCAGTTGCCGTTCTCCTTGTCGTAGTAGTGGCGGAGGATCGTGCAGCCCATCCGTACGTTCTCCTGGATATCCAGCAGCGCGTAGCCGGGCATGTCCAGTTCGGCAAGCCAGAATCTCATCACCTGCATGAGGCCCTGGGCGTTGGCCCGGGACACGGCATAGCGCTGGAATCCGCTCTCCACGTCGATGACGGCGAGGATCATCTCGGGCGGCAGGCCGACCCGGCTGGCCTCGCGGTGCACCGTCGTGAGGATTTCCAGCCGCTCGCCCGGATCGGGCACCTTCGGCGCCAGCCGGCCGGCCATGTCGGTCAGCCACACTTCGGCTTCGAAGCGGTCCTCGAAGGCCATGGGTTGCTCGAGCGCGGCCTTGAGCTTCTCACGCAGCGCCGGATCCCGGTCCTCGGCAGCTGCCGCCACCAGGAGGGGTGCGAGCACGAGCGCCAGCAGGGCGAGCGCGGGGCGGCGCCCGCTAGCCCTGGCGTGGTAACTCGCGACGGGCCCGCAGGAAGTCCAGTACATCGCCCAGGCCAACCTGTTCCTCATTGCCGCTCTGCCGGTGGCGGTACTCCGCCTTCCCGTCCCTGACACCGCGCTCACCGACCACGAGCCGGTGGGGAATTCCCACCAGGTCGGCGTCGGCGAACTTTACCCCGGGGCGGGCATCCCGGTCGTCGAACAGGACATCGAAGCCCGCGGCCTGCAGATCCTTGTACAGCTTGGTCGCCGCCGCTGTGACGGGCTCCGACTTTTTCGGATTGATCTCGATCAGGATCACGTCGAAGGGACTCATGGGTTCTGGCCAGAGGATGCCGTTGGCGTCGTTATTCTGCTCGATGGCCGCGCCGACGATGCGGGACACCCCGATGCCGTAGCAGCCCATCGTCATCACGCGCTCCTTGCCATCCTGGTCGAGGACCACCGCGTGCATGCTCTGGCTGTACTTGTCGCCCAGCTGGAAGATGTGCCCCACCTCGATGCCGCGCGCGATGGTCAGCGGGCCACCGCCACCCGGGCTCGGGTCGCCGTTCTCCACGTTGCGCAGGTCCGCGGCGGCGGGGAGCGGCAGGTCCCGTTCCCAGTTGACGCCGGTCAGGTGCACGTCGGTCGCGTTCGCTCCGCACACGAAGTCCCCGAGCACGAGCACGCCGTGATCGGCCACCATTGGCAGCGGCAGGTCCACCGGGCCGATGGCCCCGACCGGGGCGCCCGTCACGGCCAGCACGCGCTCCGGCGTGGCAAGCCGGAGCGGCCGGGCGACGCCTGGCGCACGCTCGGCCTTCAGCGGGTTCAGTTCGTGATCGCCGCGCAGGAGGAGGGCGACCAGCCCGCCATCGCTGCCTTCGACGACGAGGGTCTTCAGGCACTGGCCGGCCGTAACCTTGAGGAACGCCGTTACCTCATCGATGGAACGGACGCCGGGAGTCGCAACCCGGGTCAGCGCAGCCCTGCCTGCGGGCCGCGGGATCGCGGGAGGTGCAGCGGGCGCCATCTCCACGTTGGCCGCGAAGCTGTCGCCCTCGCACCAGGCGATACGGTCCTCGCCGGACTCCGCCAGTACGTGGAATTCCTGGGAGCGTGAGCCGCCGATCTCGCCGCCGTGGGCGTCCACCTTCCGGAAGCGCAGGCCGAGCCGGGTGAAGATCCGCGAGTAGGCCTCGGCCATCGCATCGTACGTCTTCTCGAGCGAAGCCTGGTCCAGGTGAAAGGAATAGGCATCCTTCATGACGAACTCGCGGGCACGCATCACGCCGAAGCGCGGCCGGATCTCATCGCGGAACTTCGTGTTGATCTGGTAGTAGTTCACCGGCAGCTGGCGGTAGCTGCGCAGTTCGCGCCGGGCCACTTCGGTCACGACTTCCTCGGCGGTGGGCGCGAAGCAGTAGTCCCGGTCGTGGCGGTCGCGAATGCGCAAGAGGAGGTCGCCATAGATGTCCCAGCGACCGGTCTCCTGCCAGAGTTCGGCGGGCTGGACAGCCGGCATCAGGATCTCGAGCGCACCAGCGCGGTCCATCTCCTCACGCACGATGCGCTCCACCTTGCGCAGCACCCGCAGGCCCAGCGGCATCCAGGTGAAGAGGCCGGAAGACAGGCGGCGCACCAGCCCGGCCCGTAGCATCAGCTGGTGGCTGATGATCTCGGCATCGGCAGGCACTTCCTTCAGGGTGGTGAGCGGCAGGTGGGTAAGGCGCATGGCAAGGGGGTCTCTGGCAGGTCGGGAGGTGCTCGCGCGGCATTCTAGCCCGCAGCGCCAGCCTTGTCCCCGCGGGCCCGCCGCTGTATCTGGTTGTCCGGGCGTGGCAATATGCCCCGCGACCGCGTGTTCTGTCGCTGGAGTGTAGAAGCAGGTATGCCAGAACCGGGCGACATCGAGCCAGCCCCCAGGCGCAGGGCGATCTACCTCCTGCCGAACCTGCTGACCACCGGCACTCTGTTCGCGGGGTTCTACGGAATCGTGGCGTCGATCGACGGCAACTACCAGCCGGCGTGCATCGCCGTCTTCGTCGCCGCCCTGCTCGATGGCATGGATGGCCGCCTCGCCCGGCTCACGCACACCGAATCCGAATTCGGCAAGCAGTACGACAGCCTTGCCGACATGGTCGCGTTCGGCATGGCCCCCGCCATCATCGTCTACCTGTGGGGCCTCAAGGCGCTTGCCGAGTACGGCTGGGCGTGGGGCAAGCTGGGCTGGCTCGCCGCCTTCCTCTATGCGGTGGCTGCTGCGCTCCGGCTCGCCCGGTTCAACGTCGCCTCCAAGACCAGCGACCGGCGCTTCTTCGAAGGCCTGCCAAGCCCGTCGGCCGCCGGACTCGTGTCCAGCATGGTCTGGCTGGAGTCCGACCTCGGGCTCGGTGGCCTGCCGGCGCTTGCTGCCAGCACCGCCATCACGGTGGCTGCCGGTGTCCTCATGGTGTCCGGCTTTGCGTACTACAGCTTCAAGGAACTCGGGCCACGGGGGCGAATATCCTTTGCCTACGTCTTCGTCATTCCCCTGATCTTCGTCCTGATCGCGCTCGATCCGCCGAAGGTGTGCTTCATCATCGCGTCCATCTACGCGCTGTCCGGTATCGTCAATGCGGTCTGGCGGCGCCAGCGCCGGCAGTCGGGCCGGACCCGCCGGCACGCCGGCGGGCCTGACGCGGGACCCTGACTCCTTCTGGTCTGCGCCGCGCCATGACCACGCCAACGTCACGCCTCTCCGGTCAGCAACTGGCTGCGCTCGATGCCATGGGCATCACCGTCTGGACGCCACGCACCGGACTCGAGTTGCAGGCCCCCGCGGCCGCCGTCGACAGCGGCGTTCCGCCGTCGGCCGGGATGCCGGCACCTGCCGTCACCGACGTGATGCCGGGCGACTGGGCAGGCCTGGAGCGCGAGGCGCTGGCCTGTACCCGGTGCGCACTCCACAAGACGCGCACGCAGGTGGTCTTCGGCGTGGGCGACCGGGGCGCCTCCTGGATGGTGATCGGCGAAGCGCCGGGCGCCGATGAGGACCGGCAGGGTGAGCCCTTCGTGGGTCGCGCGGGCCAGTTGCTGAACGAGATGCTGCGCGCCGCCGGCGTGGCCCGCGAGCAGGTTTACATCGCCAACATCCTCAAGTGCCGTCCGCCGGAGAACCGGGATCCAAAGCCCGAGGAATCAGCGAGTTGTGCGGGATACCTCCAGCACCAGATCGCCCTGGTGCAGCCGGGACTCCTGCTGGCAGTCGGGCGGATTGCCGCGCAGAACCTGCTGGGCGTCGATACACCCATCGGCCAGTTGCGCGGGCGGGTTCATCGCTACGGCCCGTCGGAACTGCCCCTCGTCGTCACCTACCACCCCGCCTATCTCCTGCGCAGTCCGGGCCAGAAGCGCAAGTCCTGGGAGGACCTCTGCCTCGCCCGGGCCACGGTGCCGCCGCTGCGCACGCCGGCGCCGGGCGCTGCGCCAGCCAATGCCGCGAAAGATGAGCGCTGAACTCCAGTCAGTGCCCGCGACCATCCGCGAGATGCGGCAGACGGACGTGACCGTCGTTGCGACGATCGAGCAGGGGGCCTACGAGTTTCCCTGGAGCCCCGGCATCTTCCGTGACTGCCTGCTCGCCGGCTACACGAGCCTCGTGCTCGAGCACAGTGGCAAGGTCATCGGCTACGGCATCATGTCGGTGGCCGCGGGGGAGGCTCACCTGCTGAACCTGGCCCTGTCCGAGTCCGCGCGCCGCATGGGCAACGGACGGCGCCTGCTTCATCACCTCATGGACCTGGCCCGCCTCGCCGGCGCGGAGGGCATGTATCTCGAGGTCAGGCCGACCAACGTGCGCGCCCTGACGTTGTACGAGCGCTCCGGCTTCGAGGTCCTTGGCCGCCGTCGGGGCTACTACCGGGCTCGGGGTGGTACCGAGGACGCGGTGGTGCTGGTGCACCGGTTCCGCCGGCGGCGCTGACACCAAGGTGGCAAGCTCTTCCTGGCGCAGCCGGCCGGTGCTGGCATGGGCCTTCTACGACTGGGCCAACTCTGCCTTCGCACTTGCGGTGCTCACGGCCTTCGTGCCTGTCATGCTCGCGGGCGCCTGGAACGACGGGGCCCCGAGTCCCGTCACGACCTTCCGGCTGGGACTCGCCAACGGCCTCGCCAGCCTGGTCGTTGTGCTGCTGGCGCCATTGCTTGGCGCCATGACGGACCAGGCCCGGCGCCGCAAGCCCTGGCTGGCCGCCTTCACGCTGGTCGGCGTCGTGGCCACCATGCTCCTTGCCGCGGCAGGCCCGGGTGGCTGGCTGCTGGCCATGGTCTGCTTCGTCATCGCCTCGGTGGGCTTCTTCTCCGCCAACAGCCTCTACGACGCCATGCTGATCGACGTCGCCGAACCGGCGGACTACGACCGGGTGTCCGCGTTCGGCTACGGGCTGGGGTATCTCGGCGGGGCGCTGCTCTTCACGGTCAGCGTGATCCTGCTCGCGAAGCCGGCGGCCTTCGGGCTCGGGAGCCAGTCGGCGGCCATCCAGGTGACGTTCATCCTCGTCGGGATCTGGTGGGCGCTGTTCTCGCTGCCCTTGCTGCTGTGGGTCACGGAGAAACACGCAGGCGCTGCCCCGGTCGCGGGGGCGTTTCGCGCCGGACTGAAGCAGCTCCGGGCCACCGCGCGCACGCTTCGCTCGGACAGCAACCTGCTCTGGTTCCTCAGCGCCTACTGGCTGTACATCGACGGCGTCTACACCATCATCAAGATGGCGGTGGACTACGGGCTCTCGCAGGGGTTGTCCGCGGCCGACGTGACCGGCGCCATCCTGCTCACCAACTTTCTGGGCTTTCCCGCGGCGATCGCTTTCGGGGCCCTGGGTTCACGCATCGGTCCCCGTCGCGCGATCTATCTTGCGCTGGCCGTCTACATCGTGGCGACGGCGCTGGCCGTATTCCTGACCACCGCACCGCAGTTCTACGCGCTCGCCGCGACAATCGGCCTCGTCCAGGGCGGCGTACAGTCACTCAGCCGGTCGCTGTTAGCGCGGCTCATCCCCGCCGGGAAGAGCGGCGAGTACTTCGGGTTCTTCAACATGCTGGGAAAGTTCTCGTCGGTGCTGGGTCCTGTGCTTGCCGGAACCGTCGCGCTGGTGTCCGGGAGCCAGCGCGTGGGGATCCTGTCGATCGTCATTCTGTTCAGCGCGGGCCTGCTTCTGCTGACCCGGGTGCGGGTGCCCGGGGTACGCGCAGTGTCCTGACCTGACGGGCAAAGCGCTGGACGTCGGCGACCGTGGGTGTTCCCTCGTAGCGCAGCCGCAGGTAGATGCCGGCAAGGGCCAGGACCGTGGCCCCCAGGTCCGGGCGCAGGGCGGCCACCGCGGCGGCGTACTCGGCAGGCCCCTCGTGCGCGGCGCGGACCCGCCCCGTTTTCGCCAGCCGCCGGCACAACTGTTGCCACGCCTGGTCGACACGGTCGGGCCGGGACGGCCCCGAGCGGAGGCCGAACAGCGTGAAGACCACCAGCACGCCGCTGACGGTGAAGGCGCAGGCCAGCGCGATGTCGCGCAATGACGGTGACTGGATGCCCAGGCCCTCGAGCAGCGCCGACTGCTGGTCGGGCCCGAACGCGAGTACCCAGCGGTCCCAGGTCGCATTGAGGGCGTCCCAGCTCAGCGCCATGCGCTCGAAGAATTCGCCCTCGCCGAGCAGCGGCAGTGCGTCGCCGGCCATGCCGGGCAGCGCGGCGTCGAGGCCGCTCTCGATGCGCTCCGGCGCGACGGCTGCCGTGGGGTCGTATCGCCGCCACCGCCCGTCCAGCCAGACCTCGGTCCAGGCGTGGGCGTCGGACTGGCGGACGATCCAGTAGTCGGCCACGGGGTTCCTCTCGCCGCCCTGGTAGCCGGCGACGACCCGTGCCGGCAGTCCCGCCGCCCGGGCGAGGACGGCAAAGGCGGACGCATAGTGCTCGCAGAAGCCGGCGCGCGTGCTGAAGAGGAAGTCGTCGACGGGCTGCTCCCCGAGCGCAGGAGGCTGCAGGGTGTAGAAAAACTGCTGTTCACGGAACATCCGCAGGACCCGCCGCAGGTAATCCTCGTCGGAGCTGGCATTGCCGCGCAGTGTTCGGGCCAGCGCGACGGTGCGCGGGTTGGAGTTCCCGGCCAGGTCCCGGTTCACCCGTTGTGGCGGCCCTGGATCGCGGAAGCTGCCGGTGCCGATGGATCGCCCGGTCCACGCGATCCGCCGGTCGAGCGGCCGCTTGTTGAGCAGTTCGAGGGTTCCGGCGAGCCGGCCGTCCGGCGCGTCCCAGCTCAGCGGCGTCTCCAGCGGCAGGAGCCACCGCTGCTGATGCGGTTCGAGGGTGATCTCGTAGCTGAACACCCGCTGACCGGCCGAGGGGGGTGGCGCGTAGTCGCGCAGCGCGGGCAGGCGTTCCCTCAGGGAGTCGGGTTGCGTGCGCCAGCGGCGGCCGTCGAAGCGCTCGAGGACCGGACCCCGCCAGTAGAGCTCCGCCGGCATCGGCGTCGGTCCACTGAAGCGGACGCGGAACGCCACCTCGTCCGACTGGGCAAGCGACGAGATGTCTCCCGGGTTCATCTGGTCGGTGAGGCCGGTGCGGCCGTTGCCGCCCGGAGCCGGCAGCGCCCAGAACGGGCCGGGCAGGCGCGGGAACAGGACGAAGAGCGCAAGCGCCAGAGGCAGCGCCTGCAGGAGCAGGCGGCCCGTCATCCGGATGGCCTGCCCCGGGGAAAGGAGTCCTGCCGGACGGGCGCTCTGCACGAGCGCCAGGATGCCCGAGACCACTCCGGCCGCCAGCTGCGGTATCGATGCCACGGACTGTTCCCGCAGGAAGCCCGCGAACAGCACGAACCAGGCAATCAGGATCACGATGCTCCTGTCCCGCGTCGAGTGCGTTTCGAGCAGCTTCAGCGCGAGCATCAGGATGAGCAGGGCCGAGCCTGCATCAAGGCCGGAAATCCGGCGGTAGGCAAAGACGACCGCAAAGGAACCCGCGAGCGTGAGGGCACCCCGCAGGAACCTGCCGGGGAGGCGCCAGCCCAGGCGCGAGGCGCCGAGCCGCCAGATCACAGAGCCGCAGAGCCCGGCGATGACCCAGGTCTGCACGGCACCGACGTGGGGCCCCACGGCGATGGCGATGAGCAGGGTTAGCCAGACGAGCTGGCCGAACGATGCCGGGCTCGTGGCGGTCCCTCCGGCGCCCGGCGCTTCCCAGTCGTGGGCGCTGTCCGGCAAGCCGGCCGCTGTGGCGTCATTCCGCACGGGCTGGGCTCCGGCCGGCGGCCGTCGTCGGCTCGTAGGTGGCCAGCACCCCGAGGCACCGGTGGTAGTGGTCCGGTCCCGCCATTGGCTGGATCTCGATGCCTGGCAGGCGCAGGCCGAAGTACTGGCCGGCGGACTCCGCGTCGATGACCAGTCGCGTGAGGAGGGAGAGCCGCTCCTCCGGATCGGCGGCCGGGAGGGCGCTCCAGTCCAGCCACGCGGAGCCCGCACCGCTCCGGTAGTCCTTGGCCAGCAACTGTCCCGTGCGCGCGACGGCCTTCCAGGCGATCCGGGACAGGGACTCTCCCGCGAGCGGCGGCCGCAGGCCGATGAACTCGTCGGTCCCGCGGACCGACTCACCGGCGTTCTCGAGATCCGCACCGGCTGGCGGGAGGCGAACACTGGCGCTTGCCGCGGGATGCGGATAGACGAGCAGTTCGCGCTCCGGATAGACCAGCGCCCACGATTCGAACAGGCCCAGAGGGTGCCGGGTGCTTACGCGGATCTCCGGGCAGCGCAGCCGGCCGCGCCTGTCGGTCGCGAGGCGCAACGTCAGGGCAGCCGAACCGCCCGGGGGCAGGTCCGCCGCGGGCGTCCGCTCCGTCGCCGGCCCGGCGGCTATCTGCCAGCGCGGCGCCCGGCCCGGATTCGTGACATGCACCGTGCACTCCATGGGTTCGCCCGCGAAGACCGGAGCGCAGCCGCTGACCGAGAGCCGCAGCCCCGCCAGATTGCGCTGGCAGTGATGGATACTGACCACGGCGACGGCCGTGAGCACGAAGGCGAGCGCGAAGCCCATGTTGTTGCTGTAGTTGAGCGCGCCCAGCAGCATGGTGAAGAACACCAGGCCGAAAACCAGGCCGCTCCGGGTGGGGAGGATGTAGACACGCCCCTGGTGCAGCTCGACAAACTCGCCGTCAGCACCCTGGCGGCGGAGGGCCCAGCGCCGGACGCGACGTTGCAGGAAGCGGGGCAGCCGGCGCCGTGGCCTGCTCGCGGCGGTCGACATCTCAGGGGACCGGCACGGACTCCAGCACGAGGCGTGCCGGGTCGCGGAGGGCGGCGGTGCCGCCCTGCCGGGGCCGCAGGCGGTGGCCGGCGACGGCGGTGAACACCGCCTTGACGTCTTCCGGGTGCACGCCCGGGTGACCCTGGATCAGGGCCCAGCAGCGTGCGGCGTTGACCAGGTCCTGGGCTCCACGCGGCGACAGGCCGAGTTCGAACTGCGCCGACTGGCGCGTGAAGCGCACGAGCGCCTGCACGTAGTCGAGCAGCGCATCCGACAGGAACAGCTCCCGCGCTGCCGAGCGCAGCGCCGCCAGGCCTGCCACGTCGACGATGGTGCGGAGGTCTCCGAGCATCGCGCGGCGGTCGTCGCCCCTGAGCAGCTTCCGCTCCAGCGCCTCGCCCGGATAGCCGAGGCCAATGCGCATCAGGAACCGGTCGAGCTGGGACTCCGGCAGGGGGAATGTGCCGGCCTGGTGCAGCGGGTTCTGCGTCGCGATGACGAAGAAGGGCGAGGGAAGTGCGTGAGTGTGACCGTCGAGGGTGACCTGGTGTTCCTCCATGGCCTCGAGGAGGGCGCTCTGGGCTTTCGGCGTCGCGCGATTGATCTCGTCGGCGAGCACCACGTGGGAAAAGACCGGTCCCGGGTGAAACCGGAAAGTTGAGGTGGACTGTTCGAGGATGGACATGCCGACGATGTCGGCCGGCAGCATGTCGCTGGTGAACTGGATGCGGCGGAAGGACAATCCCAGGACGCCCGCCAGCGAGCGGGCGAGGAGCGTCTTGCCGACGCCCGGCACGTCCTCGATCAGCAGGTGGCCGCCGGCCAGCAGGCACGTGAACGCGAGCTGGATCTCCGGCTGCTTGCCCAGGATCACCTGGCCGATCTCGGCCGCCACCTGGTCCGCCAGCTGTCGGGCTCGCAGCAGGTCTTCCTTGCCCGTCAGTGCCGTGACGTTCGACGCCATGCTGCGTTCCACTTGGGGTGTTCCGGTCCGAAGATACCATGGCATCTTGCCGGAACCCCCAGCGTCGAATCGCGAACTGGGGCACAGATTTGGCTGCACTGGGCCATACTTCGTGGCCACGATCTCACTCACCACGGAGTTCCCCATGGCACGTGACCCAAACAAGGCAAAGCCCGAACAGTACCGTGCCGTACTGGATCCGGAACGTTATGGCGTGCTCTTCGAGGAGAACACCGAGCGGCCGTTTACCAGTCCCCTGAATGGCGAGAAGCGGGCGGGCACCTTCGTCTGCGCAGCCTGCAACTCGCCGCTGTTCGTCACGTCGGGCAAGTTCGACAGTGGCACCGGCTGGCCGAGCTTCTTCCAGCCCATTGCCGAGTCGAGTATCGCCACGAAGCGCGACTTCCACCTGATCGTGCCGCGGACGGAATACCACTGCGCCCGTTGCGGCGGCCACCAGGGGCACGTGTTCAAGGATGGCCCGGCGCCCACGGGACTGCGCTACTGCAACAACGGCCTGGCGCTCAGGTTCATCCCCGACGGCGAGCCCCTGCCCGAGCTCCGGTAGATCCACACGCCAAACCCGGGGCCTCTCAAAGGGACGCCAGCTGCTCCAGCTGGGCGTCCAGCTTCGCCAGGTCGCGGCGGAGCATCTGCTGGCGCTCGCGTTCCTTCGCCACGACGGCCTCCGGCGCGTGACTGGTGAAGCTTTCCGTGGCCAGCTTCTGCTCCACCCGCTCCAGGTCCGTTGCAGCCTTCTGCCGGGTCTTCGTCAGCCGGGCCCGCTCTGCCGCGACGTCGATCAGACCGGCAATCGGCACGAGCAGCTTGAGGCTGCCCACGAGGGCGGTGGCGCTGGGCGGGGGCTGGCTGCCGGGAGCCAATACCTCGAGGCCCGAGAGCCGGGCAAGCTCCCGCAGGTAGCGGTCGTGCACGGCGAGCAGCCGGGTGTCATCCGCCGTGGCGTCCTGCAGGAGGACGGGAATGCGCTTGCCCGGCGCGATATCCATTTCTCCCCGGATTTGCCGGACGGCGAGGATGAAGCTCCGGATCCAGCCGAGTTCCGCCTCGGCGTCGTCGTCCACCGGGAACAGGCTGGGATCCGGCCAGCGCTGGGTCATGATCGATTCGCCACAGGCCCCGGCCAGCGGAGCGACCCGCTGCCAGATCTCTTCCGTGATGAACGGCATGAACGGATGCGTGGCCCGCAGCAGGGCTTCCAGGACCGTCACCAGCGTGCGGCGGGTCACCGCCTGCACGCCCGCCGGCGTGGCCGGGTCCTGGAGGATGGGCTTGGTGAGTTCCAGGTACCAGTCGCAGTACTCGTTCCAGATGAATTCGTAGAGCGCGCGCGCGGCAAGATCGAAGCGATAGGTCGTGAAGTGGCCTTCAACCGCCTCGATGGTCTTGCTCAGCCGGGAGAGGATCCAGCGGTCCGGCAGGCTGAGGGAGGCCACCGCGGCGCCGCCCTGCGCGAGCTCGCGTCCCTCGACGTTCATGAGGACGAACCGCGCGGCGTTCCAGATCTTGTTGCAGAAGTTCCGGTAACCCTCGATGCGATTCAGGTCGAAGCGGATGTCGCGGCCGGTGCTGGCCAGCGCGGCAAAGGTAAAGCGCAGCGCGTCGGTGCCGTAGTCGGGAATGCCTTCTGGAAACTGCTTCTTCGTGGCCTTCTCGATCTGCGGCTTCAGCTGGGGCTGCATGAGGCCGGTCGTGCGCTTCGTCAGCAGGCTCGGCAGGTCGATGCCATCGATCAGGTCCAGCGGGTCGAGGATGTTGCCCTTCGACTTGGACATCTTGTCGCCGTTCTCGTCCCGGATCAGGCCCGTGATGTACACCTCGCGGAACGGCACATCCCCGGCGAACTTGAGGCCGAACATGATCATCCGCGCGACCCAGAAGAAGATGATGTCGAAGCCGGTGACGAGCACGCTGGAAGGATAGAAGGCCTTCAGCGACTCCGTCTGCTCCGGCCAGCCCAGGGTGGAGAAGGGCCAGAGCGCCGACGAGAACCAGGTGTCGAGCACGTCTTCGTCCTGGCGCAATGCCACGTCGGGTCCCAGCTTGTGGGCCTGCCGCACGGCCTGCTCGGTGTGGCCCACATAGACACGGCCGTCGGCGTCGTACCAGGCGGGAATCCGGTGGCCCCACCAGAGCTGGCGGCTGATGCACCAGTCCTGGATGTTGTTCATCCACTGGAAATAGGTCTTGGACCAGTTCTCGGGCACGAACCGGATCCGGCCTTCCTCGACGGCGGCGATCGCCGGCGCGGCCAGGGGCGCGATCTTCACGTACCACTGGTCCGTGAGCCAGGGTTCCAGGATGGCACCGCTCCGGTCGCCCCGTGGCACCTGGAGGGAGTGGGCGTCGATCCGCTCCACCAGTCCCTGTTCCTCCAGCAAGGCGACAATGCGGCCCCTCGCTGCCGCGCGATCGAGGCCGCGCAGGTCCGCCGGGATTTCGCCGAGTGCCTGCGCCGGGTCGTAGCCAGAGCCCGCTGCGTCCGGCTTGCTGATGATCCGGGCGTCCCGGTCGAAGATGTTGATGAGCGGCAGCTGGTGCCGCTTGCCCATCTCGTAGTCATTGAAGTCATGCCCCGGCGTGATCTTGACGCAGCCCGAGCCAAACTCCCTGTCGACATACTCGTCGGCGATGACAGGGATCAGGCGATTCGTCAGGGGCAGGCGAACCTGTTTGCCGATGTGTGCGCGGTAGCGGTCGTCCTCCGGGTGCACGGCCACCGCGGTGTCGCCCAGCATCGTTTCCGGGCGGGTGGTCGCCACGACCAGGTGGCCGCTGCCGTCCGCGAGCGGGTACCGCAGGTGCCACAGTGAGCCCTGCTCGGGCTCCGACTGGACTTCCAGGTCCGACAGGGCGGTGTGCAGAACCGGATCCCAGTTGACGAGGCGCTTGCCACGGTAGATGAGTCCTTCCGCGTGCAGCCGGACGAAGACCTCAGTGACGGCCTGCGACAGGCCTTCGTCCATGGTGAAGCGGTCCCGTGACCAGTCCACCGAGTTGCCCAGGCGGCGCATCTGCCGGCTGATCGTGCCGCCCGACTCCTGCTTCCATTGCCAGACGCGGGCGATGAATGCATCGCGGCCCAGGTCCTGGCGGCGCTTGCCCTCCGCATTGAGCTGGCGCTCGACCACCATCTGGGTAGCGATGCCGGCGTGGTCCGTGCCCGGCTGCCACAGGGTGTTGTCGCCGCGCATCCGGTGGTAGCGGGTCAGGGAATCCTGCAGCGTGTGCTGGAAGGCGTGCCCCATGTGCAGCGTGCCCGTCACGTTCGGTGGCGGGATCATGATGCAGTAGGGAGTTCCCCGTCCGGACGGGGCAAAGTAACCGGCGGCTTCCCAGCGGGCGTACCAGCGCTGTTCGATCCCCGCGGGCTGATAGGCCTTGTCGAGTGGGGTGGTGGTGTCGCCGGCGCCGTCGGATTCGTCTGTCACTCAGTCATCCTTGAGATCTTTCTCGAAGTGCTCGCGCAGCACCTGGTCGATCAGTTCGGGAAGCTCGTGGCGGAGCCGGCCCACCACTTCATCGAAGAGGGTTGCTTCCATTTCCTTGTAGGCCTGGTGCAGCAGCTTCTCCACCAGCATGAAACTGCCGGTGGCGATCCGCACCTGCAACTCGGCCAGCTCCGACTCCGTGAGAACGGGACGGGCCATTTCATCCGCAGCGCTGCGCCGGGGGCGCGCCACGGCATCGGTAAGCACGGGAATTCGGGTTCGGTCCATGTTCAGGTCACCTCGTGGGTTTCCGGTTCCAGGCCCTGTTCGCGGTAGAAGCGGTGCCGTGCCCTGCCGGCTTCCCGGCCTGCCGGGCTGCCGTCGATGATTTCCGCGATGCGCGGAAACCGGTCGTAGAACGCGGGCACCTCGGTCGCGAGATTCACCAGCAGGTCTGCTGCCGGAGGTTCGGCCTGTCCCGCGGCATCGGCCGAGCCGATGGTCACTGGCGCCAGCGGCGCCTTGCCTGCCGCAGCCAGCAGTTCATGTGGGACGAAGCTGCCCTGGCGAAAGGTCCAGAGCAGGTCGTCCAGGTTGCGGGCCATGGTGGCATCGCCCGCGTGGGCGTGGATCCGGTGCTGGAGCTTGTAGGCCTTTTCCACGAGGCGGCACGCGTACCCGAGGCGGCTGCCGGACTCGGCGTCGCTCAGGACGTAGAAGGATACGCGCGTGGCGCTCATCTCCGTGGGGCGACCTACTTCCGGTGCAGCAGGTATTCCATGAGCAGCGGGATTGGCCGCCCGGTGCCGCCCTTGCTGCTGCCCTGGTTCCAGGCCGTCCCCGCGATGTCCAGGTGGGCCCAGTCGGTCTTGCCCACGAAGCGCGCGAGGAAGCTCGCGGCGGTGATCGTCCCCGCATCCCTGCCGCCCACGTTGGCGACGTCGGCAAAGGGGCTCTTGAGGAGGTCGGCGTAGTCGTCGTCGAGCGGCAGCCGCCAGGCCCGGTCGTCCGCGGCCTGGCCTGCGGCCAGCAGGTCGTCGGCCAGCTTGTCGGAATTGCCGAGCAGCCCGGACCGCACGCGGCCGAGGGCGACCAGGCACGCGCCGGTGAGCGTGGCGATGTCGATCAGCGCCGCGGGCTTGAAGCGCAGGGCGTAGGTGATGGCGTCGCAGAGGATCAGTCGCCCCTCGGCGTCCGTATTCAGGATCTCGACTGTCTGTCCCGACATGGTCCGGACGATGTCGCTCGGGCGCGTGGCCGTGCCGCTTGGCAGGTTCTCGCAGGTCGGCACGACGCCGGTCACGTTGATCGGCAGCTTCAGTTCCGCCACGGCCTGCAGCACCCCGAGGACGGTGGCCGCGCCGCACATGTCGTATTTCATCTCGTCCATCGCGCCCGCCGGCTTGATGGAGATGCCGCCCGAATCGAAGGTGATGCCCTTGCCCACGAGGACGACGGGCCGGTCGGCGGCGCGTCCGCCCCGGTACTGCAGCACGATGAAGCGGGGCGGTTCGACCGAGCCCTGGGTGACGGCCAGGAAGGCCCCCATGCGCAGCTTGCGGATCTCCGCCAGGCCCAGGGCCTTGAGCGTGAGCTTTTTGCCCCGCCTGGCGATGCCGCGCGCGCGCTCCACCAGGTAAGTGGGCGTGCAGACATTGGGCGGAAGATTGCCGAGGTCCTTCGCCAGCGCCACGGCGCCGGCGATGGCAGTGCCGTGCTCGATCCCGCGACGCACGCTGCGCACGTCGCGGCCGCTGGCGGCAATGCCCAGCTGCTTCAGCGCGGGGGTTGTGTCGCCCGGTTCCGATTTCATCGCCGTGAAGCGGTAGCTGACCTCGTGCCAGATCTCGACGGCCAGCCGTGCCCGGCGGTACGCGTCGGCGCCGCTCACGGGGTCGGTGGTGAGATGCAGGATGGCATCGCCGTACTTGCCTCGCGCCAGGGTGGCGAGCGCCGTCCGGACGGCCTTGCGCCACGCGCGGCGATCGAGCTTCGCCTTCTGGCCCAGGCCGACGAGGAGAATACGCTGGCAGGGGAGGTCGCCGGTGTGGGTGAGGAGAAGGACGTCGCCCACCTCGCCCTTGATGTCGTGGTTGCGGATCGCCCGGGTGATCAGTCCGCCGCCGGCGGCGTCGAGGCTCCGGGCTGAAGACGGCAGCTCGCCACCGGAGAAGATGGGAACGACTGCGCAGGCTGTGCGCTGCTGGCTCGCCGCGCCGGTTTTCACCTGGAATTGCATGCTGACCTCATTTGCGGGTGCTTGACTCCATGCGACCCCTAAACCAAGGTTGGCACCAAGGTTGGTCCACGTCCGGGGCGTCGCATGCAAACCCTTGTAAAACGCCCGTTAGTGTACTCGATTCATCCGGAGGCTGGCTAAGGCCGCGCCTGGCATGTCCTCGATCCTGCAACGCTACGTTCTTCGCGAGACCCTGCAGACGTGGCTCGTCGTCACGCTCGTCCTGCTGCTGATCCTCGTCACCAACCAGTTCGCCGCCGTGCTCGGGGATGCGGCGGCCAACAAGCTGCCTCGCGGTGCCATCCTGCAGGTCCTCGGCCTGACGACGGCCCAGTACCTCACCATCCTGATCCCCGTGGGGTTCTTCCTCGCCATCATGCTGGCCCTGGGGAGGCTGTACCACGACAGCGAGATGGCCGCGATGATGTCCTGTGGCGTCGGGCCTGCGCAGCTTTACCGCGCCATCCTGACCCTCGGTGGCGGCCTGGCGGCGGTCGTGGCGGTGCTGGCCCTCGTCGTCTCCCCGGCGGCGCTCCGGCAAGTGGAATTCTTCGCTGCCCAGGCCAAGAGGGAGGCCAGCATCGGCCTGCTGCAGGCGGGGCGCTTCGTCAGTTTTGCCGACGGGAAGGCAGCCCTGTATGCGGAATCCCTGACCCCGGACAGGCACCTCCACCAGGTGTTCGTCCAGCGCCGCAACGGCGACAAGGTGGAGGTGATCGTCGCCGATGAAGCCTGGCAGGAGGACGTGGGCAATGGCGTCCGGGTCCTGATCTTCGCGCGGGGCCACCGGTACGAAGGCCAGCCGGGTGAGGCCCGATTCCGCCTGGTCGACTTTGCCGAGCACGGCATTCCCTTCGAGATACCTGCCGCCGGGCCCGTGAAGCTCGAACCCGAGGCGCGGAGCACGGCAGCCCTGCTGGCTTCATCGGACCTTGCCGACCGGGCCGAGCTGCACTGGAGACTGGGCGTGCCGTTCACGCTGCTCGTGCTGGCCGTCCTCGCGGTGCCCCTGGCGCGCACCGAGCCCAGGAAGGGCCGCTTCGCCGGTCTCGCGTCGGCCGTCCTTGTCTACCTGATCTACGCCAACCTGCTCGCGGCCGGACGGGGCTGGATCGAGCGCGGCCAGGTGCCCGAGGCAGCAGGCCTCTGGTGGGTCCACGGCCTGTTCCTGGCGGCGGCGGCCGCGATGCTGGTCTACCAGCTCGGCTTGTGGCGGCAATGGGTTCGCGGACCGGGGCGGCGGGTTGCTCGCAGCGGGGATGCGAGCCCGTGAGAATCCTGCGCGGCTACCTGTTCAGGACGATCCTGGCCACTACCGGCCTCGTCCTTGCCGTCCTGCTGAGCCTGGGTGCGTTCATCGAGTTCATCGGCCAGCTCGACGACATCGGGGTCGGCGACTACGGGCTATTCGACGCGCTGGGCTGGGTGCTTCTCCAGATGCCAACCATCGTTGCCCAGCTGCTGCCGGTGGCGGCGCTGCTGGGCGCGCTGCTCGGCCTCGGTTCGCTGGCCAGCCGCAGCGAGTTGATCGTGCTCCGCGCTGCCGGCGTCTCGCCCCGCGGACTGGCCCGGTCCGTGCTCGTCACGGGCATGGTCCTCGCGCTGGCTGGCCTGGCACTCAGCGTCTACCTTGCCCCGCCCCTCGAGCGCTACGCGCGCCAGCAACGCGAGCTGGCCAAGTTCGGCCAGGCGGGCATCAGCGCCGGCGACAGCGCCTGGATTCGCGACAGGACGACCATCCTCAATGTGACGCCACCGAGCGACGAGCATCCGGCGGGCAATGTCTACGTGTTCCGGGTGGGCAGCAACGGCGCCCTGGACGCGATCGGTCGCGCCGATTCGGTGCGTGCCGGGACGGACCGGCGCTGGTTCCTCCGCAATTATTCGGAGAGCCGGTTCACCCCGGCCGCCATCCTCACCAGCGTCACGAAGGAGTCCCTGGCCCTGGAGGGGGTGAACCCCGATCTGCTCGGCCTGACCGTGGTCCGCGAGGAAACCATGACGGGCGCCGCCCTGTGGCGGTACGTGCAGTACCTGAAGCGGAGCGGTCTCGAGGCGCGCAGCTATGAAGTCGCCTTCTGGACCCGCATCGCCTCGGTGTTCGCAGTGCCCTTGATGTGCGTGCTGGCCGTGCCCTTCGTGCTCGGCCCGTTGCGGTCGGGCGGGTCAGGATCCCGCATGCTCGCGGGACTGGCGATTGGCCTCACCTGGTTCCTGATCAGCCGGACGCTGTCGGACGGGGGCGAAGTGTGGAATCTCAACGCCATTGCCACCGCCTGGCTGCCCACCGGGCTGCTGGCGATTGCCACTGGCATCGTGCTCAGCCGGACGCGCTGAGCGGCTCAGCCGCGCTCCTTCGGCAGGACCACGACGCGCGTTCCTGCCAGGCGGTCGTGCCAGGTCAGTTCGTCGCGGTCGATCCACAGCCACAGCAGCCCGATTCCGCCCGTGGCAACCGACAGCACACCCCCCAGGAAGCGGAGGATCCCGGTCCGGACGTCCAGCGGTTCGCCCGATTCCCGTTCGACCCGCAGGCGCCAGGCACGCATCCCGAGCGTCTGTCCGCCGCGCAGCCAGGACGTGATGAAGAACAGCGCTGCCATCACGGCGAGGAGCAGCTGGTATCCCGGTTCGCCGGCGGGGACGGCCTGTCCGCCGCGGATGGCAACGATGACGAGGGTGGCAGTCATCCAGAGGGCGCCGAGCAGCAGCGCGTCGTAGCAGCCCGCGGCCAGTCGGCGCAGGACGCCGGCGGTGGGTGCGTGGTAGCTGGCGATTGCCTGGTTGGACGGCGACGGCATGGAGCGCTGGAATGAGCCCTTGGGCTGGAACCGCGGCGCGGCAGATGGCGCTCCCTGCGGGAATCGAACCCGCGTTTCAGCCTTGAGAGGGCCGCGTCCTAACCGCTAGACGAAGGGAGCTTTGAGTGACTGTGCCGCCGTGGCGGGGCTGCTATTTAGCACTTACCCGGCGGGTAATCAACGAGTTATCAGAAAATTCTACCAAGTCTCTGGCCTGAACTCCACGCCGGGCCATCGCATACCGCGTTCTCCGTGTACGAAAACTTTTTTCGTACAGTTCCGTACAGGCTTTGGCCCGGCGGGACAGCGCGGATTGCCCGGAGAGACTGCGCATGACCGCCCCAAGCCTCACCACGAAGTCCGCCCGCGACCGTTTGCCCACCCGCCGGGAGCCGTACTGGATCAAGTTGGAATCCGGCAAGTTCCTTGGCTTCCGTGTCACCCCCTCTGGGGCCTTCTGGGTGGCCCGCTGCCGCGTCGGTGGCCGCCAGCAGTTCTCAGCCCTCGGTTCGGCAGCCTCTCTGGCCCTAGACGATGCCAAGCGGCTTGCTGAGGCGTGGTTTCAGTCAGCTATGGGTCCTCCACGACCCCGTACACACCCAGCTCTGCCGAGCGCTGAGTTATCAGGTGGACGACGACGCGGAACCGGAGAGAGTCCTATGGTTCAACGTGATCTGCACGGCGATCTATGACGCACACCGTCTTGGTGACGTTCGGCTGCTACGAGCCGGGGTGCGCGACGATGCGAGAGCTTGGCTGGCATCACCGGACTTCGATCAGGCCTGCGACTTCGCCGGGATACGCCCGGCATGGGTACGGCGGACGGTTGCCGAGTGGCGACACTGGTGCGAGCGGCACCCGGAACGAGAGCGGGCGGCATCGCGCCCGGATATGCGGCGAGCGGTGAAGGCGCGGCAGCGCCATAAGCAAGAAACCCGCCGAAGCGGGTTACCTGGTGCGGCTTGTTGGTGGCCGTTAGCTGATAGTCCTGCGCACTAAACCGATGGCAAGACGCAAGTTCCCAGTCAGGGACAGCATGGTCTCTTCATCTTCGTCGGTGTTTCGTCAGCGCGTTGGAAGAGGACCCGGTCGGGGCGGCAAGACCGACGAGTCTCTGAAAACGATCCCGTCCGACAAGACACCCGGCGACACACCAATGGAACGACCGGTGACCTCTCCCCCATTGTAAATAAGCGAAATCCAGCGCGGCTCGCCTGCGGGGACGCCTGTGAGCTGAAAGGTCCCTCGCGAATCAACAGGGGCATATAGCCCGGCCTGCGAAAACGCGACGACATAGTCCTGTGGGTTCCTGCCAGGCGCTGCGATCACCCGACCTCGAACAGTAGATGATGGCCCCATGACGACGGTGCCGAAATCGTGTCCCCCGCCTTCAGTAACGTAAGCAAGGATAGTCTTCGGTTCAAATCCCGGCACACTGATCTTGAGATGCCAAAGGCCGGGAGGGACGCCGCGAGCCACGACCAACCCAGCTCCCGGCAGCGAATACATACTCGACGGGTCGTCACAAATGCCACCTAGTGGGCTGCCCAACAACACAACTGTGCAGGTGGTCGCGGGAACGCCTGCGCCGACTTCAATTCGCCCGAATATCGTAGCAGGAGCGATACCGGGGGTTTCGTCTGGAGGACCAAAAATGGCTGCCAAAGCCGGAGATGGTGCGATCAAGACCGCAATCACTAGAGCCGATACACATGCCGCGAGCTTCTTCATGGCGCACTCATTTCAATTGATGAACTTGTGTCAACAACCAAACCGATCATCCCCGAAGCTTGTTTCCTAGGCCGGAGCCGGTCGGCGGAATTGACCGGGACGTTATGCACGATGGGCAGTCGGAGGTCAACGCCTAGCTGGGTGTGTCCACGCGGGGGACACCACATTTTGCACTGCATTCGCTTCCCCCCGAAATCCCCAGATTCGCCGCCGGCCCCAATAACAAGAAACCCGCCGAAGCGGGTTCCGTGAACGCAACTACTTGGCCTGGAACCTCTCGCGCTCGCACCAGTAAGTCACGACAATGCCGGGCTGATCCTGAAATAGCCCCTTCGTGATTTCACAGTTATCCCGGTTGTAGGCTGGGGATTCATTGGCATCGAAGGTGGCGACGTGTATTCGCATCTCAGCCCCGCCCGTAGTCGGGCTGCTCCGATAGAGGGTGTAGATGGCGTCAGCGCCCGGCGCACAGGCCGCCAATGCAACTGCGGTGACGGAAGGCCAGATGATCGCCGCGAAGCGCGCCATCACTGATTCAAAACCCGGCAGGAAAACGGGCTTAGGCAGTCCTGCCCATCGGTTTCACGGCACGCATCCTCATTCAATCCCTTCGCGATAAGCAGGCACGTCTGAAGGTCATCGGCTGCGCCGTGGACCGTAGCAACGTGATCCTCAATGTTCCCCCACTTGACGATTGCGAAATCCGGCGATGAGCCGATCCGGTTGTCCTCGAAGTAGTGGCGAGGGCCGCCTAGATTGCCGTATGGGTCGGGCGCGCAGCCAATTACGGATACCGCGACCAAAGCCAACATCATCCGAACCACAATTGCAGGCATTGCCTTTCCAATCATTGGTCAAGAAGAAAATGTCGGGTTGCGAGCGCCTCAAGCAACCCCTCCTCCGAGGCAAACAGGGAGAAGGCGCTGACATTGTAGGTAGATAGGTGCCGCAGGACTCTCTTCTGTTCGGAGGCCGGGAGGGTGAACTTCCACAGTACGTCTTGACTGTATCGCTCCAGTTCGCGCCCGCCTTCGCCCCCGACTCCGGCCAGAGCTGAGTCATGCCGCGTATAAACCCACTTGTCACCACCGGCATCCTTGGTGCAGATGGTGTAGGTGCTCTGCTGCAAGAAGTGGCGAGCGTGAGTGGTTACATACGGTCCCATGACATTGATGGCTGGCTGGCCTACGGTTTCCGACTTTCCCGGCCCGACCCGATCCATAAATGCATAGATCGCAACCCGCGAAGCATCGACTGGAACTCTCCGGAAGGCGAAGTAAGCCGCGATGTATGGAGATTGCGTCCAGTCGAGTAGCGGTGACGGGAATCCCGAGTGGCGGAGGTGCGCCATGAAGGCATACCCCGTTAGGTTCATCATGAATTGACTGGGGTGCTCCTCATCAACCATGCGCTGAGCGAACTCATCCGTCCGCAAAACCTGCCAAGTGCGCCCCGTATGAGCCTCGACCTCTGGCTTAATCTGGTTAATTACCCTGTGATACTGGGCAATGCTGAAGTCACCGCCCACCGACCTTTCGAGTGTCGTTGCCAGTGGAAATCGAGCATCGGATTGCCCCCGGAACAAGAACTGACTCCGGTACTCCCCATCCTTCCGCAGCGCATCGACTTTTGCTCGCTCTGCTTCCAGTGCAGCCGGGAAGTCGGCCCACGACTCAAGGTCAACTTGAAACATGAGCTAGGAGAGGGGTGCAGTCATCACCCGCGCCACACGCTTGCGCAGCGGCTCCCCGCCATCGTCGGGTGGTGCCAGGGCGCCCTGAACCATGAACCACGCGACCTGAAGCCTACCGGTCTCAATCCGGCAGAGCTTGGCAAGCTGCCAGTCAGTCAGGTTTTGGAACTGCGCGAGGAGGGCGGGCCAGAGGACTCTGTTTCGTATGCCGAATGTCATGACCTGCCCTGTGGTTCAGTTGCAAGCAGAGGCGGCGACTAATTCCAGTTTATGGGTTCAGCGTTATTGACTTGTCGAGTTGTCGCCCACGCCGAATAAGCGAAAAGGTTGTCTCCTTGCCCTTGCTCGCTTCAAGTGCGCGGCTCATGCCATCGGCATTGGGTACTCTGATGCCATTGACTGCCGACACAATGTCGCCGGGTAGAACGTCTGCTCTAAAAGCTGGGGTGTCGTCGACCACAGCCACTATCACCACTCCCTGATTAGTTTCTAGCTCCTGTCGCTCTTCATCGTTCAAGTCTCGGAAGTTTGCCCCAAAAGCATATCGCCGCTTGACTAAGTAGACAGCCGCGTAGTCGCTTCTGTTTACGGTGACCGGGATGTATGTGGTCTTGGTGCCGTAAGTTGTAGTCGTCGCGTTTCCATAGACCGAAACGGGAGGCGCCCCGCCACCGTAGGCAGTAGCCGACCCCGTTGTGGTGGAGGTCGTCGTCGTTGGCAATGTGAGGGGCATGCTTGTCGTCGTGCTACTCGTTAGTACAGGGCTAAGAATTAGGACTAAGTCCGCTCCTATAGCTACGCCCTGTCGAATGGCATTCGCGTCCGATATATTCGATCCGCTATTGAATGCGGAATAGCCAACCGGCATGTAGCCCTGCTTGATGTATGCGGCTATTGCTTGATCGACATCGCTCGGCGCCGCTCGTGCTACCGCTGGCTTGGAAGGGGGCGGCGCTACTCGGGTTGAAGCGACTAGGTCTGCTGTTATCCCCTCGTAAGGGACGTAGAAACTTTGGTAGCCACTGGCGCAGCCAGCGAGAACTACTGCGAGCGCACTAGCGCACGATGTTCCTGCAAAACTAAATTTCACGATAGTGCTCCGAGGGTTTCTACGATGACGCATTGCGGAGCCTATCACCGGCGAAAAGTGCCTGGTCGGCCCCGAAGCCAAGCAGTTAGGAATTTACCCCCTACGCTCAGAACGGGCGTCACCCAAACGGGTGAGGGGGACTACCCTGCCGGAACGGTTTTACGTACAGTCGTTCGTATCGGAGGGGGCGAGGTAGCTGAAAGCCCGTTGAAACCGCAGTTTCCCGAGCGATTAGGGGAGCCTTGAGAGGGCCGCGTCCTAACCGCTAGACGAAGGGAGCTTCAGGTGACTGTGCCGCCGGAGCGGGGCTGCTATTATAGGCACCCTTGCCTTTGGCTCAAGCCGGAGCTGTTTTGACCCACCCCAATTCGACCAAACCGGAGGCGACTGCGGAATCGCCCCGCATCATCCCCCGATCCGACCACCACGTCTCCCGCGCCAACATTTCCCGAAATGCCCTGAAGGTCCTCTACCGGCTCAAGGACGGGGGATATCAGGCGTTCATCGTGGGCGGCGGCGTGCGGGATCTGCTGCTCAATCGCCAGCCCAAGGACTTCGACATCGCCACGGACGCCAGTCCCGAGCAGGTCCGGGCGCTGTTTGGCAACGCCCGGCTGATCGGGCGGCGGTTCCGGCTCGTGCACGTCCGCTTCCGGGATGAAATCGTCGAGGTGGCGACCTTCCGGGGCCTCGGCAACGAGGACCTGGAGAGCGAAGACCGGCAGATCCTCGACGACGCCGGCCGCATCATCAAGGACAACTCCTTCGGTTCCATCGAGGAAGACGCCTGGCGGCGTGATTTCACGGTCAACGCCCTCTACTACAACATTGCAGATTTCTCGATCTGGGACTTCGTGGACGGGATGCGGGACGTCGAGGCGCGCACCATCCGCCTGATCGGCGACCCCGAGACCCGGTATCGCGAAGATCCGGTGCGCATGATCCGCGCCGTGCGTCTGGCCGCGAAGCTGGACCTGACAATCCATCCCGAGGCGGCCGAACCCATGGCGCGACTCGGCAGGCTCATCGACAGCGTGCCGGCAGCCCGCCTGTTCGACGAATTCCTCAAGGTCTTCGAGACGGGCCATGCGCTCGAAAGCTACCGGCGCCTGCGGGAGCACGGGCTGTTCGAGCACCTGTTCCCCGCCACGGCGGACTGGCTGGCTGCCGATGGGGGCCGCGGGGAGCCGGCCGGAGGCCGCAACCGCTTCATCGAGAGGGCGCTGGCAAACACGGACCAGCGCGTGGCCGACGGTCAGCCGGTAACGCCCATGTTCCTCTTCGGTGTGTTTCTCTGGGGGCCTGTCCAGGAGCGTGCCAATGCCCTGCGCCGCACCAGCCAGCTTTCCGAAGTGCAGGCGCTGATCGATGCCGGTATCGAGATCACCGACCAGCAGATCGCCCGGATCACGCTGCCGCGCCGTTTCTCCGTGCCCATGCGCGAAATGCTCCAGCTGCAGCCGCGCTTCAACCGCCGTCAGGGACGTCGCGCGTCGGTGTTGCTGGAGCACCGGCGGTTTCGTGCGGCCTACGACCTGCTCGTGCTGCGCACCGAGCTGGGCGACGTGCCCGCGGAGCTGGCGGACTGGTGGACCCGGGTCCAGACCCTGCCGCCGGACGAGCAGCGCCGGGAGTTCAATGGAGGCCGCGGTGGCGGCCGTAACCCGCAACAGTCCCGGTCAGCGGAACAGGCAGTCTGAGGTCGCCGGCCATGTCGGCCCGGAACTGGGTGCCGGCCTACGTTGGAGTCGGCAGCAACCTGGATGATCCCGGGGAGCAGGTCCGGACTGCCCTCGAAGCCCTGGGCCACATCCCTGACACGCGCCTCGTCGCGTGCTCGACGAGCTTGCGGAATCCCGCCCTTGGGCCACAACCGCAGCCAGAGTTCGTGAATGCGGCAGCCGGACTTCTCACGCTGTTGCCGCCGGTCCGTTTGCTGGAGGAATTGCTGGCCATCGAGCGGCGCCAGGGCAGGGATCGCAGCACCGGCGTCCGCTGGGGGCCACGGCGCATCGACCTGGACCTCCTCGTCCATGGCGACGCAGTAATGGACACAGCCGGGCTCATGCTGCCGCATCCGGGCATCGCGGCGCGAAATTTTGTATTGTTCCCGCTGCTGGAAATCGCCCCGGGCCTGCGCGTGCCGGGACTGGGTCCGGTGTGGCGACTCGCGGCAGCCTTGAATCAACAACAACAGGCCTGAGAGCACAGGCCCGGTCACAAGAACACCCGTTGCAACAGCACATGGCCAATTCCCGCTACATCGCCATCGAGGGCCCCATCGGGGTCGGCAAGACGAGCCTCGCGCGCCGGTTGGCGGATTCCCTGGATGGCGAGCTGCTGCTCGAGCAGCCCGAGGCGAATCCGTTCCTCGAGCGCTTCTACCGGGATCCCCGCGGAGCGTCGTTGCCCACGCAGCTCTTTTTCCTCTTCCAGCGGGTCCAGCAGATCGAGCAGTTGCGGCAGACGGACATCTTCGCGGAGACGCGTATCTCGGACTTCCTGATCAACAAGGACCGGCTGTTTGCGGAGATTAACCTGGACCGGGCCGAGCTGGACCTGTACGACAAGGTGGCTGAATCGCTGGCCTTCGAGGCGCCGGCCCCGGACCTGGTCGTCTATCTCCAGGCGCCCGTGGATACCCTGCTGTTCCGGATCGCGCGCCGGGGCATCGATTTCGAGCAGCGCATCGGGCGCCGCTACCTCGAGCGGCTGGCGGAGGCCTATGCCCGCTATTTCCACGACTATGACGCAGCGCCACTGCTCATCGTGAATGCGGCGGTGATCGACCCGGTCCATAATGACGCGCACTTCAGCCTGCTCCTCGAGGAGATTGCGCGGATCCGGAGCGGCCGGCACTTCTTCAATCCGCTGACTTCGGTCTTCGCCTAGACACCATGTACAAGCAGCTCCAGCAACGGGACCTGCCGGAAGCGCCGGTCAATATCTCGACCCTCCGGGCCATGAAGGCGGCCGGGGAGCCGATAGCGTGCATCACGGCCTACGACGCCAGCTTCGCCATGCTGGTGGATCGCGCCGGGGCTGACCTGGTGCTGGTCGGCGACTCGGTGGGCATGGTCGTCCAGGGGCACGACACGACGGTGCCCGTGACCGTGCAGGACATCATCTACCACTCGCGCATCGTCCGGCGCGGGCTCGGTCGCGCCTTCCTCGTGGCCGACATGCCGTTCATGAGCTACACCAATCCCACGCAGGCGCTCGAGAACGCCGTCCGTCTCATGCAGGAGGGCGCGGCGATGATGGTCAAGCTCGAGGGCGGCGCGAGCCAGGTCAAGATTGTCGAACACCTGGCGGGCCACGACATCCCCGTCTGCGCCCACCTTGGCCTTCGCCCCCAGTCAGTGCACAAGATCGGTGGCTTCAAGGTGCAGGGCCGCGACCAGGCCCAGGCGGAGCAGATGCTGGAGGACGCCGTCGCGCTGGAGCAGGCGGGCGCGGACATCCTGCTGCTGGAATGCGTGCCGAACGAGCTGGGGCAGGCGGTGCGGGATGCGGTCACCGTGCCCGTGATCGGCATCGGCGCCGGTCCGGGCGTCGACGGGCAGATTCTCGTCCTCTACGACATGCTGGGCATCACGCAGGGGCGCATGCCCCGGTTCGTGCGCAACTTCATGCAGGGCAGCGCGTCGCCTCTGGAGGCGCTCGAGGCCTACGTGGCCGCCGTGAAGGACCGCAGCTATCCCGCGCCTGAGCACTGCTTCTCCTGACCTTGAAGACGGTACGCACGATCGCGAGCCTGCGCGAGAATCTCCAGGGCTGGCGGGGATTCGGCGAAACTGTTGCCCTGGTACCCACGATGGGCAACCTCCACGCTGGCCACCTGAGCCTGGTTGACCTCGCCCGCACGCTGGCTGATCGCGTCGTCGTCACCATCTTCGTCAATCCGACCCAGTTTGGGCCGGGCGAGGACTTTGCCGCCTATCCGCGGACCCTCGACCGCGACCGGCGCCAGCTGACCCGTGCGAACGTCGACATCCTCTTCGCACCGCCGGTGGAGGAGATCTATCCCGACAGGGACCGGCCTGGCACCGTCGTGTCCGTGCCGGGGTTGTCCGCCATCCTTTGCGGCCAGTTTCGCCCCGGCCACTTCGATGGCGTCGCCTCGGTGGTCACCCGCCTGTTCAACATCGTCCAGCCGGACACCGCCGTGTTTGGCCAGAAGGACTACCAGCAGCTCCTCGTGATCCAGCGTCTCCAGACGGACCTGCACCTGCCGGTGAGGATCGTCGCCGCGCCGACTGCCCGGGAGCCGGACGGCCTCGCGCTGAGTTCGCGCAACCAGTACCTGGAGCCTGCGGAGCGAGCCATGGCACCGGGGCTGCACCGCACGCTCGCCGATTGCGGCGACGCGCTCCACCGGGGCAACCGTGAGTTTGACGTGCTTGAGTCGCGCGGTATGGCGGGCCTCGCCGCCGCCGGCTTCAGGCCCGACTACTTCGCCATCCGGAAGGCCTCCGACCTTGGGCCACCCACCGCGGCAAGCCGCCATCTCGTCGTGCTTGCCGCCGGTCACCTCGGTCGCGCGCGGCTGATCGACAATCTCCTCGTGGACCTGCCGTAGCCGTCAGGCGCCCCGCGACGCGTGTTGCGCGAGCGCCCATGCCACGTGTTCCCGGACCAGTTCCGACGGGTGGCCGGTCCGGGCTTCGAGTGCCTGCAGCACGCCGGCTGACGTCGGGGCGTTGCCAAGGGCCACCGCGATGTTGCGCAGCCAGCCAACGTAGCCGGGTCGTCGCAACGCGCTGCCCTGCGTCCGTTCCTCCCATTGCTGCTCCGGCCAGCCGAACAGTGCCGTGAGTTGCGCACCGTCGAGACCGTGACGGGGAGCAAAGCCGGGCTCGTCCGTGGGGCGCGCGTAGCGGTTCCAGGGGCACACCAGCTGGCAGTCATCGCAGCCGAAGATCCGGTTGCCCATGGCCTTGCGGAACTCCACCGGTATCGGTCCCCGGGCTTCGATCGTGAAGTAGGAGATACATCGCCTGGCGTCCAGCAGATACGGGGCGATGATGGCCCCGGTCGGGCACACGTCGAGGCAGGCACGGCAGCTACCGCAGTGATCCGTCACCGGCTGGTCCACGGGCAGCGGCAGATCGGTGTAGATCTCGCCGAGCAGGAACCAGGACCCGGCCTGCCGGTTGATCAGGTTGGTGTGCTTGCCCTGCCAGCCGAGGCCTGCTGCCGCCGCAATCGGCTTCTCGAGCACCGGCGCACTGTCGACGAACACCCGGTAGCCGTGGGGAGCGCCCGCCTCGCTGATCCGGTCGGCCAGTTTCTGCAGCCTCCGGCGGAGCAGCCTGTGATAGTCGCGACCGAGGGCGTAGCGGGCTATGTACCCGCGGGTGGGGTCGTCCAGGACGGTATCTGCAAGCGTGGCCCGCGCCGGGAAGCAGTCCATGCGTGCGGCGATGATCCGCGACGTTCCGGGCACCAGGTCCGCGGGGCGGGTCCGCTTCCGGCCGTGGCGGGCCATGTAGTCCAGCTCGCCGTGCAGGCCCGTTGCCACCCATTCGTCGAGCCGCTGCTCGGCGGCCGCCAGGTCAGTACCGGCGATGCCGATCTGCTGGAAGCCGAGTTCCGCGCCCCAGCTCCTGATCTGTACCACGAGCTGCCGGAGGTCCATGCCGAACTCTGCACCAGGCCGTGGAGGGGTGATCAGTATAATCACCGGGATGTCTGAAGCAGTGAATGGCGTCTGGACGCCCGAGGCCGTGCGGGCCCTCGACAGGACCGCGACGAGCGCCTTCGGCATCTCCGGCTACGAGCTCATGGGCCGCGCTGCCGGGGCGGTGTGCGAAGCGGTTACGGCGCGGTGGCCGGATGCGCGCCGGTGGTTGGTGCTCTGCGGAGCCGGCAACAACGGGGGCGACGGCTACGTGATCGCCCGGCTCGCACGGCAGGCCGGTCGTACCGTGGTCGTCTCCGCGCTCGCCGATCCCGCCCAGCTGGGCGGCGATGCGGCGACAGCCTGGCGGGACTTCGCGGCGGCAGGCGGCACGCTGACGCCCTTTGATCCGGGACTTCTGGCCGACGCCGAGCTCGTGGTGGACGCCATCCTGGGCACCGGCCTGTCGCGGCCGGTGTCGGGCGAGATTCACGCCGCCATTGAGGCGGTGAATGCGGCCGGTCGGCCAGTGGTTGCCGTCGATATACCTTCCGGCCTCGATGCCACCACCGGCCTGCCGCTGGGTATTGCGATTCGCGCCGACCTCACGGTGACCTTCGTCGGCCGCAAGCTCGGACTTCACCTGGGCGAGGGACCTGCCCATGCCGGCGCCGTGGAGTTCTCTGACCTTGCCATTCCGCCGGCGGTCATCACGCGCGCTGGCCTGGACGGTCAGGCGCGCCTGCGGCTCTTCACCGCCAGCGAACTGCCCCGGGTCCTGCCGCGCCGGATTGCCACCGCGCACAAGGGCAATTTCGGCCACGTGCTCGTCGTCGGCGGCAATCACGGCATGAGCGGCGCCGTGCGGCTGGCGGGCGAGGCGGCGCTGCGCGCGGGTGCCGGACTCGTCAGTGTGGCCACCCGGCCGGCCCACGCCGCGCTGCTGCCGCTGGTCCGCCCCGAGCTCATGTGCCACGGCGTTGCCGGCGGCGCCGATCTCGCCCCGCTGCTCGGGCGCGCGACCGTCGTCGCCGTCGGGCCTGGACTCGGCCAGGACGACTGGGCCAGGGAATTGCTGGCCGCCGTGCTGGCCAGCAGCCTGCCGCTCGTCATCGACGCCGATGCCCTGAACCTGCTCACTGCCCGTCATCCGCCCCGCGCCAACTGGATACTCACTCCCCATCCAGGCGAGGCCGCCCGGCTGCTTGGCCGAACTTCCGCCGAAGTCCAGCTCGATCGCCTGGGCGCGCTCGAGGCACTCCGCGAGCGGTGGGGTGGCACCATCACGCTGAAGGGC
>JBEBHH010000004.1:0-147286 GCA_040080965.1 Gammaproteobacteria bacterium | reverse complement strand
AGCGGATGCCTTCGAGGAAGTCGGGCTTGGGGCGCGGGGCATTCTTGTCGAGCACGGCGTTGATGAAGTCGCGCTCGACGGTCCACTCCTTCGCTTCGTTCGCGGGGATGGGCACGATCTGCATGACCGGCTGGGTCAAGTACACTGCTGGTGTCGCAGGTCCGGGCGGGACGATGCAGGGCACCTACCCGATCTTCCAGAGCATCTCCGTCGTCCCGATTCCCGCGACCTTCGGCCTGTTGTTCTCGGCGCTGGGACTTCTTGGGATTGCCCGCCGCCACCCATCAGTCGCCTGATCAGTGGCAGTGCCCACCCGCGCTCTTCCAGGAGCGCGGGTGGGCTGCTCCCCGGAACTCGTGTCCAGCCCATGGTGGTGCAGTTCGTGCCGGAGACCGCGCCAGCTGGGCGCGCTCCTTATTCACCTGTGCGCCACCTTCCCGTTAGCGGCAGCCGGGCAAGTCATCGAGAAGTTGCCCACGGTGCTGGTCACCGCGCCAAGGATCGATGAGTCCGCTGTTGGGGCCTCGAAGATCAGTGCTGATGATCTCGAAGAAAAACGCACGTTCACCAGCGATAGTGCGCAACTCCTGCAAGATCTCCCCGGAATAAGCCTCTACGGAGCGGGAGGTATCTCCAGCCTGCCTGCCATCCGGGGCCTGGCGGACGACCGTGTGCGCATCCAGGTGGATGGCATGGACGTGGCAGCCGCGTGCCCGAACCACATGAATTCGGCGCTCTCGTATATCAATCCGACCCGGGTTGATAGCGTCACTGTATTCGCCGGCATCGCTCCGGTCAGTGCCGGGGGCGACAGTCTCGGCGGCACCATTCAGGTCGATTCCGCTCCCCCGCAATTTGCCGATGAAGGCGGGGAATTGGTTCGCAACGGCAGGGCCGGGACCTTCTATCGAAGCAATGGCGAGGCGCGCGGCTACAACGTTGATCTGGCTCTCGCCGGTCGCACTGTGAGTCTCACCTACGACGAGTCCCACGCCCAGGCCGACAACTACACGGCAGGAGGTGCGTTTAAGGCGCCAGGGGTTGGTGGGCTGGTCAGCGGCGAATGGCTGGATGGGGACGTCGTGGGGTCGAGCGCTTACCGGGATTCCCGGAATCGGGAGATCGGGGTCGCCCTGCGGAGCGGCGGCCATCTCCTCCAGGTTCAGGCGGGCCAGCAGAAGGTGGGCTTCGAGGGCTTCCCGAACCAGCGCATGGACATGACGTCAAACGACAACACGCTGGTCAATGTTCGCTACACGGGACAGTACAGCTGGGGTGAACTGCGGGCGCGACTCTACGACCAGGATACCCGGCACGAGATGGACATGGGACCGGACCGGTTCAGCTACGGGTTCGGCATGCCGATGAACTCGCGAGCCACGACCCGCGGCGGGTCTGTTACGGGAACCATCAATCTGACTGAAGACGGCCTTCTCCGGCTCGGCACCGAGTACCAGGCCCTGGACCTGGACGACTGGTGGCCGCCTGTCGGGAGTAGCGGCTCCATGTGCTGTGACCCGTTCTGGAACATCAGGGACGGCGAGCGCGACCGCTTCGGCTTCTTTGCCGAGTGGGACGCCCGCTGGAGTGACCAATGGTCGGGGCTGCTGGGTGTGCGCAGCGACACGGTCAGGTCGGATGCCGGGGAGGTGGCGGGGTACAACACCGACGGTATCTATGCAGGTGACGCGGCGGCCTTCAATGCAGCGGATCGCCGACAGACCAGCCATCACCTGGACGTCACGGCGTTGCTGCGCCGAACGCAGGACGCGATGCTGACCATCGAGGGCGGATACGCGCGCAAGACCCGGTCGCCGGGGCTGTACGAGCGCTATCCCTGGTCGACCCTTGCCATGACCGCGCTCATGAACAACTTCGTGGGTGACGGCAATGGCTATATCGGCAAGCCCAATCTGAAACCCGAGGTGGCGGATACGCTGAGTGTCACCGGCGACTGGCACGATGCGCGCCAGGACCGATGGGAACTCAAGGCAACCGGCTATCTGACCTACGTCGATGATTTCATCGACGCGCGCCGCTGCGATTTCGGCCAGTGCGCCGCTGCCAATGCTACAAGGACGGATGGCTTCGTCTTTCTCCAGTACGAGAACCAGTCGGCCCGCCTGTATGGCCTGGAACTGTCCGGGTACCGGCTCCTGGGCCAGTCCAGCCGTATTGGCAGCGTCACCGTCCGAGGCATGCTGAACTTCATCAGGGGCGAGAACCGGCGCACCGGATACGATCTCTACCACATCATGCCGCTCGATTCGGTGTTCACGCTCGAGCACAAGTTCCGGGGCCTGACGAGCACCGCCGAAGTGCAAGTGGTGGCAGCTAAGGACAAGGTGTCTCAGGTGAGGAACGAGGTGACGACCTCCGGCTACGGCCTCCTCAATCTTCGCAGCAGCTACGAGTGGAAGTGGCTGCGCCTCGACGTGGGTATCGAGAACGTCTTTGACCGGTTCTACTCACTGCCCCTGGGTGGCGCCTACCTCGGCCAGGGGGCTTCGATGTCCACCAACACTATCCCCTGGGGAGTCACTGTTCCGCGAATGGGACGCTCTGTCGGGGCCGGCCTGACGGTCGGGTTCTGATCTCTCCGGGGCGGGACACCGCCCGCAATGAAACGGCCGCCGAAGGCCTAGAAACTGGCGCTCAACCCCAGGTAGACCGCCCGGTTTGCGGCAGGCGTCACGCGCCCGCCCAGGTAATTGAGCCGCTCGAAGTACTCCTCGTCGCTCAGGTTCTTGATCGCCAGGTCTACGACGACCGATGCGAAGGCATACGACGCGCTCGCGTCGATGGTGAAATAGGAATCCGAATAGAAGGCGTTCCGCAGGGAGATCAGCGTTTCGTCCTGGGCGTAGACGCCGGCGCCAACGCGCAGTCCCGGCAACGGGCCCGACTCGAAGTCGTAGTTCGCCCACAGGCGGCCGGAATTGCGGGGCACGCCCGGCAGCGCCTGGCCACCCTGCTCGACGAAGGCGAACAGGTCGTCGTCGTAGCTCGTCTCGATGTAGCTGTAGCTGCCGAGGAGGCTGAGTTGGGGAAGGGGCTGCCAGACCAGTTCCAGTTCGACGCCCTCGGAGGACTGCTCGCCCTCCGGCACGGAGCCGAAGCCGCCGTCTTCCTCCGGGTTCGGCGTCGGCACGGCCACGTTGGTCCTCTCGATCGTGAACGCCGCGAGCTGGCCGGTCAGCACGTCCCGGAAGCTGAACTTGAGGCCGACCTCCGCCTGGTTCGAGCGCTCCGGCTCCGGCGTGGTGACGAAGTCGGCGAAGGGCTGCCCGCGCATCCCCTTGCTGTACCCCGCGAAGACCGACAGGCCGTTCGTGATGTCGTAGACGGCACCCACCCGCGGGATCCAGCGGGTCTCCTCCGTCTCGTCCTGGTTGCCAGGCCCGGTGTAGTCGATTTCCACCGTGCCCCGCCGGATGCCGCCCAGCAGGTGCAGCCTTTCGTCAATCGAGGTCTGCAGCTGCACGTAGGCGCCGTACACGGTGTTGGTGACGAAATTGTCGATGACGCCGGGGCCGGGATCCGCGAAGGGCGTGGCCCACACCGGGTTGGCCAGGTCCACGAACGGGTCGCTGCCGATCAGGGCGGCATTGATGAAGCCCTGGTCCTCGTACCGGGAGTGGTCGGCGCCCAGGAGGAGGGTGTTCCGGGTCCTGCCGCGGTTGAACGTGGCGATGCTGTTGGCGACCAGGCTCGTCTCGTCCTGTTCCTGGTAGAGGTGCGCGTTGAACAGCGCGAAGGGCAGCTGGCCAAGGCCGAGGCTTTCGGCCACCGCCGGCGGGCCGACCACCGGCAGGTCGGCGCCGAAGTCGAAGCCTTCACCGCTCACGAGCTGGGCGATTTCCTCGAAGCTGGATGAGGCTATCCGCCCCTGCAGGCTGCCGCTCCAGGTGGCGTTGAACTCGTGATCCAGCCGCGCTTCCAGGCCGTCGAAGTCCGACTGGCTGTCCGCGATGTCCTGGGGCCCGATGAACAGGTGCGGGTCGATCTTCACCTCGCCGAAGACCGTGCCCGCGGCCGACAGGCCCTGGTAGTCCTGGCCCTCCCAGTGGGAGGTCCGGACGCGAATGGTCAGGGCCGTGTCCGTCGTGTTCGTGAGGAGGAGCGCCGGCGTGAGGTTGTAGCGGGTGTTCTCCACGACGTCCACGTCGCTGCCGCTCGTCGTGTACTCCCCGGTAATCCGGAACAGGACTTTCTCGGAGGCGGGCTGGTTGATGTCCACGGAGCCCTGCCAGAAGCTGTTGCTCCCGGCCTTGACGCCCAGGGAAGCGCCCGGTTCCTGCCGGGGGGACTTCGACACGATGTTGATCACACCGCCAACGGGGGAGCCCGATCCCCCGCCGTAGAGCAGGCCGTTCGTGCCCTTCAGAACCTCGATGCGCTCGACGTTGACCAGGCTGTCCCGGTCACCGGGGTTGTAGTACTGCGTGAAGCCATCCACGAACTGTTCCGCCGCGAAGCCGCGGATCCGGGTGTTGTCGAAGGCGGGCGTCAGGCGCGTGTTGCTGGTGACGATGCCACTCACGTTGCGCAGGGCCTCAGCGATGGACGTCGGCTGCTGATCCTCGAGCAGCTTGCCCGTGATGATGGAGATCGACTGGGGGATCTCCTCGACGGGCGTGGGCGTCCGGGTGGCCGACTGGCTGGTGGGCGCCCGGTAGCCATAGGGCGCGCCGATGACCAGGATCTCGTCCAGCCGCTTCGGCGTGTCGGCCGGCGCGGCCCCGGAGCCCGGCGAGAGGCCGAGCAGCAGTGCGAGAAGGGGCAGGGGGTGCCGCATGGCCGGCTAGGGCGCCGCGGCCGCCAGCTGGCAGCGGCCTTCCAGGCGGAAGTCGCCGAAGTCCTCACCCAGTCCCCCGGCGAGCAGGATGTTGAGCGCAACGCTGCCGATCAGGTCGCCGGAGAGCGTGAAATCCTGGCCGGCGCCGGTGGTCAGCACGGCGTTGCCCAGGGTGAACGTCGTCAGCGGGAAGTCGATCCGGTTGACCAGCTCCCAGGTCCCGCTGGCGCCGTTGTAGAAGAGGTCGTAGTCGCCGAACAGCAGCTGGCCGCCGCCCCGGTCGGGAGACACGGTCCAGCGCGACACGCCGGCCAGTCCGATGCGGCCTGATGCCGTCGCCAGCAGCGTCGCCGAGTTGGTCGCGTCGTAGAGGAAGGGCACCGGGACCTGCGTGCGGCGGGTGGCGTCGGCGTAGACGGCGCCCGGCGAGTTCATCGTGTGGAGGAAGGCGAGGTCCGGATCAAATTCCGACGGAGCGGGCACGTCCAGCAGGTCCTCGCCGTCGACCGGCCCGACCAGAAGGCCGTTGCCCTCGGCGCCGATGAAGCTGTTCTGGGTGAGGCCGGCTGCCGCCCACTTCTCGCGGTCGAAGCTCACCGTGGCTTCGGCCTGGCCCAGCGTCTGCAGGCCGTTGCTGTCGAGCAGGCACTGGGCAGGCTCGACCGGACCGCCGTTGTCGGGATCGAAGGGCAGCGGATCCTCGAAGTCGTAGAGTCCATCCGCGTCGCTGTCTGCCGACGTCGCGCCCAGCGATGTCGCGAGGTGCTGGAGCACCACGGTCGTGGCCGGGACCTGGCCCGTGGCCGTGCTGCTGGCGGCGATGGCCGGTGCGATGGTGGCCGCAAAGTCCTCCGCCAGGACGTCGAAGTCCAGATCCTCCAGGCCGCTGGCGAGCAGTGCCGCGCGGGTGCCATCGCTGACGAAGATGCCATTCGCGGGATCGCTGTCCTGGTCCAGGCTGAGCAGGAGGGTCGCAAGGTTGAAGGCGGGGCGATTGATCCGGTTGTTGGTCCGGTCGTCCGCGGAGCCGAAGATCTGCACTGGGGTGATCGCATCTCGTCCGGGCGTGGCCGGCAGCATCACGGGGCCGATCACGAACGTCACCCGTTCCCCGGCCAGGTAGCCGAACGCGCCATCCGTGCCGGTGAAGCCCTGGCGCGTGGCCGTCCGGTATTCCACGTTGCCCACGGGGCTGTCGAGGAAATACCCGGTCAGGAGCGGGTAAACCTCGTCCGTCGAGGGATTGGATCCACCGCCGCAGCCGCCGGCCAGCAGGCTCGCGATGACCGGAACAAAGGCAAGTGATGGAGTTGCGCGCATACGGGCCCCTGGACAGGTGCGCGAGGCTAGTGGACGCAGAAGGCACCGTCTACTCGCAGGGCGTTAGTGCGACCCCGTGTCGCACTAAGTGGGGAGTCCTGATCCTGTAGCCTTTCTGGCTAGAGAACAACCATCTGGAACACAACATCATGAAGACCGTCTCCCGCAATACGCTGCCTGCACTCGTCGTTGGCGTCGCCGCCCTGTCCATGGGCTCGTTCGCCTCGGCTGCCACCCTCTCGTCGGGCAGCGCCGTGTTCACTCTCGATCAGGCCGCTTTTGCTGCCAACTCGAACATCACCACCCTGGACGCCTGGTTCGACAACACGGCGACGCGTACGCAGACGCTGACCGACCCGGCGCCCGGCGACGGCTTCACGCTGCCGAACATTGGCGCTGCCGTGAACGTCGGTGTGCTGACCGATCCCGACGGTCCGGGCGGCCGCACGCTCCAGACGAGCAACCTGGATGTGGACCTGAACAACATCCTGGGCACCTGGTCGGCGGCAGCCGACTTCGGGCCGTTCGTCGGCAGCGGCACGAGTGAGCAGATTGGCCTTGAAGGCATGCAGCGCTGGCTCGGCAACTACACCGGTGTGCTGCTCTTCGGTGACTTTGCCATTCGCAACGCTCCCGGCCGGGCAGGCGTGGTCCGCAGTGGCAACACGCTGTCCGGCCTCGTCATCACCAGCAACATCGATTTCGCCAACGCGGCGTTCCTCGATATTGCGAATGCCATCATCTCGGGCAGCGGCTCGACGCTATCCATCACTGGCGACCTCGTAATTTCCGACGGCTTCCAGGCGCTTGACGGGTCCGCCATCCTGGGCGCCGACGTGGGCAACTTCAGCTTGAACGCGACGGTCGTGCCGCTGCCGGCGGCCCTGCCGCTGCTCGGATCGGGCCTCGCGAGTCTCCTGGTCGCTGGCCGGCGCCACCGGAAGAAGGCCGCCTAGGGCGTTCGCACTTTCGACGGGGCTTCGAGTATCGGGCACCGTTGCCATCACTGATGGCAACGGTGCTCTCGTTTGAGCGACAGCAATGACTGTCAGCTGGAGGTGCAAGGCTATGCAGCGGCGTGAATTCGCGAAACTGGCGTTGCTCGGTGGCGGGTTGTTGCCCCTGAGTGGCCTGGCTGATCCGGCGGAGGCCACCGGCTGGCAGCGCCTGAAGGCTAACGCGGCCTCCTACAAGGCCCACGCCGACCTCATGTTCCTCACGCCGGACCTGGAGATGCACGGGACGGAGAAGATCGCCCTGGTGATCTACCCGGGGTTTACGGCGCTCGACCTGATTGGCCCGCAATATCTCTTCGCCTCCCTGCTGGGCGCGGAGCTGTTCCTGGTGAGCGCCAGCAACAACCTGGAGCCCGTGCGGTCCGACACCGGCATCGCCATGCTGCCGACCCACACGCTCGATTCCTGTCCCGCCGAGCTCGACCTGCTGTTCCTGCCCGGGTCGGCTGCCGGGGTGGTGAAGGCCATGAACAACGAGGCGCTGATTGCCTTCATCAGCAACCGGGGCAAGACCGCCCGGTTCGTCACCAGCGTGTGCACGGGATCCCTGCTGTTGGGCAAGGCCGGGCTGCTGAAGGGCAAACGGGCCACCTCCCACTGGGTCACCCTGCCGCTGCTCGGGAAGTTCGGCGCAACGCCGGTGCAGGAACGGGTGGTCTGGGACGGCAACCTGGTGACCGGGGCTGGCGTGACCGCTGGAATCGATTTCGGGCTCCAGGTGGTCGCCCGCCTGCGCGGCGACAACTACGCGAAAGCGCTCCAGTTACAGGCCGAGTACGATCCGGCGCCGCCGTTCAATTCAGGCTCACCGGCCAAGGCTGATCCTGCCCTGGTCGAGAACATCCGGGGGATGTCAGCGCCGGTGCTGCTGGATATGGAGAACAGCATCTGAGCGCGACCAGCGCTGATGCACCGCCAGGCTGCCAAGGACCAGGGCTCCCGCCAGGGAGAGGCTAGCCGCCAGATCCACGATTCCCATCACCAGGAGTCGTCCCGCCCGGGCGTCAATTGCCGACGCGAGCCCGGCACATAGACCGCCAGCAAAGACCATCACCAGCAGACAACTCGCCTGGCAGGCCAGCAGCATTGCGGGGCGGTGTACGCCGGACAACCAGACGCGCAGCCACTGCCAGACCATGACTGCCAGCAGGCCAGTCGCCATGGCGGGCATTAGTTCCACCTGCAGGCTGACGGCGCGCCAGGGCGTGGGTGCTGACGTCTGGCACAGGGTCATCCAGGTCGTGAAGCCGGCGTGATGCCACTCATCCATCGTGGCGCCCAGGAACGCCGCCACGGGTGCCGGCCAGGCACACCGCCACAGTCCGGAAAGTTGGCGCAGAACCATAGGTAATTCTCCGTTCCCGATGCCCCGTGTGCCCATCCGCGATACTACTTATTGGCTACTGCTGGCCAGGAGTGCCCGGATCCCCTGGACCATCTGCGCCGGCGTTGTGTCCGACCCGCTGACGAACACCTGCTGACCCGCGGGATCGATCAGGTAGGTGGCCGCGGAATGGTCGATGGTGTAGTCGTCGCCCAACGGCACCTTCCGGTAGGCGACATAAAAGCGCGCCGCCAGTGTCTCCATCTGCGCTGGGGTACCTGTTGCACCGGCGAACGACGGGTCGAAGGCCGCGAGATAGCTCTTGAGCAAGGCGGGCGTGTCCCGCTCCGGATCCAGGGTAATGAACAGCACCTGGACCCGTTCGCGATCGCTGCCCAACTGCTCCATCAACTGTGACATCTCGAACAGTCGCGTGGGGCACACATCGGGACACCGCGCGAACCCGAAGAACACTGCGAGCAGCCGGCCCCGGTAGTCCTGGAACGTGCGGGGGATGCCATCCTGGTCGACGAAGGCGATGTCGGCAGCGTTCGGGTTGGCGGCGGTCGTGGCGAAGCCTGGAATATCCCGGACGATTGTGGGAGATACGGCGTTCGGGTTGGTGAAGCGGTAGGTCACCAGGCCGGCAAGAATGGCCGCAAGGGCGATGCCCCACAGGGCCGCGTTCCGGGACATCCTGGGCACGGCCATTGGCGCGAGCTAATCCTGATCCGGCGCCGGCGAGCCCGCCTTGTCAACCACGAGCTGCGCGGTAACCGCCCCGGACTTCTCGAACTGCAGCGTCACCGGCACCCGCTTCCCGGCGACCAGCGGCGCCGTCAGGTCGAGCAGCATGAGGTGGTAGCCCCCAGGCTCCAGCACCAGGGAGCCGCCGGCCGGCACCAACAGGGCCTTCTGCTCGCGCATCTGTGCTTCGCCGTTGACCATCAGGGACTGGTGCACCTGCACCGCGCCGGCGGCTGGCGATGACACGGCAATCAGCTGGTCATTGTCCTTCCCACGGTTGCGGATGGTCATGTACCCCGCACCCACGGGCACGCCCGGCGGCGTGGCCCGGGCCCAGGCTTTCTCGATGGTGACGGTCGCGGTGTCGGCGCCCACGGAAAGCCCGGAGGCGAGGGTGGCCAGTAAGGCCAGCGTCAGCAGCAGCGGCCGGGGAATGATCATCCGCTGGAAAGACATGCTAGTTCCGCTGTGCGAAGTGTTCATCGTAGCGCTGGACATAGTCCTTGCTGGCGGCCGGGAGGTGGCAGCCCCGGCAGGCATTCAGGTCGTCGGTGGCCTTCTCTCCGCCGGGGAGGTAGCTCGCGTATACCCAGTTCCCGTTGCGCAGGGGCGGGGGCACGGCCTGGCCCCAGCCCGCACCCTTGCCCATGACAAACACCCGCAGCAGGTTGCCCTTGACGAGCTTGCCGTCGGGGCCGGTCGCGAGCGATCCGTCAGCATTCGTCTTCGCTGCGTAGTTTTCCATCACGAAGACCGTACCGTCGGCAAAGCCGCTGCTGGCCGTCCCCGCAGCACCGACCTCGTTCATGTAGATCTCGCGGACCTGTTTGGAGTCGGGCCGTTGCACGGCGGACAGGAATTTGGGCCAGGATGAGTAGTTGCCCGGCAAGGCCAGTTCCCCGTCGTTGAGGGGCTTGGGCGGTGGCGTCGTAGTGCAGGCTGCTGCGACGATGACGGCGATGATCAGGGCAATTGCGGTGCGCAGCATCTGGGTGTCTCCGTGACTTGCCCGCAATCCTACCAGCCCTGCATACAGGCGACTGGTTGGGTAACGCCAGGCGACTTAGGTCTGCGGGAGTTTTGCGGGACTGGGTCCTGCATTGTCCTGCACGGTAGGGATGATCGCAACGAGCGTCCCTTGGCAATTGGCTTGTTAATTAATAACTTAGAAATCCCCAGTCAAACTCATAATGCTGAGGTCGGTAGTTCAACTCTACCCATCACCACCATCTCTCCAATTTCTTACGAAGCCTCGGTGGCCATCCCCGGTGCCCTGATCCGTGGCCGCCTGGGCCCAAGTCTTCGCGTTCCCTGGCCGTCAGGTTTAAGGTTAGCGACATGCCAAGGCAATACCGCGCGCCATCGATCCTCTGCGTACTGCTCTCCCTGTGCATCGCGGGAGCAGCAGGCGCTGCCACCGGCAAGCCCCGCGAACTCAGCTGGGACGACCTGATTCCGCCTGCGGGGACGCCGCTGCCGGAGCCGGTCAAGCCGATCGTGTCCGGGTCGGTACCCCGGGAGCGAGCCACGGGTGGCGGGACCCCGTTCTCCCACATGTATCCCTACAACCCGGTGCTGTCACTCAACGGGAAGTACGTGAAGCTTCCCGGATACGTGGTGCCGCTGGAGTCCGATGAGGGTGGGCTGCTCCGCGAGTTCCTCCTGGTGCCCTACTACGGGGCCTGCATCCACGTGCCGCCACCGCCGTCGAACCAGATCGTCTACGTAAAGCTCAGGAAGCCCTATCTGCTCGAGTCCATGGCGGACCCGGTGTGGATTACCGGCACCATCACGACCCAGCTCTGGACCAACGATGCCGCCGATGCGGACTACGTGATGACCGGAGAAAGCGTCGAAAGATTCCCGGTGAATTAGGCCAAAAAAAACGGGGGACGGAGGCCAAAGCCCACCGTCCCCCGGTAGTTTCCTCACGGCAGCCGATTGCGGCTGCCCTCTCGCTGGCTAGGTGCCCAGCCGGTCGCCGAAGTCCTTGAGCTTGGGGTCCTCGACCCAGCCGGCGGGCCGCTTGGCCCGGGCCGGAATGCTGCCCTTGAAATTCTCCGGTCCGACGTTGAGCGAGGAAATGTCCATCACGAAGGTGTGGATGTTGGACATGAACCCGGAGCCCAGGCTGCGGCCGAAGAGCAGCTTCTTGCCGTCCCAGGAGATGGACACGAAGCCGTCGAAGCCCTTGTTGTAGGTGATCTGCTTGGGTTCGCCGCCGGCCAGGTCGTTCATCACGACTTCCCAGTTGTTGCCTTCGAAGACCCGGTCATAGAAGAAGTGCTGGCCGTCCGGGGCGATGAAGGGGGCCCAGTTCATGTCCTTGGTGAACGTGCGGGGCTGCACGTTGGTGCCATCCGTCGTCATGGTGAAGATGGTCATCGGCGTCTGCTGGTGCTTGCCCGTGGCCTTGAACTCCTCGTTGATCCGCAGCTTGTCGCTCTTCAGCCAGGCGCGGAAGATCAGGTGCTTGCCATCGGGGGTCGGGTAGGGCGCGCCTTCCTGCCAGTCCTTGGTGAAGGTCAGCTGCTGCTCGCCCGTGCCGTCGATGCGCATTTTCCAGATATCCAGCATGCCGTTGATCTGCCGGCCGAAGAACACCCATTTGCCATCGAGGGAGGTCGTGACCTCGGCCTCGTAGTACTTGTTGTTGGTCAGGCGCTTGATGTTGCCGCCCTTCAGGTCGGCCGTGTACAACTCGGCGCCCTGGGGGTAGTCGGTCTCCTCGGACCAGTTGCCCGGCGGCATATCGAGGTTGTCCCGGGTGGAGGTGAAGATGACTCCCGAGCCATCTGGCAGGAACCAGGAGCAGGCGTCCTGGCCCTTGTCGTTGATGCGGGTGAGTTCCTCGCCGGTGTCGGTGTAGGTGAAGGTCAGCGAACCGCCGATCTTGCCCTTTTCGGGCTGCGCCGCCATCGGATCCTTGGTCTGCGCAATGACGTGCAGGTTGTCCGGGGCGTAGTAGGCCTCGGCGGATTGCGGGATGTTCGGAATCATGCGGACCGGCAGTTCCTTGCCCACCCATTCCGGGGGTATGGGCTGACCGGGCGCTGGAAGGTTGGCCAGGTCTGGCGAGGTGGCCTTGGCCGCCGGCTCTGCTTTGGCCGGCGGGCTGGTAGCCCCGCAGCCCGTCAGGATGCCGGCCAGAACCCCAATTCCGAGTGTTGTCGGGACGTTTAGTCGGCGGATTCGCATGAGTAACCCCCTTGATTCATTATTTGCGCTGAAGTGCCCCCCGAACACTGACCGGTGCGATCAGTGCCTGGCAAATCCCAAAGTCTGCCGGGCGAGATTAGCCCAATCAGCGCCGGTATGCTGCATCCCCGCGCCGGTACCACCCGGGTGGCGCCGGACATTCCCCCGGCCTATAGTGCAGAGCAGCGCTGCACGTTCCCCGTGTATCCGGCCAAAGACGATTGATCTCGCGCCGATGCCGCCGACCTGATCCTCGCCCGGAGGTGGTCCTGATGGCTGCCATGACGGAATCCGCTCCCACGATCGTTGCGGCCCTGGTCCTTCTGATCAGCGCCCCCGCCTTCAGCGAGGGCACCAGCACCACGTACAAGGATTCGCGCGGCAAGGCGATCGTCTTCCCGCTGGGCGACGCGTCCTTTGCCGACGACGTCGCCTCCTTCACGCTCGGCACGCCGCCACCGCGCGACAAGCGGTGGGCCGATGCGAACACGACGCTCGGCCCACCGGACTACAACCCCGGGCGCATCGATCCGGCGAACCCGCAGGACGTCGTGCTCGGCTGCGGCGGCGTGCTGGTGGTGCGCTTCGCGGACAACGCCGTGGTCGACGTGGCGGGACCCGACCTGTATGTCTTCGAGGTAGGCCCGGCCATCGAGCCCATGCGCCTGGCCATCTCTGCGGATGGAAGCGCCTGGATCGAGGTCGGCGACATTGCTGGCGGCACCGCCGAGATCGACATCGCGGGCGTCGCCACGCCGGGAGCGCGGTACCACTACGCCCGGGTCACGGATCTCAGGAAGGCCTGCGGAGGCCAGTATCCGGGCGCCGACATCGACGCCATCGGGGCCATCGGCGCCGCCGTGACGATCGCCTTCGATGCCTCGGTGCTGTTTGAGTTTGGCAAGTCGGAATTGCTGCCGCAGGCGCAGGCCGCATTGCTCGATGCCGCTGGCCGGATCGCCGCGTTCACGGGCGCGGCGGTCACCGTCGAGGGCCACACCGACAATGTCGGCACGGCGGACTACAACGCCCGGCTGTCCCAGGCGCGCGCGGACGCGGTGCGCAGGTTCCTGGTGTCCAGGCCCGAGTTGAAGGGGCGTGCCATCACCGCCACGGGATTTGGCGCCACGCAGCCCGTGGCCGGAAATAACACTGAAGCGGATCGGCAGAAGAACCGGCGCGTCGAGATCGTGATCAGTTCTGCCAGCCCGTAGGTGTGGATGCTTAAGTAGAGCGGGGGAGCAAAGCAACGTGGACGAGGATTATCGCTACGGCTTCGAGTTCGCGGAGAGTGATGGCCGCAAGGTGATTCGCTACCGGCAGGACAAGCTCTGGTTCAAGGCCGGGTGCGCCTGGTACGTGTTCTTCACGCTGATCTCGCTGATGTTCCTGCTCGGGGAGCGGTGGGCGTGGCAGCTGCCCATCCCTGCCTTCGCGTTCCTGGTCTGGTGGCGCTCCCGCATGCGCGAGATCTCGGTGGGCGAGAAGGATCTCAGGGTCGGCAAGAAAACCTACGACCGCGCAAAGATCTCCCGGCTGTTCGTCGAGAATCGCAACGTCCGGCAGGACTTCCGCCACTCCGCGCAGGACTACAACGAGGTTGCGCGGCGCGTTGAGCGTGACCCGTTTGGTGGTAGCCCGGAGATGGCCAGGGTCTCGGCAATGGCCGCTGACGCTACGACGAGCCTCGCCATGATCGTAGCGGGAGGAATCGATGCGAAGGGCAAGAAGGTCCGGATGGAGTACGACGGCAAGACCGTGGTCATTGCCAGCTGGCTGAGCGTCCAGCGCGCGATGATTCTTGCGAACGCGGTTGGCGGGTTGCTGGGGTACACAATGGATGAGGAAGGCTCGGCGGCCGCCAGGACCAATGGGTGACTAACGGGAGAGAGCTGATGGCCATTAAACGCTTTGCGCAATCGCGTCGACTGCCGTGCTGCATCCTGCTGGGAGCTTTGCTTGCGGGGTGCGGCGGTGGAGGCAGTGGGAAACCCAGCGGCGTGTATCTCGCCAAGTACCCAGACAGTCCGATGATCTTCATTCAGAAGTACGATTTCCAATCCGGCGACACCGTGGCGGTCACAGCTATGGGCAACACGGAGACGGGCACCTACATTATCGCTGCAGACGGCCTCATCACCATAACTATGCCAGGCGGGCACCAGGCGCACCTGAAGAACGGTAGTGGCGGATGTCTGGTGGGAATCAGCGACGCCGAGATGGTCGCAAAGGGGGCGGAAGAGGGCGTGAATCTGGACGAGATGGCGAGCTACTGCCCGGACTAGTCCGGCACCAAATACATAACGTCGCGAGATCTCACAGACAGGAGTGAACAATGAAAAGCGGCAGTCTTGCTTTTTTCCCGGGCCTGCTGAGCCTGGTCGCCTTATTGTTGGCCAATGCGGGTTGGGCCGCGCCGATTGCAACTACACCGACGAAGCCGTATCACGTGCGGGACCTGAAGCAGGACGGTGAGTCCAAGTGCGACTATGCGACGGGGAAATGGTATTTCACCATCTCTTGGGAAAAGTTGATTTATCTGAACGTGCCGAGGGATAAATACAACGTCGGTAGCCTGGCGGGTAGCATCAAGGGACCGGTCCAATGCGATGAGGCGCGATGCACCGTAACATTCTCGGGGATGCACCCGCGCCAAAAGGATGCCTATGCAAAGGTCCAGCTGGGCGAGGTCGGTTCAGTCTCCGGGATGCAAATCCACCGAATTCCGTGGTTCCCGAGTTGCACGAAGGTGATCCCCGGTGGAGTGTAGTCCCCCATAGAGAAGGCACGCTTCACTGAAAGCAAGGCTCGCAATGGATAACAAGTCTGTTGGGTTCCGCCCAGCATTGACTCGGAAGTTTCAACCAGAATTGACCCGACTAACGGATCTGCCGTTAACGTGGGGGCAGCAGCGCGAATCAGTTACCCGGGTCAGATATCGATGGAAGTCACTCCGCCAAGTGGGTCAATTGTGGATGGACGTCAACATACGACGGCAAGATCGTGGTCATTGCCAGCTGGCTGAGCGTTCAGCGCGCGATGATCCTGGCGAACGCGGTTGGTGGGCTGCTGGGATACACCATGGATGGGGAAGGCGTCGCCACGAATCCCTGAGTAGAGGACGTCGGGGCGGAAGGGCGGGCTGGGGCGGCAGCCGCGCCGATTTGTTACCGTTCTGGTGTGGCGACGTGAGCTCGCGCCTGCCCCAGCCCTGTTGGAATGAACACTACGCGGCGACCGTTGCAGGCTGTTGACGAATCGGAGTTGGTATTGTCACGGCACTAGCGGAGCGCGGGTGCCCTGCCGCCCGAAAGCAGCAGCAGCTGGCTCGCTTCGACCAGGCCGCCGGGACCGCCAATCCGTCCGTCCGTGACGCCGTGGGCCTGCACGTTGGCCAGCAAGAGGATTTCGCCGGTTGCGCCCCCGAGCAGCGGCGTGACATCAACGATGCCGGACGATTCCCAGGCCCCCAACTCGCCGGCCTTGCTGTCGGTGCTGCCCGCGGGCACGGCGCGCCGGTCGATTTCCGCAATCCGCCCGGGTGGTGAGCCTCCCGCAGGGTCCAGCGACCACACGGACGCTTCGCGCCCGGAGTCGGCGCCGAATGCGGCGCGCTTTGTCGCCTTGTCTTCCTGCACGTAGATCAGGCCATTGCTGGCCCACACCAGGTTATCCGGGCTGCGCAGTCCGCGGTCTCCGGTTTCGTCGCTGTCGTAAAACAGGCGGCCACTGCCTTCAGCTGCCAGGTCGCCGTCTGCATCGGTCGTGAAGGTCACATCCATCAGGTACACGTTGCCCCAGTCGTCGGCCGGGTACTGGCCGCCATGCCCCGTGGAGGTGAACACCACCTGCGTGCCCTTGCGGGGATTGGTGTGCAGGTCCTCCGGCCGCGAGAACGTGAAGGCGCCCAGCGCCCCGGCGCGTCGGCGCAGTTCGGGATCGTTGAAATAGCCGGCAGCATCCGTCTCGCCACCGGGCTTGCCGTCCGCGGTCCGCGTTGCCAGGGGCACAAACCGGCCCTCTCGCGCCGTGCCGGAGCCGAGCCATTGCTGGGGGGTCCGGTCCCCGTTGTCCGCCACCCACACGTGCAGTTGCCCCCGGGCCAGGCCGTTGCGCTCCGTGAAGTTGCCACCCGGGATCTTCCGGCCGATCCACAGATAGAGCGGCGCGCGGCCGAACTCCAGGTCATCGCCCAGCAGCAGGGCCACGTGGCCATCGGGCCGGGCGCCATCGGGGGTGCTGAGGGCTGCGCTGTTCTCCCAGGAGCCCCGACCCAGTTCCGGGAGCGCCCAGAGCGTCTCGCCAGCGACGTCGAGTGCGTAGATCGTGCCGCCCTGGGGATGGCCCTCCGACCGGGTCACCTCCTCGTGGGCCATGACGAGCCGGTCCACGAAGCCATACTCCCCGGCCGACCAGCCCGATGCCGAGCAGAACGATTCCAGGCCGGCGGTACCCTTGCCAGATCTCCCGCCGAGCTGGGACCCGTCCGCCACAACCCGGCCGGCGCGGTCCCGCACTTCCCAGTAGGCGAGACGGGCCGACGTGATCCGGCGCGTGCGGCGGTCGATACTGAAGCGGGTGATGCGGGACCCGGTGAGTTCCGTCCCATTGGCCAGGCGATAGCTTCGGCCCTCGCTCGCCTCGAGTTCGTGGGTGACGAACAGCTCCACGGACTCCGCGTCCCGGGAGGGGAAGGCCACCATGCCGTCCAGCACGCCGGGCGGGCGGTAGTCGCCCACGGCCTCGCCGGTCGTGAGGAGCACCTGGGACGAGAATCCGGCGCCCGGTACCGGGATCAGCATGGGCTTCGGGGCCGCTGCAGCAGCGACGGGACGGCCTGCAGCGTTGCACCCGCCCAGTGCCAGGCCGGCGGTGAGGAGGGCGGCGGCGAGCCGCCAGCGATCATCCAGGTGCAACGAGAGATTCATGTGGAGCAGCCAGAGTAACCGGGGAATGATGCCCCACTTCAGGTTACGGTTGTTCGCCGCCGTCCTCGCTGTATCGGTGACGACTTCATCGAACCCGACCTGGTGATGACCCGGGATGGCATCCTCGTTGCGCGGCACGAGCGCCAGCTCCAGGCCAGCACGAACGTTGCCGAGCTGCCGGAGTTTGCTGCCCGCCGGGCCACACAGACCATCCTTGGGGAGCCAGTGACTGACTGGTTCGTCGAGGACTTTACGCTGGCGGAGCTCCAGCGGCTGCGGGCGAGGGAAACCCGGCCCGAATTGCGCCCGGCAAACGCCGCCTTCAACGACCGGTTCGCTGTTCCAGCCCTGGCGGAGGTCATCCGCGTATTGCGCGAGGAGGGGAGCCGCAGCGGCCGCGTCGTCGGCCTCTACCCGGAGCTGAAGGACCCGGAGGTGTTCCGGGCCCGCGGACATGACCCGGAGCGGGTGCTGCTCGCAGGGCTTTCCGGTATTGCGGTCCCGGTGTACATCCAGTCCTTCGATGCGGACAGCCTGCGACGCCTCCGGCCCCTGACTACCTTGCCGCCAATGCCCGCAAGGCCGGCCTGTTCGTGCACGGCCGGACGTTTCGCGGGGAAAACGTGCACCTGGCGGAGCCATTTCGACGGGGCAGCGCGCCCGCAGCCCGTGGGAACCTCGGCGGCGAAATTGCTGCCGCGCTGGACCGGGGCATGACTGGCTTCTTCACCGATAACCCCGATGTGGGACGCCGGGTTTGCCAGGATCGCCGCTAGGCCGCTCAACCTGCCGCCAGCGGATACCCCCGGCGACCGCTACCTCAGGCCAGCGCCCGCCTTCGAGAACTCGAGCATCTGGGCAGTCAGGTCCCTTGGGTATGTGATGGTGACGTCGGTGATGGCGCCGGTCTGGTCTCTCACCGCCGTCAGCTTCGGCATGACGAAGCCCGTGTACGACGGCAGTTTGAGCCGGTCAACACGCGCCACGACCTCGTCCCGCAGCGCCGGATCGAAATGCACGCCGTGGGTTTCGAAGAGTGCCTTGGCCCCGGGATAGTCGGCCAGGCTCTTGATCCGCTGGACTTCGGCCAGCAGGCGCCCTACGCCGTCGCGGAAGGCCGCTGCGTCTGCCATCACGTAGTAGGTCTTGCCATCACGCTGGCGGACCTCGATCGCCTTCGTGTTGGCAATGAGCCAGTGCACGATCATCTGGCGGTTGCGCATGTGGTCTTCTTCGATCTGGCTGCCCTCGCGCACCTGACGCAGCTGGACGAGCGCTCCCCGCGTGTAACCCTCGTAGTCCGTCCGGGCGATCTCGGCCTGGTCCGACGCCTTCAGCAGCCCGAGCTCGGCGAGCTTGGGATCGGCGATGAAGTACAGTGCGACGAGGTCGGCGCGTGCTTCCTCGAGGGCGGAATACTGCTCCTTGAGAATCGTCCCCGGCTTGCCCCCGACCGCGTCGCTGACCTTGCCCGAGGCATGGCCAATGACCTCGTGCATGTTCGTCGTGAGCTCGTTGGCAAACGCGCTCCACTTGTTGGCGCGCGCCGCTTCTTCCGGCGTCCAGGAAAACTCCTGGCGGAATTCCGGAACAATGGATCGCTCGTAGGCCTCCGCCACGTTCGACAGCGACACTGACTTGCTGCCGTGCTTCTCCCGCACGGTCTGGTCATTTGGCAGATTGATGCCCACCGGCGTCAGCGGACCCGCTTCGCCCGTTTCGATGACGATATCGATGGCCCTGGCGGTGATGCCCTTGACGCCGGCCTTGCGAAACTCCGGCGCCCAGGGCATGTGATCCTCGAACCACTGGGCGTTCATCGCAAGCTTCTCGATGCTGACGGTCTTCGGCCCATTCACGTAGTAGACGAGTGCTTCCCACGCGCCCTTTGCACCCCGCGCGTCGAGGTATACCTCGATGAAGCCATTGATCGTGTCCACGGGCGACGATTTGTCGTTGACCCAGGCAATGTCGTAGGCCTCGCGGTCCGCGTCCGCTCCGGTGCGATACCACTGCACCAGCCTTGCGAGCGCCTCCTGCATGGGCGGCGTGGCAAAGGCCTGTGCCGCTTCGAGGTGGGCGACAATGGCACGGATCTGCGGATCGTACCGGCCGCCAAGCCTGTAGACCTCCTCGACGAGCTTCCCGTTGGTCTTCACGAGACGTGAGGTGAGGGGATAGGTTTCCCTGAAGCCCTTCAGGTCTTCCATTGAGACGCCGCTGTACAGGTTGTTCGCGCTCTCCTGCAGGATGTCCTTGCCAGCCTCGGGAGTTTTTCGCGTTACCAGCGGGTCAAAGGTGGCGTCGAAGAACAGCGGGTTCATCCGTGCCAGCATCCCGTCGAGCGATTCACCCGGCGCCATCTCGAAGGAGGCGCCATTCTTCGCTGCCTGCGCCGCCGCCGCAGCGAAGGCCACGGGCGTGCAATTCATCACGAACTTCCGGGCGGTGATCTTGCCGTACGGGCCGGAGTTCAGCCAAAGGAGCTTCGTGTAGCGAGTGACCTCGGAGAGCGTTGCCGGATCGATGCCCGCGCTGTGGGTGAGAATCTCCTCCACCACGCGGCGCATGGCGAGGCCGTGGGCGTAGCGCTGGTCCCAGTAGATATCGCGGCCCGCAATGGCCGCCTGGGTCAGGTGGTACACCAGCCGCTTCTCCCGGAGCGGGAGGTCCTTGAAGCCGTCGGCGTACAGCTGGACGACTGCCGCGTCGTCGACCCGCTCCAGCAGGTAGGGGCGGGCCGCGGAAGCGGCAGCCGGCGCCGGGGGGTCGTCAGGCGCCGAGCAACCCGCGACGACTGTGGCTAGTGATACGGCGAGGGCGGGAAGGAGGCGCATGGGGCGAGTGTAATGCACGATTCCGCTCGCCCGGGAGGCGGGCGCGCGCCGGGCCTGTGCCGTGTGAGCCGCTACGCGCGGCGCTGGCGCGCCCGCAGCCCCCGCGTACGCAGCCCGAGGGCGCCGATGCCGGTGAGCAGGAGCGCCCACGTGGCGGGTGCCGGAACCACGGCGCCGGCAAAGCTGAGAGTGACGTCGAGGGAGGAGTCCCGGACTCCCGTGCCGGTCGCCACCAGGCGATAGGTGCCCGGGCCAATCGCGCTGGTAAACGTGGAAATCGCGAAGCCGCCGAGTGTTCCAGCGAAGCTGTCGCTGGTGACCAGGGCGTTGCTGGCGTCGAAGATGTCGAGGTTCACGCCTACCAGGCGGGGTCCGGTGCCGGCGGCGGTGCTGACTTCCCACGCAGCCTCGCCGGTGAGGTCGCTCACGCCCGCGCCCACGGTGAAGGTGATGGTCTGCAGGAGCGAGCCCACCTGCGTAGTCACCAGCGTGTCGAGACGCAGGTTGTCGCCCGCGGCGAATGGCGTGGGCAACGTGGCGGAGGCATTGAGGACGTTGAACTGCACCGCCTGCGTGACGGCGTGCGCGGACTGGGGCGTGCCACCGGCAATCAGCAGGACCAGGGCGGCGAATCCGGAGACAGCGAACTTGTGCATGACCACTCCTTATAGTTCCCCTGCGGGGGCTGGATGGAGCCAGAACCGGCCATCGCTTTACTTAAGCTACTGCACCGGACCCAGGCCCGCAAGCCTGTCGGAAATCCATCCAATGCGCGGGCGCCGCGCCAACCTCAAGGCCGCCGTCGGTCCGCGATCTCGAACGTCAGCGACGCCCAGAAGCTTTCCCAGTCTGCCGCCGGATCGCTGTCCGGCACCTCGATCATGTGCACGGCCTTCACCAGCCAGCGGCCGGCGTGGTCGAGGGGCAGGGTGACCAGGCCTTCACGGTTCGTGCGGGCCTGGATCCGGCGGGCCGGCTGGTCGGCGGTGAAGGCGATGACGAGCACGCCGGCCAGGGGCTTGCCCTGGTAGTGAAGCGCGACCGGGAGCGCCTTGCCCGGCACCAGTGCGTAGGGGTTCGTCCGCGGGATCAGTTCCAGCGGATAGCCGAGTTCCCGGTCGAATCCCGCGCCCGGCTTCTCCCCGGCATTGACCAGCGATTTGGCGCAGCGCGAGTAGTACTCGCGGCCGTTCACCGCCTCCTGGCGCCGCTCCCGGCGCAGCTGGCGGATGGCCTCGAGGCCTTCCTTCTCCAGGTACTTGTCGAAGCGTCCGGCCTCCAGGTCCACGAAGGCGCGGTTGCTGTGGTAGCCGATCAGCCGCAGTCCCGGCGCATTGATCGCCAGCGTCGCGGCCGGATCGTCGCCCACGAAGCCCTTCACTGGTTCACGGCCGGCCACTGAGCTGACCGAAAAATCCACGAACCAGTCCGGCACGAAAGGCTGGCTGGTGCCGTTGAAATCCTCGCCGACCCGCAGGGTCACCGGCAGGCCTGGGCCGGGCGCTGGCCGGAAGGCCGACGGTTCGATCCAGAAGTCGTGGGCGAGGGCGGGCGTGGCCTGGCACAGCGTGATGCCGGCGACAATGGCGGCGGAAAGTCGCCTGGTGGAGAGGTGAGACACCATTGGGTTAGTCTCGCACAGGAACCTGAAAGGGATGCGGCCTTGACCCGGCGACCCGACCTGCATCCATTGCGGCTCTTTCCCGTGCTCCTCGCCGCCTCGTTGCTCGCGGGCTTGCTGACGACCGGGCCGGCCCATGCCCATCGCCTGCGGCCGGCGATCGTCACCGTCACCTTCAGCGGCGAGGGTGGCTACACCGCAGCGTTGCAGCTGAACCTGGAGGCGCTGCTCGCCGGCATCGGCCCGGAGCACGAGGACACCAGCCAGGCGCCCCAGGCCGACGTCTACAACGCGCTGCGCGAACTGCCGCCGGAAGCGGTGCGTGCCCGGTTCGACGCGTCCGCCCCGCGCCTGGTCGAGGGCATCCAGCTGCGCTTCGACGGCCGGCGCGTCACGCCGCGCGTAGCGGCAGTGGACATCCCGCCAGTCGGTGACACGGGCGTCGAGCGCCTGACGACGATCCGGTTCGCCGGCGCCATTCCGCCGGGCAGCGAGTCCTTTACGTGGCGCTACGCGCCGGAATTCGGCGAGAGCGCCCTGCGGTTCGCGATGCCGGATGGCGCCGTCGTGCGGGCGGACTGGCTGATGGCCGGTCAGGTGAGTGCCCCATTCCAGCTGGATCCGGCGCTGGTGCCGGTGCGCACGACCACTGAGGTGTTCCGGGACTACACGGTGCTGGGCTTCACCCACATCCTGCCCAAGGGCCTCGACCACATCCTGTTCGTGCTCGGTATCTTCCTGCTGTCGGTGCACTGGCGGCCGCTGCTCTACCAGGTGACCGCCTTCACTGTCGCCCACTCGATCACGCTGGCGCTGTCGCTCTACGGTGTGATCTCCCTTCCCGCGTCGGTGGTCGAGCCGCTGATTGCGCTGTCGATCGTCTATGTCGCGGTGGAGAACGTCGTCGTCGGCAGGCTCAGGCCCTGGCGCGTCTGGGTGGTGTTTGGCTTCGGGCTGCTGCACGGGCTGGGCTTCGCCGGCGTGCTGACGGAAATCGGGCTGCCCCGGGGCGAGTTCCTGCCGGCGCTGATCGCCTTCAATGTGGGCGTCGAGCTCGGCCAGCTCGCGGTGATCAGTCTCGCGCTGCTGACCGTGGGACTCTGGTTCCGCGACCGGCCCTGGTACCGGGCGCGGATCGTGATTCCCGCGTCGCTGCTGATCGCCACCGTCGGGGCGTACTGGACGGTCGGGAGAATCCTGGGCTGAGTCCCCTTGAGCCAGCCGCCGGTTGGCAGAAGCTGAACCGTTCCTGAAGGCCGGTTGTCCGCCGCGCCCGATTCGCGTTTCCTTGCGCCTCGCAAATTCCACGGATGGAGAGGTTCATGAAGGCGCGCGATACGCTGATTGGTTTGTGCCTGGGTTTGGGGGCGGGACTGGCGCTGGCGACCGCCGCCGGGGCTGCCGCGGGCAACTGGCTGAACGAGGCGGTGCTGGTCCGCCTGCCGCAGAGCGAAATCGTTCGCCACCCGATTGATAACGGCAAGTACTACCTGTGCTGGACCGACGGCGTCAGCCGCTACGGGATGGTGTTCCGGCGCAGCCAGCTCGATATCCGGCTCCGTTCCATTCCCCGCGCCAGCCGTGTGTCCGTAACGTCGCTGATGGCCGACCCGACGGGCACCACGCCATTGCTTGCGCCCTGGACAGCCAGCGACGACAAGGTCTGCTGGCCCCAGTAATTGCGCAGTTGCGGCATTGGCCCCTCGTTCATCAGCCGGTAGGTACGTGCCTGCCAAGCTGTCCCGACCGGTGACTGTCTTCGCGCCGGTTCCAGATCTTCAGGTCCGCGGGCATCGCCCGTGCAAGGTGCTGCGCAGCTGACGGGAGAACCCAGTGAAATTATTGATGAATCGGCCGGTGATGGCGGGCGCGTTGCCCGACGGGGTCCGGTGAAGGCCCGGTTCGGCAAGCCCCGGCAGGATCCCGGGGAAATCACTCCCTGCGTGCTGCGCGACTGGCCGCTGCCAGTGCCGGCGGCTGGCAGCGACGGCGGGTACCGGGGCCGCACGCTGATCGTTGCGGGCTCGGCCCAGATGTCTGGCGCCGCCGTGCTCGCCGCCCTCGCCGCCCTGCGCGCTGGCGCGGGCGAGCTCTGCATCGCCACGGCCCGCAGTGTGGCATCGATGGTGGCGCTGGCGGTTCCGGAGAGTCGCGTCATCGGCCTGCGCGAAACGCCGCGCGGGGGCCTGGCGCGGCTGGGCACGGCCCCCTGCGCGGGAGACTTCGAGGCGATCCTCGTGGGTCCGGGCATGCAGGACGACGATGCGACGGCGCGCCTGGTCCAGGGCCTGCGGGCCCGGTTTCCGAAGGCCCTTCTCCAGCTCGACGGTTGCGCCATCACGGCACTTGAGAACGAGACCGTGCCGTGGGACCGCTTCGCCGAAGGGCGCGTGCTGATCACGCCCCGGCCCGGCGAGCTCGCCAGCCTGATCGGGTCGTCGCCGGACGACGTGGCGGCCAACGCCGTCCGTGCGGTGACCAGGGCGGCACGCCAGTGGCGCGTCACCGTGCTGCTCAAGGGCGTTATGTCCCACGTCGGCACGCCAGAGGGACACGTCTGGTCGCACGCCGGTGGAGGCGCGGTCCAGGCAACGTCGGGTGCAGGGGACGTCCTCAGCGGGATCGTCGCGGGACTGATGGCGCGCGGCTGCACCCCGGAGCAGGCGGGAGTGTGGGGGCTGGCTTTGCACGCCGAGGCCGGCGAGGCCCTGGTCAGCCGGATCGGCCCGGTCGGCTTCCTGGCGCGGGAACTGAGCGAGCAGATTCCGCAATTGCTGTGCCGCTTCGCTGACAAAGCCCATCGGGCCAATGATCGGTAACGAACCGACGATGGCGGGTGACGAATGCGAAGGTGAGCCCATGCATAAAGTCACCCGATCGCTGATCACTCCCGGAGCCCTGCTGCTCGCGCTGCTGCTGTTTAGCGGCGGTGCCGCAACGGCCGCACCGGCGTTCGTCCAGCATCGCTACGTGGTGCCGGGTAGTGCCGTAACCAGCACCAACGTGGGCTTCAGCGCCGCGCAGGCGGCGGGGCACGTCAATCTCGTGGCCATCGGCTGGAGAAATTCCACCAGCAGCGTGACCAGTGTCACCGACACGCGCGGCAACTCGTACCGGATCGTCGCCGGCCCGACGGTGATCCCGGGCGTCGCGACCCAGGTCGTGTACATCGCCGAGAAAATCGTTGCCGCCCCGGCTGGCGGCAATGTCGTCAAGCTGGCTTTCAGCGCACCCGTCGCCGGCGCCGACGTGCGCATCGTCGAGTACAGCGGCATCGCCGCCGCGAATTCGGTCGACGCCGTCGCTGGCGGAACGGGCAATGGCACGCTGACGACGAGCGGCAGCTTTGCCACGACCAACCCGAACGACCTGCTCTTCGCCACCAACCTGACCGGCGGCAAGTCGACTGCAGCGGGCGCCGGGTACACCAGGCGCATCATCACGCCGCGCGGTGCGATCGTGGAGGACGCGGTGGTAACCACGGCCGGCAACTACGTCGCCACGGCACCCCAGTCCCCCGCCAGCTGGTACATCATGCATGTCGTCGCCCTGCGGGCGGCGACGGGCGGTGCGACGCCGCCTGCAGTGGCGCTCACGGGCAGCCCGACGTCGGTCGCGACCGGCGCGTCGTCGATGCTTACGTGGAGCAGCACCAATGCCACGACCTGCTCGGCCGCGGGCGGCTGGAGCGGCGCAAAGGCCACCAGCGGCTCGGCCTCGACGGGCGCACTCGGCGCCACCACCACCTACAGCCTGACGTGCACGGGCGCCGGCGGCTCCGGGAGCAAGTCCGCAACCGTGGCCGTGGCGGGCGCGCCTGGCGTCCCCACCGTGACCTTGTCGGCCAGTCCGGCCTCGATCGCCAGCGGCGCCTCGTCGACGCTTACCTGGAGCAGCACCAACGCCACGGCCTGCACGGCCTCCGGCGGCTGGACCGGCGCCAGGGCAGTCAGCGGCTCGGTAACGACGGGTGCGCTGGGCGCCACCACCACCTACAGCCTCTCGTGCTCCGGCACCGGCGGCTCGGCCAGCAAGTCAGCGACCGTGACCGTGTCGGCGGTGCCACCGGTGCCCACCGTGGCGTTCGCGGCGAGTCCGGCGTCGATCGCCAGCGGCGCCTCGTCGACGCTGACCTGGAGCAGCACCAACGCTACCGGCTGCACGGCCTCCGGCGGCTGGACCGGCGGCAGGGCAACGGGCGGCTCGGTCACGACGGGCGCATTGAGCGCCACCACCACCTACAGCCTGACGTGCGCGGGCACGGGCGGCTCGGCGAGCAGGTCGGTCACCGTGACCGTGTCAGGCAGCGTCGCGTCGCGCTTCCCGCTGCGCGTGGAGCCGGGCAAGCGCTACCTGGTGGATGCCCAGGGACGACCCTTCCTGATCCAGGGCGATTCACCCTGGCTCCTCATCAGCAACCTCACCCGGGAGGAGGTCGTGCGCTACCTGGACGATCGCCAGGCCAAGGGGTTCAACACGCTGCTCGTCGAACTGATCGAGCGCCAGCACTCGGTGAATACTCCCGCCAACATCTACGGCGACTTCCCGTTCACGGCCGGCGACGAGTTCTCCCCGACGGTCGAGGCCTACTTCAGCCATGCGGAATACGTGATCGCCCAGGCCCGGCAGCGGGGCATGCTCGTCCTGCTGACGCCGTCCTACATGGGCTATGCCGGCCGCGAGACCGGCTGGTACCCGGCCATGGGCCGGGCGGGCACCGCCACGCTCCGCGCGTATGGCCAGTACGTCGGTAACCGCTTCCGGGCCTACAACAACATCCTCTGGGTCCAGGGCGGCGATTACAACCCGCCGGATCGCGAGCGGCTGCGCGCCGTGCTGAACGGCATCCTTGATGTCGAGCCCACCGCGCTCCACACCTTCCATGGCGGCCGGGGCACGGCAGCCCTGCAATGGCTCGGATCATCGGACCCCTGGCTGGACGTCAACAACATCTACACCACCAAGGACACCGTGATCGCCGAAGCCCAGGGCGAGTACAACCGGTCGACGATGCCCTACTTCCTGATCGAGGCCGGCTACGAGGACGAGACAGCCAGCCCGACGGAGACCCGGCAGCAGGCCTGGCAGGCGGTGCTGTCCGGCGCAACGGGGCAGGTGACGGGGCAGGAATCCATCTGGCCCTTCATCCCCGGCGTGTGGACGTCTCAATTGAACACGGAGGGCGCGAGCACGCTGATCCATTTGCGGACCCTGCTCGAGAGCTACTCCTGGTGGACCCTGGTGCCGGACTTTGCGAATGCCTTCCTGACCGGTGGCGTGGGTAGTTCAGCCGCCCGGGCGCCTGCTGCCCGGGCGGCGGACGGCAGCTTCGCGATCCTCTACACGAGGGACATCCGGGACCTGACCGTCAACATCGGCTCGCTCGCCGGTCCCCGGGTGCAGGCGCGCTGGTACGACCCCACCAGAGGCAGCTTCGCCACCGTGTCCGGCTCGCCGTTCGCGGCGACGGGCAGCCGGGTCTTCCGGCCCACGGGCACCAACGCCCGGGGCAAGAACGACTGGGTCCTGGTGCTGGACGCGATCCCCTAGCGACAACCGGCGCGGTACGATGGCTACCTGCACAGCGCCATGAAACCAGGCACTCAAAGCTTCTGGACGGTCGTTGGCCCGGTTCTTGTCACGCTGGGCCTGTGCAGCGGCACGGCGTGGGCGCTCGCGCCGAGCTGCGGGGGCTGCCACGTGAGTCCCGTGATGCTCCTGGCCAGTCCGGAGTCCGTTGCGAGCGGCGAGTCCTCGACGCTTACCTGGAGCAGCGCCAACGCCACCGGCTGCACGGCTTCGGGTGGCTGGTCCGGCGGCCGGGCGGCCAGTGGCTCGGTCTCGACGGGCCCATTGACCGCGAGCACCACCTACAACCTGACCTGCGACGGTGCTGGCGGTCCGGCAACCATGTCCGTGACCGTGAACGTGGCAAGCAGCGCTCCCTCCCGTTTCCCACTGCGCGTGGAGCCGGGCAAGCGCTACCTGGTGGATGCCGCGGGCCAGCCTTTCCTCATGCAGGGCGACTCGTCCTGGCTGCTCATCACCAATCTCACCCGCGAGGAGGTCGTTACCTACCTGGACGATCGCCTGGCGAAGGGCTTCAACACCCTGATCATCGAACTGATCGAGCGGAACAAGTCCGTCAACCAGCCGGCCAACATCTACGGCGACTTTCCGTTCACTGCCGGCGGAGAATTCTCCCCGACGGTCGAGGCTTATTTCAGCCACGCCGAGTACGTGATTGCCCAGGCCCGGCAGCGGGGCATGCTGGTGCTGCTGACGCCGTCCTACATGGGCTACGCAGGCCGGGAAACCGGCTGGTACCCCGCCATGGGGCGGGCCGGCACCACGGTCCTCCGTGACTATGGCCGGTACGTCGCCAACCGCTTTCGCGCGTACGACAACATCCTCTGGGTCCACGGCGGTGACTACAACCCGCCGGACCGGGGGCGGCTGCGTGCCGTCGTGAACGGCATCCTCGACGTGGAGACCATATCGCTGCACACCTTCCACGGCTCCCGCGGCACATCGGCCCTCGGCTGGCTGGGGCCTGGCGAGGCCTGGCTGGACGTGAACACCATCTACGCGGCCAAGGACACTGTGATCGCCGAAGCCCAGGGCGAATACGCCGCATCGACCCTGCCGTACTTCCTGATCGAGGCCGCCTACGAGGACGAGACAGCGAGTCCGACGGAGACCCGGCAGCAGGCCTGGCAGGCCGTGCTGTCCGGCGCAACGGGCCAGGTGACGGGCCAGAAGTCGATCTGGCCCTTCGTGCCCGGCGTCTGGACGTCGCAGTTGAACACGGAGGGCGCGAGCACGCTGGTCCACCTGCGGACGTTGCTCGAGAGTTACCCCTGGTGGACCCTGGAGCCGGATTTCGCGAATGCCTTCCTCACGGCTGGCATGGGAACAGGGGCGGCCCGCGCGCCCGCCGCCCGCGCGGCGGACGGCAGTTTCGCGCTCATCTACACGCGGGATATCCGGGACCTCACGGTCACCATCGGCGCGCTGGCGGGATCCCTCGTTCAGGCCCGCTGGTACGACCCCACCAGCGGCGCCTTCGCCACCGTGTCCGGCTCGCCCTTCGCGGCGACGGGCAGCCGCGTCTTCCGGCCCACCGGCGTGAACGCCCGTGGCAGGAACGACTGGGTCCTCGTGCTCGACGCGCTCCCGTAGGCGGGTGCGGACGCATCGCGTCATTGGCCGGCAAGTCAACGCTTATATCTTCCGCCGTCTGTATCTATCTGCCTGGGCGAGGCCCATGCTGTCTTCTCACCTCCGGCCCATCTCCCCTCGGGCCACGCTTACCCTCCAGTCCCGTTTCCGTGAGTGCCTGTATTTCCAGGCGCCACCCATCGCAAGGACGCAACCATGCAAAGCGCCGCACAGGCCAAGACCGCCGTCGTCTCCAACAATGACGCACCGGCTCACGACATCGTCGACACGGCTGTCGCCGCCGGTAACCTCAGCATCCTGGTCAATGCCGTCAAGGCAGCCGACCTGGTGGCAACGCTCAAGGGCGAAGGCCCGTTCACGGTGTTTGCCCCGACTGACGAAGCATTCCGGAAGCTCCCCGCAGGTCTCGTCGATGGCCTGCTCAAGGACCGGGCGAAGCTCACCTCGATCCTTACGTACCACGTCGTGGCCGGCAAGGTCATGGCGAAGGACATCAAGGCAGGCGACGTCACGTCGGTACAGGGCGGCATGCTTGCGATCGCCCTGCCGGGCAACCACGTCACGATCAATAACGCCAAGGTCGTAAAGGCCGACATCGAGACGAGCAACGGCGTCATCCACAGCATTGATACCGTGCTGATGCCGAGCTGACGTCTCACGGAATTCCGGTCAGTAGCCGAAGGCCCTGCAGCAGTGCGGGGCCTTTTTTTATGCCCACCCGCCGGAGTCCGCGGGGCTATGATCACCGCCAGGCACCGGTATTCCCAGGAGTCTCCCATGGCTGAATCCCCCACGAAGGTCGCGCTGGTGACGGGGGGCAGTTCCGGCATCGGGCGCGCCACGGCAGTTGCCTTCGCCAGGGCCGGCGCCCGCGTGGTTGTCGCGGCACGCCGCCGGGAGGAGGGCGAGGAGACCGTGCGGCTGGTGGAGGCGGCCGGCTCCAGCGGCATGTTCGTGCCGGCCGACGTGCGCCACTCCGGCGAGCTTCGCGGTCTGGTCGCGGCCTGTGTCGACGCCTGCGGCGGGCTCGACTACGCATTCAACAATGCCGGCATCGAGGGCACGGCCTACGTGAAGACGGCCGACTACGACGAGGAAACCTTCCGGCAGGTCATCGACGTGAACCTGACCGGGGTCTTTCTCTCGATGAAGTACGAGATTCCGGCCATGCTCGCCCGCGGCGGCGGCGCCATCGTGAACATGTCCTCGGTCGCCGGACTCATGGGCGGCGCGGTGGGCGCCGCCTATCACGCCAGCAAACACGGCGTGGTTGGCCTGACGAAGACGGCGGCCCTGGACTATGCGAAGGCGGGAATACGCGTGAATGCGGTGTGCCCCGCCGTGATCACCACCGACATGGCGAAGCGCCTCTTCTACCAGGACCCGGAGATTGCGAAGGGCATCGCGGCCGCGCACCCGATCGGCCGGATTGGCACGGTCGACGAGGTGGCCAATGCGGTCGTCTGGCTGTGTTCGGACCAGGCGTCGTTCATCACCGGCGAGACGCTGCGCATCGACGGCGGGATGCTGGCGGGCGTCTCGTGATGCCCAGGATTCGTGGTCAACCCCGGGTAGGCACGGGCGCCCGCACCCCTACTTTTTGGCCTGGGTGATCTTCGAGCCGTCGATCGACACACCGGCCATCAGGCCGGACTGACCCACCACGAAGCCCACGACAGGCTCCTTGATCTTGCTGACGTCGATATTGGCGCCCGCGCCCACATCGAGGACGGCCACCGACGCGTCCGCACCGGCCTTCCAGCCGTCGCTCGCCTGGAACTTCTTCAGGCTCGCCTCGTCCATGAAGACGATGATGATGTCCCGCTTCTGGGCGCCGCCCTGGAAGCCCACGGAAGCCGTGCCGATGTTGTAGTAGCCCGCCGTCTTGCCGCCGATCCGGAGGGCGCCTTCGCCGCCTTCACCGGCAATGACGAACCCGGCCTTGATCACGCCCGGGAAGACCAGGTAGCCGGCCGACTTGCTGGTCACGGCGTCGGAACCCTTCACTTCCTTGTGCAGCCGGTCAATCGCCGCATTGACCTTGGCGTCGATCTCGGGTGCGGTGGCTGCCGCGGCGCCCTGCAGTGGCAGCGCGGCGGCGAAGGCCACGAGCAGGCTGGCCAGGCAGGCCCGGCGCAAGCTGGAAATCGTGCTGTGCATGTGTTGCTCCTCGTCTGGTTGGAATCGTCGTGGTATGCGCTACGCTGCGCAGGTAGCGCAGCGATCCGTGTAGGGCACGGCCTTCAGCCGTTCGGCTGCGATCTCGGTGCCGCACGCCGCGCAGGTACTGTAGTGACCTGCCTCGATGCGCCGCAAGGCCACGCTGATCTGGTTCAGCTCGCCCTGGGACGAATCACTGATGGCCGCCAGCACCTCGTCGTTGCTCCGCTGGACCGCCTGTTCGGCGAAGTCCGCCGCCAGCGGATCCCGCTCGTGGCGCAGGTCGGCGTTGGCCCGTTCCGTGCGGTTCCGAAGTTCCGCCTGGCGTTTCAGGAGTCGGTCGCGAACCGCGCTCAGATCCGGCATGGGACAGTCCTTTGATTAAGGGCGAAAGCCCTGATCGAGTCATAATGGCACGATATTACCGACCGGTTGGATAGGTACTGTTCCCGATGCACCCCGGGCCGTCCCAGACCCCGTCCTCCACCACTCCCCGGTGGCTGCTGGCCGCCTATCTCTGCATCTGGGCCGGGCTGGCCATCGCGCCGCGCTACCGCGCGGACTGGCTGCTGGAGAACATCATCGTCTTCATCGCCCTGCCGCTGTTCATTCGCGGCGCAAGAAGCCGGCCCCTGTCCGATGCGAGCTACGGGTGCCTGTTCGTCTTTCTCGTGCTGCACACCATCGGCGCGCACTACACCTACTCGGAGGTGCCCTACGATGCGTGGTTCCGGGCGCTGACCGGCGAGTCCCTGAATGGAGCCCTCGGCTGGGAGCGTAATCACTACGACCGGCTGGTGCACTTCTCCTACGGCCTGCTCCTGCTCCCGGCCAGCGTGGAGCTGTTCGACCGGGTGGCCCCGCCGCGGGGCCTCTGGCGCAGCCTGCTGCCGGTGCTGTTCATCATGTCCCACTCGGCCATCTACGAGCTGATCGAGTGGGGAGCGGCGGCCGCGTTCGGCGGCGAGCTCGGGCAGGCCTACCTGGGCACCCAGGGCGATGTCTGGGACGCCCAGAAGGACACGGCCCTGGCGACGCTGGGCGCGGTCGCCGCGATGGCCGTCATTCGCCTGCGGAGTCTCAGCGTGCCGCGAAATCGACCATCACGCTGAAGCCACCGAAAATCATCCGCTTGACGTCAAAGGGCATGGCTTTCGGAGTCATCATCGAAGCCAGCCGCGGGTCCTTCATCACCTTCGCGTTGACCTGGTCGCGGTGCTTCCGGGACCTGTAGACGATCCAGGAGAACCAGACGACCTCGCCCTTCTTCAGCTTGACGCTCTGGGGGAACGACGTGTACTTGCCGGGCTTCACGTCATCCGCCATGCATTCCCGGTATTCCAGCGCACCGTGCTCGAGCCAGACTTTTCCGGCCTTCCGTGCAATGCGCCGGTAGGCCTCGGTCTTCCGCTTCGGCACGGGAATGATGAATCCGTCGACATAGTTGGCCATGGGCGGGCTCCTTTTCCGGTTCGGGGAATAATAGCTCCGCAGCCGGCCCAGCCGCCCGGGGGTTAGGATGGGCGCCCGCTGGAGGGACGTGCCCCGTTGCTGATCCTGATCGTCAAGCTGCTGCTCGTCCCGTCCCTGCTGGCCACGGTCACGCTGGTCGCGCGCCGGTGGGGCTCGAACGTCGCCGGCTGGCTCGGCAGCTTCCCCATCGTCGCGGGCCCGGTGCTGCTCGTGGTGACCCTGGAGCAAGGAGCCGCCTTCGGGGCGCGGGCCGCGGGGGCCGCGGTGGCGGGCATCGCGCCCACCATGCTCTTCGTGGTGCTCTACGCGTACCTCAGTGCCCGGTTCCGCTGGTGGCAGTCCGTGCTCATGGGTTACCTGGGCTGGGGGATTGCTGTGGCGCTGCTGACCCGCGCGCCAGCAGGGCTCGGTGTGTCGGCGGCCATCGGCGGCACCGGACTGGCCCTGGCCATGGCCCTGGTCCGGACGCCACCGGGGCTGCCGTTGCCGCAGAAGCCGAATCGGCTCGAACTGCCGGCGCGGATGCTGGTCGGCGTGCTGCTGATCTTCGTAACCAGCGCGCTGGCCGCCGCCTTCGGTCCGCGGCTCGCCGGCTACGCCGCCATCTTTCCGCTCGTCGCCTCGATCGTGGCGAGCTTCAGCCACGCGCTGCATGGCCGTGACTCGGCGGTGCGCTTCCTCGCCGGCATGTGCCGCGGCATGTGGTCGGTCGCCGCGTTCGCGCTCGCACTGGCGCTGCTGTTGCCGCGAATCGGTCTCATTCCGGCTTTCCTGGACTCATTCGCCGCCACGGCGGTGCTGCACCTGGCGTTGCGGCCGCGGAGCCCGCCGGCCGCCGCAGCGCCTAGGTAGTTTTCCGAATCGCGTCTCTCCCGCCCGGAGATAACCTCGGGCGCAAAGAGGAGGGCAGCACAGTGTTCATCAATTTCTGGTACGTGGCCGCCGAGAGCGGCGAAGTGATCTTCGGGGCCGAGAAGCCGCTGAAGGTGCAGATGCTCGGGCAGCGCCTTGCGCTGTGGCGGGATTCGAAGGGCGTGGTGCGCTGTGTCAGCGACACCTGCACGCACCGTTCCGGCTCCCTCGCCGACGGCCGCATCCGGCGCGACTGCATCGAATGCCCGTACCACGGGTGGACGTTCAACGGTGACGGCGCCTGCGTGCGGATCCCGTCACTGGGGCCGGACGCGAAGATTCCCGACCGGACCCGGGTGGATGCCTATCCCGTCGTCGAGAAGTACGGCCTGGTCCACGTTTTCCTGGGCGACCTGCCAGAGGCCGAGCGTCCGGAGATCCTGCCGATCCCCGAGTTCGACGAGGCGAGCTGGCGGTTCATCGTGCTGAAGATGGACTGGCAGATCGACTACAAGCGCTCCGTCGAGAACACCATGGACCCGGCGCACAACGAGTTCACCCACCCGACCCACGGCTTCCTTGGCGTCCGGGAGGACTACAAGGTCGACGAGGTGACGCTGATCGACAAGCCGTGGGGCACCGGTTTCCTCAACAGGATGTATGCGCCGCCACTGCCGAACCGGGACATGCACGAGGCGTCTGGCCGCAGCGGCGACGACTACGCCACCGGCGGCGCCGGCAATCACGGGCCGAACACGACCTGGACTTACATTCACATCTCCGACAAGGCCTGGATGCACGGTTACGCGTTTCACACCCCGGTCACCGAGAAGCTGGACCGGATCTACGTACTCTTCGGCCGCAACTACCTGGTCGATCCGAAGTACGACAACACGATCCAGCAGCGGGGCGTCTTCATTGCCGAGCAGGACCGCTACGTGCTGGAGCCGGTGCACCCCAAGCTCACGCCGGGCCACAACGCCCACGAGTTCCTCGTGCCGGCCGACAAGGCCATCGGCCGCTACCGCGAGTACTGCCGTGACTGGGAAGAGCGCGGCTGGCGCATCGACACCGCGAAAGTCCGTGCCGACGAGGACCGGGTGGCCTACGCCATTCCGAGTCCCGGCCGCCGGCAGGCGAAGAGCTGGGTGCTGCCCGCGATCCCGGTGGTCGCGGCGCCGGAGAAGGCGGCCAGCCGGGTTCGCGCGGCCGGCAAGGAGTAGGTTGATGCTGATCAACAACTGGTACGTGGCGGCGAATGCCGCCGAAGTGACCCGGGACAAGCCCTTCGGTGTGCGCATGCTGGGCTGCGATTTCGTCCTGCTGCGGGACGCGGCCGGCAACGCCGTCTGCCTGAGTGACGTGTGCTGCCACCGGGGCGCCTCGCTGGCCCGGGGCGAAGTCTGCGGCGGCCGTGTCGCCTGCCCGTATCACGGCTGGGAATTCGGCGCCGACGGCGCCTGCACCAATATCCCGGCGCTGGGGCCCGACGCCCGCATCCCGAAGCGCGTCCGCGTCGACAGCTACCCGACCATGGAGAAGTACGGCTGGGTCTGGGCATTCCTCGGCGACCTCCCGGAGAACGAGCGGCCGAAGGTGCCCGACCTCTTCCCCGAGTACGATGACCCGGAGAACTGGCACCGCATTCCCTACCAGTTCGAGGCCCAGGCCAACTGGGTGCGCTTCGAGGAGAACTCCCTCGACACGGCCCACACCAACTTCGTCCACCGGGCCTTCGGCAGCAAGCGCAATCCGAAGCTTACAACCCAGCCGATCGAGGAGGGCGAGTGGAACGCGCGGGTCAGCCGCGTGAAGCCGGCGCCGAAGCTCGACCAGAAGAGCGGCGAGATTGCGAAGCTGCTGGGCGCCGAGCGCAGCTCGACCCAGGTGGCGCTGGAGTTCAGCCTGGTGGGGCTGTGCCACCGGATCCAGCCGACCTTCCGCGAGGGCATGAGCCAGATCAACTACACGGCCAGGACCCCGATCGACGTGGGGCGCAGCCGCGCCATCGGCTGGCAGGCCCGGAACTACCTGCGGGAGCCCGAGTACGACGCGGAGCGCATGGCGGGCATCCTCCAGGCCGTGAAGGAGGACCTGTGGGTCGTGGAGTCCGTGAAGCCCCAGCGCACCCCGCCCTCGCTGTCGGAGGAGTTCCTCACGGAAACGGACGGCATGGAGCTGGCCTTCCGGAAGCGCGTGTTCAAGTGGGCAAAGCAGGGCTACGAGATCGACCAGGAGCGCTTCGACCAGCTGAGCCGGGAGCACGTGCTCGTGATCCCGTCACCGGCGCGGCGGGCGGATCCGAGCAACTGGGTGCACCAGACGGTGCCGCTGCGGCCTGCCTCGGCCGGCTAGCTGCGCGGGGAAGGCCCCGACCAAATATATACTGGGGCATGAGACCCCTGGCGGCGGCCATCCGAGACGCGCTGTGGCGGCCTGAATTGTCGGGCCAGCCCGGCGTCGTCCGGTTCCCAGTCACCGTCGCCCGGTATGCCTACGCGCTGCTTCGCGACGTCTTCACCGGCCAGCTGACCCTCCGGGCAATGAGCCTCGTGTACATCACGCTGCTCTCCACCGTGCCGCTCCTCGCGTTCAGCTTTTCCCTGATCAAGGTCTTCGGCGTCCACAACAGCCTCAAGCCCCAGCTCTACCGGCTCATGGATCCGCTGGGTGCCAAGGGTGTCGAGATCACGGATGCGGTGATCCGGGCCGTCGACAGCGTCGAGGGCGGCGTGCTCGGGTCGCTGTCGCTGGCGTTCCTCATCTACACGGCCGTGGCGATGGTCCAGGAAGTCGAGAGCAGCTTCAATCACGTCTGGCAGGTCACGCGGCCCCGGAGCCTCGCCCGGCGCCTGACCGAGTACATCACGGTTCTCCTGGTCGGCCCGGTGGTCGTGACCACCGCCCTGGGACTGATCGCGTCCATCAGCAGCGACACGCTCGTGCAGCGGATCGCCGGAATGGAGCCCTTCGGAACAGCGCTGCTCTGGGCGGGGGAAATCATTCCCTACGTCCTGGTCATTGCCGCCTTCACGTTCCTGTACCGTTTTTTGCCCAACACCACCGTGCGCCTGGCTCCCGCCGCGACGGGGGGCGTCGTTGCAGGGACCGCGTGGTCGTTCGTGGGCGCCGTATTCGCCTCGATCGTCGCCATGTCGAGTGCCCGGAGCGCCATCTACAGCACGTTCGCCGTTGCCATCTCGGCGCTGATCTGGTTGTACGTGAGCTGGCTGATTCTCCTGCTGGGCGCGCAGATCGCGTTCTATGTCCAGAACCCGGAGTACCTGCGGGTGGGCAGGCAGGAGCCCGCCATCTCCAACGGGCTTCGCGAGCGGATCGCGCTGAATGTCATGTACCTCGTCGGGCTGGCCTTCGGCGGCGGCAGTTCGCGCTGCACCGTGGAGACGATCTCCGCCACGACGCGGATTCCGGGCCGCACGCTGGAGCCGGTGATTGCGGTACTCGAGAAGGCGGGCCTGATCGGTGTCACCCAGGACGAGGCGCTGGTGCCAGGGCGCGACATGTCACGTATCACGCTGGCGGCGATCCTGGCCGCCGTGAGGGATGGCGGCGAGACCGGGTCGCTCGTGGACCCGGCGTGGTCGGGTCCCGTCGATGAGGTTGCTGCCCGGCTCGACGCCGCGATCGCCGGGCTGACGGCCGGCACGACCCTCGCCGAGCTGGCCAGCCAGGGCGCGCCTAGCGCCGGGCGCCCGGCATCATCCTGATGAGGACGTCGTCCCGGTCGAGGTAGTGGTGCTTCAGGCCCGCGAGCACGTGGATGCCGGCGAGCACCAGCAGCACATTGCCGAGCACCTCGTGGGTCTCTTCGATGAAGTCCTCACTGGCTTCGCCACCCGGCACCGGCAGCGCGGGAACGCTGAACCAGCCCAGGAAGGACACGGCGTCGCCCTCCGCGGACGTCAACAGCCAGCCGGAGAGGGGCAGGGCGATCAGCAGCGCGTAGAAGGCGAAGTGCGTGGCCTTTGCCGCAAACTCCTGCCAGCCCGGCGTGTTCCGCGGCAACGCGGGCACGGCGTGGGTGAGACGCCACCCGAGGCGCACGACCATCAGCGCCAGCACCAGCAGCCCGAGCGCGGTGTGCCAGCCGAACAGGCTGGCCGATTCGTCCGCCTCCACCTCGAAGAACTTGCCCATGGCCAGTTGCGAGAAGGCCAGGAGGGCGATCAGCCAGTGGAGGGCCTTGCTGACGCTGTTGTAATGCTCGGTGCGGGTCAACTGGTTCACGGGACGTCCTTGTGACTGTGAGCCCCTATTGTGGGCCAGGTTCGGGTGCCTGTGCCCGCCCGGCAGTTACGGACTTGTACCTACTGGAGCGCGGCCCGGCACGGCGTAAGGTGCAACCCGGCCGTGGTGTTTCGCGGCATCGGGAGGTGTGTCGTGAAGCAGGCTCTGTTCGCCATCATCATCGCCCTTGCGCTGCTTCCGGGAGCATCGCGAGCCGCCGGTGCCAAACCCGCGGGCGCAGGACCCGCGGAGGTCGTGAAGGCCTTCAACCGGGCGGTCAGCAGCCGCAAGCTCGAGGACGCCACCGCGCTGCTGGCGAAGGGGTCCGTCCAGTACACCCTGCGGGCTGCCCATGCCGGCGTAACGGCCGGTCCGGGCGGCATCACGAGCGATCTCAGGACGCACTGGTCCACGATCGGGCCCGTGCTGTTCTCGGTGACCACGACCTACACGCGTGTGCCGGAAATTCTCGACACCCGCGTCGACGGCGACCTGGCGACGGTCTGGACGAAGGTCGCCAGCGAGACGGTCGAGCGCAGCGGCAAGAGCCGCAAGGACGCCTTTACCGAGGTCTATCTCCTCGTGCGGGCGGGCGATACCTGGCAGATCGGCGCGATCGCGGACAACCGGGGCACCGACAGCCTGTCGGTGGCACCTGCCGGCACCGGAGCACCGGCGCAGGCGCGCTGACGCGCCGGGCTAACGGTCCAGCACCAGCTGGCCGTTCTCCAGGGCGATGCGCTTGCCCGGGTCATGGTCCATGTGGACGACCTGGTCCTGGCCATTGAGCCGGTAGGTCACGTCGTACCCGTCCTGCTGCCGGCTGGAGTCACGCACTGTCTCGCAGGTCCGCTGGGACTCCTGGTAGGTGTTCCGTTCCTGCATGCCTTCCTGGATCTTGTTCCCGGCGTAGCCGCCGCCGACCGCGCCGCCGACCGTGGCCAGCTTCTTGCCGTCACCGCCGCCCACCTGGTTGCCCAGCACGCCGCCGATCACCGCGCCCGCGACCGTGCCGGCAATCTGGTTCGGATCCTTCGTCGGACGGGTTACCGTGACCATCTGGTCCCGGCACTCCTTGCGCGGCACGCTGACGGTCTTCATGGAGGGCTCCACGGCGAGGACTTCGGCGTAATTGGCCTTGTCCAGCAGCCGGTAGCCGCCCACCGCGGCGATCGCCGTGACGGCGAGCGCGCCGGCGACGCTGCCTATAACGAGCTGTTTGTTCATGACTCTTACCTGTTGAATCGACTCCGGGTCCGAAGTCCTCCGCAGCCTCACCCATCAGCCACCAATCCGTCTGTACGGTGGCAGACAGTGGCAAGGGCAGCGCCAACCCAGACTGCGACACGTGCCTCCGCCGGGCGCCATTCGACGCTCGTCAGCCCCAGGGAGAGCGTGCCATCGCACAGAATCACCTTTTTGCCCGGCTTCCCGGGCCGGACCACCGGCGCCTGCTCGCGGGTGCTACTTCGGTCCAGCTGAACCTTGGCGACGTGCTGTGCGAGGCCGGCGAGGTCACGCGCCACGTGTACTTCCCGGACGACTGTTACATCTCGCTCGTGACCCGCATCGCCGGGGAACCCGGGCTCGAGGTCGGCATGGTAGGGCGCGAGGGCATGCTGGGGGCCCAGCTGGTGCTCGGCGTGAACACGACACCCCTGCACGCCCTCGTGCAGGGTCCGGGTACCGCCTGGCGAATCGAGGCAGCGCGATTCCGCCGTGAACTGGCCCGGGGCAAGGCGCTGGACAGCATCCTCAGGCGCTACATCCAGGTGCTGATGGGACAGCTCGCCACGTCCGCCGCCTGCACGCGGTTTCACAAGGTCGGCCCCCGGCTCGCGCGCTGGCTGCTGATGAGCCAGGACCGGGCCCATTCCAGCACCTTCCATCTCACCCAGGAATTCCTGGCCTACATGCTGGGCGTGCGCCGCGTCGGCATTACCGCCGCCGCGGGCGACCTGCACCGCCGCGGGCTGATCCGCTACCAGCGCGGGCTGATCACCGTCCTGAATCGCCGCGGCCTGGAAGCCGCCGCCTGCGGCTGCTACGCCGCGGACAGGCGGGGCTACGCCCTGCTGCTGCCCTGATGCCGGCCTTTGTTCGACACCGTACAGAGCCGGCAGGCCGGGCGACGGTACATTCCACCGAACGCGTGATTCACGCAATGGGAGACAAGATCATGAGACTGCGCCGAACCCTGGTTGCCATTACCGCCAGCTGCTTCCTGTCGATGGGCCTGCAGACGACCACGGCATCCGCGGGCGTCATCGGTACCACCGAGTACCTGACTGCCACGGATCGCGCTGGCCAGATCGCGTCGGTCCAGGCGGCCATGTCCCGGGCGGACGTCCGGGCCCAGCTGGAGAAGTACGGGGTTGACCCGGCCGATGCCATGGTCCGCGTGGCGTCACTCACCGACAGCGAGCTTGCCGACGTCTCCCAGCGCATGGATAGCCTGCCGGCTGGTGGTGACGGGTTCATCGCGGTTATCGGCATCGTGTTCATAGTCCTGATCATTCTCGAGTGGACTGGTGTCATCGACATCTTCAAGAAGGGTTACGGCGGCCGGCGTGGCGGTGCGCGCCATGGCGCTCACCGCCTGCTCGCTCCAGCCGCCGTCGTCTCCCGAGGATCCGCTCACGGAACTGAGCAAAGTCCCGTTCTTCCCCCAGACCATCCACGAGTGCGGCCCGGCAGCTCTCGCAACCGTCCTCAATTACTCCGCGGCGGCGACGACTCCGGAGGCCCTGGCCAGGGAGGTCTACATTCCCGGGCGCCGCGGTTCCCTGCAGGTCGAGCTGCTGGCGGCAACGCGCCGCCACGACCGCCTGCCATTCGTCATCGACCCCGATGTCGACGACCTGCGGGCCGAGGTTGCGGCCGGCTACCCGGTGCTGGTGCTCCAGGACCTGGGGATCGCCGGGATCCGCCGCTGGCACTTCGCCGTGGTCATCGGCTACGACCCCGGCCGGGATGTCTACATCCTTCGTTCGGGCACCGAACGAAGGCGTCACGAGTCCGCCCGGGACTTTGCCGCCGGGTGGGAGAAGTCGGGCCGTTGGGGAATGATCGTGCTGCCGGCCGGCGCGCTACCCGCCACCGCCACAGCGGAGGGCTACACACGGGCCCTGATGGCGGCCGCGGGCCGCATCCCGGAGGAGCTCGTCGAACTGAACTTCGACGCGGCTGTCGCGCGCTGGGGTGATTCCGCACTCCTGCTGTTCGCGGCAGCCAACAGTGCGTACGCGAACAATGCGTTGACGAAGGCGGAGGCGCTCTATCGCCGGGTGCTGACGCTCGATGAAGGCCAGGTGGTCGCGCGCAACAACCTCGCCGAGCTGCTGCTCGACCGGGGCTGCGTCACCGCCGGGCAACGCGAGGCGGACCTGGCCCAACGAATGGCGCCGCCGGACAGCCCGTTTCTCGCCGCCCTTGGCGACACCAACTGGCGCGCCCGCTCGATGCCGCCGGACGGTGATCCGGCGGATTGTTACCAATGACCTGGAGGTCAAGCCCATGCTCGAAACCATCGCTGTAATACTGATCATCCTCTGGCTGCTGGGCCTCGTGAGCTCATACACCATGGGTGGCTTCATTCACATACTTCTGGCTATCGCGCTCGTGGTCATCGTGCTGCGCGTGATCCAGGGCCGGAAGGTCCTATAAGTGGATAACCTGAGGATTGCGGCCCTTGGGCTGCTCGTGGCCGGCGTACTGGCCCTGGTGTACGGCAACTTCACCTACACGAAGGAGACCCACGAAGCGACGATCGGGTCCCTCGAGCTGTCGGTGAAGGACCGGGAAACCGTCAACATCCCCATGTGGGCGGGAATCGCGGCGATCATCGCAGGGGGCGGGCTGCTGCTGGTATCGGGCAGGAAGGGCTAGGCGCGCGCCTACTGCTTCTCGACGACGACGCGGCCCTCGGGATTCACTGACACCCGGTAGCGGTTGCCGTCCTGGCAGGCAGCGAGGAAGTCGTTCTCACCCTGCTCCGTCGCGCTGGTCACCTGCCCGCAGGGAAGGCCCTGCAGGGCAATGACGGCCGTCAGGTCCTTCGTGTCGGAAACCGTCGTCGCCTCATCGGCTGCCAGCAACGGGCCGGCGAAGAGGCCTCCTGCCGTCACGACGAGGCCAATGATCCCTGTGTACCTGTTCACGGCGCTTCTCCTGCCATCAGCTTGGCTTCGTTGAATTTCTCGGGATCCGCCAGGATCCCCCAGATCGCCTCTCGCGACGCGACTATGTCCCGGGCGAGGGGCGGGTCGCTGTCCTGGAGCAGTGACAGCACCTTCAGCAGCAGCATGTCGTAGGGGCGGCGCAACTCGGCGAGCGTCGTCTTCGCCTGGCGCTTGTAGTAGGCGCGGAACTTGTCCAGAAGATCGTCGACCTGGTTCTTCAGGGACAGCTTGGTCATCACGCCGATCGCCTTGGTCTCCCGGAGCCGGAGCTCGAGGGCAGCCAGGTCCAGCGGCGGCGCGGCGGGCTTTGCAGCGGCTGGTTTCGGCGCAGTTGGCCTGGGCGCAGCCACTGGAGGTTTCGCTGCCGGCGCGGTCGCGGCCGCCACAGCGGCGGGCGGCTTCGCCGGGGTCGGAACGGGAACTGGCTTCGGGACTACGGCGGGTTTTGGGCTGGTGACCGGGTTGCGTGGCGTGCTTGCCGGCGCCACCGGTGCTGTCGCCACCGGCTCTGGTTCTGCACGAGTGGGCGCGGGCAGCGGTTGCTCGACTGTCGCGTCCGGCACTGTCGCGTCCGGCACTGTCGTGGGAACGGGCTCCACCGGTGGCGGCGCCATTTTCACGGAGGTGCAGCCCGCGCCCAGGAGCATGCACATCACGGCGATGCTTTCCACGACGCGATTTGCCGGAACACGGTCACTCATAACTGCTCTCCGAGTGTACGGCCAATCGGCAGCTGCTGCTCTCCCAGCACCAGCCTCAGGCGGTGGGTGCTGCCGTCGTTCACGAGCGCGATCCGGGTCTGGCCAGCCGGCAGTTCGCGTCCGTCGAGCTCCGCGGAGGCTACGCCGCCGCTCACGCCATCGGGGTTCGTAACCAGTATCTCGTAGCGCGTTTGCTGGTACCTGAACAGGATCTCGAACCCGGGCCAGTCTGCCGGAATGCAGGGTGAGAGCTCCAGGGTTTCGCCCCGCAGCCGGAAGCCCAGCAGCCACTCGAGCCCGGCGCGGTACAGCCAGCCCGCCGAGCCGGTGTACCAGGTCCAGCCGCCACGGCCCGCGTGGGGCGGCACGGAGTAGACGTCCGCCGCGACCACGTAGGGCTCGACCTTGTAACGGTGGACGGCGGCGCGGGTCATCGTCCGGTTCACGGGATTGAGCATCGACAGGAGGGCCGCGGCCCGGTCGCCCTGGCCTAGCATGGCGAAGGCGATCACCGACCAGGCCGCGGCGTGCGTGTACTGGCCGCCGTTTTCGCGGATGCCGGGCGGGTAGCCCTTGATGTAGCCGGGATCGAGCGGCGTCCGGTCGAACGGGGGTGCGAAGAGCAGCGCCAGGCCCCTGTCGGGCTGGATGAGCTGGCTGTCCACGGCCGCCATGGCCTGCGTGGCCCGCTCGCGGCTGCCCGCGCCGGAGATCACGCTCCAGGACTGGGCGATCGAGTCGATGCGGCACTCCTCGCTGGACGCCGAGCCCAGCGGCGTGCCGTCGTCGAAATAGCCGCGGCGGTACCAGCCGCCATCCCAGCCGTGTTCCTCGAGGGCCGCCTGCAGGGCAGCGGCGTGGGCCTTCCACCGCGCGGCGTGCAGCGGGTCGCCGCGCGCCTGCGCCAGCGGCGCGAATTCCGTGAGCGTGGCGTGCAGGAACCAGCCGAGCCAGATGCTTTCCCCGTGGCCCAGTTCGCCAACGCGGTTCATCCCGTCGTTCCAGTCGCCCGTGCCGATCAGGGGCAGGCCGTGTTCGCCGACGGCCAGGCTCTGGTCGAGAGCCCGGGCGCAATGCTCGAAGAGCGAGGCCTCCTCGTCGGACACTGAAGGCTTGAAGAACGCATCGTGCTCGCCGGGGCGAAGCGCCTGGCCCTCGAGGAACGGAGCCAGTGCGTCGAGCAGGTTGGTATCGCCGGTCGTCCGGACATAGTGCGCGACCGCATGGGCAAGCCACACCCGGTCGTCGGAGATGCGCGTGCGCACGCCCTGACCTGTCGTCGGCAGCCACCAGTGCTGGACATCGCCCGCACCGAACTGCCGGCCGGCCGCGCGCAACAGGTGATCCCGGGTCAGCGCGGGGCTCGCGATGGCCAGCGCCATGCCGTCCTGGAGCTGGTCACGGAATCCGTAGGCGCCGCTGGCCTGGTAGAAACCCGACCGGGCCCACACGCGGCAGGCCAGCGTCTGGTAGAGCATCCAGCGGTTGAGGATGATGTCCAGCGAGCGGTCCGGGGTCTTCACCTGGACGGTGCCGAGCAGCTGGTCCCAGTGCGCGACGACGTCCCGAAATACCGCGTCGAGGTCCGTCGAGCGATAGCGCCCCAGCAAGGCCTGCGCCTGGCCCGCGTCGGCGGCTTCGCCGAGCAGGGAGACGATCTCGATCGACTGGCCGGCGTCCAGGGTGAAGGTGGTCTGGAGCGCTCCGCAGGGATCCAGTCCCGCGCCGACGCGCCGGGACAGCCGGCCCGCCCGCAGGAGGGCGGTGGGTTCCGCCAGGGTGCCGTGACGGCCGAGGAAATCACGCCGGTCCGCCGTCCAGTCGGTTTGCCGGCCGGCGAGATCCGCGAACGCAACGCGCGAGCCGCAGGCAACATTCCAGGGATTGCGCGCGAACATGGCGCCCGTCACCGGGTCCATCTCGGTCACGATGAAGGGCGCGCCCGCGGCCCGTGACGGGCCGAGCACCCACTCGACATAGGCTGTCACTGACAGGCGCCGTGGCCTGCCAGACAGGTTGCGCACCTTGAGGCGCGCGATCCGGACGGGATCCTCCAGCGGGACGTACATGAGCAGGTCGAGCGCGACGCCGCGGGATTCGTGGGAGAACCGGCTGTAACCCTGTCCGTGGCGCGCAGTATGAAAGGCGCCCGGGTCATGGCACGGCGACACCGTTGGTCCCCAGACCTCTCCGGAGTCCTCGTCCCGCAGGTAGAGCGCCTCGCCCGGCCGGTCGGTGACCGGGTCGTTCGACCAGGGCGTCAGCTGGTTCTCGCGGCTGTTCATCGACCAGGTGAAACTGCTGCCTTCGGCGGCGACCTGGAAGCCGAAGGACGGATTGGCGATGACGTTGATCCAGGGTGCCGGCGTGGCCTGGCCAGGCCCGAGCAGCGTGACGTACTCGCGGCCGTCGTCGGCAAAGCCGCCAAGCCCGTTGAAGAACTCGAGGTCCTCCGGGGCCGGGCCGGTCACCGGGTGGTCCGCCGGGTCCATCGGGCGGGGCGCGACGCGGGCCGGAGCAACGGCCGGCCGGCGGGCCCGGTCGAGCTGGTCCGCCAGGCTGCCGCGCTGGGCGACCAGCACCACGCGCGCCACCGAGCAGAGGAGGGCCTGGGTGTCTGCCGGAAGCATGTCCGCGCGCAGCACGAACACGCTGCCTCGCGCGGCGTTCGCGGCGACAGGCGGCGCGGCCTGGACGCGTGACTGGCTGGTGCGGACCAGCGTGTCGAGGGCGATCTGCAGTTCCTGGATGTAGGACGCGCCGCGCTCGTTGAGGATCACCAGGTCCACGGCCAGCTGCTTCATGCGCCAGTACTCGTGGGCCTGCAGGAGCTGGCGGGCCAGCGGGATGTCCTCCATGTCGTTGATCCGCAGGAGAACGATCGGCAGGTCGCCCGAGATGCCCTGGCTCCACAGGCCCGCGGGCCCGCCACTGCCACGGCGGATCGAGTCAGACGCCGGCCGCAGGGCCGCATCGGGGTAGAGCACGCGCCCCGCGAGGCGCTGGAACAGGCTGGCTTCCACCGCGGTGATGCCCAGGTGCCGCAACTGGACCTGCGCCTGGGTCCAGGCCAGCGTGCCGGCGCGAATGAAGGCGTTGGCGTCGTGGTGACGGTCGACGAGGTCCAGGACGCGCTCGCGGGTGCTGGCGACCGTGGTCCAGAAGGCGATGCGCACGGTCGCGCCCGGCGCCACGCGGACCCGGTTCCGGAGCACGAACACCGGGTCCAGCACGGTACCGACCGAATTGGACAACCGCCGGTCATCGAGCATGGCGCCAGGTGCGCGCACGTCGTGGCCACGGCCGAGGAAGCGGGCCCGGTCGGTCTCGATCTCGGTGCTGCCCACCACCTCGCCCTCGATGACGGCCTGGTGTGCCGCCCACACGTCGGGTTCGCCGGGCGCCCGCTTCCGGCGCGTGGCCAGCAGTGCGCCGTATCGGGCGACATACTCGGTCTGGACGAAGAGCTTCGAGAACGCCGGGTGCGCCGCGTCCGCTGCCGGCGGCGCGAGCGACAGCTCGGCACAGGACGTGACCTCCAGGATCCGCTCGCGGCTGCCCGTGTTGGTGAGCGACAGCTGGCGGACTTCCGCGTCTTCCTCCGGCGAGACGATGATCTCGAGCGTGGTCAGGATGCGCGCGTCCATGCGCTGGAACTCGGCGCGATCCTCGGTGAAGGTGACCTGGTAGGTCTCCGGTTCGACGCCGGTGGGCTGGTAGCCCGCGGACCAGACCCGGCCGGTGTCCACGTCGCGAATGTAGAGGTAGCTGCCCGTGTCGTCCCGCGTCGGGTCGTCGCGCCACCGGGTTATCCCCAGGTCCTGCCAGCGGCTGTAGCCGGAGCCGGCGGCGGTCACCATGACGGCGTAGCGTCCGTTGGACAGCAGGTGCGCCTGCGGGGTCGTGTCGTGGGCCGTGTGCAGGCGGCGCACCTCGGGGAGCGGCAGGTCCTCGACCCTCGGCGCGGTCCGGACTTCCTCGGCTCGCGGGTGAGCCACGGAAACGTCGCGCGGCGTCCGCTCCTGCAGGAGCAGTTCCGTGGCCTGCACCCTGGGCTCTGCGTGAAAGCGCCGGCGCATGGTCCCGTCGAGAAGCACGTTGGCGATCGCCACCACGGTCATGCCCTGGTGGTGCGCCATGAAGGCGCGGACGATCGCCAGGCGCGCGCCTTCCGGCAGCCGGCTCCGGGTGAAGTCGAGGGCTTCGTAGTAGCCGTAGCGGCCGACGGCCCCCTGGGTGGCGAGGGCCGCGAAATTGCGCGTGGCCCGTCCGGGATCGACCATGCTGGCGAGGGCCGTGGCGTAGGGTGCCACCACCGCGTCCGAGCTGAGTCCCCGCTTGAGGCCGAGGCCCGGCACGCCGAAGTTGGAGTACTGGTACGTGAGTTCCAGGTCCCGCACGTTATAGGCCGATTCCGAGATTCCCCAGGGCAGGCCCAGCGCGGCCCCGTAGCTCACCTGGCGCCGCACGATCAGGCGGCTCGTCTGCTCGAGGAGGCTGCCGGCGGGCGCGCGCATCACCAGGGACGGCATCAGGTACTCGAACATGGAGCCCGACCAGGAGACGAGGGCGGCGCCTGCACCCACCGGTGTCGCCTGCCGCCCCAGGCGGAACCAGTGCCGGCTGGGCACGTCCCCCTTGGCGATGGCGAAGAAGCTGGCGAGGCGCGCCTCGGAGGCAAGCAGGTCGTAGCAGTTCGGATCGAGCGAGCCGTCCGCGGTCCGGTAGCCGATGGACAGCAGCCGGCGTTGCGGGTCCAGCAGGAAGGCGAAGTCCATCGAGTAGGCCAGCCTGCGCATCGTGTTGGCCGAGGCGATCAGGCGGGCCTTCAGGGCATGCGCGGCGTCGTGGGTGCGCCCGCTGTCGCGGCGCCAGCTTTCGATGGAGCGCTGGGTCGCGTCCGTCCAGTAGAGCAGGTCGCTGTGCGCCTCGTCGGTGTGCTCGCTGGCGAGCGTCCGGGCGATATCCACGAGCGTGGCGGTGTGGCGCGCCAGGGCGTGCAGCCGCGCCGGATTCTCCGCCCCCGGCGGGCCTGTCTCGCCCAGGAGCTTGGCGACACGGTCCAGCTGTTCCCCGAGTTGCGGCCACAATGCCGAGCCCCTGCGCAGCGTGCCGGGTATCGAGTCCAGGGCCTCGCGCGCCAGGTCCAGGGCATCCCGCGCGCCGGCGGCGAAGCACGCCGGCGTGATGGCGAGCGTCACCCATTCACACGCCGCATTCGCCGCGGTGACCAGGTGCGCCGCCAGGTTGCCGCTGTCCACCGTCGAGACGTAGCGGGGGTCCAGCGGCCGGAGGTCCCGGGTGTCGTACCAGTTATAGAAGTGGCCCCGGAAGCGCTGCAGCCGGTCCATCGTGGCCAGGGTTGCCTCGATCCGCTCCAGTGCTTCGACGGTCCCGATCCAGCCGAAGTCGCGGGCGCTGGCCGTGGAAAGCAGGTAAAGGCCGATGTTCGTGGGCGACGTGCGATGCGCCAGGACGGGCGTCGGGTCCTCCTGGAAATTGTCCGGGGGCAGCATGTTGTCTTCCGCCGTGACGAACGTCTCGAAGAAACGCCACGTGCGGCGTGCCACGAGCCGGAGGTCGCGAGCCTCGTCGGGTGTCACCACGAGACTGCCGCCGGTTGACCGGCTGCGGCTGATCCCGAGCGCCAGGGCGGGCGCCGCCAGCCAGAGCAATGTGAAAGGCGCCGCGATCCAGGCCGCGCTGCTGCCGCCGACCCAGAGCGGCAGGAACAGGACCAGCAGGAATCCTGCCAGCGCGATGGCGACGCTGCCCAGCATCTTCAGGTAGATGGCAGGCGTGTTGTCGGTGGCAGCCAGGGCCGCCTGCTCCGCGGTAACCCACTCGAGCAGGTTCCGGTGGCTGACGAAAAGCCGGTAGAGGGTCCGGACGATGGCGTCGGTCATCAGCCAGGCCTGGTGTGGCAGCGCAACGATCTGGAACAGCACCTGGCCAATGGCCCGACGGAAATCCCTCGCGAGGGCGCCCAGGTGGCTGCGCGCCGTGATTCCGGAGTGCCTCGGCACGATGGCCGCCACGGCCGGCAGCAGCGCCGGCACCGTGATCGTCGCCAGGACGAAGGCCGTCCACGCCAGGGCGGCTGGCAGGGGCAGCAGCCAGCCGGCCACCAGCGCGGCAAATGCCGCCGGTGCCGAGAGTGTCCGGCGCAGGTTGTCCGTCATCTTCCACGCGCTCAGCAACGGCAGCGCATTGCCCTGACCGTCGCCACCAGCACGGGTGCGCCGTCCCAGCAGCCACGGGAGCAGCTGCCAGTCGCCTCGCGCCCAGCGGTGCTGGCGGGCGCACGCGACGTCGTAGCGCTCCGGGAACTCCTCGATGACCTCGATATCGGACACGAGCGCGGCCCGGGCGAATATCCCTTCGAACAGGTCATGGCTGAGCAGCGCGCCCTCCGCCGTCCGCCCGGCCAGCGCCGCCTCGAAGGCGTCGACGTCGTAGATGCCCTTGCCGGCGTAGGACCCTTCGCCGAACAGGTCCTGGTAGACGTCGGACACCGCGGCAGCGTAGGGATCCAGGCCGGGGGAACTCGATACGATGCGCTGGAAGAGCGAACCTTCGTGGCCCATGGGCAGGGAGGGCGTGACCCGGGGCTGGAGGACGGCGTGGCCTTCCACGACCCGCGCGGTGGCGGCATCGAACCGCGGGCGGTTGAGGGGATGAGCCAGCTTGCCAATCAGGCGCCGGGCGGCGTCGCGCGGCAGCCGGGTATCGGCGTCGAGGGTGATGACGAAGCGGACGCCCGGCGGCACGGCCGGGGAGCACCCCTCGGCGTCGACGAAGGTGGTGCTGGTTGCGCCGCGCAGCAGGCGATTCAGTTCGTGCAGCTTGCCCCGCTTGCGTTCCCATCCCATCCACTTCTGCTGGGTAGCGCTCCACACGCGGCGCCGGTGCAGCAGCATGAACCGGTCACCGGCGGTCACCGGGCCGTAGAGCCGGTTCAGCCGTGCGATGCCATGGGTGGCCACCGCGAGCAGTTCATCGTCGCCGTCGGCGTGTTCGGCAGCTGCGTCGACCCAGTCCGAGAGCAGCGCGAAGTGGAGTTCGTCCTCGGGCGACGCCAGGTAATGGATCTCCAGGCGCTCGATCTCCTCCGCAATGGCCTGCGCCGACGTGAGGAGGATCGGCACTGCAACCAGTGTCCGGAGCTCCGCCGGCACTCCTTCCCGAAGCGCGAGTCCGGGCAGGGCGGTTGCCGGGACACTGCGGGTCACCGCCTGGTTCACCAGCGCCACGGCGGCATCCATCGCCGGCAGCAGGCCGAGGAGCCCGAGCACCAGCAGGATCGGACCCGCAATACCCTGTTCGCCAAGTCCGAGCAGGGGCAGAGCAAGAATGAGGGGCGCCATCAGCAGGATCGCGCCGATGTACGGACCTGCGCCACACCGCATCAGCAGGCGGCCGGGCAGGTGCCGGAGCGGCGCACGGTAACCGACGGCTGATTCGAACGCCGCCCGGCCGGCGGCAATCAGGTGGAATCCGGGGTCGGATGCCCGGCCAGCCTGGTCTGGGGCATTCCGCGCAGCGGTGATCGCCGCCGCTGCAATGTCCAGCTCCGACAGCTTCGTCCCCCGCGCGAGTTCCTCGATCCGGCTCCGGTAGAGGTTGCGGGTGGCGAAGTCCATGCGGGCGAAATCGCTGCTGGCCCCCAGCGCCTCGTCGACCAGGCTGACGCTCTCGAAGAAGTCCGACCACTCGAGCTCCGAGATGAGCCGCATGCTGGTGATGACATTGCGGACGGTGACATTCGACATCGCCTGCCGCTGGTGCTCATCCCGGACGACCGCTTCGGCAGTCAGGCCCCCGGCGGACAGCCGGTCCTCGAGCCAGGTCAGCGCCGGCGTGATGCGGGGGTCCTGGTCGCGCAGTCGTTGCACCAGCTGGACGACAAAGGCCTTGTGCAGTTCCCGGCCGTCGTCGTAGCGCCTGAGGAGGATGCCGGGATCCACGGCATCGCCATTCCCCGCCAGCAGGCGGTCCGCCAGTTCATCGGCTTCCTGGCGCGCCTCCCGGCTGCTCAGGATCCGCTGGGCCGCGCGGCGCATGTTCTCGACGAGCACGATGCGGAGCGTGATGGCGACGGCCCACAGCTCGCCGATGCTGAGGGGCACGACGGTCTGGTAGGCCTTTACGAACCGCCGCAGGGCATCCGGTTCGAAATGGCTGTCCGTGTGCGCCACGAATGCCCAGGCGATGCCGAACACCCGGGGATAGCCCATGAAGGGACCGCTCGCGAGCTTCGGCAACTGCCTGTAGAAGCCCGGCGGCAGGTCTTCGCGGATCTCCCGGATCTGGTCCTGCACGAGGTGGTAGTTGTCGAGCAGCCACTCGGCGGCGGGAGTAATGGCGCGGTCCTCGCCCACGGCCCGCGCGATGGCGTGATAGGCCGCCAGCAGTACCGTCTCGTTGTCAGTGAGGCGCACGGCCAGCGGCGGGCGGCGCACGGGCTTCGGCGCGATCTGCTGCGCGGCAGCCAGGCTGATGGCGTGCTGCTCGAGCCGCTCGATGCTGAACAGCTCTCCGCGCAGGACCTCCTCGTTGTCCCAGGGTGACGCGGGGGAGCGATCGCCCACGGCGCGCCGCCCGGTATGTCTCTCGCGAGGCCGTAACAGCCCGGGTAGCTTCACGGCAGGGAAACCTCGAAAAGGGTGGAGTGTGGGGTCTTCCGGCGCTTTCGAACGTTCGATACCGAACAGACACGCACGGGGTAGCGCCCTAACGTCCTGTTCAAGCTCTCCCGTCCGCCCGAAAGTCCACTCCATGCTGGCTCCGCCGATTCCCTGTGCTTCCACCTCCACAACCGGTGCGGTGGATAACGGCAATGGCGGCCGCGTGGCCGGAGCCGGCGATGAGTGGATCGACCGCTTCACCCGGAGCGCCCGGGACGAGCGCCACGTGAGCGCCAGCACCCTCGAAGCCTACGGCCTGGACCTCGCCATCCTCTCGCGGTGGGCCGCCGGCAGAGGGAAGCACCTGGACGCCCTCAGCACGGCTGACCTGACCGGCTACGTGGTGGAGCGGGCAGCAGAGGGGATCCAGCTGTCCACGCTGGCCCGGCACATGTCCAGCTTTCGCCGGTTCTATGCATTCCTGGTCCACCACGGGGCGGTGGCACTCAACCCGGCCGCGGCCGTGCTGGTACCCCAGGGCCTCCGGCCCGGATCCGGCCTGGTGCGGGCCGAGGTCGTGCGCAGCCTGCTGCGCGCGCCCCGCGGCGACTTCGTGTCGCCCGCCTCGGCCTACCGCGCCCGGCGAGATCACGCGATCGTCTGCATGCTCTACGGCACCGGCCTCGGCATCTCCGACGTCCGGCTCCTGCGCTGGCAGCAGATTGACGAGCACTGGCACGTCGTGCGCGTGCCGTTGCGCGACGGAGCGATCCGCAGCTTCGTGCTGGACGAGACGCTGATGGGAATCCTCAAGACGCTGCATGAGTCTGCGGCGACGAACGGCTTCAGCCCGGCACAGGGCGCCTACTGCTTTCCCACGGCGTCCGGCCTCCCGATGACCCGGCAGGCCCTCTGCCACGTGGTGCGCAAATGGGCCAGTGAATGCGGCCAGGAGCAGGGCGTCACGCCGTCGGCGCTCCGGCAGACCGGCCGGGCCCACCAGTTTGGCCGGCGGCCATCACGGTCCGCCCCGGCGGTGGCCTGACGTGATGGTGAGCTGATGCTGGGCATGCTGACCCGCTATCGCAACCGGACGCCCGGGCCCGCGGTGGTCCTGGACGCCGGCACCCGGCTGTTCACGATCGGCTACCAGGGCTACTCCCGGCAGGCCTACCTGAAAGCGCTGGTCTCCAGGTCGGTGACGGTCCTGTGCGACCTGCGCCGTACCGCCGTCAGCCGCGACGCCGACTTCGGGCGCCTGGCGCTGGGCAGGGCCTGCGCGGACGCGGGCATCCGCTACGAACACCTCTGGCAGCTCGGAGCCCACTCGGAAAGTCAGCGCGTGCCGCGGACGCGCGAAGGCCGTGAGTCCCGCCTCGAGGATTTCGTCCTCCGCACCCTGCCGAACCAGCAGCCCCTGCTGGACGGCATCCATACCTGGCTGCTGAACGGGGAGCGGGTGGCGCTCACCTGCTTCGAGCGGCAGCCCGCGGAGTGCCACCGGGCCTGCGTCGCGGACCAGCTGCAGCAGATCTACGGCGAGCACTGCACGCCGATCCACCTGTAACCCGCCACCGGCCCGCCGCAGGCGTCTGTTCGCCACCGCACAGACGCCGGCCCGCCCCGTCGCGATGATCGACCATGCCCATTTATCCGTATTCCGCCACCGAACTCCTGTCTGAGACGTCGCTGCTGAAGGCGGCCGCGCTGCAAAACGCCATCCTCGGCAGCGCAACGTTCTCGATCATCGCCACCGACGACCAGGGCATCATCCAGCTCTTCAACCGCGGCGCCGAGCGCATGCTGGGCTACACGGCGGCCGAGGTCGTGAACCGGATCAGCCCGAGCGACATCCACGACCAGCAGGAGGTTGGCGCGCGGGCCCTGGCCCTGAGCCAGGAACTCGGCACGACCATCGCGCCCGGATTCGAGGCCCTGGCGTTCAAGGCGTCGCGGGGCATCGAGGACATCTACGAGCTGACCTACATCCGCAAGGATGGCACGCGTTTCCCGGCCGTCGTGTCCATCACGGCACTGCACGGGCCCAACGACGAGATCATCGGCTACCTGCTGATCGGCGCCGACAACACCCAGCGGAAGCGCATCGAGGAGAACCTCCACGAGGCCATGGCGGTGGCGGACAGCGCGAACCGCGCCAAGACCGACTTCCTCTCGAGCATGAGCCACGAGCTGCGCACGCCGCTCAACGCCATTCTCGGGTTTGCCCAGCTCATGGATTCCGGCACCCCGGCGCCGACACCGACCCAGAAGCGCAGCCTGGAGCAGATCCTGAAGGCCGGCTGGTACCTGCTCGAGCTCATCAACGAAGTCCTCGACCTGGCGCTGATCGAGTCGGGGAAGGTGACGCTGTCGCGGGAACCCGTCTCGCTGGGCGAAGTCATGCAGGAGTGCCGGGCCATGATCGAGCCGCAGGCGCAGCAGCGCGGCATCACCATGACCTTTCCAGCCTTCGCTGCCCCGTCCTTCGTCAGCGCCGACCGCACCCGCATGAAGCAGGTGCTGATCAACCTCCTGTTCAATGCCATCAAGTACAACAAACCGGCGGGTACCGTGGTGGTCGAGTGCTCACCGGGCGGTCCGGGCGTGATCCGCATCGGCATCCGGGATACCGGCAGCGGGCTGACCGGCGCGCAGCTGGCCCAGCTCTTCCAGCCCTTCAACCGGCTCGGCAAGGAGACCGGTGCCGAGGAGGGCACGGGAATCGGCCTGGTGGTGGCCAAGCGCCTCGTGGAATTCATGGGCGGCACGATCGGCGCGGACAGCACGGTTGGCGCGGGCAGCCACTTCTGGATCGAACTGACGGTCACGGATGCGCCCCAGCTCGCGGACCCGGAGCCCGCAGCCCTGGCGCGGCCTGACCTGCCGGCGCACACGGCGCTTCGCACCGTGCTCTACGTCGAGGACAATCCGGCCAACCTGGAACTCGTCGAGCAGCTCATGGCCCGCCGGCCGGAACTGCGCCTGCTGGGTGCCGCCGACGGCGACCTCGGCATCGAGTTTGCCCGGGCCTGCCGGCCGGACGTCATCCTCATGGACATCAACCTGCCGGGGATCAGTGGCATTGAGGCCATGAAGCTCCTGCGGGCAGACCCGGCCACGGCGCACATACCGATCATCGCGCTCAGCGCGAATGCCATCCCCCGCGACATCGAGAAGGGCCTCGAGGCGGGCTTCTTCAACTACCTCACCAAGCCGATCAGGGTAAACCAGTTCATGGACGCACTCGATGCTGCCTTGCGCTTCGCGGACGGCGCGGCGAGCCACCCGGAACGGAGGGAGCGGGAATGAAGGTTACGGAAGCGGATATCCGCGGCTCGAAGATCCTCATCGTCGACGACCAGCAGGCCAATGTGATTCTGCTGGAGCAGCTGCTGGAGGCAGGCGGCTACAGCAACGTGGCCTCGACCCGGGATCCGGCCGCGGTCTGCGCGCTGCACCGGAGGAACCACTACGACCTGATCCTGCTCGACCTGCAGATGCCCGGCATGGACGGCTTCGAGGTGATCGAGGCCCTGAAGGCCAACGATTCCGACAGCTACCTGCCGGTCCTCGTGATCACCGCCCAGCCGGGCCACAAGCTGCGTGCCCTGCAGGCCGGCGCCCGGGACTTCATCAGCAAGCCCTTCGACCTGATCGAGGCGCAGACCCGCATCCGGAACATGCTGGAGGTCCGCCTCCTGTACCGGAAGCTCAAGGGCTACAGCGTGCTGCTGGAGAAGACGGTGGCGGAGCGCACGGCGGAGCTTCGGGAGAGCGAGGCCCGCTATCGCAGCCTGACGGAGCTGGCCTCCGACTGGTACTGGGAGCAGGACGAGAGCGGCACCTTCACGAAGGTTTCCGGGCCCGTCCTCGAGATGCTTGGCATCCGCGTCGAAGGACTTGCAGAAGGGACCGGGGGCGGGGACGTCGCCGGATGGAACGAGGCCGAGCGGCGGGCGCTGCAGGAAGCGATCGCCGAGCGACGGCCGTTCCTGGACTTCGTCTTCAGTCGCGTGAATGCCGATGGCTCGGAACAGCGCTTCCAGGTCAGCGGGGAGCCGATGTTCAACCAGGCCTGCCGCTTCATCGGCTACCGCGGCATCGGCGTCCAGTTGACGGCCCGGCACTAGCACGGACAACCGCAGTAACGCGCCATGGCATCAATCCACAATCCGAGCCAGAACAGCCTGCTCGCCGCCCTGCCGGCGGCCGAGTTCGAGCGCCTGGCGGGCGAGCTCGAGCTGGTGACGCTGCCGCTGGGCGAGCGGCTGTACGACCCCGGCGAACAGTTGCAGCACGCGTACTTTCCCACCACCGCCATCGTCTCCCTTCACTACGTGATGGAATCGGGGGCCATGGCCGAGACCGCGGGCGTGGGCAACGAGGGCATGGTCGGCGTCTCGCTGTTCATGGGCGGGGACACCACCCCGAGTTCGGCCGTCGTGCAGGCCGCCGGTCACGCCTACCGCCTGGAGCGCCAGGTGCTGATGCGGGAGTTCCATCGGGCCGGGCTGCTCCAGCGGGTGCTGCTCCGCTATACCCAGGCGCTGATGACCCAGGTCACCCAGACGGCGGCCTGCAACCGGCATCACACGATCGAGCAGCGGCTCTGCCGGTGGCTGTTGCTGGCGGTGGACCGGAGCGCTGGCCGGGAACTGGTGATGACCCACGAACTGGTCGCCGGCATGCTCGGCGTGCGCCGCGAGGGCGTCACGGAGGCCGCCGGCCGGCTCCAGCAGGCGGGCTGCATCAGCTACCGCCGGGGCCACATCTCGGTGCTCAACCGGTCTGCCCTCGAGGACCGTGCCTGCGAGTGCTACGCCGTGGTCCGGAAGGAAACCGGGCGGCTGCTCTCCGACGTGCGGTACCGGCAGGAGCCGGTGCCGGCACTGCCGGTCGCCTGATCAGCGGACAGCGGCCCGCGCCGCGATGTTCGCGGCGAGCGTCACCCCGAGGTTCTCGCTGGCGAAATCCCAGTTGACCAGGTGCGCCAGGAAGGCCGCCACGTAGTCAGCGCGCCGGTACTCGTGGTCCAGGTAGTAGGCGTGCTCCCAGAGATCGATTGCCAGCAGCGGCACGAGCGGTGAGTTGAGCGGCGTCTCGGCATTGGCGGTCGTCAGCAGGCGCACCTGGTCGCCATCGAGCACGATCCAGGCCCAGCCGCTGCCGAACTGCTCGCCGGCGATGGCCATGAAGGCCCGGCGGAACGCCTGCTGGCTGCCAAACCCTTCCTCGATCAACCGGCCGATATCGCCGTGCGCGTCGCCACCGCCGCCTGGCCGCATGCTCCGCCAGTAGAACCCGTGGTTCCAGGCCTGGGCTGCGGCGTTGAAAAGCGCGTGGTCCTCCTCGCCGGCGGCGGCCAGCACGATTTCCTCGAGCGATGCGGATTCCAGCAGCGAGTCCTTCACCAGCGCCTGGGTCTTCTCCAGGTAGAGGGCGTGATGGTGCGCGTGGTGAGCGGTGAGCGTGCGGCGGGAGATATGGGGCTCGAGGGCATCGAGCGCGTAGGGAAGTTCGGGGAGTTTGCTGTTCATGCCTGCCTTGTAGCGCGGCGACCGTTCGTGGGTCAGTTCGCTGGCGAACTGACCAAAAGGTGCTCTGGCGCGCAGGCTCACGTCAGTGGGGCCGTCGGGTCCCACCCCCGGTTCAATCCGGATTCCCAACCATAGAGGACCAGCTCATGCTCACCAGGAAATCACCAGAACCCGTCATCAGCCTTGCCAGCCAGGCCGCGGAATCAGCCGACCAGGCAATCCGTTCAACCCAGCGTGCCGCAAGCGCCACCATGGACAGCGTCAGTCAGGCCGCCCAGGAGATCCGCGAGGACGCCATTACGCCCCTGCTGAACCGGGCGGCCGAAAAGGCCGGCGCCCTGGCGACGCGGAGCGTGGACGCTGTTCGCGAGGGCTCGCGGCAGGCACGTGCCACGGCCTCGCGGGTCTCCGCCAGCACCGCGACCTACGTGCGGGATGAGCCGGTCAAGGCCATGCTGATCGCCGCCGCCTCGGGCGCCGCATTGCTGGCGGTGTTCAACCTGCTCACCCGTTCGCGGAAGGCATAACGGGTCTGTTCGCGCTTGGCGCGGTACATGGCGGCGTCGGCGCTCTTCAGCAGGGCGTCGGCGCTCCGGCCATCCGCGGGACACGTGGCGATGCCGATGCTCGGCCGGATCGTGAGCGTCAGGCCGCCAAGCTTGAGCGGCGCGGAGACAGCGTCGAACAGTTTGGACGCCAGGCGGGTGAGCCGCTCAACGCTGTCGAAGTCCGCCGGCAGGCAGGCAAACTCGTCCCCGCCCAGGCGACTCATCATGTCCTCTGAACGGACGGTCCGCGCCAGTCGCCTGGCGACGATCCTGAGCACCTCGTCGCCGGCGTCGTGGCCGTACTGGTCATTGACCGGCTTGAAGTCATCCAGGTCAAGGTAGACCACCGCCAGCGCCGGATGCAGTGGTGAGCGGCGTTCTACGGCCTGCTCCAGCCGCTCCCGGAAGAAGCGCCGGTTCGGCAGCGAGGTCAGGCCATCGTGCAGGGCGAGGTGACGGGCGTGCTGTTCGCCGGCCTGGGTGCCGGCAAGGTCGGCGCGGGCCCGCTCGAGGGCCGCCCGCACGTTGAGCACTTCCCGTTCGAGACGCCGTCGCCGGCCTGTTTCCTCGGCGAGCGAGGACTTCACCGTCTCGAGCACCGCCAGGCATTCCGGCAGCGTCTTGTACACGGAACGGGTGATCTTGCCCGGCGCGGGTGAACCCTCGGCCGTGAAGTCGGCCTCCTGCTGCGCCAGGGTGCTGGTGCGCGGCGCCAGCGAGATGGTGGCTTTTCTCATGACGATTACTCCGGAGCACGGGGCACAGGCCTGCCCGGAGGGAATTAGTAGCGCGCCCGGCGCGCTACTTCTGTTCGGCGGCGCACATGGGCCGCCTTACAGCGGTGGCGCCGGCCAGGCCGGCGTCAGCTGGCGAGGCCCGGCGGCAGCAGGCGGTCGAACTCCCGCTTCACCACGGCATAGCACTCGCAGGCGTAATTCTCCAGGCCAGGCCGGTCCACCACCTGGATCCGTCCCCGGCTGTAGCTGATCAGGCCGAGCTTCTGCAGCTTGCCGGCGGACTCCGTGACGCCTTCGCGGCGCACGCCCAGCATGTTGGCGATCAGTTCCTGGGTCATCACCAGTTCGTTCGAGTCGAGGCGGTCGAGGCTCAACAGCAGCCACCGGCACAACTGCTGCTCGACGGAGTGGTGCCGGTTGCACACAGCGGTCTGGGCCATCTGGGTGATCAGCGCCTGGGTATAGCGCAGCAAAAGGCGCTGGACGGGGCCGGCGTTGCTGAACTCTTCCTTCACCGCCTTGCCGGGCAGCCGGTAGGCGTGGCCGCCGCTCTGCACGATGGCCCGGCTGGGGGTGGTTTCACCGCCCATGAAGAGCGCGACCCCCACCATGCCTTCCTTGCCGACGATGGCGATCTCGGCCGAGTGGCCGTCTTCCATCACGTAGAGCAGGGACACGATGCAGTTGGTGGGGAAATACACGTGCTGCAGCGCCATCCCGGACTCATAGAGGACGTGTCCCAGCGGCATGGCCGTCAGTTCCAGTCGCGGCAGCACGCGGGCCCATTCCGTGGCGGGGATTGCTGCCAGGAGGCGGTTCTGCCGCGGATCGTGCTTTCTGGCCATGGGGCACTCCGGAGGGTGAACGCCCCCCCAGCGGGATACGAGAGGGGGGTGAACCAGGTGGGCAGGTGAGATTGCAGCATATCGCTGTTGCGGTTTGTCCGGTAGCGCACATGGCACCGCCATGTACGTCAACGCACAGACGTTGAATCCCGTCGCGCCCATCCTCACGCCTCGAACATTCCCCCTGAAGTTTGGAGAAGCCCAATGCGCGCAACGTCCCGAACACCCTCCGGCCTCCGGCTGTGCACTGCGGCTGGCCTGGCGGGCTCGCTCCTGCTGGCCGGCGCCTGCGCCTCCACGCCGCCGGCCCCGACCCGGTCGCTGGATTCCGCCCGGACCGCCGTAACGAATGCCGAGAAGGCCGAGGCGGGCCGCTATGCAGCTGTTGAGCTCGGCGAGGCCCGCGAGAAGCTTGCCTCCGCCGACAGCGCCGTGGTGGCAAAAAACATGGTCGGGGCCGAGCGCCTGGCGGACCAGGCGCGCGTGGAGGCCGAGCTGGCTTCCGCCCGTACCGAGATGGCGAAGGCCGTTGCCGTGAACAAGGAAATGGCCCTGGGCGGTGATGCCCTCAACGAAGAAATGCAGCGCGCAGGAGACAAGCAGTGAACAAAGCAATTTCCAGGATGACGTTCAGTGGCACGGCGCTCGGCGCTGCGGCCGTCGCCTCGCTGGTGCTGGCGGGCTGCGCGACCGCGCCGCTCGCGCCCCCGGGCGCTGCGGAAGTCCGCACCAAGCTGACCAGCCTGCAGTCCGACCCGAACCTCGCGGAACGCGCGCCGGCCGCCATCAAGGACGCCGAGACGGCGGTCCGGACCGCTGAGCAGCCCGTGTCGAAGCGCGACGCGGCCCTCGGTGCGCACCGCGTCTACATGGCGGATCGCAAGGTGGAGATCGCCACGGCCAGGGCCTCGACCCGCTACGCCGAGGACCAGCGCGCCAAGCTCGGCGACGAGCGGGATCGTGCCCGCCTGGAGGCCCGCACCCGGGAGGCTGATGCGGCGCGCGACGATGCCAACGCCGCCCGCGGTGACGCCGAGGCGGCGCAGGCCTCCGCCGACAGTGCCAACCGGGAGGCTGACGAACTGAAACTCCAGATCGATGCGCTGCAGGCCGAAGCCACGGACCGCGGCCTGGTGCTGACGCTCGGTGACGTGCTGTTCGCCACCGGCAAGTCCGACGTTAAGGTCGGCTCGGCCAGCAACCTCAACAAGCTGGTCGCCTTCCTCAACAAGTATCCCGACCGCACCGTGCAGATCGAGGGCCACACGGACAACGTGGGCAGCGAAGACTCCAACCAGGGTCTTTCGCAGCGCCGCGCCGAGTCGGTGAAGGCCTACCTGGTGCAGCAGGGGATTCCGGCCAGTCGACTCACCGCGACGGGGATGGGCGAGACCCAGCCCCTGGCGGATAACGACTCCCAGACCGGCCGGCAGCAGAACCGGCGCGTCGTGGCCGTCATCGACAACCCGGCGCCGGCGACGGCGGCAGCCAAGTAACCGGGTTCGCCAACACGCTCCAACCATACCTACGTACCTGAAGCCCACCTACCTGAAGGAAGACAGACCATGAAACCGATCAAGATGAGCCTGATAGCCATTGGCGCAGCGATTGCCCTCGCCGGCACCGCCTGGGCAACCGAGTCCGCCCCCCGCACCACCGGAGTCGTCATCGACGATGCTGCCATCACGGCCAGCATCAAGACCAAGCTGACCACCGACAAGGACACCAAGGCCCGGCAGATCAATGTCGAGACCCAGAAGGGGATCGTCCAGCTGAATGGCTTCGTCGATTCCACCGCGGCGCGCAGTGAGGCCGAGAAGATTGCCGCCGGCACCGACGGCGTCACCCAGGTGCGCAACAACCTCGAAGTGCGTTCCGCAGACCGGCCCGCCGGAGTCGTCGTCGACGACGCCATGATCACCGGCAAGGTCGAGGCGGCCCTGGTCGCGGACAAGCGCACCAGCGCCATGCGCGTGGACATCGAAACCCACGACGGCGAAGTGCAGCTCTCCGGCTTTGCCAAGACGCAGGCCGAGAAGTCGGCCGCCGTTGACGTCGCCAAGGGTGTCGAGGGCGTGCGGGTCGTCAAGAACGACATCGACGTTCGCTAGGACCACCGGGCCGGGCGGGGCGCTACTTGCGCTCCGCCCGGCCTTTTTGTTGTAGTCGACCGGCTGGACGGCGGGTCCGATTGATGCAAAGCCACGATGCAAGTCTCGTTCTTGGCAGCTTCGAGGAGGGCCGTGAGGTCCTTGCGCCGAACGCCCGCTGGCGGGGCTTCAGCGACCGGGTGATGGGCGGTGTCTCGGACGCCACCTTCGGCCGTGCCACGGTGGCGGGCAAGTCCTGCATCCGGCTGGCCGGCCACGTCACACGGGACAGCGGTGGCGGCTTCATCCAGATGGCTCTCGACCTGGCCACCCGCAATGGCGATTTCGATGCGTCCGGTTACTCGGGCGTCGAGTTTGTGGTCCACGGGAATGATGAGGACTACAACTGCCACGTGCGCACCGCCGACTGCGGCTGGTACGACCAGTCCTACCGCGTCACGTTCCGCGCGGCGCCCCGATGGGAGGTGATCCGCCTGCCCTGGACGGGCTTCACGCCCAACGACCTGTCCGTGCCGCTCAATCCGGCGAAGATCCAGCGGATCGCCCTGCTGGGCTGGATGCGGGAGTTCACGGCTGATCTGGCTCTGGCCCGGATTGCCCTTTATCCTTAGGTCATGCCCCGACCCCCACGGACGCTGCTGGAAACCGTCACTGCCAACAGCCGCCCGCAGCCCGCCATTCCCGCCGTGCTCGTCCTCATGCTCTGCGGACTGTTTGCCGGCGCTGCCGTGACGGCGGGCGGCGGCTCGCTGGCGGCCTGGGGGCTGACGTCCGGACTGCTCGTGTCCTGCGGCCTCGCGGTCGCCGCCGGGTTCTGCTCGGTGTTTCCCACGCTGGCCTGGATCGGACTCGCGTGGCTGCTGCTCGGCGCCAGGGCGCCCGGGCTGGCCCTGCACACGCAGGTTGCGCTGGGCGCCGGCACGCTCGGCGCGATTGTCATGACCCTGGTGCAGGTCTGGCGGGTAAGGACGGGACGTTTCGTCCCGACGATCACCGAGGACTAGGTGGGGACGAACGGCTCCACGTCGACGGGCCCGTAGCGCACGTCGAGGATCTCGAGTTCTTCCGTGCCGCCGGGCGCGCGCAACGTCACCGTGTCACCGACGCGGGCTTTCGTGAGCGCGCGGGCGAGGGGTGAGATCCAGCTGATGTGCAGGCGGCGGTGGTCGCTCTCGTCGACGCCCACGATCGTGACCGTGCGCTCCTCGCCGCTCTCAGTGGCGTAGCGCACCGCGGCGCCGAAGAAGACCTGGTTGGCCGTCCGCGAATCGCGGGGTACTGCCGGGTCGATGACCTCGGCGAGGTCCACGCGGCGCGTGAGGAAGCGGATCCGCCGGTCGATTTCCCGCAGCCGCCGCTTGCCGTAATGATAGTCGGCGTTCTCGCTGCGGTCCCCGTTGCCCGCCGCCCAGGACACGACCGCCGTCACGGCGGGCCGTTCCTTGTGCAGCAGGTGGTGGAGCTCGTCCTTGAGACGTTGCAGCCCGGCGGGGGTGATGTAGTTCTTCGTGCCGGGTGGCAGCGCGCTCGCGCGTTCGCGGGGGTCGTCTTCGGCCCCGTCGTCGTCCTGGTCCGGTTCGCGGGTGAAGGCCTTGCTCATCCGCGGGTCGTGCCGGCTACGGGGCCTTGCGGGCCGCCTTTTTGGCCTGCTTCCGGACGGTCTTCCGGACCTTCGCGGCCTGCTTCGTGACCTTCCTGCCGGCCGTCGTGACCTGCTTCTTCGCCTGCCGGCTGACCTTCTTCTCCAGCGCAGCACCCTTCTTCGTGGCAGTCCGGCGGCTGGCAGCAACCTTCTTCTTTGCCGATGACTTCAGGTCGCCATAGGCGGCCTGCACGGTGCCGGCCACCTGCTGCAACCGGCCCCGGGCGGTGAGGCCCGGCTTGCCAAGCACCTTGCCCGCGGCGGCCTTCGCCTTGCCGGCCACCTTCTTCATGCGGCCCTTGACCTGATCCTTGTTCATGGCGTGACTCCTGTCATTCAATTGTTCTTGTGGTGCTTTTGCCGTCTAGGCAGCTGCCGATGCGAGCTGCCCGGCCGTCCAGAACGGCCGCCAGGTGCCTGCCGAGAAGTCGTAGGTCTTGCAGATGCGGACGCACTCCCGGTAGTAGCGCCAGGTGAGCCGCACCGGCTTGATCTCCGGCAGCATTTCCATGAGCCGGCGCTGCGCCGCCTTGAGGTGGTAGCACGGGATCGTCCCGTCCAGGTGGTGCACCGGATGCGCCATGATCTGGTGCAGGAGCGTCTCGAACAGCGGCGGCAGGGTCAGGTGCCGGGTGGCGGTGGCCTGGGCGGCGGCCTTCAGCCACTCGCGCCGGTCATCGAACCAGCGCAGGTCTGGCGCCGTGTGATGCAGGTAGATCACGAGCCCGACGGTCCAGATCCACATGAAGAAGGGCAGGAGCACCCCGAGGGTCACGAGCATCCAGGCCGAAACTCCCATCGGGCCGGCGACCAGCGCGAGGCCGGCGATCCAGGCAACGGCCACGACGGTCACCGCCGTGCAGTCGGCCACGAACTGCCAGCGCCGGGTCTTGAGCCGTGCCAGGCCGGGGAAGTAGAGGCGCTTCCACCAGATCTCGAGGAAATAGTAGGGCGCCGGACCTGCTGCGCTTCGGTACAGCCGCTCGAGTGCCCGCCGCCAGGCAGGCAGGTTGCGGTAGTCCTCCGGCGACTTGGGCTCCCAGACGAAATCCCGGCCCCGCAGGTTGTTGAAGCCGTGGTGCACCACGTTGTGACCCACGTACCACAGGGAGAAAGGGGTCAGCGACGGCAGGAAGGCGAGCCGCCCCAGCACGCTGTTCAGACGGTCGCTGTCGGTCAGCGCGCCGTGGCACGCATCATGGCCGATCAGGAAGAGCCGGACGATGCCGACCCAGGTAAGCAGGGCTCCCAGGATTCGCAGCAGCATCCCGGGCCCGAAGATCACCAGGGCCTGGCCGGCCGCCAGCACGAGGACGTCGCCGGCAAAGAGGCCCAGGGCCGTGCCCGTCCTGCGCCGCTTGAAGGGCGCGAGGGCATCCCGCAGGTCCGCAAGCCGCCGGGCCCCGCCACTCTCGCCCGAAGTTCCAGCCTGCTCTGCGTTCGTCGTAGCCATGTCCTGCTCTGCTCCCTTCATTTCGGCGCCCTGCAGCGCGGTCTGATCGCCCAGTGTACCCCGTGCCTGCCCGTTACTGGCCCGCCGCGATCAGCGGGACCGCCCTGTAAACCCAGTTGGCGGGGTCCGCACGGCGGCCCGGGCTGGGAATGACGCGGGGATCGCCGTTGCGGTCCAGTTCGTCGAGCGCCACGCGGTCGATCTGCCAGCCCTTTGCGCGCAGCTGGCGCATGAGACGCCAGTAGGTCTGCATGAGCAGGTCCTCCCGGTCCACGTTGATGACGGGCCACTCGGCCACGTCCGGCGCCCGCTTCGGGAAGTGGCCCTCGGCGATGGCCTTGTCCTGGTAGACGTTGCGCAGGTTGCGGTCCAGGTGGTCCTTGTCCTTGTCCGGCTCGAGCATGAAGTTCCGGAAGGCGATGAGGTAGAGCTTCGTGTTCTCCTCGTCGACGGGCGTGGACATGGAATAGAACACGTTGCTGAAGCCCTTGGCGATCTCCACCCTGCCGTAGAGCGTGAAGCCCGGCACGTAGAAGGTCAGGTAGGAATTGATCTCGGCGCGTTCCTGGCGCAGCTGGGCCCAGGAGCCGCCCCGCGGCGGCGGGCGCGACACGAGGTGGGTGCGGAAGCCGTTCTCGAGCGGCTCCACCGTGTGGGCGGAGGGGCGGCTCGGGTTTTCCTCGTTGAGGGGGATGCCGTGCACGATGTGCAGGTGGACCTGGTCAAGGTCGACCATCTTCATCCAGTGAAGATTCGCCTTCCAGGTGTCGGTGAAGGTGACCTTCCTCCACGCGGGGTCCGTGTTCTCCGGCATGTCGAAGAGCGGGTGCGCCTCCTCCGGCCGGTCGCCGAGGAAGACCCAGATGAGGCCGTGCTGCTCCCGGGTGGGGTAGCTGTCCACTTTCGCCGCCGCGGGAATGTCGCCCGCCGGGTTGGCCGCCGAGGGAATGTTGGTGCAGCGCCCCTCTGCGTCGAACCGCCAGCCGTGGAAAGGGCAGGACACCGTGCCATCCGCCTGGCACTTGCCCTGGGAAAGGCTCGCGCCGCGGTGGCAGCAGGTGTTGCTGAGGCAGTGGGCGGTGCCCGACCCGTCGCGGAAGAGGACGAAGTCGCGGCCAAGCATCTTCGACTTCACGGGCTTGTCCGTGACGTTCTCGCTCCACTCGGCGATGTACCAGACGTTCGTGATCAGCATTTCAATTCCCTCGCTGGAGAGCGGATTCTACCGGCGCCAGTAGCGTTCCATCTCGAGGAACGTGAACGAGGCGGACCAGGTGATCAGCACGAAGCCGGTCAGGGCCATCGTGCCGCCGATGAACCGGATCGGGCCGACCGGCGCCAGGTCGCCGAAGCCCACGGTGGTGTAGGTGATGGCCGAAAGGTACACGGCGTCCAGGAGGGTCGTCGCCGCGCTACCGGACACGCTGCCTGTACTGGGGAACATCAGCGTCAGCCAGATCGCGACCCCGAAGATCCAGATCTCGACGATGTGCAGCGTCAGCACACCGAAGATCCCGTAGAGCACCTTGCGCCTCGGGTGCTGCTCCCGGCGCTTGGAAAGCCAAAGCGAGAGGAGATTCAGGCCCTCGTAGTGCACCAGCACCGCGGCGCTCACGGCCAGGATGGTGGCGAACACGACCATGAGGTTGGCCGTCCAGTCCTCGTACACCTCGATGCTCCAGTAGCCGCCAACCCGGAGGTCGGGCGGCCGGGCGGGCGCGATTATGCCGTCCCGCTTACCAGATCACGCGGGTGCCTGGCTCCGCCATGCGTAGTTTCCCGGGATTCAGGCGGCCGGCGTGCGGCCGGCGATGATTGCCGCGAGCAGCCAGAGCGAGCCGACCGCGTGGATGCCGAGGGTCAGCCGGATGCCGAGGGCCAGCCGCACCCGCGAGCCTGCCAGCGACCGGCTCGCGTACAGGCCGGCTGCCAGCAGCACTGTCGGCAGCGACACGGCCCACACCGGCACCAGGCCCAGCCCTGCCGTCACGGCCAGTGAGGCAAATCCGCCGACCTGCATCAGGGCATGCAGGAGCGGGGTCCGCGCGCCCAGGCGCACCGCCAGGGTCCTCTTGCCGGTGGCCCCGTCGGACGGCGCGTCCGGAACCTCGTTGGCCAGGATGATGGCGGCAACCCAGGCGCTGACGGGGAGGGACAGGAATAGTGGGCCCGCATCCAGTGAGCCCGTCTGCAGCCAGGCGGCTCCGGTGACCGGCAGCACCCCGAAGGCCACCGCGATGGCGGCCTCGCCCAGCCCGAGGCCGCTGAGTCGCACCCCCGGCAGCGAGTAGGCGGCGCCCAGCGCGGCGCCGGCGGCCCCGAACGCCAGCACGCCGGGACCCGCGCGCAGCGCCAGCCACGCCCCGGCGACCGTGGCCAGCAGGGAGAGAACCGCGGCCAGCCGCCGCATGTCCCCGAGTCCGAGCAGGCCGTCCTGGATGAAGCGGGACCCGCCGGTATACGGGGGGATCCGGGTCGTGTTCGCGCGGTCGCTACCCAGTTCCTCGTCGCTCACATCGTTGTAGACGTTGCTGGCGGCATGGACCAGCAGGGTTGCGAGCAGCGCCAGGCTCATGGCGGGCAGGTCCAGCCCGCCCGCCACCCGCCAGCCCCAGGCGCTGCCGATCAGGACCGGCAGGAGCGAGGCGGTAAGGAACCGGGGACGGGTGGCAGCGATGGCGAGTTTCAGGTCTGATAGCCCCATCCGTGGTTTCCGCAATTACAAGCGGCGAATGACCGTTGCACAATTGTCGCGGCGGGAATCCGGATTAGCCAGCGCAAGGTGGTATCCGGGCCACACCAAATAGGAAACAAAGGAAGCTAACCATGAAATCCAGATCTTTACGGCTCGGCATAGCACTGGCTGCCGCCGGGATGTGCCTGCAGCCCCTCACCGCCACCGCCGCCAAGGGCGACTGGCTCCTCCGCGCCGGCGTCGGCGTCGTCGATCCCAAGAGTGACAACCTGACGACCCCCCTGGGTGAGCTGCAGGTCGACACGGGGACGAGCGCCACGATCGAAGGCACGTACATGTTCGCCGACAAGTTCGGTGTCGAGCTCCTGGCCGCGTATCCGTTCACGCACGATGTCGACCTGGACGGCGCGGGAACCATCGCGGAAGTCGACCACCTGCCCCCGACCCTCAGCCTCCAGTACCACTTCAACCCGGATGGCACCTTCCGCCCCTACATCGGTGCGGGCCTGAACTACACCACCTTCATGAACGAGAAGGCCAAGGGTGGCGCACTGGCTGCCAACGACCTGGCTGATCCCTCCCTGGATGATTCCTGGGGCGCAGCCGGCCAGGTTGGCATCGATGTCGGACTGACCGGCAACTGGTTCCTGAACGCGGCTGTTCGCTACATCGATATCGATAGCGACCTCGAGCTGACCGATACCGAAACGGGCGACACGGTCCAGCTGGGCACCGTCGAGATCGATCCGTTCATCTACCAGGTCCAGGTCGGCTACCGCTTTGGCAAGGCCGCCCCCGTGGTCGCCGCCGCTGCGGCGGCCCCCGTGGCTGCCGCTGTCGCTGCTCCGCCGCCCCCGCCGCCGGCTCCGGCCGACACGGACGGCGATGGCATTGTCGATGGCAGCGACCAGTGCCCCGACACGCCGAAGGGCGACCGGGTCGGTCTGCAGGGCTGCTCCTGCGACATCACCCGCCAGGTGCAGTTCAAGCTGAACTCCGCCGAGCTCACCGCCGATGACAAGGCCGCGCTGGACGAGATGGCCGTGAACCTGATCCGGCTGAAGTTCGTCTCCGGCACGGTCGTTGGCCACACGGACAGCTCCGGTTCCGAGGCCTACAACCAGGCCCTCTCCGAGCGGCGCGCCGAGACTGTCGCGGCGTACCTGCAGGACAAGGGCGTCGCCGTCGGCCGCCTGTCGGCCTCCGGTGCTGGCGAGAGCGAGCCGGTTGCCGACAACGCGACGACCGAAGGCCGCGCCCAGAACCGCCGCGTGGTTCTGAAGCGCACGGACTGCGACGCGCCGAAGTAAGCGCCACCAGCCCGAGGACCTGACCAGCGAAGACCAGGGCCCCGGTCGCCAGCGAGCGACCGGGGCCTTTTTTCTTGGCTCCGGGTGCTACTCTTTGCCGGCACCGGTCCGTTCACCGGGATGACCAGAAGAAGGGTTGGGATACCAACGTGAAGCATCGTCCTTCAGCCGTTCCCACGTACAACCTCGCCGGCATCCTGGCGCTGGGTGCCCTGCTGGCCGCCTGCGGCCCCAAGGAAGCCACGGCGCCCGTCGTGCCGGCAGCCACCGAAGCCCCGGCGACGGGAGCTGCGCCCCCGGCAGGGGATGAACCTGCCGCTGGAGCGGTCGAGGCCAGCCTGGCCCTGACCCCCGAGGTCCTGGAGGCGCTCCTGGCGCCCATTGCCCTCTATCCGGACCCGGTGCTGGCCCAGGTGCTCACCTCGGCAACCAATCCCCAGATGGTGCTCGATGCCGGCAACTGGCTCATCCAGAACCCGGACCTCGAGGGCCGGGCCCTGGACGAGGCGGCCGAGCCCCTGGGCTTCAGCCCTTCCATGCGGGCGCTCCTCCAGTTTCCGGAAGTGGTGGACATGATGTGCATGAAGCTCGACTGGACCACCCAGTTGGGCGAGGCCTTCAGCGCCGACCAGGCCAGCGTGCTGGACGCCGTCCAGCGGCTCCGCAAGCAGTCCGCGGACGTGGGCAACCTGGCGAGTTCCGACCAGCTGAAGGTCGAGACGGAAGAACAGGACGGCAAGGAAGTCATCACCGTCAAGCCCGCCGATCCCAAGGTCGTCTACGTGCCCCAGTACGATCCCGTCGCGGTCTACGCACCGCCGCCCGCCACCATTCCGGCGCCGGCCACGACCACGACAGTGGTCCAGGAAAAGGAAGGCCACAGCACGGGAGCCCTGATCACCACCGGGCTGCTGTCCTTCGGCGCCGGCCTTCTCGTCGCCGAAGTCTTCGATGACGACGATGACTACGACAACTACTACCCGAACTACGGTTACGGCGGCATGTACTACGGCGGACGTCCCTACTATCCGCCGCCGCCGGCGTATTACCGGCCACCCTACGGCGGCGGGTACCGGCCCGGCACGGGCTACAACCGGCCGCCCAACTACCAGAACGGCTTCAACAACAACACGATCATCGTGAACAACCAGGGCAACGATTACTGGAACAACTACGGGAATGGCAACCGGCCCGGCCAGCCGAAGAGCCCGATCTCCACGGCCCGCCCGAACCGGACCGAACTCCAGGAGCTGGACCAGCAGCAGCGCACGCGGCAGGCGACGGCGAAGACGCAGCCGCGTCCGGCGGCCACTGACAAGGGTGCCGGGTGGCAGGGGCAGAGCAGCTACCAGGGTGCCGGTGGCAAGGGCAAGGGCAAGGTGCAGGGCGGTTACGCCGGCGCCACGCCGGAAGGCAAGGCCGCCCGGGACAAGATGGTGGCCGGCAGGCCGGAGGCGCCTGGCATGGGGGCCAATGCCGCCCGCGTGCAGCCGTCCCAGGCAGCCAGGGTGGACCGGGGCTACGAGGGCAACAAGACGCCAGCGCGCCAGCAGGCCCAGAAGACGACGTCACGGCCGTCCCAGCAGACGCCGGCCAGCCGGCAGGCGCAGTCGCCGAAGCAGGACCGCCAGCCGCAGCAATCACGGCCGGCGTCCAGGCCTTCTGCGGACCAGAGCGGTGGCAGTAGCAGCTTCGGCGGCGCGAAAGGCGGTGGCAACGACCGGGCCGCCAGCCAGCGCGGCCGGCAGAGCATGCCCCAGGGCGCGCGCTCCAAGGGTGGCGGCGCGAAAAGCGGCGGTGCCGGCAAGAGCCGGCGCTAAGGAGAGCAATTCATGAACACGGCAAACAGTTTCCGCAAGGCCGGCGTCGCAGTCGTGCTGGTGGCCGCCGCGCTGGTTTCAGGCTGCGCACCGAAGCCCGAGGCCCACACTTCATTTGCCACCGCGGACGAAGCGGTCACCGCTCTCGTCGCTGCCCTCGAGAAGGGCGAGGTGCCGACCCTCGGCAAGCTCCTCGGCCCGGGCTCTGAGGATCTGGTTTCGTCCGGCGATCCGGTGGCCGACAAGTCGGATCGCGACTCGTTCGTTGCCTCCTACCGGGAGAAGCACGAGCTGGTGGCCGATGGCGACAGCAAGCGCGTGCTCCAGGTTGGCGCGCAGGACTGGCCGGTGCCCGTTCCCGTGGTCCTGCGTGGCGGCCGCTGGTACCTGGACGGCGCAGCGGGGGCCGACGAGATCATCTACCGGCGCATCGGCTCGAACGAGCTCGGCGCCATCGCCGTTGCCCGCGGCTTCGTCGAGGCGCAGCTCGACTACGCGACGGCAGCCCGCGACGGCAATCCCGCCGGCGTCTACGCGCAGAAACTGCTCAGCGACGCCGACCGGCAGAATGGCCTTTACTGGCCCACGGCTGACGACGAGCCCCCGAGCCCGGCAGGCCCGTTCGTTGCGTTGGCGGGATCGGAGGGCTACCGCGCCGGGGCCGAGGGCCAGCGGGTGCCCTACCACGGCTACTACTACCGGTCGTTGTACGGCCAGGGCCCGTCAGCCAACGGCGGCGCCTTTCCGTATTTCACTGACGGCCTGCTGACCCAGGGCTTCGCGCTGATCGCCTGGCCCGCCGACTACGGCGCCAGCGGCGTGATGACCTTCGTCGTCAACCAGGATGGGGTCGTCTTCGAGAAGGACCTGGGCGAAGACACGGCCACCGTCGTCGAGACGATCCAGGATTTCGATCCGGACGCCTCGTGGACGCCATTGGACGACGGCGGCGCAGGCTAACCCGGATCAGGCCGTCGTCCGCCGCCGCGGTGTGCGAAACCGCGACGTCACGGAGAGAGGCAGCGCCGTGACGGCTTCCCGCACGCGCTTGTTCAGTTCGAGCACGGGCAGCTTCGTCAGGTCGAGGCGGATCTCGACGGCCACCCGTTCCCGCAGGCTGGCGGGCAGCTGGCGGCGATAGGCGCCCAGCAGGCGAGGCGCCGCGACCAGCACGATCGGTATCCCGCCATTCGCACTGGCATCGGCCTCCAGGGCCGACACGACCTGCCGGACGAACACCTCTTCGGCGTGCTCCTTGATCCCGTGCTTCGGCTGGTAGGCGTGACGGCCTCCGCCGGTGCCGCTGGTCACGCGGCCTGGCCGCCCGCTGCCCAGGGCGCGCTCGGGCTGCATGCCGGCCAGGTTCACGAAACTCTGCAGGGCCTTCAGCGCGCCGCGACGGCCGGGCAGGTCGTAGAGCTGCGCCTTCACCTTGTCGGCAACCAGCACGCGAAAGGCGGTCATGGGTTTCTCCCGAGGAGGGCGGTCATGGACTCCCGGTAGAGCCGCTGGCCGTCCGGATGGTCATGGTAGATGCGGAGCAGCGGCACCGCCGTCCGGGTGATCACCCGGAAGGTGGCCTCCACGCTGTCATTGCGGAGCTGGCCGCCCGCCCGGGCGCGTTCCAGGGCGCGGCTCATGGCGTCCGTAAAGGCCCGGTGCGCGTCGTGGATCCGGGCGAAGGCATCGGCCGTCACCCCGGGAATCATGATCAGCGCGTGCCGGTGGTTCTGCCAGAGTTCCTCATAGATGCTGACGATGGCCGGGATGATCCTCGGCGGCGGGCTCGTGCCGAGCGGCTCCAGCCGGGCCGTGCCCTGCTCCAGTGCGGGGATGACGATGGCTGCCACGAGGTCGCTCTTGCCGCCGCAGAAGCTGTAGAACGTGCCGCGGGAGATGCCGGCTGCCAGCAGGAGCTGTTCCACGCTGATGGTGGCCACGCCCCGTTCGGCCATCAGGCTGCCTGCTACTGCCAGCAGGTCCGACCACACCAGTCCGCGCCGGTCCACGATCTTCGGACTGACGATGCGCCCCCTCCTGCGGGGCTTGTGGACGGTGCTTCGCACGGCCTGTTCTCCTGGGCTACGCCTGCCGGGGCCATTCTTGATCCCAAATATACATCGACGTATAAGCAAAAACCCCGCCGCCTGCCCGCACCGTAAGCGGCCAGTGGGTACTTCCCACGATACCGGCGCCGGGCCGGGGCGTGTTTCCATCAAGGCCCTTCGGTTTTGATGCGGAGCAGACCAGTGCTGTATGAAGTAGCGGGCGACATCCTCCTCAGCCGGGCGGCCGCGATCGCCCACGGCGTCAGCCCGAACGACAATTTTCACCAGGGCCTCGCGCTCAGCCTCCGCGAGCAATGGCCCGCGCTGTACCAGGACTTCCGCCACTACTGCAAGACGCAGAAGGCCGAGGCGGGCGGGCTCTGGACCTGGGCGGGCGCTGATGGCCGGCGGATCATCAATCTCTTCACCCAGGAGCCGCCCCGGGCCCAGGGCGGGCACCCGGGCCGCGCCACGGTCCAGCACGTGGGCCACGCGCTCAAGCACCTGCACGCCCTCGCCGGGGCCGAGAAGCTCACGAGCCTGGCGTTGCCACGCCTGGCCACCGGTGTCGGCGGCCTCGAGTGGTCCGATGTGCACCCGCTGCTCGAGCAGCACCTGGGATCGCTGAAGATTCCCGTGTTCGTCTACACGCGTTACGAGAAGGGTGTCGCCGCCAAGGAGCCGACGCTCGCCTGACGGCCGCCAGCCGGCGCCGTCACAGCCGGCCGGTCGTCAGTCCGGGCCCGAGGTGCTCCCGGGCTTTCGCCAGTGCCCGGACCAGGGCGCCGTGCTCGTGCTCCCCGTGGCCCGTGCGCAGGTAGAGTTCGGCTGCCGCCCGCACGTTCTCCAGATCGGTCAGCATCTCCGACGTCGTGCCCCCGGCGGCGGGTCCCCCGGGCAACTGGTGCAGGAGCGCGACGACGAGGTCGGTGGAGGTCACCACCCCGACTACCGTCCCGGCCGGATCGACGACGGGCAGCGAGTGATAGCCGCCGCCTGCGAGGATGGCCGCTGCATCCTGCAGCGTGCTGGTCCGGCTGAGCACCACCGGCTCCCGCGTCATGACTTCCCCGATCCGTTTCCGGCCGGCGTCCGGCGTGTTCCGGCCGATCAGGTCGGAGGCGCTGATGATGCCGGCCAGCTGCCCCGCGTCCACCACGGGCAGGTGGTGCAGCCGTTCCCGGGCCATGAGCCGGGCCGCCTCCTCAAGAGTGGAGTCGGACCCGATGGTCCAGGCCGGCGTGGTCATTATTCGATCAATGGTCTGGTTGCGCATGCGCCTAGCTTGCCGGACAAACAGGCGCTTGTGCAGGCCCCGAGGGCCTCCGTTACCATGCGACATGGTTCCCGAGACACGTTACGCCCTGAACAAGGGCGGCCAGTACGTCGCCTACCAGGCGTTTGGCGCGGGCGACGTGGACATCGTCTTCATCCCCGACTGGTGCACCAACCTCGAGGTCATGTGGGAAGAGCCCACGCTCGCCAGGTTCCTGCAGCGCCTCGCCTCGTTCAGCCGCGTGATCTGTTTCGACAAGCGCGGCACCGGCGTGTCCGACCCGGTGCCCCTCGGTGCGGTCCCCACCTGGGAAGAGTGGATGGACGACGTCGGCACGGTCCTCGATGACCTGGGCAGCGAGCGCGCGGCCGTGTTCGGCCACGGCGACGGGGGTTGCATGGCGCTGCTGTTTGCCGCCTCCCGGCCCGCCGGCACGACGGCGCTCATCCTCGCCGACACCTACGCGCGTCGCCGGCGCGCGCCGGACTATCCCTGTGGCATTCCCGAGAGCGCGGCCAACGCAACGATTGCAGCCGTCCTCCGCACCTACGGCACCGGGGAGATGGCCCGCCACGGCGGCGCGCCCAGTCTTGCCGGCAATGATGCGTTCATTGCCTGGCGCGGTCGCTACGAGCGCCTCGCCATGAGTCCCGGCCAGTTCTTCCCGATCTACCCGATGGTCTACGACCAGGATTTCCGGCCGGCCCTGGCCACCATCAGCGTCCCCACGCTCGTCTTGCACCGCCTGGGCAACCGGTATATCCGCGCGGACAACGGCCGCTACCTCGCCGAGCACATCAGCGGTGCCCGGTTCGTCGGCATACCGGGTGACGACCACTTCTTCCACGCCGGCGACACCGAGGCGCTGCTCGGGCCCGTCCAGGAATTCCTGACCGGGAACAGCCAGGTGCCTGACGAGGAGCGCGTGCTCGCCACCGTGCTGTTCACGGACATCGTCGGGGCCACCCAACTCGCCGAGCGGCTGGGCGACCGGGCCTGGGCCGACCTGGTCAATCGTCACCACGCCCTCGTGCGCCAGGAACTGGCGCGCTTCCGCGGTCGGGAAGTCGACACCGCCGGCGACGGCTTCTTCGCCACCTTCGACGGGCCCGCCCGCGGCGTGCGCTGCGCGCTTGCCATCCGCGATGCCGTGCGGGCGCTGGGCCTGGAGATCCGCGCCGGCCTGCACACGGGCGAGTGCGAACTGGTCGGACAGAAGGTCGGCGGCATCGCGGTGCACATCGGCGCGCGCGTCATGGGCCTCGGCGGCCCTGGCGAGGTGCTGGCGTCGCGCACCGTCCGCGACCTTGTCACCGGCTCGGGCCTGAAGTTCGAGGACCGTGGCCTGCACCAGCTCAAGGGCGTCGAGGGCGAGTGGGCGCTGTTCCGGATCGCCTGATGGCCCTGCTGCACGTCGTCGTCAACGGCATCGGGCAGGCAGTTGCTCCCGGAGCAACCATCCTCGACCTGCTCGGCGGGCTGGGCATCGAGGTCCCGTCGCTGTGCCACGATCCTCGCCTCCGGCCCACCGCCATGTGCCGGCTCTGCGCCGTGACGGTGAACGCCTCGCCGCGACCCGTGGTGGCCTGCGCGACGCTGGTCGCGGACGGCATGGTGATCACCACGCACTCCCCGGAGCTGGAGGAGTTCCGGCGCGGCACCCTGGAGCTGCTCGCCCCGCACTGCGCGCCGGCGACCCGGGCGCTGCTGCCCGAGAAGCAGTTCCATCGCGCGCTGGACCGCTACGGGATCGCCGACAGGGCGGAGTGTCCGGCATCGCCGCCGGCCGTGGACGACTCCCATCCCTACATCCACGTGGACATGTCCCAGTGCATCCAGTGCTACCGGTGCGTCCGGATCTGCGACGAGGTCCAGGGCCTGTCGGTCTGGCACATGCTCGGGCGGGCGGAGGACGGCCGCCTGCTGCCCGATTCGCTGGCGAGCCTGGTCGAGAGTTCCTGCACCGGGTGCGGGGCCTGCGCGGACACCTGTCCGACCGGCGCGCTCGTGGACCAGCAGCGGCTCGAGCTGGGGCAGGCGGAGGCCTGGACGCGCAGCGTCTGCGGCTACTGCGCCGTGGGCTGCGAGCTGAACGTCGGGACCCGGGACGGCCGGGTCGTGCAGGTGACCCCGGTCGTGGACTCGCCGGTGAACAGGGGGCATCTGTGCATCAAGGGCCGGTATGCCTTCGAGTTCAACAGTGCGCCGGACCGCGCCACCCAGCCGCTGTTGCGCCGGACGGGGGGCTGGCAGGGTACCGACTGGCCCACCGCCATCGGGACCGTCGCGGAGGCGCTGGCCGGCGTGCTCGAGCGCCACGGCCCGCAGGCCATCGGCGTGCTCGGCTCGGCCCGCGCGACCAACGAGGACAACTACGTCGTCCAGAAATTCGCGCGCACGGTGCTCGGGACCAACAACGTGGACTGCTGCGCGCGGGTGTGCCACACGCCCAGCGCGGCCGCGCTGAAGCGCATGCTGGGCTTCGGCGCCGCGACCAACTCCTTCGACGACATCGAACTGGCGGGCGGGTTCATGCTGGTGGGCTGCAATCCCACGGAGAATCACCCGGTGGTCGGGGCCCGCATCCTCCAGCAGGCGCGGCTTGGCAAGCTGCTGATCGTGATCGACCCGCGGGCCACGGACCTGGCGCGGCGGGCCACCGTGCACCTGCGGCCCCGCGCCGGCACCAACGTTCCGCTGCTGAACGCGCTCGCCCACGTCATCCTGGAGGAGTCGCTCGCCGACGAGGACTTCATCGGCGGCCGGGTGGACGGCCTCGCCGAATACCGGGCGCTGGCCGGTGCCTGGACGCCGGAGCGGGCCGCCGGCATCTGCGGCGTGCCCGCCGCTGACATCCGCCGCGCCGCGCGGCTCTACGCCACGACCCGGCCCGCCATGTGCTTCCACGGCCTCGGCGTCACCGAGCACCTGCAGGGCACGGAAGGCGTCATGTGCCTGATCAACCTCGCGCTGCTCACCGGGAACCTGGGCCGCCGCGGCGCGGGCGTGAATCCCCTGCGCGGGCAGAATAACGTGCAGGGCGCCGCCCACATGGGCTGCGATCCCGGACTGCTCACCGGCGGCGCCAACCTGGAGCCCGAGCGGACCCGCTTCGAGACCCTGTGGGGCACTGCGCTGCCGGCGGTGCCGGGCCGCAATCTGCTGGAGATGATCGAGGCCGCGGCGCGCGGCGAGATCAAGTGCCTCTGGATCGTCGGCTACGACGTGTTGCCCACGCTGCCCAACCGGACGGCAACGCGGGAGGCGCTGGCCCGTGTCGAGACCGTGATCGTCCAGGACATCTTCATCAACGAGACCGCGCGGGAGTTCGCCTCTGTCTTCCTGCCGGCAGCCAGCGTCTTCGAGCACGACGGCACGTTCATGAACTCGGAGCGGCGGATCCAGCGGGTGCGCCAGGCCGTGCCGCCCCCGGGCGCGGCCCGGCCCGACTGGCAGATCCTGTGCGATGTGGCCCGGGCCATGGGCCGCGGGTCCGGTTTCGAGTTCGGCTGCGCGGATGAGATCTGGGACGAAGTCCGCGCTGCCTGGCCGGGCGGCCGGGGGGCCTCCGGCGCGCGCCTCGACGAAGCGGGGGTGCAGTGGCCGTGCCCGGACGAGGGCCATCCCGGCACGGAAGTCCTCTATGCCGGCGCCTTCGCACGCGGCGCGCGGGCAACGCTTGCCTGCATCGACTACGTCGCGACGGAGGAGACGGTGACGGCGGAGTTCCCGTTGCTGCTCACGACCGGGCGCAGCCTGTACCAGTTCAATGCGGGGACGATGACCGGGCGGGGCCGCACCCGCGACCTGCGGCCCACCGACCTGCTGGAGATCAGCGCGGTCGACGCGGCAGCCAGGGGACTCGCGTCCGGTGATGCGGCCCGGGTCCGGAGCCGCCATGGCGAAGTCCGCCTGCAGGCCCGCGTCACCGACCGGGTGCAGCCGGGCGAGCTGTTCGCCACGTTCCAGGACCCCGCGACGATGGTGAACCTGCTCACGAGCAGCCAGGGCGACCGGATCACGGGAGCGCCGGAATACAAGGTGACGGCCGTGGCCGTCGAACGGGGCTAGGCGCCGCGGGACCTCAGATGCCGAGCTTGCCCAGGGCGTCGGCCACCTGGCCCAGTGCCCCGGACAACTGCGGGTGCTCGGTCTCGAAGCGCACCATCAGCTCCCGCAGGCTGGACTCGGCGGACCGGTGCTCGGCGGAGCCCGCCGGCGCCTGGGGAATGTCCGCCAGGACCTGCTGCAACAGCGCCTGGGACTGGGCGTCCAGCGACCGGGTCGTCTTCAGTTCGCGGTCGAGCTCAGCGAGCAGGGCGTGCAGCTTGTTCTGGTCCATCGGTATTGCCTGGTTCGGGAACGGGAGCGGCGGTCAGGCCGGCATTATGCACTGCCGGCCCCGCGGACAGCCTCCGGCCGCGGGCGCGTGAAAGCGTAATGAACCGGACCGCCGGTTGGGGGCAGAATCGGGGCGTCAGCAGGCCAGGGGTCCGGAAGATGGGCGCCATGGAACATCGCTGTGGGGAGCGGCTGCCCGTCCACCTGCCCGGCCTCGTCCACGAGGCAGGCGGTGAGCAGGTGGCCGTGATGATCCTCAACCTCAGCTGTGGCGGCGCTTTCGTCGAGGTACCGGCTGATCAGCCTGCGCTTCACGGGGTGGTGGACCTGGAGTTTCGCGTCCCGGGCCAGGACGCTGCTGCGTTCCTGTGGCGAGCCTGGGTCATCCGCCAGCAGTCGAACGGTGCGGGGCTGATGTTCGACGACCGGCAGCTGGCGACGCGGCTCCCGTTCATTGCCGCCCAGCGAGTCCTGCGGAGTACGCAGGGCACCAGAGCCATCCGCGACGACGACACCTGACACACGGGATCGGAAGCGCAGGGGCACTACCCGTCGCGCGGCTCCGGCGGGTACACCGGTGTCCGGTCCGGAGCGACCAGGAGAGCGATGGCGCTACCAATTACCCGCCCGAAGCCCGACTCGCCGCGGGTCCAGGCATGGAACGCTCCGGCCACCGCCAGCTTGCCTTCCGTCGCGGTCGTGCGCTTCCAGGCGCCGGCCGCGTACTTGTTGGCCTCCGCCAGGGTGGGGTAGGTGTGGATCGTGCCCAGGATGCCTTCGAGGCCGAAGCCGTGTTTCATGGCGGCCACGAACTCGATGAGCAGGTCGCCGGCGTGCTCGCCGACGATGGTCGCGCCGAGGATCCGGTCGGTGCCGGGCTTCGTCAGCACCTTGACGAAGCCGTGGGCCTCGCTGTCGGCGATGGCCCGGTCCAGGTCCGCGATGCCGTAGCGGTGCACGTCATGGGGGATGCCCTGCGCCGCCGCCTCGTCTTCGCTGAGTCCCACCCGGGCCACTTCCGGATCGGTGAACGTGGTCCAGGGCACGACCCGGTAGTCCACCTTGAACTTCCGAAGCGCCCCGAACAGCGAGTTCACCGCCGCGTACCAGGCCATGTGCGCCGCCGTGTGGGTGAACTGGAACGGGCCGGCCACGTCGCCGCAGGCGTAGATGTTCGGGTAGTTAGTCTGCAGGTGCTCGTTGACGGCCACGAACCGGCCCACCGGGACGCCGAGTTCCTCCAGGCCGAAACCCGTGGTGTTGGCGACGCGGCCGGTGGCGCAGAGGATCTCGTCGAACGGGATCCGCTCCTCACTGCCGCCGGTATCGACCAGGAGGAACTTGCCGCCGTCCTCCCGGACCACGCGGGTTGCCGTCGCACCGGCCAGCACGCGGATGCCCTCGGACTCGAAGCGCGCGCGGACCACCGCCGACACGTCGGGATCCTCCCGGGGCATCAGCCGGGATGCCCGCTGCACGACGGTCACCTGGGACCCGAAGCGGGCAAAGCACTGGGCCAGTTCGCAGCCGATCGGCCCGCCACCCAGCACCGCGAGGCGCCGGGGCAGCTGGCGGAGGTTCCAGATCGTCTCTGAAGTGAGCGGGTTCGACTCTGCCAGGCCCGGGACCGGCGGCACCAGCGGCCGTCCGCCGGTCGCGATCACGATGTTGCGCGTGGTGAGGCGCTGGCTCGTGCCGTCCGCGCCGTCGATCTCCACTTCCCAGGGGGACACGATGCGGGCCGTGCCCTGCAGGCATTCCACGCCGAGCTGCGAGTAGCGCTCGACCGAGTCGTGGGGTTCGATGGCCGCGATCACCCGCTGGACCCGCTCCATCACGTCGGCAAAATCCCACCGGGCGCTGGCCTCGGCGAGGCCGAACTCCTTCGCCCGGCCAATGTGGTTCAGCAGCTTCGCGGACCGGATCAGCGCCTTCGATGGCACGCAGCCGGTGTACAGGCATTCGCCGCCCATCCGCTGGCGCTCCACCAGCGTCACTTTCGCCCGCACGGCGGCGGCGATGTAGCTCGTCACCAGGCCCGCCGAGCCGCCGCCGATCACCACCACGTTGCGGTCGAACCGGCGCGGCCTGCGGCCCGTCCACCGGGCGTACACCCGCCGGGCGCGAACCGCCGCGATGATCCTGCGGGAAATGAGCGGGAGCACGCCGAGGAAGGCGAAGGCCAGGAGGACGCCGGGCGAGAGGATGCCCCGCAGCGAAGTGATGCGCGACAGCTCCGTGCCCGCGTTCACGTAGGCCGCCGTGCCCAGCAGCATGCCCAGCTGGGACACCCAGTAGAACGTGCGGGTGCGCATGGACGTGAGGCCCATCGCCAGGTTGATGACGAAGAAGGGGAAGATTGGCACGAGGCGCAGGGTGAACAGGTAGAAGGCGCCTTCCCTGTCGATGCCGGCGTTGATGGCCTTCAACTTGCCACCGAACTTCGCCTGGATCGTGTCGCGCAGGAGGAACCGGGACGCAAGGAAGGCCAGCGTGGCGCCGATGGACGACGCGAAGGACGCGAGGACCAGGCCCCAGGCGAACCCGAAGATGGCGCCGGCCGCGAGCGTGAGCACGGCGGCACCGGGGATGGAGAGCGCCGTGACGGCCACGTAGACCAGCACGAAGGCGGCTCCGGCGGCGAACGGGGATGCAGCAACAAAGGCCTCGAGCGCCGCCTGTTGCGCCCGGATGAAGTCCAGGCTGAGAAAGCGGCCCGCGTCGGCGGCGAAGTACGCGGCTATCGCCGCCGCGACGGCGACCAGCAGCAGTACCCGCCTGCCGTTCATGAGCGCAGCAGGGCCAGCGGATCCTTCAGGACATCCGGGTGCAGGCGCTTCGTCAGTTCCAGGTAGTAGGGCGGGAGTTCCTCCATCCGGGACACGTGGGTGCCGGCGCCGCGCGCGATGGTATGCCCCGGGGTGTCGCCGAAACCCATCCAGGGCCGGTAGGTGATCAGGCTCTGGTACTGCACCTGGCTGGCCACTGCGGCGCGTGCCGGATCGTCGAGTTCGGACTTGCGGGCGTGGAACGTGCTGAGTTCGTTGTAGACGAAGGGGCGGGGGCCGGGTGGTCCGTCGATGTTGATCTGCTCGGTCACCCAGACGTCGTCCCCCACCACCACGGGCGGCTGGAAGATGTGGTTGAGCTTCAGGCCCGCGGCTTCGCCGGACGGATTCGCGACAGTCAGGCCGTCGGCAGTCAGGCGGATGGTGGACGGGCCCATGCGGGTCAGTGGCACGTCCACCGTGGCGCCCGTCACCGGGTTCTTCCACTTCTCGAGCAGCTTGCCCGTGGCCAGGTCCGTGAAGTAGGCCACCTCGAGTGCCCGCGCCTCGAAGGCGTCGTCGCTGATGCGCCGGTACTGGCTGAAGGTGGCGGCCAGGATGCCCATCATCGGGATCGCCCGGTGCTCAGGCACCGCGTAACGGGCGCCGACCACGTAGCCGATGCACAGGCGGTCGTCCGTGGCCCCGCGCAGCTTCGCGATGGCAGTCAGCAGGTCGCGCCGGTTGCCGAGGTCGAGACCGGTTCGTTCCGCCGCGGCCCGGGGCCAGGCCGGCCTGGCGGCGGCCACCAGTGCCAGGGCGCCGAAGCCGGTGAACAGGGCTCTCCGATCCAGCATGGCAGGCGCCTCCCTCGGGCCGCAGGCAATAGGTAGTGTCCATTATTGCAACGCCCACTGTCCCGCGCGCAACCTTGAAGGTGGTTTGTCCATCAAGGAGATGGCCCGTGAACAAGAACGTCGGTTCCCTGGATCGCGGCCTGCGCATCGTCGCCGGCCTGGTGCTGTTGTCCCTGACCGTGATCGGCCCGAAGTCCCTTTGGGGACTCATCGGCATCGTGCCCCTGTTCACCGCGCTGATCGGCTGGTGCCCGGCCTACACGCTGTTCGGCATCCGGACCTGCAAGACGGCCCAGTGACGTGCGGCTGACGTCCGGCTGGTCCCACGGGGACCAGCCCCGCGGCGCGGCGCGGGTTACGGACGATTCGTTGCCTTAAGCACCCCTTAACTTTCGGCGCCTAGGTTAGCTCCATACCCACTACACGGAGCTGACGCCCATGATCCGGAACCTTGCCAGGCAGGCCATTCCACTGCTGCTGGCCCTTGCCGCCGGCGCCGCCAGCGCTGCGGATCCCCTGCCCGCCATCCAGCAGTCGGCCCGGTCGGCCGGCAACTTCACCGGGTTCTCGGCGGAGCGCGGCGCGGCGTTCTTCCGCACGAAGGGCTCCGACTGGAGTTGCGCCACCTGCCACACGGTTGATCCCCGCAGGCCCGGCCGTCACACCGTGACCGGCAAGGCCATCGAGCCCATGGCGCCCGCGGTGAATCCCCGGCGGTTCACCGACGTGGCCAAGGTCGAGAAATGGTTCAAGCGCAACTGCAAGGACGTGCTGGACCGGGAATGCACCGCCCTGGAGAAGGGCGACGTGATCACGTACCTGCGGTCGCTGGGCCGCTGAGGGAGCACTGCCATGATCAGCCACAGGATTGCCATTACCGTCCTCACCGGACTCGCGGCGATGGCCGCGGCCGAGGGCGCCACGAAGACACCGCCGCCAGCGCCGAACCCGGCGTGGCAGGAGGAGTGCGGCGCCTGTCACCTGGCCTACCCGGCGCGTTTCCTGTCCGCCGGTTCCTGGCAGCGGGTGATGGCGGGCCTCGGTGACCACTTCGGCACCGACGCCAGCATCGAACCGGCGGTGGCGAAGGACATCACCGCCTGGCTCGCCGCGAATTCCCGGAAGCCGAAGGCCGGCAAGCCCGAGCCCGTGCCGCCGCCCCTGCGCATCACGGAAACGCGGTGGTTCACGGGCGAGCACGACGAGATCTCCGCCGCCCGGTTCAAATCGCCGGCGGTCGGCGGCGCCGCCAATTGCGCGGCCTGCCACCGGACCGCGGACCAGGGAAATTTCAGCGAACGCAACATCAAGCTGCCCCCGAAGTAACGGGCAGGGAAGCAGAGGAGCACGTCGATGAACGCAACTGCCACTGACGCCACCGGACGCCCCGATCGCACCATCCGCGTCCTGATCTGGGACCTCCCGGTGCGGGTGTTCCACTGGGCACTCGCGGCCAGCTTCGCGGGCGCCTACTGGCTCTCCGAGACCGAGCGGCTCCGGGACGTCCACGTCATGTTCGGCTACACCGTGCTGGGGCTCGTGGCCTTCCGCATCGTCTGGGGGCTCGTTGGCACCCGTTACGCGCGCTTCCGGTCCTTCCTCTTCTCGCCTCGGGAGGCCGTCGACTACGCGCGCAGCCTGTTCCGGCGGTCCGACCCGCGCTTCCTGGGGCACAATCCGGCCGGCAGCTTCGCCATCTGGGCCATCCTGGGTCTTGCGGCGCTCACCGGGATCACCGGCTATGCAACCTACAACGATATCGGCGGCGACGCGGTGGAGGAGGTCCACGAGATCCTGGCCAACGGCTGGCTGTGGGTCGTGGGGATCCACATCGGCGGCGTCATCCTGGGCAGCCTCCTGCACCGGGAGAACCTGGTCGGTGCCATGATCACGGGCTACAAGCGCGCCGAGGCCGCGGCCGGCGTGCGGGGCACCTTTGCCGCCTTCGTCGGCGTGGCATTGCTCTCCGGGGTGCTCGGGTTCTGGGCCTTTAGCCTTGGGAATCCCGGTGCGCCGGCCGAGGCCTCGGCCGGCCTGGAACCGCTGACGCTGGTCGCTCGCGCCGGCAGCGAAGACGAGGACTGAACGATGCACGTACTGGTCGTGGAGGACGACAGCCTGCTCGGTGATGCCCTGCAGGCCGGGCTCCGGGACCGGGGCTTTGCGGTGGACTGGGTCCGCGACGGCATCGCCGCCGACACGGCACTTCGGTCCGGTGAATTTGCCGCGGTGGTCCTCGACCTGGGCCTGCCGAGGCGCTCGGGCCTCGAAGTACTCCGGCAGATCAGGGCCCGGGGGCAGGCGGTGCCGGTGCTGGTGCTCACGGCCCGGGACGCCATCGACGATCGCGTGACCGGACTCGATGCGGGCGCCGACGACTACGTGGTCAAGCCGGTAGCCCTCGCCGAGCTGGCCGCCCGGCTCCGGGCCCTAGTGCGCCGCGCCCACGGCGCCGGTTCCGACCAGCTGTCGGTCGGGGAACTCCTGATGGACGCGGGCACGCGCAAGGTGAAGTTCCGGCGGAGGAACGTGGAGCTCAATCCCCGGGAGTTCGACCTCCTGCGCGAACTCATGCTGAACTGCGGCCGGGTGCTGACGCGGGAGCAGCTTGAAGAGCGGCTCTACGACTGGGATGCTGCGGTGGAAAGCAATGCGATCGAGGTGCACATCCATCACCTGCGGCGCAAGCTGGCGGCCGACGTGATCCGCACCGTGCGCGGGGTCGGCTATGTGCTGCCACGGGGGCCTGAGGCCGGCAATGAATGACTGAAGTGTCCATCCGGCGCCGCCTCATCACCCTGCTTCTCGGGTCGGTCGCGGCCGCCTGGCTGGCCGTGACCGTTGCCGCCTACTTCGACGCGCACCGGGAGGCCGACCGTCTCCTGGATGCACACCTGGCGCAGGTCACCTCGATCCTGGCCGCCAGCGCCGGGCACGAGCTGCTCGAACTGGACCCCGAGGACCTCGGTGAGTTCGCTGCAAACGGGTCCTATGGCCACCGGGTCAGCTTCCAGGTCTGGAATGACAGCGGCGAAATCGTGCTGTCGTCAGCGGATGCACCGAAGCAGCGGCTCTCGCCCGCCACCGAAGGTTTCTCCGACAACGAGCTCGCCGGGCGCCGCTGGCGGGTATTCACCACCTGGGACACGGAGCGGGAATTCCTGATCGAGGTAGCCGAGGATCACAGCGTCCGGGAGGCCATTGCCCGGCGTGTCGCGCTGAACGCGCTGCTGCCCCTGGCGGCGGGGCTGCCCGTCCTCGGCCTGCTGGTGTGGTGGAGCATCGGGCGCGCGCTGCGGCCCCTTGCGCTGTTGAGTGACCAGGTAGCCGCCCGTGACCCCCTGGAGCTGCGCCCGGTCGAGCTGGCGGGTCCCGCCGAAACCCTGCCGCTGGTGCGCCGCCTGAACGAGCTCTTCGAGCGCATCCGCCGCGCGAGCGACCTGGAACGGCGCTTCACCGCCGACGCGTCCCACGAACTTCGCAAGCCGGTGGCCGCCGTCCGGGCCCAGGCGGAGGTGGCGCGAACGACTCCCAGCGCGGTGACCCGCGACGCGGCGCTGGACCAGGTGATCCGTGCCTCGGACCGCATGGCCGACCTGCTGGATCAGCTGCTGACCCTGGCGCGGCTCGAGCAGGGCGGGGCGGCAGCTTCGTTCGTCGCTGTGCCCCTCGGCCAGGTCACCCGAACCGCCATTGCGGAACTGGCATCGGCGGCCGGGGCGGAGCTCGACATCGAGCTGGACGCTGGTGCCGGCATCCAGGTGCAGGGCAATGCCGCCTTGCTGGCGATCGTCGTGCGCAATCTCGTGGCGAATGCCGTCAGTCACGGTGCACCGCCCGTTCTCGTCGAGGTCGCGAAGGAGCATGGCCGGGCCGTGCTCCGCGTGACCGATGCCGGAGCCGGTGTCATCCCGGACGAGCGGGGGCGCCTGGGAGAGCGCTTTTTCCGGGGCTCCGCGGCCACGGGCGGCGGCAGTGGCCTCGGGCTTTCCATCGTCCGGCGCATTGCCGAACTCCATAACGCGACGCTGGCGTTTGGTCCCGGGCCGCAGCGCCGGGGACTCGAAGTCTCTGTCAGCTTCCCGGTCTGACGGCCCTCTCCCGGTTCGTCAACGAGGGGGGTGGCAACTCACTGGGGCGTGACTGGCGCGTCATCCGCCGTGGTGATCACGGTGCCGGGCTCGATTTCACCCGCGGCGAGCGCCTTCACGTAGTCCACCGTGGCCACGTGGCAATAGCTCTGCCCCTGCACCTGCCACGGCAGGAAGCCGGTGATCCAGCTGTCGTAGTTCTGGAAGAGCCCGAACGAGTTCAGGTGCAGGGTGCCGTCGGCAGCCTGGTAGCTGAGCTCGAAATCGGCCAGGTAGTCCCGGCCCGTCATGTAGGGCTCGTTGTCGTCCACGATGAACGCTGCCGCCCGGGCCGCGGCCTCCGCCTGCCCGGACGCCGTCAGTTCCACGACCGCCTGGCGCTGGACGCGCCGGCCGAGTTCCGGGCAGAAATACTGGGTGCCGGCGGCCTCCGGCCCGTACACCGCGCGCAGGTGTGCCGCCGTCTTCGTCTTGCAGGACACGACGACGGGCATGGCCCCGTCGTAGGTCACCACCTGGTAGATCCGGTGCGGATCGGCCGAGGGCTTCGAGTGGCGGTACTCCGGCATGTCGGTGAAGACCGTGTTGCTGCCGGTCAGGGTGGTGCTGGCCAGGATCTGCTGCGCCACCTTGCAGTACCCCTCGTCGGCGGGTTCTGGCAGGGTGATGCCGGTGGTGTCGTCCAGCCGCGCCGCCCGCGGCGCGATCGGTTCCGTCGACTGGCCGGGCGGATCGGAGCAGCCCCCGAGCACGCCTGCCACCGCGATGCCGGCAAGGACTCGCAGGGCATTCATCGCTGTTTCGCCGGCTTGATGTCGTTGATGCCCCAGGCCTCGAGCTCCCGCTCGAAGGACCAGCGCGGGTGGATGCGCTCCAGGTCGGCCAGGTCCTCGTTACTGGCAAAGTCGTAGGCGTTGCCATCCTCGCCGTACCACTGGGCATAGCGCAGGGGATACACCACCTCGTCGGTGAAGATGCTGATCAGCTTCATCAGCCAGCGCGGGAACTGGCGGTACCGGAACCGGGTGCCGTGCCGGTTGCTCTTCTCCGCGATGGCGATGAGTTCGTCACCCGTGTGCGCCGACGAGGCAATCGAGAAGTCCTGGTTCGAGAACACCTGCGGGTACTCGAAGACGGTGCCCACCCACTTGCCGACGTCCCGCACGTCGATCCAGTTCACCAGGAAGTCCGGGTCCGTGACGCCGGGTAGGTTGTTCTCCCGGATCATGGTCTTCGACAGGCTGCTGTCGCCCCGGTACTGGGTCTCGGTCGTGGCGTAGTCCACCCGGTGCATGGCGTAGTAGTAGGCCGGGCGATGGATGCAGGTGACGTTGATCCCCTGGCCGCGCAGGAAATCCGAGAGGCGCAGCTTCTGGTGGATCCACCAGGGCACCGGGGGCGCGTCGTCCGCGATGGCGGTCACCTTGTCCGTCGGGAAGATCAGGGTGATGACGTGCCGGACGGAGGGGTTGGCTTTCAGGGCGCCGAGGGCTGCCATGACCTGGCGCATCACGGCCGCCCGGCCCCCGGCGGGGTCGTTGCCGTGATTGTTGATCTTGCCGGCCTTGCTCGTATTGGCTGTGGTGTACAGCACCACCCCGTCGCAGCCGGCGAAGCTCCGGGTCAGGGCCTCTTCGGAATTCATGTCGACGCCGGCGTGCAGGGTCAGTATTCCGGGATGGTCCTTTTCCGCGCTGGCGTGGAGGGCCTCCAGCCGGGCCGCGGCCTGGGTGCCGGGGGTCCGGTACAGGGCCCGCACCCGGAACCTGCCGGTCTGGACGAGCTCGTCGACGATCGCGTAGCACTCCCAGCCCGTGGCGCAGGTCACAGCGATGGTGGGCAGCGCCGATACCGGACCGGGTCCGGGGGACGTGCCGCCCTTCTCCGCGCGGATCCGGAGCACGGCATCCACCAGGTGTTTGTTCTTCGCCCGGATGGCGTCCTGTGCGAGCTTTACGGCCGTGTCCCTGTTCACGTCTGCGTGCCTCCACGGGCAAGTGCCCGGCCGGGACTGAACCGGAGGATGGTGACCAGCACACCCGCCGTGAACAGTATCTCGCCGAAGTTGGCCACCGGCAGCATGTACGCGCCCCACAAGGGGGCGCCGCCCGCGGCGATGAACATCAGGCCGGGTCCGATCACCAGCCATTTCCAGCGGTGGCGGATCCACAGCGCGATACCGACGGCCACCATGATGACGTTCATGACGATGGCCGGCAGCGAACTGGGGCCGTTGCGGAACACAGTGGCCTCGGGCCCGCAGAACTGGCTGGCCGAGACCTTGGTGGAGTAGCGCACCGTGTCCGCGATGCAGGCCGGCCGCAGTTCGACGGCCGGCATCGGTCCCGTCTCACCGAACAGGAGGCCGACGGTGTAGGGCAGGTCCTTGGCGAACAGGCCGACCGCCACCAGGCAGAACAGCCCCATGACCAGCCGGCTCCGCGCCCACTCGAGTCCGGCGAGCCGGGCGATCGAGCCGGCGACGATCACGAACAGCGGCAGCATGGTCCAGTGCCAGAAGAAGGCGGGGATGCTCAGGTTGTAGAGCAGGTCGCCCTCGCCGATGAACCGGCCCATGCCGATGCGGAAGTTGTCGTACCAGAGCAGGGTGTTCGCGAACAGCGCGATGGTCAGCGCCACGGGGCGGCCGGCAGGCGTCCATCGGCCCCAGCCCCAGGCCAGCAGGCCCAGGTGGACGACGGCATACGCCAGGAAGATGTAGGACAGCATCTACTTCCGCTCCTTGTTAAGCAGTTCCAGGAACTCCGGGCTGATCTCCGTCACTCCCCGCGCCCTGGCCTGCCGCACGATGCCTTCCAGCACCTGGCGCAGGAACGGGCGGGGAATGCCCGTGAGCTGCTTCGACGCGTCCAGCGTGAAGCGCACGACCTCGTCGATCCGGTTGGCCTCGTAGTGCACCACCTCGTGCCGGGCGCCCAGGTCCGGGATGGGCAGCTTGTAGGCGGGCTCGGCCTCGCCGAACCAGAACGTCGCGCCGCCCCGGAAGCCGTAGGTCAGCGGCACGCGGGGCATTTCGTCGCCGCTGCCGTCGATCCGGCTCTTCCAGCGCTGCTTGACGAGGATGTTGTCGATGTTGAGCAGCAGGTGGGCCGACGCCGAGTCCCGGAGGATCGGGTTCGCTGCGATCCGGTCGACGTCGAGCGTGCATTCGAACACCTGGAAGGCCTCGCCGATGATCTGCGGCAGGCCGGGGCCGGTCCGGCCCGGCGTCGGGCTGTCCACCAGCGTGAAGGTGTTGTAGGCCATCTTCTCCGCGGGCGGCTGGCCCGGGTAGCCGAACTTCAGGATGGTCTCGATCTGCGCCCGGTCGTACTCGACGAAGTTAAGCGCGCACTTCAGCGTGCGGCGGACATTCGCGACGGTGTTGGAGCTCGGGCGGCTGATCACCATCCAGGAACGGCGCTTGATGACCTCGAACGGGAAGCTCAGCTGGTAGGGGCCGATGCTCGTGACGCCGGCCTCGTCGACCGAGGTGATGAGGGCGAACGACGAGCCGTAGAACGAACTGGACTGGTACCAGTTGTCCCGGAGCGGGCTCGTGACGAAGCTGTCGGGCGCGATATCGCTGTTCATGCCGTCAGGCAGCCTCCGGCTGGAGGGCCGGCACTACGCGCTCGCCGATCAGGCGGATGGCGTCGGCCTGATCCTCGTGCAGCTTCAGCGCCACCTCGTTCAGTCCGAGTCGGCCGAGGGCGTGCAGTCGCTCGATGTGCTGGTCCAGGTCGTCGGGTGTGCCGGCCAGGCTCAGGTTGTCCACCAGCTTCTGCAGCACGGCCTCGGGCACGCCAGGCACCACGTCCGTCCGGTTCTTGTAGGCCTTGAAGAAGGCATTGCGGTTGCTGTCCACCAGGCTGCACTCGTCGGGGGTCAGGAATTCCTCCAGGTACCAGGGATCCAGCATGCCCCGCAGTGCGAGCTGCTGGCGCGCCTCGGCGATCGAGTGCGCCCGATCCGCCTTGACGTGCCAGGCTACCAGGCCACTCACGGTCACCTGCCGGCGCGTGCGCCCCGCCTCGGCCAGGTACCCGTCGAGCATCGTCATCGTGCTCGCGAAGCGGCGGGGCAGGGGGTCGCCCACCATGATGTGGTCGGCGACGCCGGCGGCCATGCGCATCATCTGGGGTTTGTTGGCGCCCACGTAGACGCGCGGTGGCGCGTCGGTCGCCCACGTGGGCTGGTAGTTCCACACCTGGAAGATCTTGCCCTTGTAGTTGAGCGGCCGGTCGGGCCCGGCGGCCCTGACTACCTCCACGCTCTCCCTGACCCGGCCCACCATGCGCTCGACGCCCATGCCCATCGCGGCGTTCACGCCAGTGGGGCCGCCGATCAGGATGTTGGCGCGGCCGTGGCAGAGCTCGTTGAGGGTCGCCAGTGCCTTGGCGGTCTTGAAGGGATGCTGCTCGTAGGCCGTGACCACCAGCGGTCCAAGCCGGATGCTCGTGGAGGCCAGGGCGAGCGGGGCCAGGGTGAGGAAGGGGTCCCGGGAGGAGGGGTAGTTGGAGCTCCACACGGCGTTGATGCCGTAGCGCTCGGCCAGCAGTCCCAGCTCCTTCACCTCCCAGGGCGAAGTGCCAGGGTCCAGGATGACGTCGACCCGCATCAGATCGGCGTGTCTAGCCAGGCGCGCACGTCCCTGCCGATCTCGGCGCCGGCCTGCTCCACGGCCATGTGCCCGACGCCGGGGTAGCTGATGAAGGTCAGCGACGGGGTGTCCTTGAGCAGTTCACGGAACTCGACCGACTGCTCGAACTTGGCCGTCGAGTTGGCCTCGCCCCAGAGCAGCAGCACGGGGACCCGGATGGAGCGCACCAGGCCCTCGATGTCGCCCGCCACGTACTGGGAGAGCCGGTCCAGCTGCGCTTCGCGCTGGCCCTCGCGCATCCACATGTCGTACCAGCGGTCCACCAGCTCCTTGGGCGGCTCGGCCGGCGGGCCGAAACCACTGCGCAGCATCGACTCGGGCAGGGCGCGGGGCAGGATGTACTTGAGTACGTAGCCAACTTTCGGCACGCCGCCGGTGCGCATCTTTTCCTTGCCTTCGAGGGACCCGGGGCTGAGCAGGATCAGGCGCTCCACGCGCTCGGGGTGCCGCGCCGTGTAGTGAATGGCGACGGTGCCGCCGAGGGACGTGCCGCCGAGCGTCGCCTTTTCGATCCCGAGGGCATCGATGAAGCGCTCGGTCAGCGCCAGGGTGCGGGGCAGGGTGTAGTCGCCTGTTGGATCCGGGCCGGTCAGCCCGTGGCTGGTCATGTCGACGCGCACCACCCGGTACCGGTCCTTGAGGGCGTCCACCCAGGGATCCCAGTCGATCAGGTTGGAGAAGTTGGCGTGGAAGAGCACCACGACGGGGCCGGTGCCCTCGTCGCGGTAATGCATGCGGACGCCGTCGATGTTGATGAAGCGTGACGCGGGCCCCGCATACCGGGCCTCGAGTTCGGCGGCGGGAATGTCCTGGTAGGCCCAGAGGGCGAACCCGAGTCCCACGACGCCGAGAACGGCGAGGATCAGCATGCTCTGTCGTATAAAACGCCACATAGATTTGGGAGGGGACAGACTTTAAGTCTGTCCCCCTGCCGCCCTCTTCTTCTTCTGGAACCGCTCCATGAGCTCGGGCGTCATGCCCTGCTCGATGGAGTACTGGGTGAAGCGGGCGTGGGTGACTTTGTCGTCACCCTTCGACCGGCAGTACTCCTCCGTCTGGTCCGTCACCATCTTGCGCACCATGGGCGGGATCGTCATCAGTGACTGCAGGGCGTCCGCATCCCAGGTCATGCCAAGGCGCACTTCGCCGCCCTTGAACGCGTCCGGTGCCTCACCCAGCTGGTGCATCGAGATGTGCCCCAGCGTGGTGTGGAAGTAGTCCTGGCGGTCCTCATCGCCCAGGCCGATGGGCAGGTTCATCTTGCGGATGCGCTCCTCGCGCCCCATGTCGATGAGCTCCTCATCGAAGACCAGCGCCTTGATCTTCGCGATCACGATGCCGCTGCTCTTTTCCAGGCGGACGATCTCCTCCGCCTCGCACTCGGCGATCTGCGGGCACTCCTTGATGGAGGGTGGCTTCACGTGGAGAGACGGAATCATCGTGAAGCGGGTGTGTTCGAGTTCGTTGACGCCCTCCGGGTAGAACCGTGCCGTCTCCATCATGTCGTCCAGGTAGTCGGCGGTCGGGCAATTGACGACGAACTGCTTCGTCTCGCAGATGTTCTGGAACGTGTGGGAGTCCTGGCGGAAGCCGACGATCATGCGCGGGTTCTTGGCCATCACGTCGTACTGCATGATGTGGGAGTAGGGCGCGGCGTTGACCTTGCCGTCCTTGTCGAGGCTGGTAATGATCGTGATGAGCTTGGGGAACAGCCAGACGTCGGAGTACCAGAAGGGGCGGATCTTGGCTTCTTTCTTCACGGGTGTTCTCCCTGGTGGTTGGGGCAAGACTAGTCGCCGCCTGTTGGCCTCACTGTAACAAAGTGTATCGCCCCGGCCGCGGGCCGGCCTTCTGGGCGATACTCGACCGTCGCCGGCGACCTCCCGGTGGACGGGGAGACCAAGGAACTTGAGCAACAGCATTCCCGCCGCGGCCTCGCCGGGCTATCGACTGGGCCCCTTGGAGTTCGCCACGGGCATGAGCGGCCTGAACGCCTGGACATACTTATATGTATGCCTGGCCATCATGCCGGTGATCAGTTTCCTGAGTTTCTCCCAGCCCTATGTCCTGACCGAGATCATCGGGATACCGCCGGAGCGGCACGGCCAGGTGACGGGCCTGCTCATCACCATGCACGAGATCGTGGTGCTGGCCCTGGTCAGCTTCGCGGGCGGGCTTTCCGACCGGGTCGGACGCCGGCCGCTCTACGCCACGGGCACCCTCATCGCCGGTGCCGGATTCGCGGTCTACGGTATTGCCAGCACCGTCGGCGACCTCTACGTGGGCCGCTTCGTGTACGCCATCGGCCTGGCCTTCGTGGGCGTGATGATCGCCGTGACGGCGGCCGACTACCCGGCGGAGAAGTCGCGCGGCAAGATCGCCGGCGTCTCCGGCGTGCTCAATGGCCTCGGGATCGGCCTCGCCACGGCGCTCTTCGCCGCCCTGCCCACGATCTTCAAGGCGCAGGGAATGAGCAGCGCCGAGGCCGGTCGTTACATGCTGTTCGTGATGGCGGGACTCGCAGCCGTCACGGCGATGGTCATGCAGTTGGGACTGAAAGGTGGCACGCCAACGGGCAGGAGCACCCGGATGAGCCTGCCGCGGATCCTGCAGATCGGCATCCGGCAGGGCCGGGACAATCCGCGCCTGCTGGTCTGCTACGCAGGCTCATTCATCTCACGCGCCGACCTCACGCTGGTTGCCACGTTCGTGTCCCTGTGGCTGCAGCGGGTGGGGCGGGACGAGGGGCTCGACGGGCCCGAGGCCCTCGCCAAGGCGGGCCTGATGTTCGCCCTGATCCAGGGATCGGCGCTGTTGTGGGCGCCGGTTGCCGGCGTGCTGATCGACCGCTTCCACCGGCTGGCCTGCGTGGTCGCGGCGCTGCTCCTGGGCGCCGTGGGGTACACGCTGCTCGGCCTGCAGGAACAGCCGTTCTCGCCCGTGGGGTACCTGGGCTGCGTCCTGGTAGGCATGGGCCAGATGAGCGTCATCCTCTCCGTCACGGGACTCCTCGGCCAGGAGACGCCGCTGGACGTCCGCGGCTCGGTCATCGGCCTGGCCGGATTCTGCGGCTCACTGGGTATCCTCATCACGAGCTTTGCCGGTGGTTACCTGTTCGACTACTGGCGGATCTCCGGGCCGATCATCCTGGTGGGCGCGGCGAACCTGGCTGCGTTTGCCTTTGCCCTTTTCGTCTGGCTGAGGAGTGGCCGCCCGGTGAAATACGACCCCACCGAGGCGCGGTCCTCGACGATGATCGGCGCCGGAATTCACTGACGGGAGCGAACGGACCCATGGCCAGGACCGAATTTGGCATCGTGATGGAACCGTCGGCGGGCTATACGGCGCGCCTCGCCGTGGAGATCGAGGCCATGGGCTTCGACGCCCTGCTGTGCCCGGACACCCAGTGCCTCAGCCCCGAGCCCTACGGCCAGCTGAGCCTGGCCGCCGCGCGCACGACGCGCCTGTTTCTCGGCACGGGCGTCACCAATCCCGTGACGCGCGATTCGTCGGTAACGGCCGGCGCCCTCGCGACACTGCAGGTCGAGTCCGGCGGCCGGGCCCGCTGCGGCATCGGGCGAGGCGATTCCTCGGCGGCCCACATCGGCCAGCGTAACGCCACGACGGCGCAACTGCGCACGTACGTCGAACAGGTGCGGGGTTACCTTCGTGGCGAGACCGTGATGCGTGGCGAGACCGCCAGCCGCATGCGCTGGCTGGAGCCCGGCGGGTTGCCTGCCGTGCCGCTGGACCTGGCCTGCACGGGTCCGGCCACCATCCGCATGGCCGCCGACATCGCCGATCGCGTGACCTTCGCGGTGGGCAGCGCCCCCGAGCGCATCGACTGGGCACTGAAGACCCTGCATGCGCGGCTGAAGGAGACCGGCCGGGACCGGGCCACGCTCAGCGTCGGCGCCTACGTCAACCTGGTCTGCGATCCCGACGAGAAGCGCGCCATCAACCTGGGCCGCATGATTTCCGGCATGGTCGCGCACTTCGCGGGCATGAAGGACTCGCCCGTCGAGCACCTGCCGCCCCAGCTCAAGGACCTGGCGGTGAAGATGAAGTCGGGCTACGACATGGCCCGGCACGCACAGAACGAGGGCGAGCACCTGCAGATGGTGGACGACCAGTTCGTGGACTGGTTCTCCATCTGTGGCCCGCCGGCCAAGTGCCTCGACCGGCTGCAGGCCCTGATCGGCCTGGGCCTCGACCACGTGAACCTGCTCGGCGGCTCGCCCGTGCCGACGCCCCACGGCGCCCGGCAGGAGGCCATGATCGGCCAGACGCGGCTGTTCGCCGAGAAGGTGATGCCGAAGCTGCGTTAAAGGGGATCCGGGGCCACGCGGCAGATCTTCACGCCGGTATTGCCGCCGGTGAAAAGGCTCGCCAGGGACAGGGGCATCTTCTCCAGCCCCTCGTCGATGTCCTCTGCGATCTTCAGCTGGCCGTCGCGGTGCCAGGCGCGGAGGTCCCGCTCGGCCTCGCCGTAGCGGTTCCAGTAGTCGAAAACGACGAAGCCTTCCATTCGCGCGCGCTTGTAGACCATGCACTGGTAGTTGATCGGCCCCTGGTGCGGCCCGGGCGAGTAGTCGCTGGCGATGAAGCCGCAGATCACGATGCGTGCATGCATGGCCAGGCGGCCCAGGCCGGCGTTCAGGATGTCCCCGCCCACGTTGTCGAAGAACACGTCGATGCCGTCGGGAAACAGTTCGGCGAGGCGTGCGGCGACGTCCTCGGTGCGGTAGTTGATGGTGGCGTGGAAGCCCAGCTCCTCGCGCAGCCAGCGGCACTTGGCATCCGACCCGGCAGTGCCCACGACGAGCTTCGCGCCCCGGATCCGGGCGATCTGCCCTGCGACCGAGCCGACGCCGCCCGCCGCCGCCGAGACCAGCACGTTGTCGCCCGTTTTCAGGGCGCCCACCTCCAGCAGCCCGAAGTACGCCGTTGCTCCTGCCTGGCCAAGGACCCCAAGCTCGCCCGACAGGGGCTTCACGGGGTGCGTGACCTTCTTCGTGCTGAAGACGAACTCGGCACCCCGCGGGCGCTGGATGGAATAGTCCTGCCAGCCCAGCGACCCGACGAAGATCTCGCCGGCGCGATAGTCCGGGTGGCGCGAGGCGACGATCTCGCCCACGCCCCGGCCGCGCATCACCTCGCCCAGCGCCAGGTTCTCGAGGAAGGAGTGGTGGCTCTTCTCCAGGTAGCCGCGCTGGGCCGGCACCGGCGCAAGGCACAGCGTCCGCACGAGGAACTCGCCGTCGGCTGGCTGCTGGACCGGCTCGCTGGTCCACTCGAAGTGCTGCGGGCCGATTACCTCGTCGGGACGCGGGTAGCGCGCGACCCGCCACTGCCTGTTGACCAGCGCATTCATCGTCACGTGATCACGCCCGCTGTGACTCGGCGAGGACCTGGCCGATCAACGCATCCTTGCGCGCCCACTGCTCGTGGAGCCAGCGCTGGACCTGCTTGCGCACCACCGGGTCACCCGAGTAGTCGCCCGCGCTGAACTCCGCCGGAATGGGCAGCCGCTCGATGCGCACGACGACCTTCCGGAGATCACCGCGCAGGAACTGCCAGAAGGTGGGGGCGCCGCCGGGATAGACGATGGTCACGTCGATCAGCGAGTCGAAGCGGTGGCCCAGCGCATGCAAGGCGAGGGCGAGGCCGCCGGCCTTGGGCTTCAGCAGGTGCTGGTAGGGCGAGTTCTGCGCCGCGCGCTTGGCGGGCGTGAAGCGGGTGCCCTCGACGAAGTTCATCACACTGGTGGGCACCAGCGCGAACTTCGCACAGGCGCGCCGGGTGGTCTCCAGGTCCTCAAGCCGTTTCTCCGGATGCTTCCGCAGGACCTGGTCCGAGTGCCGCCGCATGAACGGGAAATCGAGCGCCCACCAGGCGAGGCCCATGACAGGTACCCAGATAAGCTGCTGCTTCAGGAAGAACTTGAGCAGCGGTATGCGGCCGTTGAACACGCTCTGGAGGACGAAGATGTCCACCCAGGACTGGTGGTTGCAGTTGACCATGTACCAGCCCCGGTAAGTGAACTGCTCCAGCCCCTGCACGTCCCAGACGGTCGGCTGGGTGAGGCGCATCCACCACGTGTTGCCGGTGACCCACCGGTTCGCAATCCAGTTGAGCACCGGGTCCAGCGCCTTCCGCGCCGCGTGGAACGGCAGCACCAGGCGAAGCAGGGCGAAGACGAAGAGCAGCGAGCACCAGAGCAGCGTGTTGATGCCCAGTGCCGTTGCGGCGACCAGTGCGCGGAGGATCGGTGGCAGGAAGGAAAGCATGATTTCAGGGCAGGTCAGGCGCCGGTGCTGGTCATCGGCAGTATGATGACACGTCGTGATTCCCCGGGTGATCCCCGGGCGAGGGAGGGGTCCTGGATACGCATCTCCTGTGGGCCTACGTCCACATCGTCCTGTTCGTTTACTGGCTGGGCGCCGACGTCGGCGTATACCTGGTCATGGCCTTCGTCAGGGACCCGAAACTCGGGTACGGGACCCGCGCGACGCTGATCAAGCTTGCCTTCTACATCGACCTGTTTCCCCGGATCGCCTTCGCGCTGCTGCTGCCGGTGGGCATGCATCTCGCGCGGGACCTGGGCCTGTACCCGATTCCCGGCTGGCTCATGGCGCTGGCGTGGACAGCCGGCATCCTCTGGAGCGCCCTGCACCTCGCCGTGGTCAGGTACAAGGGCACGGCCTTCGCCCGTGGGCTGCTCCGCTTCAACCAGGCCTACGAACTGGTGCTGGGCGGCTTCTTCGTCGGGCTCGGAGCCTTGTCGCTCGCCAACGGCGCGCCCATCGAGGCAGCCTGGTTCGCCACGAAGCTGCTCCTGTTCGGCCTGATCTTCTGGGTGATCCTCGGCATCGACCTCGTGTTCCAGCCCTTCACCACGATCCTCCGGATGGGGCCGGACGGTTCCACGCCGGAGAAGGAGCGGGAGGTGACCCGGGCGACGAACATCACCATGGCGTGGGCGTTACTGCTCTACGCCCTCGTCCTCGCCGTCGCGTTCCTCGGCAAGGTCAAGCCGTTCTGGTAACGACCCGCAGGCTGAAGTCCGCCACGCCCAGTCGCCTGCAGCCGTCCGCCGTGATCTGCACCGTGTCCTCCATGTGCACCGAGCCCCAGCCAATCTCGGTATGGGGCATATCCACGTTGATCACCATGTTCTCGCGCAGGACCTGGTCCGGCCGGGTCTGGGGCTGGGCACCCGCAGGTTTAGGGTCGTCCGTGTGTTCCAGGCCCAGGCTGTGCACGAGCGGTTCGCGGAAGTCCGGTATGCCCTCCCGGCGCACCACGGTGGCGACCGCTCGGGCCAGTTCGCTGTAGCGCACGCCCGGCCGCAGGTACTCCTGCGCCGCCTCCCAGCCGAGCGCGATGGCCCGGTGGCGCTTCCGGTGCCCGGCGGAGGGCTCGCCCACCACGGCGCAGCGCCCGAAGTCGCCGTGATAGCGGGCCACGTGGCCCAGGGCATCGAACATGACGGGCTCGCCCGCCCGGACCCGGCCATGTGGCAGCTCACCCACGCCACAGGAGAGGTACACGCCGCGGGCGCCCTGCCGCAACATCTCCGTCAGGTAGACCGTTTCCAGTTCATCCCACGAGCTGCCTTCCCGGAGCGCTGCCGCCGAGGCGAGGAGTGCGGTCTCGTTCGCTCGGGCCGCCAGGGTCAGCAGCTCGATTTCCCGCGGCGTCTTGACCAGGCGAATCTCGTTGAACAATTGGGGCTGGTACCGGCACTCGATCCGCGCCAGACCCGCGGCCTGCAGCCAGCCCGCAAGTCGCGGGTCATCGGTGCCCAGACGGGCCTTCCCGAGTCCCGCCGCGGTGAGTGCCCGGGCGACGGCCTGGAAGGCATCGGTGGACATCTGCGGCCCGAGGCGCCGGACGATGGCCGTCCAGCGGGACTCCAGGTCGCCGAGGTCGGCACCCGGGCGCACGGGCCAGCCGGCGTAGTCGGCGCCGCGCCGCGTGCCGTCCTCGAAGTGCCGCTCGCCATCGGCGTGGGAGTGGGCGAAGACGTTGGGCATCCAGCTGCCGCCCTTGGTCTCGAGTCGCCGGATCTCCAGTGCGGGCACCACGAGAGCGGCGGGTTGGGCCGGATCCCTGGGCAGCATCGCGACGTAAGCCGCGTCGTAACCGCCCGGGGTATTGAACATGCCCCAGTAGTCCGACAGGTAGTAGGTGTTCAGCGGCGTCACGGCGACGAGCCCGTCGAGGCCGTCACGTTCCATGAGTTCGATGGCGCGGGACTGATTGAGGAGCATGGCGGGATCTACCGGGTCTGATGGCGGCGAGGCAGCACCAAGTCTAGCCCCGATGCGGTTGCGGGGGCTGGGCTAAACTGCTGGCATGAAGATCGACATCATCCTGGAGGCGGGCCTCCCCGCCGACCGCGTCGAAAGCCTCGGCCGGCTCGCCGAGCGCTACGGCATCCAGACCCTGTGGGTGGCCAGCTTCCCGTCACGCCGGGACCCGGTTCCCGCGCTGGCCCTGCTCGCGCGCTGCACGAGCAGGCTGCGGCTCGGCACGCTGCCGATGAGTCCCTGGGAAGTGCATCCCCTGCGGATGGCGGACCAGCTGCTGACGCTCAATGAACTGAGCGGGGGGCGGGCAACGCTCCTGATCGGCGGCCTGGGCCATTCGGTAAGCCGGGTGACCGGCCTCGAGCCCGTGCGGCGCGTCACGGCCGTGCGCGACACACTCCGCATCCTGAAGGGCCTGCGCCCCGACGCGATGCTGAACTACGAGGGCGAGCTCTACTCCCTGAAGAACTACCAGGCCGAGTGGGCCACGCAGCTGCCGCCCCGCATTTACGCGGGAGCTACGTTCAGCAAGATGATGCGCATGGCCGCCGGCGTGGCGGACGGCACCATGATGTCCGACGTGCCCCTGCAGCGGATGCCCGAGGTCATGGGCTGGGTGGGCGAGGGCCTCGCGAAGTCCGGCCGCCAGCGCGCCGACTTCCGCATGAACAACTTCATGGCCTGGCACGTAAAGAAGGACCGGGCGGCTGCCATTGCCGAGGCTCGCCGCGAGCTGATCTGGCGCGGCCTGCTCATGACCTGGTTCACCGAGCTCTTCCTCGATCCTGCCGACGCCGCCATGGTGGAGGCAAAGCGGCCGGCCTTTCTCCAGGCGTTCCTCGAGCGCAGTCCCCGCATCGAGGGCGTTCCCGAGCCCGTCATCGACAAGCTCGTGGACAACATGACACTGACTGGCGATCTCGGCGATATCGGGCGCATCATCCGGCATCTCAAGGAACTGGAAGCCGCCGGCCTCGACGAGGTGGCGCTCCGGTTGCACGATGACCCGGAAGAGGGCATGCGCATCATCGGAGAGCGCGTTGTGCCGGAGTTCTGACTCCCGTCGACCACCGTCGGGACAATAAAGCAGTGAGGAGAACGACCGTGCGCGGGATGGGTCCGATCATTCGGGCAGTGGTGTGCGCCCTGGCGGTACTCGCCGCATCGTCCCGCGTGCAGGCACAGGAGCTCGAGCCCAGGGCCTACTCCAACACGCCGACCGGCCTGAATTTCCTGCTGCTGGGCTACGGGTACACAGGGGGCAACCTGGCGTTCGATCCCTCGGTGCCGCTGGAGGATGCGGACCTGCAGACCAACTCGGCACTCCTGGCCTGGGCGCGGTCCCTCGGCGTCCGGGGCCGCTCAGCGAAGGTCGACATCGTGCTGCCGTACACATGGCTTTCGGGGACGGCATTGCTCGAAGGTCAGCCGCGGCGGCGCGAAGTCTCGGGCTTCGCCGACCCGCGCTTCCGCTACTCGGTGAATCTCTACGGGGCTCCCGCGCTGTCGTTCAGGGAGTTCCCCGGTTACCGGCAGGACGTCATCATCGGCGCGAGCCTGCAGGTCTCGGTGCCCGTGGGCCAGTACGACGACACGAAGCTGGTCAACATCGGCACCAATCGCTGGGCCTTCAAGCCCGAGCTGGGCATCTCGAAGTCCTGGGGCACGTGGACAGTGGACATGGCGGCCGCCGTCGCCCTGTACACCGATAACACGGATTTCCTGGGTGGCGGAACCGTGTCGCAGGAGCCGCTGTATGCGGTGCAGGGCCATGTCGTGCACGGCTTCCGGTCCGGCATCTGGGTGGCGCTGGATGGCACCTACTACTGGGGCGGGGAGACCACGGTCAATGGCGTGACCGGGGACACGCTCCGGAAGAACACCCGGGTGGGCGTGACCGTCGCGCTGCCGGTGGACCGGCAGAACTCGGTCAAGCTCTATGGCAGCACCGGCGTGTCCACCCGGACCGGCGATGAGTACGACGGTCTCGGGATCATCTGGCAGTATCGCTGGGGGCGTGACTTTCCCCGGTAAAAAAAAATGTGCCAACATCGCGGCACGCGCACCCACCTGGAGATCGTCATGTTCAAATGCGCACTGCTCACTGCTGCATCCCTGACGCTGTTCATCCCGCTGGCTCGCGGGGCCGAACCCACGCTTCCACTGAGCTCGCCGTCCGTGCAGACGGAGGTCGAGGCAGTGATCCGCCAGATGTCCGCCATGTTCACGGATCTCAAGGGCCCGCAGCCCATCGAGCTCTTCGACAGGTCCGAGCCGGCGCCCCAGTACCTGGCCGAGGAGCAGCCGGACTGGATGATCGGCTGGGAGAAGCTGGAGTGGTACTTCAACACGCCCCAGCGCAAGGCGGCCGTGCAGGCCATGGACATGAATCCCTCGAACATCCGGGTGCGCTCCCTCACGCCGGAGCTGGCACTGGCCACCTGGGACATCTTCGCGGAGATGAAATTCCGCTGGAGCCCCGTGATGGGCGAGAAGATCCGGGCCAACGCGATCCTCCGCAAGACGGGGGAGGGCTGGCGCTTCATCTATTACGCCGAGGCGCCCAAGTCGACGCTCTCCTACGTGCAGGACATGTACCAGAACATGGCCACGCCGGAGTTCAAGCAGCGCTTCGAGGGCCCGGCGGCCACGCCTGGCCGGTAGGCGGCCTTAAATTCACGTCATGGCCACCGTCCGCAAACCAGCCAGGAAGAAGACCGCCATCCGGAAGGCGCCTGCTGGCCGGCGCGTCGCCCGCAAGCCGGCCGTGCTCCAGCCCCGGTGGCAGCGCGACCGGGCCGGGAAGGAGCGCGACCTCATCCGGGCCTTCGACCGGCTGCTGCAGGAGCAGGGCGCGCACCGGATCGGAGTCAATGCGATCGTCAAGGAAGCCGGCGTCGGGAAGAACCTGCTGTACTCGTATTTCGGCGGGCTCGAGGGGCTCGCTGCGGCCTGGGCGCGGGAGGCCGATTTCCTGCCCGGTGATCCCGAGATCATGGGCACCGACGAGGCCGCCTACGCGCGGCTGACCACCGCCGAGCAGCTCACCAGCAACTACCGCAACTTCTCGGCAGCCCTCCGGCGGCGGCCCCACACGCTGGAGATCCTGGCCGGTGAGCTGCTCCAGCAGACGGAAGTCACCCAGGCCCTCGACCAGGTCCGGGAGCACTACGGCAAGGGTCTGCGGCGCTTCTTCACGCGTCCCGACGAGTACGACCGCCAGAACGCCACGGCCCTGCAGCTGATCCTCTATGCGGCCGTGATCTACCTTGCCCAGCGGTCCCGGACCTCGCCCCGCTACTTCGGCCTGCACCTGGACCAGCCCGAGGGCTGGCGGCAGATCGACGACGCCATCGGGCTGATCGTGAAGGGGGTCATGCGCAGCGACGCGGGCGCGCCCGGCAGGCGCCGGAAGAAGCGCCCCACGGGATAATTGACCGACCAGTCCAATGTTGCTACTTTGCGGTGAGAGCGGGGGGCTTTCATGATCACTGCGCGTGCCGGCGTCCTCGGGGTCATTGGGATCGTGCTCGTGGCATTGAGCGTGCCGGCTGCCGCTGCACCGGCAATCAACGTCAGCGAAATCTGCACCACCTGCAACGACGTCATTCGTTGCGAGCGTGACCCCGGGTCGCCGGTGCCGGCAACCTACCCCGTGGTGGTCTACAACCTGCGCCCGCACACCACCTGGGAACAGGTGGTCACGATCTGGGAATACCTGATCCGCTTCGGCAAGCCGAAGCAGGAAGACACGCGCGAACTGGCGATCTACGAGTTCACCGCGCCCGACGGCAAGCCCGCGCAGGTGCGCGGCGGGCAGGCGGCAGTCCTCAGCGCCGTGAAGGTGACCATCGAGATGCCCGGCGCCCGGATCGACCGCAACTCCGGCCAGTGGTCCGTGGCCACCGCGCCCGGTGCCACCGCGCTCCGGCCGGCCGGCTCCTGCAGGCTGCTGGCCCCGGTCGATGGCTTCGCGTTCCTCCGGTCCGTCGCCCCGTCGTCCTGACAGAGGTACTGCATGAACACCGCTGCCTCCGCCGCCCTGCCCGACGATTCCGGCAATCCACGGCCCCTGTTCACCCTGAAGTTCCTGCGGGCCAACCCGCTGCGCGGCACCGGCATCGGGTTCGTGCTGCTGCTCCGGGTGCTGTTCGGGATCTTCTTCCTGGGTGGCGCCGTCAACAAGTTCCAGCGCAACTACATGTTCGGCGACTACCCGCTTGAGCTCTTCACGAAGCGCCTGACGGAGATCGATCCCGCCTCGTTCCCCGCCATGTATCTCGAGAAGTTCATCATCCCCAACTACCACTTCATCGGCTGGGTGGTCACCTGGGGGGAACTCGCGGTTGCCGTGGGCATGCTGCTCGGCCTCTGCACGCGGACGGCGGGCCTGATCGCCATCTTCCTGATGGTCAATTTCTCGCTGGGCGGCTACCACGACGCGTCATTGATCGTACTTAATCTGTGGGCCCTGATCTTCGTCGTGCTGCCCACCGGGCACTGGCGGGGGATGGATCGGGGACTGCACGCGCGCTATCCGGGGGCCATCTGGTTCAAGTAGCCGGACCGCCAGGTCCGGGGGGGGAGGGGTATGAAGACGATTCACCGGACGGGCGCCGTGCCCGCGGTCCTGGCGATCCTGTGGGGCATGGGCAGCGTGCCCGCCGCGAACGCCCAGGTCGAGGAAGTCATCGTCACAACCCGCAAGCGCGAGGAGAACCTGCAGGAAGTGCCGATTGCGGTGACGGCCCTCGGCGCCGGGCAGATCGAACGCCAGGGCATCACCGACCTCAACGACATCGCCCAGCTGGTGCCCAGTGTGCAGTTCGACACGGGCTTCGGTCCCCAGGACACCCGCGTGACAATCCGCGGTCTCTCGAATACCCGGGGCCGCTCCAACGTCGCCTTCCTCGTGGACGGCATCGACGTCACCACCGAGAACGCGATCTCTGCCGGATCCGGCCTGCTGGCCAACAAGCGCCTGCTGAATGACGTGGAGCGTATCGAGGTGGTCAAGGGGCCGCAGAGCGCCCTGTACGGCCGGGCCGCCTTCGCCGGCGCGATCAGCTACGTGACGAAGGAGCCGGGTGACGAGCTGGAAGGCGTCGTCCGGGTCGATGCCGGCGACTACGGCCGCATGCAGGTGGATGGCGGCGTCGGCGGCCCGGTGATCCCCGGCCTGCTCGGCGTGCGGGTCTCGGGCGTGAGCTGGTCGGAAGACGGCTACTACACCAATGACGTGTCGGCAAACGACGTTGGCGGCGGCAACGGCTACGGCGCGGCACTGACCGCCGTCCTCACGCCGGCGGAGAGCCTGAAGTTCAAGGCGCGCGTGGAGTACAGCGACGAGGACTACGATCCCGCGCCCGCAATCCGCATCGACGGCGACACCATCCTGCCCTATCCCCAGGAAGCACTCGATGCCGGTGTGGGCATCAGCACTGCCTTTGGCGGCACCGCCACGACACTCCCCGATTTCGGCGTGTACTGCCCGCCCGAAGTGGTCGTCCCGCCCGGTTCTCCAACCGGCTTCTGCCTGCCCCGGAGCTTCGGCTCCGCCAAGGGCAAGCGGGTCACCCAGAGCGAGAACCCGGTCACCAACGGCGAGTACGACGGCACGTCGATCGAGCTGTTCCGCGCCACCCTGGTCGCGGACTGGGACGCCGGCGTCGCCAACCTGACGAGCTACACCGGCTACACCAGCGCCAGCCTGGACCAGGCCTACGACCAGGACTACCAGGCTATCGGCCGTCCCGACCGGATCCTGTCCGGCATGATCACGGACACCCACCAGGACACCACCCAGTTCAGCGAGGAACTGCGCGCGTCCAGCGCCTGGGACGGACCGGTCCAGGTCACCGTCGGCGGGCTCTACTGGCACGAGGAGCGGGACCTGGATGACCACAACAGCATCACGGCCTGCCTGCCCATCACCACCACCTTTGCCGGCGACTTCGTCCGCGACATCCCCGGCGTGTGCGACGGCACCGCGGCGCCGGGCGGGCTGGTTTCCATCCCGAGCTGGCAGGACTACGTGCGGCAGGAACTTCGCCCGGATGTGCCCGGCTTCAAGGGCGCGGTGTGGGAGGCGGAGACCGACCACCTGTCGGGCTATCTCAGCGTCGAGTGGACGGTCACCGACGGCGTCACGCTCACGCTCGAGGATCGCTACATCTACGAGACCTTCGACATCCTGCGGCCGAACCAGGCGTCCTGTGCGGCGCTGGGCTTCGCGGTGCTGGGCGGCCAGCTGGTCGCACCGCTGGTTTCCGAGGCCCTCAATCCCGGTGTGGACGTCAACTGCGAGGCCTGGGAGAACGCCCGCCGCAAGGTGCTGATCGGCCTCGACCCCAACGGCCCGGAGATCCTGAATCCCTTCGATCCGGGCGGGCAGCTCGACTGGGCGCTGATCAGTGGCGAAGAGACGTCACGCTTCCACACGCCAAAAGCCACCGTCGAGTGGCAGGCCACCGACGAAGCTCTCGTGTATTTCTCCTGGGCCAAGGCCCAGAAGCCCGGTGGCATCAACCAGCTCGAGGCCGGTGCGACAGCGACGGTGATCGAGAACGAGCGTTTCGCCCCGGAAAAGATGACGGCCTGGGAGCTGGGCACCAAGACGGCCTGGACCCTCGGCGGTTACCTGCAGGTCAACGGCGCCGCGTTTTACCAGGACTACACCGACAAGCAGGTGACCACCCAGATACTGATCAATGATGCGCTGGCGCCGCGGGTGACCAACGCCTCGGCGGCCGAGATCTGGGGCCTCGAGCTCGACCTGGTCTGGCAGCCGGACCTGGTGGACGGCCTGACCCTGGGTGCTTCCTACACCTGGCTGGACGCCACCTACACGGACTACCTCGACGACACCACCGTGCTGCCCCGGGCAGCGGCCGCGGGCTGCTCGGAGATCGTCTACAAGGGCGGCCTCGGCGCCAATCCCGACGACCTCACGGACCCCGCCAACGGCGCACCGACCTGTCGCATCAACCAGGATGGCAAGAATCTCGAGCGCACGCCCGAGAATTCCTTCGTCGGCACCGTGAGCCTCGAGCGGCCCTTCCGCGATGAGGCCTTCAGCTGGTTCGTCGGCCTGAATGCGGCCTGGCAGGACAAGCGCTACCTGGACGTGGACAACTTCACCTACTGGGACGACTACTGGCTGCTGAACCTGCAGCTGGGCCTGACCGGCGACAAGTGGGAGCTGGTCGGCTACGTGGACAACCTGCTGGATGACGACACGATCAAGACCGGCGGCTCGGGTCCCGACTTCGGCAAGCAGGTGACGGAGCTGGGCTTCACCGCGGGCCTCGGCGTGGGGTTCAATTTCGCGCCGCTGCCTGATCCGCGGGTGTTTGGTATCAGGCTGAGCCGCCGGTTCTAGGCCGGCGCGGGCCTCAGAAGGTGTAGCCCAGGCTGGTCACGATGCCGTAATCGTTCTTCTCGCCGTCTTCCGGCGGCTCGCTGTCGTAGGAGTCGTACACGCTAATCTCCACGAACAGGTCCTCGATCAGCTCCCGCCGCAGGGCGAAGTCCAGGTTGCCGCGTACCCGCCCGCTTTCCGTAATGCTGGGAAACAGTGTGAGTGACGTGGTCAGCGTGGTCTTTGGCGTGTCGTAGGTGAAGAACTCGTAGTCCGTGCTGAGCAAGCCCTCCACGCTGGTCTGGGCATCCTCGTCGCCAGCCAGCTGCTCATTGACCACCGCCAGGCCGCCCGTCACCGACCACAATGTCCGGCCCGTCTGCACCAGGAAGCGGCCGTAGCCGGCGCCGCCGAGCGTGCGGAGGTCGATCCCCAGTTCGTCGTTGCGCTCGAGCGTGCCCAAGGCGGCCCAGTACCAGCGATCGTCCAGCAGCCTCCGGTAAACGGTGCTCAAGTCGGCCCGCAGGCTGTCGTCGACGCCGTCCTGGGAACGCGAATACACCGAGCCACTGAAGTTGAGGAGGAAGTCCTCCGCCCGGCGGCGCGCATCGAAGCTGGCGCTCAGGGAGGTGTCGTTGTTGGCCTTGGTCGTATCGAAGCCCGCACTGACCGAACCGTCCCAGCGCTTGATGATCACCTTGTCCAGCTTCAGCGGATCCAGCCAGACCACCGCCGCCATGCTGACCGCCTGTTCCTGGTCCTGCACTGTGTCCGTGTCCGGGTTCTGCAGCAGCAACTCGCGTTCCGCAGTCGATTCGGCCAGGGTCCCCTGGAGGCGGCTGCCATCCTCCATCTCGATGACGTAAAGCTCCTTGCTGGTGACCCGGATGACGTCCTTCCACTCGATGTAGACGGTGCTCATGCTGTCGGTGCTGACCTTGAGCCGCCCGCGCTCCAGGTTCTTGATCTCGCAGGTCACCCGGTCGCCGTTGCGCAGGTAGACGACGTCGGTCTTGTCGGCCAGGACGGGGTTCGTCCATGCCGCCAGCACGAGACCAGCGGCCAGGGCCGGGATGCAGCGCGCGCGCCCCACCCACACGTTGGTGACAAACACGGGGGGCTACTTGGCGGGCGCCTTGCCCTGCGCTGCGTCCAGATGTTCACGGAGCGTCCCGGCCCACTGGCGCAGGATGCGATCGGCCGCGGCCTTGTTGCTCACGCGATTGGCGCTCTGCGCCATGCCGCGGTTGTCGGCCTTCGGGTCCATCACCCGGGCGAGGATGGTGTTGCTCACCGAATCATAGAGCTCTATGTAGAGAGTCATCTGGCCCGCCGACTCGACGATCGTCCGGTTCATGTTGGGTGACTGCAGGTCCGGCCCTGTGATAGCCAGGTTGATGATGGCGGGGCGCAGGACCAGGACGTCCGGCGCGGCGGTGTCCACCACCTCGTAGCCACCCTTCGTCTGCAGTTCGTCCGTGAAGATCTTCTTGAACTCGGCCGCCAGGTCCGCCTTGATCCGGTCCATGTCCTTCGTCGTCACACGATTGCCAGCACCCATCTGGTCCCGGTTGAAATCCTTCTGCCAGTCCTTCGCAAAGTCCACGAAGCAGTCGAGGATGGCCACCCGCTTGTAGGGGGCAAGGCTGAAGCCGGGTTTCAGGTAGACGGCCCGTGCTTTCGTGTCCTTCTGCAATTCGAGCCCTTCCGGACTGACCTGGGGCAGATCGTCCGCCGCCATGGAGGCGAGGGGCATGGCGCTGAGCGACAGGGCTACCAGGCCGACGATGCGGATGATGTTGCGTGCCGCCTTGATGACCAGCATGGGGAGACCTCCAGGGATGCAGATTGAGTGTTGTTCTTGGTTTGGCCCTTGACCACGCCGAGTCTGCCCCCGCCCCGGACCGATGACAAGGCGGAGTTTCCACGAGCCGCGGGTGCCAAGGGGCCTGTGCTAGGCTCGTGGCAACAGTCCCGCCAGGAGAGCCAGTCATGACCACGTCCAAGCACACTCCCTGGGTCCGCCATCTCGATGCCATCGGCGACGAACTGATGCGCCTTTCAATTGCCTGCGACGTGCGGCTTCGCGAGCCGGGCGTCGTCGATCGGATTCTCAGCGGGGACGAGACCGTGTGCGGCACGAAGAATGCCATCGGGTTCCAGAAGCTGCAGAGCCTGATCAAGGCCACCTTCAGTTCGGTGAACAAGTCGGTGAACCGCATCGGCCTCGAGGAAACGCAGCTGATCACCCAGGCCATCATCGAGCGCCTCGACCGGACCCGTGCCATCGGTGGCACGGGGCCAAAGTCCGGGTAAGGTCGGGGTCCGTTGTCATGAAGAAGTCCGAGTCGGGATCTTCACTTGCTCCCGTTACGAGGAAGCGCTGGCCGTAAAGGTGCTGGAGGAACCAGGAGGGCGCGCCATTGCCGGACTTGAAATTTGAAATAGGCTCTATCGCCCTCGGCGGCTAACTGGCGTCAGAGTGCCGTTTCCGGCAATCGGAGCACGCTCATGTTGACAGCTTTCGGCCTAGGTGCACTCGCACAGCTTTCGCTGGTCCTGAGTGCCCTTGCGGTATTCCTGGTCAAGGTGCCCCGGCACACGATTGGCAATCTTGCCGGCTTCGGTGCAGGTGCGCTGATCGCCGCCATTGCCACGGACCTGCTGCCCACGGCCGAGGTCCTCGCGATGTGGCAGGTTGCCCTGTGGACACTGCTGGGCGCCGGAGTCTTCATTGTCGGCGAACGCTTCGTGGACCGGAAGTTCGGCGCCGAGGGCGCCGGCGGTCCGCTTGGCATTGTCGTCGGGTCGATCGTGGATGGCGTACCGGAATCCATCATATTCGGCGTGCAGATGGCCAGGGGCACGGAGGTCAGCCTGGCGTTTCTGGCCGCGGTGTTCATCTCGAACATTCCCCAGGCGCTGGCCCCCTCCGCCGAGCTTGCGGAAAGCGGCTGGAGCCGGCGCCGGCTCTCCGGCCTGTGGCTGTGGGTGGTCATCGCCTGCGGCGCCGCCGCCGCGCTGGGCTATTTCCTGGCGACGACTTTCGCCGGCGCCAACGGCGCACGCGCGGCCGCCCTGGCGTCGGGCGGCATTCTGGCGATGCTGGCGAATTCCCTGATCCCGTTTGCCCACGAGCGTTCCGAGAGCGCCGGCACGTGGACAGTCATGGGCTTCTGTTCCGCTCTGGCCCTGGGCGGGTAAGGCAGTGCAGAGGCGCCGCGCCTTGTAGTGAGGCTTCGCGCCAGCTAGGAGCTGGCGGCGACGAAGTTCCCGCCGAGGGCCAGGTGCAGGTTGATCCGCTGTACCAGCTGCTCGCTCTGGACGCGGAGCAGGGCGCTCTTCGCGCTGAAGAGGCTCATCTGCTGCTGCTGGACGGCCCGGAGGTCGTCTGATCCCACCCGATAGCGGGTTTCGGCGAACTGCAGCGCCCGTTCGTTTTCCGTAACGGCCTGCACCAGCAGCGGCTCGCGGGCCTCGAGGGCATAGCCGGCGGACAGGGCGCTCTCCACCTCGGAGAAGGCATTGGCCCCCGCCCGGCCGTACTCCGCGACGGCTTCCTTCTGCTCGGCCGTACGCACCTTGATCTCGGCCTTGAGGCCGCCGCCCAGGTAGAGCGGCACGCTCACGCGGCCGCCGAAGCCCCAGACGGGGTCGTCCCGTTCCTTGAGCAGCACGAGGTCGCTCGACAGGCTGGAGAAGCTGGTGTTGAGCCTGATCGTCGGCAGCCGTGCCGCCTTCGTCTCCTGCACCCGGAAGAAGGCGGCCGCCACGCGCCGTTCCGCCGCGACCACGTCGGGGCGGCGCTCGAGCAGTTCGGAGGGCAGGCCCGCGGGCACCGGTCCCGGCAGGTTCGGCAGGGTTGCGGGCACTTCAAGTTCCGCCGCGGGGTAGCGGCCCACCAGTGTCTCGATCGCCTGCACGGACTGGCGGTAGGAGAGGCCGAGCTGCTCGGCAGCGTCCCGGTAGGTCGCCAGCGACGCCTCGGCCACCGACACGTCGTACTCGTTGCCGACGCCGACGCGCTGGCGGTCGCGGGCGAGCTTCACGAGCTTTTCCGCCGCCACCACCATGTCGTCGGCGACGCCCTTCTGCAGGCGCGCCTCGCTGGCCACGAACCAGGCCCGCGCCACCATGGCCGCCATGGACTGCTGCGCCCAGGCGGTGGAGAGCTCGACCGATATGAGTTGCACGCGGGCCGTTTCGCGCCCCGAGCGCACCTTGCCCCACAGGTCCAGCTCCCAGCTGGCGAACAGGCCGCCGTAGTCCACCGTGCCGCTGCTGCTGTCCTTGCCGCTGATGTTGCCGAGCGCGTAGACCTGCGGGTACAGGCCCGAGCTGGCGGACTCCACGTAGGCGGCGGCCTGCTCCACGCGGGCGGCTGCCGCCAGCAGGTCCGGGTTGTTCGCGAGCGCCTCGGTGATCAGTTCGTTCAGGCGGGCATCGTCGAATGCGGTGAGCCAGGCATCCTCCACGGCCCCGGCCGCTGCGCCGCCGGCTTGCCAGGCGTCCGGCGCCCTGACGCCCGGAAGGGCCTGGGCCTGCACGTCGGCGCGCTCCGGCGGCGACTTGAGCGCGCAGCCCGCCGGCAGCGTCGCCGCCAGTGCGAGGAGCATGAGAGCCCGCGCGTTCATCGGACTAGTGCAGCTTGAGTACGAGGTAGTTGGTGTAGGAACCGACGCGCAGGATCACCTTGCGGATGATGTGGATCATCGCGCCGTGTTCCGTGTAGATGGCCCCCTGGCCCGTGGCACCGGCGGCCAGGAACCGGTCACGATCCTTCTCCGCGATGGTCAGTTTCACGGCGAAGCGGCCCGGCGGAATGGGGGCCGGTCCGGTGTTCGGCAGGTTGCCCGACATGGCAATCTGGCCCTGGCCCTGGGCCCAGACGATGGAGTCTACGGTCGCCTTGATGATGTCGCCGGGGTAGGTGCTGAGGGCGATCTCCGCCTCGTTGCCGGGCTTCACCTGCCACAGCTCGTTCTGGCCGTAGAGCGCGATCACCTGGAACTCGTCCTCGACGAAGCTCATGGCCGGGGCGAGAGGCATGGGGTTGATGAAGGATCCGACTCGCAACTGCAAATTGATGGCTGAGCCGTTGGCGGGTGCGTACATCACCGTCTGGCTCAGGTCCCAGCGGGCCTTGGCGAGGTTCGCCTTGATGGTCGCGACGGAGGCAAGGTCGCCGTCCACCACGGCGGCGAGCTGCGCCTGGGCACGGGCTTCGCTGGCGATGGCCGAGGCCACCTGGCCCTGCAGGTTGGCCAGGTCCGCCCGGGCCTTCTCCAGGTCGAAGCGGTTGCCGGCACCGGTGGCGCTCAGTTCCTCGAACTGCTTCACCCGGAGCTTCGTCAGGTCGATCTGGGAGCGCAGGGCCGCGGTGTTGCCTTTGGCCACGTTCAGCTGCTCCCGCAGGTCCCCGGCCGAACCCTCCGACTGGGCCAGCTGGGCTTCCAGGGCCTTCACGTCGAGTTCGTAGGGCGTGGGGTCGATGCGGAACAGCACGTCGCCCTTCTTCAGGGGCCGGTTGCCTTCCGCGGGCACCTCGATCACGCGACCCTTCACCTGGGGGATCACCTGCACCACGTACTTGATGACGCGCACGTCGGCGGAAGAGGGCGCGACCACGTTGAGGGTGAGGATGAGCACGGTCAGGCCGACGATCGGGATGATCGCTACCGTCACCTTGGAGACCGGGTTCCAGGGCAGGAGCTTGAACTTGATGAAGATCAGCCAGACGAAGAAGCTGTAGATGCCAAGCAGGAGGATTTCCATCAGCCCGCTCCTTCCCCGGTGCTGGCGGTGGGGCGGGCACTGGCCTTTGATATCCCTACCTGGCCCTGGATGGCGGTGAGGCGAGCGTGCACCTCCCGGAGGTCGTCCGGCAGCTGGCCGCGCTCTGCGAGAGCGTCCAGCTCCGTGCGCAGGCGGGCCACGTCGTCGCTCAGGGTGGCGGCCTCCGTCTCATCGAGGGACTTGTAGTAGTCGTCGTGCTTGTCTTTGCCGTAGGCCATCTTGTAGATCACGGGCTTGCTGTAGGCCATGATCCAGGCGATGGGCCACAGCAGGCCGCCGAACACCAGGGACAGCAGGCAGATGACGTTGATGACTTCCTTCTGCGGATGCTGGCGCGCTTCGGCGATCTTCTCCGGGAGGATATGCACGTACCAGAAGCCGCCGATCAGCACGATGGGCACGACGATCAGCACCACGATCGCGACGATGTCGGCGGCCTTGTCGAGCGCCTCGCCCTGGAAGATGGATGCCTGGGCGGCCGGCGCCGCCAGCCAGGCGGCGGCGGCGAGCCAGCGGAAGATTGCTGGCATGGTGCCGCCTACTTTCCGGTGCCCGCGAAGGTGGGGATCGCCGCTGCCAGCGTCGCAAGCGCGAGAAGCACGGCCATGCCGGGTTTGTTGTCCGTGAAGGCCGAGTAAGCGCCGTAGGCCAGCGCCAGCATGGCGAAGCCGGTGAGGACGCGGGACAGTGTGCTGTTGACGTTCATGGTGGAAAACCCCCTGGGCGGACAGTGTGGCACCAGACCGGATACGTTGCACGGGAGATAACCTCCGATCAAGTGGGATTTGCACCTAGGGGCTGTCCCGGCCGGATCAGGTTCACTGCGCCGCAGAGTGCGGTAGCCTGCCGGCAGGCAACCCATCAACGGAAGACAACCCATGCTCGCCTGGCTACGGGACTACCGGCCTGAATGGCTGCGACCGGACGTGCTCGCCGGCCTGATAACGGCGGCGGTCGTCATCCCCAAGGCCATGGCCTACGCGACGGTGGCGGGCCTGCCCGTCCAGGTGGGGCTCTACACCGCCTTCGTGCCGATGGTCATCTACGCGGTGCTGGGCTCGTCCCGGGTGCTCAGCGTGAGCACCACGACGACGATTGCGATCCTGACCGGCGCGGCGCTCTCGGAGGTGGCCCCCGACGGAGGCATGGCGCTGGTCCTGCCCGCCCTCGCCACCCTCACGCTGCTCGTCGGGATCCTGCTGGCGCTGGGCGCGCTCCTGCGGCTCGGCTTTCTCGCCAACTTCATTTCCGAGCCGGTGCTGATCGGCTTCAAGGCCGGCATCGGCCTCGTGATCATCCTGGACCAGCTGCCCAAGCTGTTCGGCATCCATTACCCGAAAGGCACCTTCGGCCAGAACCTGCTGTCGCTGATGCAGGGCCTGCCGGGGACCCTGCTCCCCACGCTGGCGGTAGGCCTGCTGACCGTCGGGCTGCTCGCCGGTATGGAGCGGTTCACGCCGCGGCTGCCGGCGCCACTGATCGCTGTTGGCGCCGGCATCGCCGCGATGGCCCTGCTGGGGCTCGGCGCCGCGGGGGTCGAAACGGTCGGGCAGATTCCCCGGGGCCTGCCGGGACTGCAGTGGCCCGACCTGTCGCTGGCCGCCGCGCTGTGGCCCGCCGCCCTCGGCATCGCCGTCATGAGCTTCACCGAGACGGCCGCGGTCGGCCGGGCCTTCGTGGCGCCCGGGGAGCCGACGCCCAAGCCCAACCGGGAACTGCTGGCGACCGGCATCGCCACCGCGGGCGGCGCCATGCTCGGCTCCATGCCGGCGGGCGGCGGCATGTCCCAGACAGCGGTGAACAGGCTGTCCGGCGCGCGCAGCCACCTGGCCGGACTGGTCACCGCCGGCGCGACCCTGCTGACCATGCTGTTCCTGGCGCCCTTCATCAGCCTGATGCCCCAGGCGACGCTGGCCGCCGTGGTGATCGTGTATTCCATCGGGCTGATCAAGCCTGCCGAGTTCCGCTCGGTGCTCGCGGTCCGGCGCACGGAGTTCATCTGGGCGCTGGCGGCCATGGCAGGCGTGATCACGCTGGGCACGCTGAAGGGCATCCTGGTCGCGATCATCGTCTCGATGGTGGCGCTGGCCCAGCAGGTGTCGAACCCGCCGGTCTACGTGCTGGGGCGGAAGCGGGGCACCAATGCGTTCCGTCCCCTCTCGCCGGAGCACGAGCAGGACGACGAGACCTTTCCCGGGCTGCTGATGCTGCGGCTCACGGGACGCCTGTTCTTCGCCAACGCGGAGCGGGTCAGCGACCGGATCCGGCCCCTGATCGAGGACTCCAAACCCCGCGTCGTGGCCCTGGACCTCAGCGGCATCTTCGATCTCGAGTACACGGCGCTCAAGGCGATGACGGAGGCCGAGGCCCGCCAGCGGGAAGCCGGCATCACCCTGTGGCTGGTGGGCCTCACGCCCGAGGTGCTGGCACTTGTGCAGCGCTCGCCGCTCGGCCGGACGCTCGGCAACGAGCGCCTGTTCTTCAACCTGGAGCAGGCGGTCGCCCGGTACCAGTCGTTGCCGCCGGTTAGCGAGTGATCCGGGCCTTGAGGATCCGGTGCGTCCAAGGCAATAAAACCACTTGACCGGAGGTTTCCGCAGTAGCACCGTTCACGTGCAGCGTGAGCCAGCCTCTCGCGTTGGCCTTGGGCAACAACAGACAACCGGCCTAAGTACTTTCCGCAGCGGTCCCGCCTTGACGGAACTCCGGCAAGGGCGCGGAATGTCGCTTGGCATACACAAACTTGAGGAGAGGCCGATGACTCTGCCAACCAGTTCAGCACAGCGCGTAACCGCGCTGGCCACCGCCCTGGCGCTTGCCGGGTCGATCAGCACGGCAATCGCCGCCGAGGGCCAGAAGTCCTTCGAGGTCTACGGCTTCGCCCAGCTCGACTACATCCAGGACTTCGGCCGGGTGAATCCTGACTGGGAAGACACCCTGCGCCCCTCCCGGATCCCAACGGACTCCGAGGAGTTCGGCGACGATGGCCAGGCCATGATCAGCGTCAAGCAGAGCAGGTTCGGCATCAAGGCGACACTGCCCACGTCGAAGGGTGACATCAACACCAAGTTCGAATTCGACATGTTCGGTGTCGGCAGCGACGCGGGCGAGACGACGATCCGCCTGCGGCATGCCTATGGCGAGTGGGGTTCGATCCTTGCCGGCCAGACCAACTCGCTGTTCATGGACGGCGATGTCTTCCCGAACGTCATCGACTACTGGGGCCCGACGGGCATGGTGTTCCTGCGCAATCCCCAGATCCGCTGGACGCCGGTCAAGGGCGACACCACCTTCGCCGTCGCCATCGAGAACCCGGGCAACGACATCGATTCCGGCCAGTTCCGGGAAGTGGCTGACTTCCCTGGCGCCCAGGGCGACGAGGAGTACCCGGACCTGACCGGCCAGTTCCGCATGAACACGGGCTTTGGCCACTTCCAGGTGGCAGGCATCATGCGCTGGATCGGCGCCGAAGTGCTCTGCAACACGAGCCAGACCGATCCCGACGCGCTCGACTTCTGCCCGAATGGTGTCGCCGAGGTGACCTATGACGACAACGACTTCGGCTGGGGCATCAACCTCACCAGCGTGATCAACGTGCTGGAGAAGGACGCGATCCGGGCCGGAATCGTCTATGGCGAGGGCATCGCCAGCTACATGAACGACGGTGGCATGGACGCGGGCCCAGACCGGGCTGTTGGCAACGACGGCGTGCAGGTCGAGGCGGTCCAGCTGACCGGCGTCACCCTGTACTACGATCACTGGTGGAACGACCAGTACAGCAGCTCGATCGGTTACTCCTTCACCGAGGTCGACAACACTGCTGGCCAGACGCCGGACACCTACAAGCAGGGCCAGTACGCCTCGGCGAACCTGCTCTACTACCCGGTCGAGAACGTGATGATCGGCGGCGAGCTGCTCTGGGGCGAACGTGAGGACTTCGACGGCGCCAACAACGACGACACCCGCATCCAGATCTCGGTCAAGTACAACTTCGGCACGACCCTGTAACTGACGGGGCTTGGGGAGAAACAACAATGAAATCGACAACCGCACTGGTCGCCACACTGGCCCTCGGCGCGCTCGCCTTCACGAGCGCGAACGCGGCCGACCCGAAGCCCAAGGAACTGCAGCGGCTCGTGGATGCCGCTCACGCGAAGTACAAGGGGCTCCAGGAAGGCAAGAACGCCGACTACATCCCGATCCTCACCAAGACCCCGAGCGAGCTGTTCGGCGTGGTGATCGCCACCCGGGACGGCAAGATCTACACGGCTGGCGACGTGGACTACAAGTTCTCGATCCAGTCCGTGTCGAAGCCCTTCACGGCGGCGCTCGTCATGACCCAGCAGGGCCCGAAGGTGCTGGACGAGAAGATCGGCGTGGAACCCACAGGACTGCCGTTCAACTCACGGCTGGCGCTCGAGATCTACAAGGACAAGCGCTCGGTCAACCCGCTGGTGAACGCGGGCGCGATCGCGGCGGTGAGCCTGGTGCAGGCGACCTCAGAGCAGGACCGCTGGAACAAGATCCTGCAGAACATCAGCGACTTTGCCGGCAGCCCCGCGCCGCTCACCGTGCTGGAGGACGTCTACGAGTCCGAGTACAGCACGGCCTTCGGCAACCGGGCCATCGCCAACCTGCTCTACAACTACGAGCGGCTGTACAGCGATCCGGAGGAGGCCATGCGCGTCTATACCCGGCAGTGCTCCATCGGCGTTAGCGCCAAGGACCTGGCGATCATGGGCGCGACACTGGCCAACCTGGGCGTCAACCCGCTGACGAAGAAGAAGGTCATGAACGCCAACGACGTGCCCGAGCTGCTTGCCGTCATGGCCACCGCCGGGTTCTACGACGAGTCCGGCGAATGGATGTACACGGCCGGCCTGCCGGCGAAGACCGGGGTTGGCGGCGGCATCGTCGCCGTGGTGCCGGGCCGGTTCGCCATCGCGGCCTTCTCGCCGCGGCTGAACGAGGCTGGCAACAGCGTTCGCTCTCTCAATGCCATCCGTGACATCGCGGGTGAGCTCGGCGTGGGTGTCTTCGGGCCAAATCCGGAATAACAACTGCCGGGAAGCCGCGTCTCCTCCCGGAATCCGGGAAACGGAGGCGCGGTGGTCCCGCCCTTCCCGGTCGGAGAGAAAAAAATGACGGACCAGGCAGCAACCGGGGCCACGATGCCCCCGAAGCACGGCTTCTCGATCCCCGACGTGCGCCACGACCTCTGGGCCCAGCTGGCTGTCGTTGCCAGTGCCTGGGCGGCGGCCACCGGCCGGGGCGAGAGCCCGGCTAAGTTCGTCGCCGAAGCGCGGGCCGCGCTGGCCGCACTCGCGCCCCTCGAGCAGTTCAGCGCGTTTCCCGGGCTCCGGCTCATGCGGCTGCTCGGCGAGAGCCTGGCGGAGGGTGACGCCACTGGTTTCACCCACCAGACCCGGCGCATCGCCGCCGGGCTGTCATCCGGCGCATTTCGCCACGACATGGCCTTCTGGGACTCCTCGGACGAGGGCGAGGTCCAGGTGGCGGACTACCTGCCGCCCACGGCCGAGGCCGACGAGAAGCACCGTCCCTACTTCGAGGTGCTGAGCGTCACCGCCGCCGACCCGTCCCGCTACGAGCAGTTGCGCCACGACATCCGGCGGCTGCGCCGGGTCGACGATCCCTTCGTCTACGAGCTGGTCCAGGCCGGTTCCTTCGAGGACGCCATCGTCGCCCTGTTCGCCAACCCGGAGATCCAGGCCGTGGTGATCGGCGACGGCTTCGGTTTCCGCTCGCAGCGCGAGTGGCCCGACCTGCGGGACCTGCTCGACCGGGCGATGCCCTTCGATCCGGACACGGTGGACGTGCGGGACTATGGCCTGAAGCTGGCGTGGGCGATCAAGCGCATCCGGCCTGAGCTCGACGTCTACCTGCTGACCGAGCGGGGCGCGGAAGCGATCGCCGCCCGGCCCGAAGCCTCGTGGCTGCGCCGGATCTTTTACGGCGTCGAGGAGCTGATGGAGCTCCACCTATCCATACTCGACGGCGTCGGCGACCGCTACGACACCCCCTATTTCACGAACCTCAAGCGCTACAGCCAGAAGCCGGTGGGCACCTTCCACGCCCTGCCGGTGGCGCGGGGCAAGTCCGTGTTCCGTTCCAAGTGGATCCGCGACATGGGCCACTTCTACGGCACCAACCTCTTCCTCGCGGAGTCGTCCGCCACGACGGGCGGGCTGGACAGCCTCCTGGAGCCGACCGGCAACATCAAGCGCGCCCAGGAGATGGCGGCGCGGGCCTTTGGCGCCGACCGTGCCTACTTCGTCACCAACGGCACGTCCACGTCCAACAAAGTCGTCCTGCAGGCGCTGCTGGCGCCCGGCGACATCGTGCTGATCGACCGCAACTGCCACAAGTCGCACCACTACGCCATGGTGCTCTCCGGCGCCCAGCCGCTGTACCTCGAGGCCTACCCGATGACGGCCTACTCGATGTACGGGGCGGTGCCGCTCCGGTCCATCAAGAAGGCGCTGCTCGCGCTGAAGGCCGAGGGCAAGCTGGACCGGGCGAAGCTGGTGGACCTCACCAACTGCACCTTCGACGGCCACATGTACAACCCCGAGCGCGTCATGGAGGAGTGCCTGGCCATCAAGCCGGACCTGGTGTTCCTCTGGGACGAGGCGTGGTTCGGCTTCGCGCGCTTCTCGCCGTTCCACCGTCTGCGCACGTCCATGCACGCGGCCGGCAGCCTGGCCGAGCGGCTGCACACGCCGGAATACCGGAAGGAATACGACGCCTTCCGTGCCCGGGCAGGGGAGCTGGACCCGGCGAACCCGGAACTGCTCGACATGCGCCTGCTGCCGGACCCCGACAAGGTGAAGATCCGCGTCTACGGCACCCAGTCCACCCACAAGTCCATGTCGGCGCTCCGCCAGGGTTCCATGATCCTGGTCCGCGACGAGGAGTTCGGATCGGTGCATGGCGCCTTCGAGGAGGCCTACTTCACGCACACCTCCACCTCGCCGAACCTGCAGATCATCGCGTCCCTGGACCTGGCCCGCCGGCAGATGGAACTGGAGGGCTACGAGCTCGTCATCCGTGCCACCGATCTGGCGCTCCGCATCCGGCGGCAGGTCAACAGCCACCCGCTCATCTCGAAGTACTTCCGCGTGCTCACGCCGGCTGAGATGGTCCCCGCCGAGTACCGGGAGTCCGGCATCTCCGACTACGGCTGGGGGCAGGGCACCCGCGCGCAGCTGATCGACTCCTGGAAGCGGGACGAGATCGCGCTCGACCCGACGCGGCTCACGGTCGTCTGCGGCACTGCGGGCTACGACGGGACGGCATTCAAGGGCATGCTTGCCGAGCGCTACGACATCCAGCTCAACAAGACGTCCCGCAACAGCATCCTGCTCCAGACCAACATCAACAACACCCGCAGCGACGTGGCGCACATCGTCAAGGTGCTGAGCGACATCGCCCGGCAGATCGACGAGGAGCTGCGCCAGGGTGGCGAGTCCGCCCGGACCGCGTTCGCCGCCCGCGTGAAGTCGCTGATGGAGGACGTTCCCGACCTGCCGAACTTCAGCCGCTTCCACGCCGGCTTCCGGGACGACGCCAAGAGCGCCACGTCCGAGGGGCACATGCGGGAGGCGTTCTACACGGCCTACCGCGCCGAGGATTGCGAGTACCTGCCCCTGGCGTCGAAGGAAGTGGACCAGCGCGCGAAGAAGGGCCCGGAGATGGTTGCCGCGGACTTCGTGATCCCGTACCCGCCGGGCTTCCCCATCATGGTGCCGGGCCAGGTGATCACGGCCGACACCATCGAGTTCATGCGCAAGCTCGACGTCAAGGAGATTCATGGCTATCACGCCGAGAAGGGCCTGCGGCTGCTCCGCACGTCGGCCCTTCCCGGGCGCCGGCGCCGTTCGGGCGCGTGAAAATGCTGGCCGGCAGGCCAGGGGGGTAAGTCGGCATGTGGCAATGGCTGGTTGAAACGCTCCGGACCTACCCGGAGATCGCGATCTTCCTGACCCTCGGCCTGGGCTTCTGGGTCGGCAAGTTCAAGGTCGGCACGTTTAGCCTGGGCGTGGTCACGAGCACGCTGCTGGCGGGCGTGCTGGTGGGACAGCTCGAGATCACCATCTCCCCCCACGTGAAGTCCACCTTCTTTCTCATGTTCCTCTTCGCCGTGGGCTACGGCGTCGGTCCCCAGTTCTTCAGGGGTCTGAAGGGAGACGGCGTGCAGCAGGTGCTGTTCGCCGTGATCCAGTGCGTGGCGGTGCTGGTGACGGCGGTGGTCGTCGGCAAGTTCCTGGGTTACGACGCCGGCGGCACCGCGGGCCTGCTGGCCGGCTCAAGCACGATCTCCGCCGTGCTCGGCGTCGCGTCCAACAGCATCGACCAGCTCGGCATCGGCGCCGCCGAGAAAAAGGCGATGCTCGATGCCATGCCGGTGGCCTATGCGGTCACCTACCTGTTCGGCACCGCGGGTTCCGCGTGGATCCTGGCAAGCCTCGGGCCGAAGATCCTTCGCGTGGACATCGCCGCCGAGTGCCGCAAGTACGAGGAGGAGATGGGTGGCTCCCTGGCCTCCAGCCAGGACCGCCTGTCGGGCTACACCCAGTTCGTGCTGCGCGCCTACCGGCTGACGGATCGGGCCTGGGCCGGCCGCACGGTGCGCGACTTCGAGGCGAGCTTCGGCAGCATCGTGCCGGGATCAGCCCGGTCGCGGCTCGTCGTGCAACGACTGCGCCAAGACGGCCAGATCATCGAGCCGAAACCGGACACCCTGCTGGCCCGGGATGCCGTGATGGCGATCGCGGGCCGCCGCGAGTGGGTCCTGGAAGCCGCCGAAAGGCTCGGCGCGGAGGTCAATGATCCCGAGCTGCTCGACCTGGAGCTGCTGATCCTGGACGTGGTGGTCACCAACAAGTCCTTCGCCGGCCGGACCCTGGCCGACCTGGTGAAGACGGACCTGGCGCAGGAGGGACGCGGGGTGTTCCTCCGCAAGATCCTCCGCACGGGGGTGGAGATGCCCGTCACCGTCAACTTCAAGCTGGAGCGCGGCGACACCGTCACGCTGGTGGGCTCCCGGGCCGACGTGGAGCGCGTCGCGCCCATCATGGGCTACGCCGACCGGATCACCGAGGAGACCGACATGGTGGTCATGGGCGCCGGCATCGTCATCGGTGCCCTGATCGGCGCGCTGACCTTCGAACTGGGCGGCGTTCCCCTGAGCCTCAGCACCAGCGGCGGCGCCCTGATCGCCGGCCTGGTCTGCGGCTGGCTGCGGTCCGTGAACCGCACCTTCGGGCGCATTCCCGCACCGGCCCTCTGGGTCTTCAACAACATCGGCCTGAACACCTTCATCGCCGTGGTCGGCATCAGCGCGGGGCCGGGCTTCGTGGCGGGACTCCAGGCCCAGGGGCTACAGCTGTTCCTCGCCGGCCTCGTCGTGACCACCGTTCCGCTGGTCATCGGCCTGCTGGTCGGCAAGTACGTCTTCAAGATGAAGGCGCCCATCTGCCTCGGTGCCTGCGCCGGGGCGCGGACCACCACGGCCGCGCTGGGCGCCATCGAGGCCGAGGCGAAGAGCAAGGTACCTGCCCTGGGTTACACGGTGACCTACGCGGTGGGCAACACGCTGCTGACGGTGTGGGGCGTGGCGGTCGTGCTCCTGATGAGCTGAGCGGAGTTACCGGAGAACGGAATGGACAGAATGGACAAGGTGAGGCTGACAAAGTACGAAGCCCTCGGCCCCTTCGAGATCAAGAACGACCTGGCGAAGCTGGCGATGGCGTCGGCGCAGTCCGCGGCCACCAGCTACCTGAACGCCGGCCGCGGCAATCCCAACTGGATCGCGACCGAGCCCCGGGAGGCCTTCTTCCTGCTGGGGCAGTTCGCCGTCCTCGAGAGCAAGCGGGTGCTAGACCTCCCCCCCGGCGTCGGCGGCATGCCGAGGAAGGAGGGGGTCGCCTCGCGCCTGGGTGCCTGGCTGGTGAAGCACGCCGACATGCCGGGCGCCTCCGTGCTCGGGGCGATGATTCCCTGGACCGTCAAGAAATTCGGCTTCGAGGCGGATGCGTTCGTCCACGAGCTGGTCGACTCGATCATCGGCGACAACTACCCGGTTCCCGACAGGATGCTCGTGCACAACGAGCAGATCGTCCGGGAGTACCTCCAGTGGGCCATGTGCGGCGAGCCGCGCCCCAAGGGCACCTTCCACCTCTACGCGGTCGAGGGCGGCACGGCCGCCATGTGCTACATCTTCAAGGCGATGAAGACCAACCGGCTGCTCAACCCGGGGGACACGATCGCGCTGGCCACGCCGATCTTCACGCCCTACCTGGAGATGCCGCACCTGGAGGACTACGACCTCCACATCGTCAATATCGAGACGCGGCAGGAGGAGCGCTGGCAGTTCACCGACAGGGAACTGAAGAAGCTGCTGGACCCGAAGATCAAGGCCTTCTTCCTCTGCAATCCCGGCAATCCCAGCGCCAATGCCCTGAGTGAGGAGTCGATCGCGAAGATCGGCGCCATCCTGAAGAAGCGGCCCGACCTGATCCTGCTCACCGACGACGTCTACGGCACGTTCGTTCCGGGCTTCCGTTCGCTCCTGGGCGCGTTCCCCTACAACACCATCGGCGTCTACTCGTACAGCAAGTACTTTGGCTGCACCGGCTGGCGCCTGGGCGTCATCGCGGTGCACGAGCACAACATGTTTGACGACCTGATCGCGCGGCACCCGGAGGCCATCAAGAAGAAGCTCGACAAGCGCTACGGCGGGCTGACGCTGGAGCCCCGGAAGATTGCCTTCATCGACCGGATCGTGGCCGACAGCCGGGACGTGGCGCTGAACCACACGGCCGGCCTGTCATTGCCCCAGCAGGTGATGATGTCCCTCTTCTCGATCTACGAACTGATGGACGCGAAGAAGGACTACCAGAAGGCCTGCATCGGCATCGTGAAGAAGCGGGTCCACGCGACCATCGAGGGCCTCGGGATCAAGGTCGACGAGAATCCCAACTTCGACTACTACTACGGCATCATCGACCTGGAGTTCTGGCTGAAGAAGTACGTGGACGCCGACTGTGTCGCGTGGATCCGGAAGAACATCCACCCCCTCGACATCGTGTTCCGGCTGGCCGAGGACTACGGGATCGTGCTGCTGAACGGTGGCGGCTTCGAGGCGCCCGACTGGTCCGTGCGGGTTTCCTTCGCCAACCTGGACGATCACGTCTACGACGACATCGGCCGGGCGGTGCGCGCCATTGCCCGGGGCTACGTGCAGGCCTACGAGGCCTCCAAGCCGGCACCGGCACCGGCAAAGGCGAAGGCCAAGGCCAAGGCAAAGACGAAGGCCGGCCCAGCGCAGGCCGCCAGGTCCAGGAAGGCCCGGGCTCGCAAGGCCTGAGCGTCAGACCGAGACACGAATTGGGCCGGCTACCCGGCCGTCAAACGAGGAGAATTACGATGATACTCACAGCAGCAACCGCAAGAACCAGCAGCAAGCTGGCCATGCTGGCCTTCAGCCTGGCCGCAACTCTGGCCACCGCACCGGCCGCGCAGGCGGCAACGCTCCCCCGTGTGCGCGTGCTCGCCACGGGCGGCACCATCGCCGGCGCCCAGGCCAGCTCCACGGACTACGGCTACAAGTCCGGCGCCTATGACGTCAACACGCTGATCAATGCCGTGCCCAACCTGGGCAAGCTCGCCACGATCAGCGGCGAGCAGGTGGCCAACATCGGCAGCCAGGACATGAACGACGAGGTCTGGCTGAAGCTGGCGAAGCGCCTCAACGCGGTGCTGGCGTCGGCTGACACGGATGCGGTCCTCATTACCCACGGCACCGACACCCTGGAGGAAACCAGCTACTTCCTCAGCCTCGTGACCAAGAGCGACAAGCCGGTCGTGATGGTGGGCTCCATGCGGCCGGCCACGGCCACCAGCGCGGACGGCCCGGCCAACATCTACAACGGCGTGGCGGTGGCGGCCAGCCCGCAGGCGAAGGGGCGGGGCACGCTCGTCGCCCTCAACGACGAGTTCCACTACGCCCGCAATGTCGTCAAGACCGACACCACCAGCGTGCAGACCTTCAAGAGCCTGAACCGCGGGCCCGCCGGCGTCGTGCACACGGGCAAGGTCGAGTGGTTCCAGCCCATGGACAGCAAGCTCGGTGCCGCGTCGGAGTTCTCCGTTGACGGTCTCGACAAGCTGCCCCGTGTGGACATCATCTATGCCCACGCCAACATGAGCCCGGACCTGATCGACGCGGCGGTGCGCAACGGCGCCAAGGGCATCGTCATCGCCGGCGTCGGCGACGGCAACATGACCACCGGAGCCCTGGAGGCCGCGAAGAAGGCCGCCAAGGCGGGCGTCGTGGTCGTGCGCAGCACCCGTCTGCCCATGGGCCTGACCCTGCGCAACAACGAGGTCAACGACGACGAACTGGGCCTCGTGGCCTCGGGCGAGCTGAACCCGCCCAAGTCCCGCGTGCTGCTGCAGCTGGCCCTGACGAAGACCACCGACGTGAAGCGCATCCAGGCCATGTTCTACGAGTATTGAGCGGTGGCCGGGAGATGCTTTCCGGACCTTTTTGGATGAAACTGGGGCCGTACCGGGAAACCGGGGTGTCCAACATGGCGAGAAGACAACAATGAAGAACCCGTTGAAGCTGGCGCTCATCACTTTATCCATGACCTTCCTGGCAGCCTGCTCGAGTCCGGAATACATCATCAGCACCACGGACGGCACCATGATTCCGACCAGGGGCAAGCCCAAGCTCGACGAGGCCACTGGCATGTACACCTACAAGGATGCCGAGGGCCGGGCGACCTCGATCAAGAAGGACGACGTCAAGCAGGTCATGGAGCGCTAGTCCGGTGAACGTGTCCCGGGCGGCGGAGGTCGCCGCCCGGGAACATCGGGGAGCAGCATGAACGAGCAGCGCATCGACCTTGCCCGCTCGACCCTTGGAGTCCTGTTCATCGGCGGGCTCACCCTCGCGTCTTTCTGGATTCTCCGCCCGTTCCTGCCCTCCTTCATCTGGGCGGTCATGATCGTCGTCGCCACCTGGCCGATGATGCGCCGGGTGCAGGCCAGGTTCGGGGGCCGGCGCGGCCCGGCGGTGGCCGTCATGACCGTGGTCATGCTCCTCGTGTTCGTGGTGCCGATTGCCCTGGCGATCGGCCTGATCGCTGACTATTCGGATGACGCGGCTGCGTGGGTGCGCGGGCTGGCAAGCCGTCCCCTGCCGCAACCGCCAGCCTGGCTGGCGGGACTGCCGCTGGTCGGCGAAAGGGCAGCCACGGCCTGGAGCGAGCTGGCGGCCAGCGGAGTACCCGAGGTGACGGCCCGCATCGAGCCCTACACCCGGGACGTCACCCGCTGGCTCGTCGCCGAGGCAGGCACCGTGGGCCTCGTGATCGTCCAGTGCCTGCTCATCGTGATCCTCTCCGCCGTGCTGTACGCCGGTGGTGAGGCCTGGGGCGGCTGGATGATTGCGTTCGGCCGGCGCCTGGCGGGTGAGCGGGGCGGGGAGTCCGTGATTCTCGCCGGCCAGGCCATCCGGGGTGTCGCGCTCGGCGTGGTCGTGACCGCCCTGATCCAGGCGACCCTCGGCGGGATCGGCGTGGCAATCGCGGGCGTGCCATTCCCCGGGCTGCTCACGGCGATCATGCTCGTCCTCTGCATCGCCCAGATCGGGCCCATCCTGATCCTGCTGGCCGGCACCGCCTGGCTCTTTGCCAACGGCGAGCAAGGGTGGGGTTCCTTCATGCTGGTGTGGTCGCTGGCCGTGGGCCTCATGGACAACTTCCTGCGGCCGGTGCTCATCAAGATGGGTGCTGACCTGCCGCTGATCCTGATCTTCGCCGGCGTCATCGGCGGGCTGCTGTCCTTCGGCCTGATCGGGCTGTTCGTGGGGCCGGTGGTGCTGGCCGTGTCCTACACGCTGGTGGACAACTGGGTGCAGGGCCGCGAATCTGGCGCGGCCTGAGGCCCGGGTGCCGGCGCTGATCATTACCCTGACGCCTGGGCTATGATCCGCCCGACACCTCAACTTCGCTCACTTTCAAGGCAGGCAGCCAGATGACCCGCTTTTACGCTCCCTTGCTGACCGTTGCCGCCGGCGCCGTCCTGTCGCTGCTGGCGATCGCCGCGAGTGCCGCTGCGCTGCCGCCCCTCAGCGACCCGCCCACGAATGAATACCGGCCCGGCAAGTTCGTCTGGATCGACCTCGTCACGGCGGATGTCGCCGGCGCAGAGAAGTTCTACGGTGGCCTGTTCGGCTGGACCTTCGCGGAACTGGGCACGGGCGCCGGGCGCTACTCCCTGGCCTACCAGGCCGGGCTCCCGGTGGCAGGCATCGCGGCCAGGCCGCCGGTGCCGGGCCAGGTCCGCACGTCCTGGTGGATCGCCTTCATGTCGGTTGCCGACGTGGACCGGGCGGCCGCCGATGTGGTCGCCAAGGGCGGCAAGGTGCTGATCCCGGCGCGCCCGGTGGAGGGCCGGGGCCGGATGGCCGTGCTGGCTGATCCCGATGGCGCGCCCTTCGGGCTCGTGAAGTCATCGAGCGGCGACCCGCCCGATTTCCAGGCCGAGCCCGGCGAGTGGATCTGGGCCGTCTACCAGAGCCCCGACGCGACCAGCGCGGCGGCCTTTTACCAGGACCTCGGCAACTACGAGGTGGTCCCCGGGGACATGGTGGGCAACGCCGCGAGTTTCGCGCTGCAGGCCGAAGGTTATGCGCGGGCGAGCCTCGTCGAGATTCCGCCCGGGCGCACGGAGCTTCGGCCTGAGTGGCTGTATTTCGTGCGGGTGGATGACGTCGCCGCGAGCCTTGCCCGTGCCGTTGAACTGGGTGGCAAGGTCATCGCACCGCCGCGACCGGACCTGCTGGAAGGGCGAATTGCCGTGGTCACGGATCCGGGCGGCGGCCTGCTGGGGCTCATGCAGTGGGATGCCGATGACGGGGAGGGGAACTGACATGCGTCATGGCACGAAAGCCCTCGGGCTTGCGATCCTCGTCAGCCTTGCCGCCGGCTGCTCCTCCGACGGCTACAGCGGCAGCTCGAATGTCTCGTCGAGCGCCAGCTTCTACTACGGCAACCCCTGGTACAACGATCCCTATTACTACGGGTACTACCCGCCCGGGGTCGTCGTGGTGCCGCCGCCATTGCCGCCCGGCCAACCGGGTCGCCCCGTAAGTCCGGAGCAACCCATCGCGAGGCCGCCCGGCGGCGCGACCACCCTGCCCGCCGGTCCGTCCGCCGGCAATCTGCCGACGGCCCGGCCGGCGCCGTCCACGGGTAATCTGCCTCCCGCCCGGCCGGCGCCGTCGGCCTCCAGCTCCAGCCGGTCCCGGATGCCGTCGTCCCAGCCGCGCATGTCGTCATCGTCCCGGGCGTCCATTCCCCGCGCCCCCCGGGGCGGCGGGGGCGGGCGCCGCCGCTGAGGCCACGGCGCCCACCGGGACCGTCTAGTTCAGGTCGTCGTCCTTGTAGTACTTGGTGCCCTTGGCGGTCAGCTCCGCCGCGAGGCCGTCGTCCGTGATCTGGTAGAGGTACACGCCAGGCTTGATGGACACGGCGCCCTCGAGACCGCCGCCCTTGTCACCCGTCTTCGCGGTGGCGCCAGCCTGGGCGCCCAGTTCCCAGCCCGAGCTCACGAACGCGTCGAAATCCGACTTGTTCTGGAAGACCCAGACCAGGCGGAACTTCTTGATGCCGATTCCCAGGCCGGCCTGGACCTCCACCATCTTCATGAAGGTCTCGGCCTTGCTCTTGTTGTTGACGGCCAGGCCCTTGCCCGACCCGCCGCCGGCCAGGAAGATCTTCATGCCGAAGTTGCTGAACACGGCGTAGCCGGCGGACTTCGAGATCACGTTGCGGGCCGAGGGTTGGGTCTTGTAGAGAGTGTTGAGGGTCTCGGTGGTCGCCTTGCGGATGTCGGCACGGGCCTCGTCCTGCTTGGACGCGGCGGAAGCGGACGTGGGCAGGGCGCCCGCGAGCAGGAGACTGCCGAGCAGCGTGAGAGTCCAGGCAAACCTGTGTTTCATCAGATTGCTCCATTTTGTTCCGGTTACTGGTTGTCGTGGGATAGTGCGCATGAGCCACTCCTTATATATGTGTTCCCTGGTGCCGTGAGTAACTTTAAGTCAAATCCACATTAATCGAACCCCAGCGCTGCGCGGGTGTGCCGGGCAATCATCAGTTCCTCGTCCGTCCGGATCATCCAGGCCGAGACCTGGCTGCCCGGCCGGGACAGGCGCGGGCCGCCGGCCAGGTTTGCTGCCGTATCCAGGTCGATGCCCAGCCAGGCCGACGCTGCCCCGATCCGGGAGCGGATCTCAGCCGAGTTCTCGCCGATGCCGGCCGTGAAGACCAGCCCGTCCAGGCCGCCGAGCACCGCGGCCAGCGCACCGATTTCCCTCGCCGCCCGGTAGACGAAGTAATCCACGGCCAGGCGCGCCGACGGCGCGTCGCTGGCCAGGAGCTCGCGCATGTCCCTGCTGATGCCGGAGATGCCGAGCAGGCCCGACCGGCTGTAGAGGATCGTTTCCACTTCGCTGGCCGACAACCCGAGCGTCTGGAACAGGTAGAGCACGATGCCGGGGTCCAGGGCCCCCGGCCGGGTGCCCATGCACAGGCCGTCCAGGGCAGTGAAGCCGAAGGTGGTGTCGATGCTCCGGCCGTCCCGGAGGGCGCAGAGGCTCGCGCCGCTGCCCAGGTGCGCGACGATCACGCGGCCGGCGGCGATCTCCGGCGCCACCTGCGGCAGCACCGAGGCGATGTACTCGTAGGACAGCCCGTGGAAGCCGTAGCGCTGGATCCCCCGGCTGCAGATCTCCCGGGGCAGGGGCACCACCCCGGCGACTGCCGGTTGCCCGTGATGGAAGCTGGTGTCGAAGCAGGCGACCTGGGGCACGCCCGGCATCAGGCCGGTGATGGCCTCGATGGCCGCCAGGTTGTCGGGCTGGTGGAGCGGTGCCAGGGGCGTCAGTGCGCGCAGTTCCTCGAGCACCGCGGGCGTGACGACCACCGGTGCGGCGCGGCCGGGACCTCCGTGAACGACCCGGTGACCGACGGCGAGCATGCCCGCACCGCCGCCGGTCGTCCGCAGCCAGTTGGCCAGCACCTCCAGCGCGGCACCGGCGTTGCGCACGCCGGCATCCAGCACCTCATCGGCCAGCACCGTGCCCTCCGCATCCCGCGCCCTGAAGCGGGGGGCAGTCCCAAGGCCGTCGATCTGCCCGCGTGACTCGGTCTGCCAGCGACTGGCACGGCCGTAGACGCAGAACTTGAGGCTCGACGATCCCGCGTTCAGGACCAGGATGCGCCCGGGCATGGGTCAGGCCCCCGCCACCTTCGCCTGTCGGCGCCGGTCGTGGGCCACGAGCATCGCGATGGCGCAGCTCGCGATGCGGGACCGCACGTTGTCGGCCCGGCTGGTGAGAATGATCGGCACGCGGGCGCCCAGCACCAGTCCGGCGCTGTCAGCCCTCGCGAGAAAGCTGAGCTGCTTGGCGAGCATGTTGCCGGCCTCCAGGTCCGGCGCCAGCAGGATGTCGGGGTCGCCGGCAACCCGGGACTCGATGCCCTTCATCCGGGCCGCCTCCAGGCTGATGGCGTTGTCGAAGGCCAGGGGGCCATCGATGATGCCGCCGGTGATCTGGCCGCGCTCGGCCATCTTGCACAGGGCCGCGGCATCGATGGTCGCCGGCATCTTCGAGCTGACCGTCTCGACCGCGGCCAGCACGGCCACCTTGGGCTGCTCAACGCCAAGGGAGATCGCGAGGTCGATGGCGTTCCGGCAGATGTCGGCCTTGTCTTCCAGCCCGGGTGCGATGTTGATGCCGCCGTCGGTGACCATCAGCACCTTGTGGTAGGTCGGGATATCCATGATGAACACGTGGGAGAGCCGCCGGCTGGTGCGCAGGCCGGTCTCCCGCGCCAGGACGGCGCCGAGCAGTTCGTCGCTGTGCAGGCTGCCCTTCATGAGCAGTTCGGCGCGGCCCTCGCGCACCAGCGCCACGGCCCGCTCCGCGGCGGCGTGGCTGTGGGGTGCATCGACCAGTTCCACCGTGCCGAGATCGATGCCGCCCCTTGCGGCGATGTCCCTGATGCGGGCCACCGGCCCCACCAGGATCGGCACGATGAGTCCCCGCTGGCCAGCCTCGATGGCGCCGGCCAGCGCCGTTGCCTCGCAGGGGTGCGCGACGGCGGTCGGTACGGGCTCCAGGCCCTTGCACCGCTGCAGCAGCCGTTCGTAGTGGCCCGTTCCCGTTGACTCGTTCAATTGTCCCTGCCCGTGGCGAGTGCCCGTCCCACATTGCTCCCGGGAAAACCTCCGGGCAAGTGGTTCGGAGGTTGTCGCTGTGTCCGGCCGCTCGCATACTGCGTTCAGGCACCAGCGAGGCACGAGGAAATGACTGCCGGGATCAGTAGCGTGGAGGGCAGCGTCGTCACCCTGCGGGTGAGCGGCCGCCTGACCCAGCGGGAGCTGGCCGCGGTCCAGGCGGAGGCCGCCGGTATCATCGGCACCGCCGGCAGGATCCGTATCCTGGTCCTCGCCCAGGAATTCGCGGGCTGGGAGAAGGGCGGCGCCTGGAGCGACTTTTCCTTCCAGATGGCCCACGACGACGACATCCAGCGCATGGCAATCGTGGGCGACGAGCAGTGGCGGGATCTCACCCTGCTGTTCACGTCCCAGGGCCTGCGGCCGTTTCCCATCGAGTACTTCACGCCCGGTCGGCTTGCCGAGGCCAGGGCCTGGCTGGCGGCAGGCTAGGAGGCCGCGGGCTTGCGGGTCATTCGTTCCCGGTGGGCACGAAGACGATGCGGTCAATGCTCCAGTTCGCCACGTCCGGGTAGTCGGGGATCATCGCGAAGTCCACGATCTCGCTGGCGCGTCCGCGCAGCTCGATCTCCAGGGGCGCGTAACGCAGGTGACCCAGCCGGTTGGTGCCTTTCACGGTGATCTGCAGGACTCCGGGGACCGTCGTGGCCTGGACACGACCCCGGAGCCAGAGCAGCCTGTCGTTGACGTCATAGCCCAGCGTGCCGTCGACGCAAAGGATGCGTTCGCTGTCGCAGATGAGCTCGTTCTCGGCCAGGTAAAGGGTGCGGGCCGCAAGGGCGGCGGTTGATGCCAGCAGGGCGAGGAGCACGGGGGCGCTGGCCCCGGCAGAGGGCCGGAAGGGGCGAGGGGGCCCTGGCGGGCTGTTTGTCCCTTTGCTCATGGGTTGCTTACTATGAGCCGCCTCCGCGGTCCCGGCCAGCGGCGCATCTGGACCACGGCGGAGGGGGCCGGTAGTGTGGCCGGGCGGTCAACTGCCGGGAGTCCTGGCAACAGAATCGCGCAGGGAGCGACGTTGATGGCCACACTGTGGGCCTGGTACTCGGAGCATCGCTTCGGCGTGCTGTTCTACTCGCTGCTGGCGTCGCTCCTGGTTTCCCCGGTGATTCATCCGCTAGGCCTCAGCGGGGGCGTGGTTGAAGCGCTGCTGGCGGTCAACCTGCTGGCCGCTGCCCTTGCCATCGACCGCGGCCCGTTGCGGAAGGTCGCGCTGGCCACCCTCACGGTGGCACTCGTGGCCCGGCCCGGGGCGGCAACGTTCGGCCAGGACGCGGTGGCGGTGGGCAGCCTGGCGGCGTGGGGTGTGCTGGCGCTGTTTGCGGCGGCGAACGCCCTGCGCTTCGCCTTGCGCGGCGAGGCCGTCGGTCCGGAGCAGATCCACGCCGCGCTCGGCGCCTACCTGCTCGCCGGCTTCTGCTTCGGGCTGCTGTACTGGGTGCTGGAGCAGGCTGCGCCCGGCGCACTGAGCGCCGGTGGCGTCGCTGCAGAAGGCGGCCTGCGCGTCACGACCACCATCTACTTCAGCTTCGTGACGCTGGCGTCCCTGGGCTACGGCGACATACTGCCCCTGAGTGACCCGGCGCGGGGTCTCGCTGTCGTGGAGGTCGTCAGCGGCCAGCTCTACCTGGCGGTGCTGGTGGCGCGACTGGTCAGCGGCTGGCGGGGTAAGGTATAGGCGACGTCCGCCCGCGATTTCCGCGTCACCCGTTACAACCAGGACAAGGGAGAGGGCCGTGCTGACCGATGTTGCCGCACAGACCGCCACCTTCCTGCTGCTGGCCTTCCCCGCGCTGTTCTCCATCATCAACCCGCTGGGGGGCGCCTTCATCTTCCTGGCCGCCACCCGGGGCATGGAGCAGGGTGCCCGCAGCCGGCTGGCGCGCCAGGTGGCCACCTACAGCTTCATCACGCTGAACGTCTCCATGCTGGTCGGTGCCTTCGTGCTCCGGATCTTCGGCATCGAGATGCCGGTGCTGCGCCTGGCGGGTGGCATCGTCATCGCCCTGACGGCCTGGAAGCTCCTGAACGCCGAGGACGACGATGCCGGACGGGGAGCAGTCCTCGAGGAGGCGGGCGCCCGGGACGCCAGCCATCTCGCCTTCTATCCGCTGACCATGCCGATGACCACGGGCCCGGGCACGATCGCGGTGGCCATTGCGCTGGGCACCGGGGGCGGGGGCGCGGGCGCCGACAACCCGCTGGTCTTCGCCGTCCAGGCGCTGGTGACGACCACCCTGATCTGCCTGCTCATTTACGGGCTGTATCGTTCCTCGGGCCGGATAGCACTGGCCATCGGCCCGACGGGAACCAACATCGTGGCGCGCCTGTCCGCCTTCCTGCTCTTCTGCATCGGCATCCAGGTCATGTGGAGCGGCATAGCCGAGCTCGTGGGCAGCCTGCGGCAGACGTGATGCGGGCCGCGCCCAGCCCAGAGCCGTCTCCCGTGGTGGATACTCCGTATTGAACAACGACAGGCGATCGTGAAAGGTGAATGAATGAAGAAGAACCACTCATCCGACAGCGACACGAAACTCAAGTCCAAGGACTACGAGAAGGAGCTGCGCAAGCTCCAGGCCGAGCTGTGCAAGCTCCAGGACTGGGTCAAGTACAAGGGCCTGCGCGTCATCATCGTGTTCGAGGGCCGGGACGCCGCCGGCAAGGGCGGCACCATTCGGGCGCTGACCGAGCGCGTCAGCCCCCGTGTGTTCCGGACCGTCGCGCTGCCCGCGCCTTCCGACCGCGAGAAGTCGCAGTTGTACATGCAGCGCTACATGCAGCATTTCCCCGCGAAGGGCGAGATCGCGATCTTTGACCGGAGCTGGTACAACCGCCTCGGGGTCGAATACGTCATGGGCTTCTGCACCGGGGAACAGCACCAGCGCTTCCTCGAGAACTGCCCCGAGATGGAGAAGTACATCGTCGAGGGCGGCATCCAGCTCATCAAGATCTGGCTGGAGTCCAGCGACAAGGAGCAGAAGCGCCGTTTCGAGGCCCGCATCGACGATCCGCTGCGCCAGTGGAAGCTGAGCCCGATGGACCTGCCGTCACGCACCAAGTGGTTCGAGTATTCCCGCGCCCGGGACCTGATGCTGAAGGCCACCGACACGAAGCACGCACCCTGGTACATCCTGCGCTCGGACGACAAGAAGCGCGCACGGCTCAACTGCCTGCACCACATCCTGAGCCTGATTCCCTACAAGAAGGTGCCGCGGGAGAAGGTGAAGCTGCCCGAGCGCTCGATGAAGCACGCCTACGACGACCAGGCCACCCTCAAGGGCCGCCGTTTCGTGCCGGAGAAGTACTGAATCCCCGGGGCCCTCATCCGGCCATCAGCAGCACGACCACCGTGCCCCAGAGGGCCAGCAGCACGTTGCCCACGGCGTAGCTGACGCCGTAGCCGAGCGTCGGGATCTTGCTTTTCGCCACCTCCTGGACCGCGGCCAGTCCGGGCGCCGAGGTGCCTGCGCCGGCACAGACGCCGAGCAGGATCCCGGGGTGCATCTTCAGCACGTAGTGGCCCAGCAGGATCGTCGCGATGTGGGGCACCCCGCAGACGATGATGCCCGCGGCGACCAGCGGCAGCCCCGATTCCTGGAGGCCCCGCACGAAGTCGGGTCCCGCGCTGATGCCCACCAGCGCCAGGAACGCATTCAGGCCCACCGAATCGAACAGCCAGAGTGCCGGCTCCGGGATGCGGCCGAAGCGGCGGCTGATGGACCGCAGCCAGCCGGCCACGAGACCGCCGAGGAGCACACCGACCGCCAGGCTGAGCCCGATCTCGAGGGCGGCAATGCGGATGGTGGGGAGGCCGATCAGGCCCCCGACGACCACGGCGATGCCCACGGTGACCATGTCGGTGGCGGAGGTGGCCCACTCCGCATAGCCGATTTCCGGCGCCACCCGCTCGACGCGCTCCTTGCCGCCTATCGTCGTGAGCACGTCCCCGCGCTCGAGCACCGTTTCGAAGGTGAAGGGCAATACCTGGCCTGCCCGCGTGACCTGCCGCAGGAAGACGCCGCGGGTATGCTCTCCAAGGATTCCGGCGACCTCGCGGATGGACCGGCCGGCGAGGGCCCGGTTGGTGAGGGTCATCTCGACGATGATCACCGGGATATCGAGCAGCTCCGCGTCGTCCACTTCCTCGACCGCCAGCGGGTTGGTGGCCCCGAGGAGCAGGTCGCGACGGCCTGCCAGCGCCACCGTGTCGCCCGCCCGGAGCACCAGGCCTGGCGCGGTCTCCCTGATCCCATCGGCCTGCCGGACGCGCTCCACGAAGACGCGCTCGCCGCCGAACCGGGACTCCAGGCCCTGGACCGTGCAGCCGGCGAGCTCCGGGGCAACCCGGTAGGCGCGCATGTTATGGCGGGTGTAGGCCGACAGCACGCCGGGTTCCGCGGTCACCACCCCCATTTTCTCTTCCAGCTGCCGGCACTCCTCGGCAAGGTCCACCCGCATGAGTTTCGGCCCCAGCACCGACAGGACCCAGACCGCGGTGATCAGCCCCACGAGATAGGTGACGGCAAAGGCCACGGCCACGTTCGAGACCAGTTGCTCGCGCACCGCCGCGTCCAGCGCCAGCCGGGCGATGGCGTCACCGGCAGTGCCCACCGTGGCCGATTCCGTCAGCCCGCCCGCCAGCAGGCCGGCAGCGGTGCCGACGTCGAAGCCGAACAGCGTTGCGACCAGCCAGGCCGTCCCGAGCCCGGTACAGCACAGGAAGACGGTGAGGCCGGTCTGCGGCAGGCCGCTGGATTTCAGGCCCGCGAAGAACTGGGGCCCGGTCTTGTAGCCGATCGCGAACAGGAACAGGAGAAAGAACGCGTACTTCAGGTCCCGGCTGACGGGTACGTCGAACTGCCCAACCAGCACGCCGGCGACCAGGCAGCCCAGCACCGGTCCCACCCTGAAGCTGCCGAGGCGCAGCTTGCCGAGGGCATAGCCGAGGCCCAGGGACAGGAACAGCGCCAGCTCCCCGTGGGAGCGCAGCGCCTGGATGAGCCAGTCGACGACCTGCATCAGGAAAATCCCCTACGCCGGCCTCTGGCCGGTCTGCCGGGCTTGTGCGATATTGAAAAGCATGTTGTGGGCGGCGAAGAGATGATGCCATGAAACCCGATCGGTCCCTGGTACTGATGGCGGTGGCCTGCCTGTTGTCCGGCGCTGCCATCGCGAAGCAGGAAGAACTGCCGGCCGTGTCCCACGACGGGCTCGAACTGCGCAAGGGCAAGGGGTGACCAACAAGGCCGAAGCGGACAAGATCCTGCGCCGCTGGGCGAGCGCGCTCCGCTCGCGGCTCGACGAAGTCCGGGCTAAGGCCCCGGCCAGCAAAGTGCAGACCCCTTGAGGTACGCAAGAACATGCAGGGCGGGATTGTCTGCCGTGGCACTGTCTGCCAGCTTGGCCGGGGCGGCCGCCGCTGCCGACGCCGGCAACTACGAACTGAATGACTCCCACTTCCACCTCACCAACTACGTCCAGCAGGGCACCGACATCCACCGGTTCCTGGAGATCATGGGGAACAAGGTGGGCCGGGTCGCGATTTTTGGCATTCCCCTGCAGCAGATGTGGTCCTACGAGAACTCCCAGGACTTTGCGCCCACGTACTACCTGCAGTCCGACGCGCCGCTCTATTACTACTCCTTCACCGATGCCTGGATCGCCTCGGAATACCGGTCGCTGACCAGGGCGGAGCAGGCGCGCTTCGATCCCATGATCACCGGCTTCAACCCGGCTGACATGTACGCGGTGGATCACATCAGGCGCGTGCTCCGGACCTTTCCCGGCGTGTTCAGCGGCATCGGCGAGTTCACGATCCACAAGGAATTCGTCTCGGCCAAGGTCGCCGGCGGCGAGCCGAGCCTCGCCAACCGCGCGCTGGACCGGATCTTCGACTTCGCCGGCGAGGCCGGGCTGATCGTGCTGATCCACAACGACGTGGATGTCCCCTTCGCCCAGGAAAACGCGACGCCCGTCTATCTTCAGCAGATGCGGGATCTCCTCCTGCGCCACCCGGAGACCACCGTGATCTGGGCCCACGTCGGCCTCGGCCGCGTGGTGCATCCCGTGACCTCCCAGGCCGGCGCCGGTGCCGCGGAACGCACGGCGAACCAGGTGGGACTCGTCGAGAGAATCCTGTCCGAGCCGAAGCTCCAGCACCTGTACTTCGACATCTCCTGGAGCGAAGTCGCCAAGTACCTCGTCGCGACGCCGCAGTCCCTGGAGCGCACGGCCTACATCATCAACCGCTTTCCCGACCGCTTCCTGTTCGGCACCGACGAAGTCGCCCCGAACGACCAGGCGACGTACCTGCGGGTCTACCGCCAGTACGATCCCCTCTGGCAGCTGCTGACGCCCGAGGCAAAGCAGAAGGTCCTCAAGGGCAACTACGAGCGGTTGTTCGACGCTGCCCGGGTAAAGGTCCGCAAGTGGGAAGCGGCTAACCTCCAGTGATGCAGTGGCTCGTCGAGTCCCTGCGGGCGCATCCGGAACTCGCGCTGTTCCTGGCTCTCGCCCTTGGCCATGGCGCGGGGCGGCTTCGGGTTGGCAGCTTCCAGCTGGGCCCCGTCCTTGGCTCGTTGCTCGCCGGCGTCGTCGTGGGCCAGCTCGCCATCCCGGTCCCCGAGGCGCTGAAGAATGCGCTGTTCCTGCTGTTCCTGTTCTCGATCGGCTACACCACGGGCCCGCTGTTCTTCCGGGGCCTCAAGACCACGGCGCTGCCCCAGGTCGCACTGACCCTGATCCTCTGCGTGACGGCCTTGCTGACCGCCTGGGCGGTCTCCCGGGCCTTCGGTTTCGATCCTGGCCAGGCCGGCGGGCTGGTGGCCGGCGCCATGACCTCATCGGCCGCGCTGGGCACGGCCGGTGACAGCGTGGCGAAGCTGGCCGTGGCGCCCGAGGTGCTGGCGCAGCTCGGCACGAGCCAGACCGTGGCCTTCGCCGTGACCTATCTCATCGGCATGGGTTTGGTCGTGTGGCTGCTGTCCAGCCTCGCGCCGCGGCTCCTGCGGGTCGACCTGAAGGCGGAGTGCCGGAAGCTCGAGGAGGAAATGGGCGTCACGCGCTCCGATGCCGGCGGCCAGTCGGCCTATGCGCCGTTCGTGGCGCGGGTTTACGAGGTCGGGGGCGATACCGCGGGCCGCGCCATCACGGATATCGAGGCGCTGTTCGCCGGCCAGCGCGTCTTCGTCGAACGGTTCCGGCGGGACGGCCGGATCAGCGACGACCCGCCGGCGGGCACGGTACTGCGCGCCGGCGACCGGGTGGTGCTGTCGGGCCGGCGCGAGGTCTTGTCCTCCGGCGAAAATCCCCTGCAATCCCGCGAAGTGGATGACCCGGAGTTGCTGGACATCCCGGTGATGGTGGTGGATGTCTTCGTCACCCAGAAGGACGCGGCAGGGCGGACCCTGGCTGACCTCGGGAGCGATGCGCACGCCCGGGGTGTCTTTCTGCGGCGTCTCACCCGTGCTGGTGCTGAACTGCCGTTCACACCAGGCACGGTCGTCGAGCGGGGGGATGTGCTGCGCCTGGCCGGCGCGAAGCGGAACATCGAGCGCATCGCGACGCAGATCGGCATCGCCGAGTGGCCGACGGCGGCCAGCGACATGACGACTGTCTCCATCGCGATCCTGCTGGGTGGGCTCGTGGGCCTGCCGGCCCTCTCGCTCGGCAAGCTCGAGCTGGGGCTAAGCCTGTTCGTCGGCGTCCTGCTGGGCGGCCTGGTGTTCGGCTGGCTGCGCTCTATCTGGCGCGTCTTCGGCTACATCCCGGAGCCGGCGCTGTGGGTCTTCGACTCCTTCGGCCTCACGGGCTTCCTCGCGCTGGTGGGCATCGAAGCGGGGCCGGACTTCATCCGGGGCATCACCGAGTCGGGCGTATCGCTCGTCATCGCCGGCATCCTGGTCACCACCGTGCCGCATCTGGTCACCCTGCTCGTGGGCCGCTACGTGTTCAGGCTCCACCCAGGGATACTCATCGGCGTCTGCTGTGGCGCCGGCACGTCGGCGCCAGCGCTGGCGGCCGTGCAGGAGGTGGCGGACAGCCGGATCCCGGCCCTGGGCTACGGTGTCGGCTGCGCGCTCGGCAACGTGATCCTGGCCCTGTGGGGCGGGGTCATCGTCCTGCTGATCCAGGGCTAGGTCGTCCGTGGACTTCAAACTAAACGGCGCCGTCCCGGTACTATCACCGTGTCGACCGGCACGGTTGGGAGTGCCCTGATGCGAAGGTTCTTTGTCAGTTGCGCCATCGCCGTGCTGGCCAGCCTGGCCCTGACCGGCTACGCCCGCGCCGAGGATGTCGTCGCCGAAGCCGCGGCTGAAGCGGCCACAGCCCCGGTGCGCCTGGACGGCCGCACCCTGCTGGCGGTGGGCGGCATCTCGTCACGCACGCCCCAGGACCGGGCAGAAGCCATATCCCAGCGGCTCAAGGACATTGCCGGTGACCCCGACATCGCCGTGGACGCGCTCGGCGTCGTGCCCGGTCCCGGGAACGAGGGACTGGAAATCCGGGCGGGAACACGGCTGATCATGCTGGTGACGGACGGGGATGCCCGGCGCGAAGGTGCGTCGCCGGCACTGGTGGCGAACGCCCACAAGGTCCAGTTTGCCGAGGCGATCACCCGCTACCGCGCCGACCGCAGCCCCGAGCGGCTGTGGCGCAGCGCGCTGGTCAGCCTGGCCGCCACCGGCGCGCTGGTGCTGGCCATCTGGCTGACGGTTCTCCTGTTCCGCCGCTTCGACGCGCTCCTGGAACGCCGCTACGGCACGCTCACCCAGGCCGGGCACGGCAAGGTCGGCGACGTGCTGCGCGTGGCGCCGATGCTGAGCGCCATGCGCGGGTCGATCGTCACGACGCGCATCGTCGCCATCGCGATCCTGTTTTTCGTCTGGTTCGAGGTGGTGCTCGGCCAGTTCCCCTGGACCCGCTGGCTGAGCGATGACCTGGCCGGACTGCTGCTCGACCCCCTCGCCACCATTTTCGTGGGCATCGCCGACTACATCCCCAAGCTGCTGTTCCTGGTGGTGCTGTTCCTGGTGGCCCGTTTCGGGCTCCGGATGCTGAGGCTGTACTTCGGCGCCCTGGAGCGGGGCACTGTCAGCCTGCCGGGGTTCGAACCCGAGTGGTCCATAGCCACTTACAAGATCGTCCGCGTACTCGTCGTCGGCATCGTGCTGGTGATGGCTTACCCCTACCTGCCCGGCGCGGGCTCGGAGGCATTGCAGGGGCTCTCGGTGTTTGCCGGCCTGGTGCTGTCGCTCGGCGCCTCGTCATCCGTCTCCAACGTCATCGCCGGGTACATCACGACCTTCGGCCGCGTGCTCCGCGTCGGGGACATGATCAAGGTGGGTGACACGACGGGCACGGTCTCCCAGATCCGGCTGCTGACGATCCGCCTGCGCACGGTGCGCAACGAGGAGGTGACGATTCCCAACGGCACCCTGCTCAACACGAACGTCATCAACTACAGCGCCCTGTCCCGGGAGAGCGGCCTGATCCTGCAGACCGAGGTCGGCATTGGCTACGAGGTTCCCTGGCGCCAGGTGCACGCCATGCTGCTCGAGGCGGCGGCGCGCACGCCGGTGCTCATGACGGAACCGCCGCCCTTTGTCCTCCAGCGGCAGCTGGGCGACTTCGCAGTCGTGTACCAGCTGAACGTCTACAAGGCCGAGGCGAAGGCGCTGGTGCGGGCCTACTCGGAGCTGCACCAGAACGTCCTGGACGTGTTCAACGAGTACGGCGTGCAGATCATGACGCCCGCCTACGAGGGTGATCCCGAGACGCCGAAGCTGGTGCCGCGCGAGCAGTGGTTCCAGTCGCCCGCCCGGCCGCCCGATGCCGGCGGCAAGCCCTGACCGCAGGTCGCCTGCCCGACGGGCAGGCGACCCCGGCATCAGGGGGCCGGCGGCGTGATCGGCTGGGAGGACGGGGCCTCGGGCACCAGGGGGATCTGGTCGGCGAGCACGAAGTTGGTGATTGCATCCAGCTTGTTCTCGATCTGGTAGAACCGGGCCAGCTTGGTCTCGGGAATCGCCTTGCGGAACTTGCGCAGGTAGCCCTTGCGGACCTTGATCACCTTCTCCTGGTAATCCAGCATGTCGCTGATGAGCTGGCGGGCCGTGTCGTCGTTCAGGTTGCCGTAGCTGGCGGCGTAGTCCGTGATCACCTTCACCCGCAGGTCGCCGGCGGACTTCATGTCCAGCATGTACCTGTCGTAGACGGGCCAGAATGCGTTGCCTTCCTCGGCGGTGAGGGTCAGGCCCTGGCTGATGAGCAGCTTGCGCTCCGACTGGATGATCGTCCGGGCCTCTTCCGTGGCCGCGCTCAGGTCGGCGAAGGTGGGGTTGACCTGGGCGGCCGCCAGGGAGGGCAGGGCCAGGGCAGCCAGGCCGTTGGCCACCAGGGTCGCCGCAAGAAGGGTGGATTTCATGGTTTGCGCCTTTTTAGTGTGGGTTGAGTGGCGCTAGTCTAGGCGGTGCCGGCGGGCATTGTCACCGAGCCCGGCGAGGGTAGCGCTTCAGTGGCTGACTATCATTCACACTTCACCGAGGAGGACTGCTGATGAAGGCGCTGGCCGAATTCACCCGGACGACCCTGATCGGCGGAATCCTTGTGCTGCTGCCGGTCTACCTCGCAATACTGTTGCTCCTCAAGGCCTTCTCGGGCGTGATGGGTCTTATCGCGCCGGTCACCGCCCAGGTGCCGGCGGCCGCGGAATTCCGCCAGGTGCTCGCCATCCTGATCGTGCTGGTTGCCTGCTTCGCCGCGGGACTCGTCGTCCGGACCGGGCCTGGAGGGCGGGGCGTGCGGGCGCTTCAGCGGCGGGTGCTCGAGAAGATCCCGGGCTACAAGCTGTTGCGCGGCCTGGTTACGCGCCTCGGCGGCGACGAAACGTCTGAAGCGTTCGCGCCGGCCCTGGTCGAGCTGGAAGATGCACTGGTTCCCGCCCTCATTGTCGAGGAATTGCCCGACGGGCAGTTTGTGGTCCTCGTGCCCTCCGTCCCGACGCCGGTGTCGGGGGCGCTGTACATCCTGCCGGCGGCCCGGGTGCACCGGATCGATGTGCCACTGACCCACGTCATGAAGGTGTATACGAAGTGGGGCGAGGGGGCTGGCGAGCTGGTCGCCGCCATGCGCACCGGCCAGGATCGGCGCCAGGACGAAATGAGGGTTTCCACATGACAATGTCACGGCTCAATGCCTGCGCGTCGCGGGCCGGTTTGCCGGCCCTGGGACTCCTCGTCGCGTTCCAGGCGACAGCCCAGGTTGCTGCCCCGGGCGCTGTCGCGGCCCCGGCTGCGGACCGGCCACCCCTCAACCGCCCCCGCATCGGCCTCGTGCTCGGCGGCGGCGGCGCCAAGGGCGCGGCCCACATCGGCGTGCTCCGGGTGCTCGAGGAACTGCGCATCCCGGTGGACTGCGTGACGGGCACCAGCATGGGCGCCCTCGTGGGCGGCACCTTTGCCTCCGGCATGCCGCCCGAGGATATCGAAAAGGCCGTGCTCGCCATCAACTGGTCAAAGACGGTCGGCACCGAGGGCCTCCGGGACCGGACGCCCATACACCGGAAGCTCGCCGGCATCACGTACACCAATAACCTCGACCTCGGGATCAAGGACGGCTCGCTGAAGACCGCGAGCGGGCTGCTGAAGACCCAGGACATCGAGGACGTCATCCGCGGCCTCGTGGCGCAGGCCCGGTACACCGACGATTTCGATGAGCTGCCAATCCCATTCCGGGCCGTGGCCACGGACATGCTGGGCGGCGAGATGGTGGTGCTCGAGGGCGGCGATCTCTCCGTCGCCATGCGGGCCAGCATGGCGGTGCCGGGCGCATTCTCGCCCGTGGTCCTGGGTGACAAGGTACTGTCCGATGGCGGCATGATGCGCAACCTGCCGGTGGACATCGCGCGGGACCTCTGCGCCGATGTGGTGATCGCCGTGTCGCTGGCGTCGCCGCCGCCGAAAGCCGAGGACTTCAGCTCCGCATTGACCCTGGCCGGCCGGTCACTGGACGTGATGATTGATGCGAACCAGAAGGCCCAGATCGCGACGCTCACGGAGCGGGACGTGAGCATCGTGGTGCCGATGGGCGATATCGGCTCCGCCGCTTTCGACCGTGTTCCCGATGCGGTGCCGCTCGGCCGGGAAGCGGCGCTCAAGATGGAGGAACAGCTGTCGCGGCTGTCGCTGCCCGAGGACCAGTACCTGGCCTGGCGCCAGTCGGTGTCGCGGGAAGGCGCACAATCCGTACGGCTGGCCGGCGTTGAGATCAAGGGTCTCCAGCGCGTGAATCCCGACTACGTCCGCGCGCAGTTGACGAGCCTGAAGCCCGGCGAGGTGGCTACACGGTCCGAGCTCCTGGAGGACACTGGCCGGATCTACGCGCTCGGCGATTTCGAGCGGGTGTCGTACAAGCAGACCGGCCCCGCCGACGCCAGGGTGCTCGAGATCACACCCGTGGAGAAGTCCTGGGGCCCGGACTTCTTCCGCTTCGACGTGGGGCTGGCCGGCGATGCGGACGGCGGTATCGAGGCCCTGCTGCGCTTCGATCACAACCGGACCTGGATGAATTCCCGCGGCGGCGAGTGGCACAGCGGGTTCCAGATCGGCGAGCAGTGGCTCCTGGAAACCGATTTCTACCAGCCGTTCGACGTCCCGCAGCGCTTCTTCGTGCAGCCCCTTGCCCGGTTCGAGCGGAATTTCGAGAACATCTATTCGGATGGCGACCGTGTCGCCCGCTACATCATCAGCGAGCTCTACGGCCAGGTGGACGTCGGGATGAACTTCGACACCCGGTCCCAGCTCCGGTTCGGGGTGCGCAGCGGCTGGTTCGAGACGGAGCTGGACACCGGCCCGACAGTCCTCCCGGAGGGCGAGCGGGAGGCGGACTCGAATCTGCAGCTGCGCTTTGTCTATGACACCCGCAACTCGGTCGCGCTGCCAACCAGCGGCACCTTCGTCAATGCCCGTCTGGTGAGCTCGGGTTCCGGGTTCGGCGGCGACCAGGACTACGGCCTCGTGGAGGGCGTGATCACCAAGTCGTTTCCGTTCCGGGGCGACGCGCTGAGCCTGATATTCGGCGGTGGCGACGAACTATCCGGCGAGCTCTCCGCGCCGCAGGAGTTCCAGCTCGGCGGCATCCGGACGTTCCCCGGCCTGCAGCGCGGTGAGTTGCGGGGTTCCAGCTACTGGTTCGCCGGATCGAGCTATTACTGGAAGATGGCAGACATCCAGTCGCTGTTCGGCCAGGCGCTCTACGCGGGCCTCCGGCTCCAGGGCGGCCGCATGGGCGACCGCATCGATGACGTTGCCGACGGCGCACTTTATGGGGTGTCGGGCTCGGTGGGAGGCCGCACGCCGGTGGGTCCGTTCATCCTCTCGCTGGGCTGGGTGGACAACGGCAGCGTCCAGCTCCAGATCGCCATCGGCCGGCCCATCGCCGAAGGATCGATCCTCGACGAGATCCGATGAGGCCTGGCCGTGTATTCCTGGCGGCGCTGGTCGCCGTCCTGTTGCTCGGCGCCGGAGCGACGCTGGCGCTCTTCACGCTGGATCTTGGCGGCCTGAGCCAGCCGCTGACCCGCTGGGCCAGCGAAGTGCTGCAGAGGCCGCTCGCCATCGACGGGCCGGTGTCGATCCGGGCGGGACGCACGCTGAAGCTCAGCGCCAGCGGCCTGCGGCTGGCCAACGTGGACTGGGGCAGCCGCAGCGACATGCTGCTCATCGGCCGGCTCACCGTCGAGATCGACACGGCCTCGCTCTTCAGGCGTCCGGTGATCGTGCGCCGGATCGGGATCGAGGGGCTCGACCTGCTGCTCGAGCGCCGCGCCGATGGCGCCAGCAACTGGCAGTTCGCCCCCGATGCCACCGAGGAGAAGTTCACCTGGCCCGAGTCGCTGCCGGTGGTGGTGGAGGGCGTGTCGTTGCCGGGCGCCCGCGTGCAGTTTATCGGGCCGCGTCTCGATCGTCCGCTGGACCTGCGCTTCGACACACTGGAACAGCGGCGCGTGGAGGGCGGCATGCTTGGCCTGGCCGGGCGGGGATCCGCCAACGGCGAACCGGTCGCGCTGGAGGTACGGGCCGGTCCCTTCCAGGCGCTCGTGGCCGGCCGGGACTTCAGTGCGGCGCTGGAGGGAAGCCTTGGCGAGCTCGACGTGGGCCTGGACCTGCTCGTGGATGACATCGCTCGGCCCGTCGCGACGACACTCGACCTGAAGATCCGCGGCCCGGGCGCGGAGTACCTCACGACCCGGTTCGGCGTGCGGAACCTGGGGTCCGGCCCGCTGGTGATGAACGGCAGCGTGCGGCCGTCAGCTGACGGCACGGGAGTCCTGGCGGAGCTGGCGGGCGAGGTCGGGCAATTCAGGATCCAGCTGCGCGGCGAGCTGGCCGATCCGGCGGAGATGCGCAAGGTCCGCACGCAACTGGAGCTCTCCGGTCCCGACCTCGGCTTCGCGGGGGGCCTTGCCGGGATCGACCAGCTACCCGCCGAGCCGTTCAGGCTCACGGCCGACGTCGAGCGGGCCGGAGACGCCGTCAGGATCAGCGACGCGACGCTCACGATCGCGGACAGTCGTGCTGAAGTCAGCGGCACCATCAGCCAGTTCACGGCACTGGCCGGCAATGACCTGCGCTTCAGCTTCGCGGGCTCCGAGCTGGCGCGCTTCCGCGAACTGCTCCACCTGCCGGCAGGCGTCAACGGCGCGTTCGACATCTCCGGCACGGTAAGGACTGGCGGCGATGCCGAACTCATCGATGTCCAGTCCAGGACGGCGCTTGGCCTGCTGAAGGTGTCGGGCCCCCTCGGCGCCAGTCCCGACTACCACGGAACCCGCCTGGCGTTTGACGCGTCCGGTCCGAGCCTGGCTCGCGTGGGCGAACTGGCGGGTGCAAAGGGCCTTCCGGCCGTCGACTTCGCCGCCACTGGCAATTTCGAGTGGACGGCTGACGGCGCGGTAATCCGCCAGGGGAAAATGCGTGCCGGGCGTGACAACCTCGGGCTCGACGGCCGCATCGCCCGGGAGCCGCTCGGCCCCGGCACCGATGTCACATGGAGCCTCGCCGGCCCCGACCTCAGGAAGCTCGGCGCGGCACTCCGCCTCGATGGGGTGCCCGCCGGCGCCTTCGACCTGCGCGGCCGCCTGCGCCGGGAGCCGCGGGTATCACGACTCGACGATGTGCGGGGCACCGTCGCCGGGGCGAGCGTGCAGCTGGCCGGCCGGATCGGCGACAAGCCGAAGCTCGGTACCACGCTGGATCTCGTCATCGAGGGGCCGCGCCTCGAGGCCTTTGCCAGCCTCGTGCCCGCCTACAGGCTGCCCGGCGGGAAATTTCGCGTGGCGGGCGGGCTCGCACTGACACCAAAGCGCATCAAGCTGACCCGGGTGCAGGTGGCTGCCGCGGGCGCGCAGGGGACGGTGGATGCCGACATCGAACTGCCGCTCAGCGCGGTTCGCGGCGACTTCCGCGTGACGGCGAAGGGCAGGGACGTCTCGCGATTCCTGCCCCGGCTCGGCTCCGCACGGGTGGCCGCCGTGCCCTTCGACCTGCGCGTGCGCGGCCAGGCCCAGGGCGGCGCCTGGCAGCTCGACGAGGCGGAGTTCAATACCCCGGGGGCGAGCGTCACTGCCAGTGGCAAGCTCGACTGGGCACCGGACTTCTCCGCGACGATGCTGAAGGTGACCGCGAAGGCCACCGACCTGGCGGCCGCCGGCCGGCTCGTCGCCTTGGACCTGCCGGCCCAGGAATTCGACGTGACTGCCGAATTCACCGGCACGCCGACCGCGTTCAAGGTCGAGCGGGCGACGGGCCGGCTCGGCCCGACCGATTTCGACGGCCACCTGCAGCTCGACCTGCCGGAGCAACAGCGACCCGTGCTGGACGTGGATTTCCGCTCCGACCTGCTCGACCTCACGCCGTACCTGGGCAACGCCGAAGCCGCCGGCGTCACGCCTCCCGGTTCGCCTTCAGGGCCTGTGCGGCGCCGGACGAATCCGCGGCTGATCCCGGACACGACGATTCCGCTCGCCTGGCTCAACCGCCTCGACGGGTCGTTCGCGATCCGGGCGAACCGGGCGCTGGTCGCGACCGTGGCCCTGGACGACCTCCGCCTTTCTGCCCAACTCAAGGATGGCAATCTTGCGTTGGACTCGCTCGAACTCAAGGCGCCACCCGACGGCCGGCTGACCCTCCGGGGGAACATCGAGCAGCAGTCTGGCGGAGCATCCGTACGGCTCACGGCGAGCGGTACCCGGGTGGTGCTCGCAAGGCTGAGCGAGACGCCAGCCCAGCGGGCGGCGCGGCCGCGTGCGGAGATCGCCCTGGAGCTGGCCGGCAAGGGCGCCACCTGGCGCGAACTGGCCCAGTCACTGGATGGCAGGCTGCGCCTGACCACGGGCGCCGGCGCCGTGCCGTCGCGGAGCGTCAGCGCCCTGTTCGGCAGCCTCTGGCGGGACCTCACGGCGGCGGTGATGCCGGGTGTCGCGGCCCGTGACACTGCCAAAGTGCAATGCCTGGCCGTCTTCGCCGATGCCAGGGATGGCCTGGTGCAGACCAGCCCGGCCCTGGTCATGCAGGCGGAGAAGGTCAACGTGATCGCCCACGGTTCGATCGACCTCCGCACGGAGGCCATCAACTTCTATCTGAGCACCGCCCCCCGGCGCGGGCGCGTGGATGTCACGGTCGCCGAGATCGTCAATCCCTACATGAAGATCACCGGCTCGCTCGCGGATCCGGGCGTGGGTGTCGATCCGAAGGGTGTCCTCTTCACCGGCGGCGCCGCGGTGGCGACGGCCGGCATCTCGATCCTCGCCAAGGGCGTGTGGGACCGGATGTTCCGCGCCGATGATCCCTGCGCGGTGGCGGCGGCGGAGTCCGCCCGTCTGGAAGCGGGTGCGCCGGCCGGCCGCAAGACACTGATCCCCTGGCCGCGCAGCAAGCGGTGACCGTCCGCGCCTGACCGACCTCGTCTAGAATGCCGGGCCTATGGCACGTCGCGCCAACCCGGGCTGCCTGTTCGCCCTCGGCCTCCTGCTGGGGCTGTCCGTCAGCGCGGCGGCGCCGAAGCCGCCGCCCCCGGCACCCGATCCGGCCGCCGCCACCGAGTTCCTCGTCGGCAACACCGTCTTCGTGCTCGCCCACGAGTTCGGCCACGCGATCATCCGCGACTTCCAGGTCCCGATCCTGGGGCTCGAGGAGAACTCGGCCGACACCCTGGCTGCCGGTGTGCTGATTTTCGCCGAGCGGGCGACGGCCGCCACGGACCCGGATCCCCACGCGTTCTCCCGCCGGCTCGGCATGGCCGCCGTCGGCAATGTCCTGACCTGGCGGGGCGGCCTGGAGGTCGCGAACCCGGACCTGATCTACTGGGCCCAGCACGACCTCAGCGCGCGCCGGGCGGCGCGCATCCTGTGCCTGCTCGTGGGCAGCGACCCGGACCGCTTCGGCTGGCTCGTGGGCGACAACCTGGTGCCGGAGGTCCGGGCCGAGAACTGCCCGGACGAGTACGCCCTCGCGACGCACGCCGTTCTCTG
>JBEBHH010000018.1:0-57165 GCA_040080965.1 Gammaproteobacteria bacterium | reverse complement strand
CCCGCCGGTCGCGTCAGGCCGGCCTGCGCGACTTCGCGGGGTGTCGCCCAGCGGGCGGAACCGTAGGTGGTGACCAGGCGGGACTGGCGGGCCCGCCACACCGAGCCGAGGATGGCCGACAGGGCCCCGAGCATGCCGCTGCCGCCGGCCATCAGCCCGGCCGTGTTGAACACCCGGGGCGCGTAGGCCTCGTAGACAAACCACCACTCGAAGAGCCGCCAGGGGTAGTAGACCGGCAGGCCCTGCAGACGAAACCAGGGCGCACCCAGCCGGCGCTGGAAGCCCAGTTGCCAGGCGGTCCACTCGGTCGCCGTCCACAACCCGAGCACGACGATGGCAAGCACCAAGAGGATCTGGCCGATGAGGATCTTGCCCGCCGTCATTGCCGTCCCGACTCCCTGCCCTGTCCTGCCGCGCTCGTGTGGCGCGGGCGGAGAATTGGGCTGGCGGCCGGGGGTGTCAAAGACGAATTGGGTCAGCCGTCAGACCCAAAAGGTCCGAAGTCGCAGGGTGACGAAGTGAGGGGTACTCGGTCGCGCCCAGAAAGGCGGGATTTCGTCGAGAAATGAAAATTGCCGGAGGCCCGGTGCCGGGACCGGCTCAGGGGCAGAACGACGAAAGTTGCGCAACGGGGAGAACTCCCCGGGTTCTCGGGCGGGCTTTTCGCCCGAGTCTGGTATGGATGGCCTATCTCGGCGCTCGCCACCCCGCCTGCCGAGCCTCGTCCTCACTGCAGAACCACCGCTCGCCTGCGGCTTCGTTGATCTCCGTCTGCGCGTAGGAGCCGCGGCCGGGCACGTGGTAGATCCGCTCACCTTTGGAATTGATGTTTCCCTTAATCGAGCAGCCCGACTTGGGCGCTACTGAAGGCGCCACCGTGGGCGAGCGCACCGCTCGCGGTCCCTGGCCCATCGCCGCGATACAGTTCTCGGCAGTCTCGTCCGAGTAGTCTGTGAAGCTACCCCCGCCGTTGCGCTTGTCTGCCCGATATTCCCATGGTGGCAGTCTTTCGTTGACGGGGAGGGACCAGAGTCCGAACCCCGCATCTCGAGCTTGATCCTCCAGACGACAGTAGTCCGCGTCACCCGCCAGTGCTCCGAGGTATTTGCGGTACGCCCATGCGTAACCGGTACGGACCATCTCGGCATTGACGTTGGTCTCACCGAGATACAGGACACCAACGATGCGATCGTAGGCGTCCTGATCGACGGGCAACACTTGCACCACCCGGCCTTGGATCATGGTGGCCAGATGCGCGCCTGCTGCCTTGCCGAGAGGCTGAGACTTCTCGGGGGCATCAACGCCGTGGAAGCGGACACGAATTGGCCCGCTGTCGAGCTGAACGTCCGCCGTGTCTCCGTCCAGAACGCGGATGACAGCCCCGGGTAGTACCAGTTCCGGCTGGCTACTGCCGGTGTCAGGCGGAAGTCGATCGGGGTGGGCCTGGGTGGAAGGACCGGCGCCTGTGTGAGGCGGGGCAACCGACGAGCTGGGTTGCTGACCGGTCGAGGGAGGCCGAACAACGCCTGAACATCCCGCCACAATGCCCGCGAGAGTCAGCCAGCCGATTGCCAGACGTTGGTATTGGACCATGGTGCCAACTTCTAAGATCGTGATTGTCGGGAACCCACAGTCACGTCATGCGCTGACGCGCGTTGCTATTGGACGTCGATCGCGGTGCTGCTGCCGACGGTCGCTGAGCCTGCATCACACCTCATCCAACTGCCACCTTTCTGTGTCGGCCACGTGTCAATCACAATCGCCACCGACCTTCGCCGGGCCTTGATACTGCACTGTTCGCGGCTCGACCATCACTCTGGTTCGCCAATTTCGGACTGCGGCACGAGTGGAATCGCCCCCCACGATTGCGTGAGCTCGGTCACAACCCCTAAGGCCGTCGTTTTTTCGGCCTTCCCTCCTGGGTTGTCAGGATAAATGACATGGGTATAAGCCCCAATGAGTTCGAGCCCACGATCTGTTTCGACGAACACAGGTGATCCAGACATGCCCGGCGCGCCAGGGCCGTCTAGCAGTACTTGCCGACCGTGGAGCCCAGCGTACCGAAGCCGCATTGACGCTACGTGGCGCACCAGAACGATTGCTTCGGGCTGTAGATCTCCTGCGGTGCTGAATCCATAGGGGTACCCCACTATGAATACCCGATCGCCCGGCGAATACGATCGCCCCTGAAACCTTCCGGCTCCGAGGCTCTTCGTATGCCGAAAGAAGTGCTCCTCATCAATGACCTGCAAGGGTGAGATTGGCTGGTCAGGGGACAGAGGAAACGCGACCGCGTCGTGCCAGAACGGTACGCGGATTTTGATAGCGTTTAGATCCTCGTGCGGCACATCCCGCTTGTCTTGGTGCCAGGTAGGACTTTCATAGGCGTCATAAAGTGGCAGGTCGAATTCTCGCTTGCCGCCGATAGATTCTCCTGCGGGCTGACCTGTATTGGTAACAAGCTTGGTCACGTTCTGAGAGCAGACCGTGAGGAAGCGGCGCTTCTTTTGTTCTACGGCTCTCGAGAATAGCAGCGGCTGCCAGCTTTCTATTCCGGTGACCACGTGCCAGCAGGTGTAGAGATACAGATTGCCACTTCGACGTAGAAAGAAACCCGTCGCCGAGGCTACGTAGTCCTTGTTCTTGTCGAGGCATTGGAGCTTGACGGCAGTATGGCCAAGGAGATGCTTCATTATGGGATTGCTCATCCGTAACACTTTCCTCAGTTGTGCATGACGGACACCCCTCTTCGCATATTCACAATAGCGGCCTATCCGGCCCAGGCGCTAGCGCCACGGAGCGCCTATAGACAACGCGCTGTGAGAATGCCTTCGAAGGCGCCCGTGGCATCGCCAATTGGATTAAGCCGGATGGCGATCACGTGCAGCATATTCATCGACTGAAGGGACTATGCAGTTGGCCCAAGAACGCGAGCGTATCGATTCCAGTCGATTGCGGGCACCGTACCTAGAGACTGGAGGCGCTGCAGGAGACGGAAGAGGAACGACGCCAGAGACCTCTCTGGCCCATGCATACTAAGCGCTCCCGTGAACGTGTCAAAGGCTCTGTCCGAGAGAGCCAGTCCACAATCAAGCGAATAACTACCCGTGAGCGCGCCCAGCGTGGTGGCGAATGCTTCACTTGCAATCCCATTCGTCCATTCGACGCGCGTGGCAACAATGCCTGCGATGATTGGAAAGAGCGGCTTTGCGGGATACTCGCCACCAGCATGATGAATCGAGATGCTGGTTCGCTCTAGACGTCGGACAGAATGTGCCTTCGACCCTGCGTAGTCGAGGTACTGTTTGTTGATGGCAGGTTTCACCTCCAATACGCAATAGACCGCCTCAGCTGGAACGAACCTGTGGGCGTGTTGATCCAAGAGGGTTGGCGTGTATTGATGATCGAAGATGACAATATCGATCTGATCGCTTGTTGTTCCGTTCGAGTCAATGACTATGGCGCGATCGACCTCATATCTCTTCGGCAAGTACTTCCGAAGTACGTCGATGAAATGCTGCTCGTTAACCTCACCCAATACGCCGTCATGCGTGACGGACCTGGCCGACAGATCGAGCTGAACAGCGAGTACGGTTTGCTCGGCCCCCAGGGCCTCGCGCAGGAAGCGCTGGCCGTCGACTTGCGAGCCGGTTTTTGCTTTATTCATATTACGAGACGATTTCTTCCCACGTGCGTTTCGCCCTAGCCGATCTGGCTGCGTTGGCGATGGAGGCCTTTTCTGTAGGCGTACAGTCCTCAGAAACAACGTTGTTAGTGTTTGCAGGGTCAATGTACCTCGCCGTCTGAATATTGCTCCCGAGGTACTCAAGGGCCGCGAGAACGTTGGCTGCGAGATTTCCGTGGTGCGCATAGGTCAAGGAATCTATAACCGCCAACTCGAGGAAGAACGACGGGAAGACGAGATTATTCAGGAGTCGCCATGCCTTGAGAACTCGGATCTCTTCAGTACGCCCACTGCCACTGACAAAGGCGGTGTGAGTGGCTACGTTTGTCTGCGTCCACGAGTTCGCCTTGCGTCGATATAAACTGTGATCGTTCCCGTTCGAAGACTGTCTCCTACCAGGAACCAGATCAACCGAGAATCCATTGACTTGAATTCCAAGAGATACGTCTTGCTTGCGGGCGGCATAGCCGGCCGCCGTAACTGCGTTGTACAACGAGTTATACATATCCGCGAGGGTGCCTGGGGCTGTTGACGACAACGACAGGAAGATATCCGCATCCGTGCCAATCGAAACTCCGGTACCCTTAGCAATGGAGCCAGAGAAGTCGGCACTAACGAGGTACCCACTTCCCCATCGTTCTAAAATGGGATAGATACTGCGACCAGCCGCCTTGGCGCCTGTCGTATTGACGGCATACTTGCTTATAATTCCGCGGAGGTATTCGTCACCTGTCATGGGGCCTCACAAATGGGGAAACGGGAGAAGAGTGCTACTAATCAAGGGTATCTCCCCGGTTCAGCTAGCACAGGTGCTGACGGCTGCAAATCACGATTTTAGTCCCTTGGCCGAGGATTCATAAACGGAAATCTAAGTCTTAGCGAGACAGCGTCCGGTGGCGACCCAGCTGCCAAGTGACACTATCCCCCCGGACGATTGCACCCATCGCCTGTCCCTCGCGCCCGGCGAGTACGGGGCGCCAGGGCACCAGAGAGAACCCACCGCCGTCGTCGATCACAGCGAACTGGCCGCTGGCAAACCACAACGCCCGGCGGTAGGTCCCGCTGATCGCCTGGCCCTCCCGGATGGGCCGGTAATCGCGGCCCGTCTCTGCCGCAATCTTGGCCGCCCCCGCCGCCAGGTCGCGCTGGCGTAGCGTGGCGACTGCATCTCGGGTGAGTACCGCATGTCCATCCCGAGGCTCTGCCAGCTGATGTTCCACGAGGAACGCCCCACGCCTCGCGAGGAGGCTGCGAACTTCTCCCCCGAATCCTTGCGTGCCGATGCCGGCATCGCCGGTCATGAGCTGCTGATCCAGCCACGTGGCACCGATTACCCGGACCTGCCGCTCGGCGGGAAGCACTGACTTCAGCTCGACCTCCAGGTTGTTGCCGTCACGCCGATCAAACAGTCGGCCGCGTTCGGGAAGATCGGGCGGGACGCGCCACACCCCGTCTGCGACTCGCTCGACCACTCCGCCCCGGCGCAGGGCCTCCAGGCGCCGGACGTGTGCCGCAACGAAGGCGTCCGGGTCTTGACCGGGACGCGCTGACAACCGGGCCACCGTGAGGTGGCGGGCCGTCCGGTAGTGCCCGTCCGTGGCGAGTGCCGCGATCGTCCGGTCCGAGCTGCGGACTTCGTTCCGCACGCGGACCGCGACGATGCCCCCGACTGGCAATTCAGACAGATCGATCCGTGCGGGCAGCGCCACGTGGTGGGCCCGCCCCTCCAGCCCATCCACGACCAAGTACCCCCGGTCCTGGAGTTCGTCTGCCAGCCCCTTGGCCGCAATGCGACCCACCACCGGCTGGGCCGCTGCCGCGGCATCGAAGAAGGCGAAATGACGTCGCTCCGTTCCGAAGGCCCGCTGCATCGTCCGGATGATGTCGCCCCGCTCCCCAAGCTCCCGCAGTGTCTGTTCGGCACGGGGATCGATCGTCCAGACACTCGGGGCTGCTTCCTGGGCCAAGCCCATCTTCCCGAGCTGCTGCAGGCGACCCACCATCAGCGAGCGCCGCAGCCGGTCACCAACGTCCGCCGGCACCACGCGAAGGTCCACCTGCCCGTCCTGGGCCAGCCGCTGCAACGAGCGATCCAGACTGGTCCAGCGATCCTGGCTGATCTCGCGTGTGAGGCTAGCCTGGATCTCGGCCTCTGTACGCGGCCCCAGCCACTCGGTCGCCAGCTCGGTCGCCCGCACCCGGAGGCCGTGAGTGATGTACTCCCGAGAGATCACCAGATCCCCTCCCGACTCATCACGCCCGCGGATCACGATGTGCGTGTGAGGGTTGTCCGTGTCCCAGTGGTCGACCGCAATCCACTCCAGCCGGGTGCCCAGGTCCTGCTCAACGCGGGCCAGGAGCCGGCGGGTGTAGCCGTGCAAGTCACCGATCTCGGTCGCGTCCTCCGGGGCCACGATGGCCCGGAACTGGTGCCGATCCCCCGCGCCAGCCGCGCTGAACGCCGCCGCATCCGCGGCCTCGGTCTGGGGTCCGTAAGCCTGGCCCGACTCGCCTTCGCGGCTGACTCCCGCCCGTTCCAGGTAGCGCAAGTGGGTCCGGCTGGACTTGAGGCCGCCAGCCCCCAGCCGCACCACGCGGACTTTCACGATGACCCGGCGTTGCCCGAACTGGCTTCGAGCCATCGCCAGTCGCGCCGCCACCACGCCCCTGCCGCGGAACACGCCGGGCCGCCGGCCACCCTTGGCACCGGCCTGCCCGGCGCGGGAGGTGGCCTTAAGCACGCGGCTGACGAAGCGGACGGGTTCGCCGTTGCCGCGATCGCGGGGCGGCCGGAGCTTGGGGCGAAACCGATCGTCGTCCCGCTCAGCCATGACCGTGGTTTCTCGTTGCCCAGAGTAGTCCGGCGTACACGGCACGGGCAGGCACCAGCCCGTGTCTGTGATCCGAAGAAACTTCGCCAGTGGTCCCCAGGCGCGGCGTGCCGCCCCCGTTGACGTGCAGACATCGACTTCGGGCGTCGGCAGTGCCGCCGCCTTTAATCTTGCTTAGCACCCGACCCTACCCCCTCTCGCTCTTCGCTCCAGGAGTCAGATCGGCCACTACTGCAGGAGAACCTGTCACCAACCTGTCAGCGCGGTGTACAGCCACGGTGCAATGACCTGCCATCCGCCCTGTCAGTAGCCTGTTGATCACCAGGTCCACAGTGCCACTGCCCGACCGATCACCAGCCGCTTGGGAATGGGTCCGAAATACCGACTGTCGAAGGACGCGGGACTGTCGTGACTGAGCAGGAAGAGCTCGTCGACGTTGAGTTCGCGACAGCCTCGCCAGGGTGTCAGCGGACGACCGAGCCCGTCACGCGGCAGCATTCGGACCGGCAGCTCACGATCGATCCTGAGGACACGGTTCCGCAGGCACACCCTTTGCCCGGCCACCGCCCCCACGCGCTTCAGGATCGGTACGGACTGAGGCAGATAGCGGCGATTGTCGGCGAACAAGGCAGCACTGCTCGGCAGGTGCGCCAGCAGTACGTCTCCCACTCGGGGCGTGGTCACGGGCACCACCCCGTACCAACCCAGGGGTGCACTGGCCGTGGCGTTGTAAACCAGCCGTATCGGTGACGTCATTGCCACCGGCAATGCGATCACAGCAACGCCGAGGGCAGCCCAGATGACTGTCCGTACCGCCGTCATGGTCATGGCTGGATGTCGTGCCATTGCCGGTACGCTTCGTGCTGGGCCGGTTCGTATTCCGGCACGGGCTGACGAGCTGCCAGCCGGTTGTGGACCGTGCGCCAGTAGTGCGGGCTGACAGCGATAGGAACGATGCCCTGCTGCTCGATTCGGCGGATGAGCTGGAGCATCGCTTGCACCCGCTCTCGACCGTCCGCCTTGAGCAGAATCTCGGCACCGGGCGTCACGTGGGGAATGGTTTGGGCAACGTCTCCAGGACGAACGGTGCGCAGGACGGCGAGCCACCAGACCACGGTGCCGTAGCGGTTGGCCTGCCAGTGCACGAGCGCCAGAGAGGCCCGTGGCGTGAACCAGACCTCCCGGCGGAACCGATCGACTCGGCGCTCCTGGACGGGCCTGCCAAAGCGGAGCCGGACGTTCACCCGTTCCGCCACAAACACCAGACGAACCCGTGTCAGTGTGCCCACGGCGTGCGTCCGTCGGTTCGCCTTGGGCCACCTGAGGTGGTCCTGGTCAGCTCAGTCTTGCTCGGGGCTCTCTCCGGTTCCCTTTCGAAGAACTCTTCCGAGTTCTGAGTTCTGCCGGTCTCGGTGTCCGGAAGGCGTTCAAACCTGCCGCCCAGAGATCTCTTTAGGGATTCCAGATATTTAGAAGATTTACGGGCGCGGATTCCGCATTCAGAACAACGGGTTAAACCCCATCCGCACGCCTGATAGCACGATAGTCGCACGCCTGATAGCACGATAGTTGCCACGCCTGATAGCACGAGGCTGTTCACAACTTATCCCCAGATCGCAGCGCCTGGACGAGGTCCTGCATCCGGTTGCGGAACGCGGTTCGCACCGGGGCAAACGCCAGCGATTCCCGACCCGCTCCGCTGCGACTGACCGCGAGCGTGTAGCCCGGCAGGCGGCCCTGACGGGCAATCCGCCGCAGATCCCCTGCAAAGTCCGCGTACTGCGCACTGCTGCCGGACTTCCGGTAGAGGTACTCAAAGTCGAAGCGCCAGCCGGCGGGCTGGCGGCCGCCGTGCTTTCGCACCAGCCGATACAGCCAGCGCTCAATCCCTCCGGTGAGGTGGAAGTACCGCGGGTCAATGCGCAGCGCTTGGTGCGGCTCCAGCAGCGTCCGGTACAACCAGTCCGGCAGGATCAACTCCACGCCGAGCGGCTTGCCGTGCAGATCAAGTCCGCCGCGCCACTCGTTCAGCCACGAGAACCGGTGCAGCCGCTGGGCGTCCGCCTGTCGCAGGGAGGTGACCACGCTGGTTGACTGCAGGCGGTCCAGGGCGCCGCGCAGCCGTTCGTAATCGTGCCGGGAGGTGCCCCGCCCGATGAAAGTCAGGATGTCGTAGGGCGTGGCAACCACCAGGCGTGAGGTGGGCAGTCCCGCGTTCCGGGCGCCGACGATCTGGGAGGTCACCCAGATCAGCACGTCCGCGTCCCAGATGGTCGCCATGCCGTGGGCCAGGGTGCCGGCCACGTGGGTGGTCACCCGCCCGGCCTGGAAGCGGATCGGCGTCGCCCTGGGCGTCTTGGCCAGCGAGAAGAACGGGTAGGCCATGAGCATCTGCAGGTCACAGACCGGTGGCGGCCGCGTCAGCGGCCGGAACGGCCAGAGGGATCGGGGTTCACTGGAAGACGACACGCGCGCTCTGCCCTTACCTGCCAACGGCACGGTCGTAGGGCTGGTCCGAGGTGCTCTCGCAACGGCGCTCGTCGGCCCACGCCTCCAGGTCGGCGAGGGCGTACAGAACGCGGCGGCCGAACTTCCGAAACCGCGGGCCGTTACCGAGGACCCGCTGCTTCTCGAGCGTGCGGGGCGACAGGTTCAGAAAGGCCGCCGCCTGGCCGTTATTGAGGAAGTTCGTAATGGATTTGGCGTTGGTCTTGCGCACGGCAGGAAGCTCCAGCGGGGGCGGCGCAACTGCCGCCAACGCGGTGGAGTCTCAGACGAGACCGGCGCACTGGGCAGGGAGAATCGATACGTCGATCAAAGTCTCCCGGTCAGGCGGACGCCGAGAGCAGGGACCGATAGCCGCCATCGCGGAGTGCTCGCGCACGACGCACCAGATAGCGCACCTGAGCACGCAACTCGCCGTCGGCAGTCCAGCGGCGGGTCACCTCCTCCGCGCCGAACAGCACGCGTGCAATCGTCCGGTGCGAGGCTTCGGCGGCGATGCCGTCCAGCGCCTGGAAGGCGCGTAGATGGACGAGCGCCGATCGACTCACTGACGAAGAGGAATCGGCCACTGACGAGTCAGCGCCCTGCATGGCCGAGCGCACGCTGACCATGACCCGCACCGCCGCCTCGGGCTCGGTCGACGCCGGGACCCGAAAGGCGTACGCGTCGCCGAGCAGCAGCCCGGCGTCCACCGTCAGTACCAGCGCCCCGCCGCCGACTCCGGTGGCCAGCATCAGGTCGTGCCGTGTCTGCACGGACAGAATCTTGGGGCCCGGCAACTGCCACACACTGAAGGCCGGTGCCGTGGCGCTCGCCACCCCCGTCGGCACGATGGCAAGCGCGTCAGCGGGCAATAGCCACCGGGGCCGAGCCTGTCGGGCATCCCGGTCAGGGTCGACCAGGTCGATGCAACCCCCAAAGGTGTCCGACGGCGTCGGACACGCGGTGGGCGCGCCAGTCGTCCCGGTAGCGCGCGTTTCGCCGCAGGTACTCCCAGGCCAACGCCGCGGGTGGCAGCGCGAGGGTGTACAGATAGGCCGCCGTGGCCTGCCAGGGGCCGTCGCCGTGTGTGAGGGTCATGGGAGTTGTCCTGGGTCGGGGTTGGCACCCGAGCATCGCCAGCTCGCTCCCACACCACGACAGCGCGAAAACCCGGCCAGTACCGAGAAATGCCGGCCACCGTCAAATCTGCACGAAAACACCAGATTCTCGGTTTGACATAAGGTTGCCCGAGGCCAGAAGAAGAAGGGCGCCCCGCCCTCGGCAGCGGAGCGCCCGTCGGCCCGGGTTAGAGCAACCCGCGAGAGGCCAGTGACACCACGTCCTCCCCGCCCACGACCAGGTGATCGAGGAGTCGCACGTCGAGCAGCTCGAGTGCGTCCCGGACCCGCCGGGTGATCAGCCGGTCGGCGTCGCTCGGTTCCGCCACCCCGGACGGGTGGTTATGCGCCAGGATGACCGCTGCTGCGTTCAGCGCCAGGGCCTCCTTGGCCACTTCCCGCGGGTACACCGTGGTGTTGTCGATGGTGCCCCGAAACAGCTCCCGGTACTGGATCAGCCGGTGCCGGTTGTCCAGGAAGACCACCGCGAACACTTCGTGCTCCAGCGTTCCCAGCTTCAGGCGCAGAAAGTCCCCGGTGTCCGCCGGTGACGTGAATGCCGTCCCCCGCCGAACCCGCAACGCCCGTCGGGCGGCGGCGAGAATCTCCGGGGCCGTGGCCGGCCGCCACTGCCCGTTGTCGTCCCGGATGGCCAGTTCCGGCTCTGAGCCCTTGTTGATCTGATTGCTGTCGCTCATGGAAGTCTCCTGTGCGGGCGGGATTGCCCGCGACCGGAGGGGCACGGCGCAGCGCAAGCGGTCAGGGGTCGGAGACGGCCGCAGGACGCCAGCGACCGCCAGGTCGCGCAGCCCTTGACGGCGAGAACGGCGTGCTAGTCTGAAACTTCTCGGCAAGCCCACCGCTCCCTTCCCACTCAACGTCCCGCACTTCCTTTCCCCGCGGCAGCGACAGATGCCGCGCGAAGAAGGAGAAATTCCTCATCCGGGACTTTCTCCACGAAATCGGCAGATTCGGAAAAGCCCTCCACAGGAAAACGGGCCGCCAGCCGAAGCTGGCGGCCCGCGACTGCGCTTAAGCCCGTATCCGGCGGCGCACTTGGGCGTCAGCCGCGTAGGCCGAGAGCGTGCGTTCGGCAATGAAGTGATAGTCGCGCTCGATCTTCAGGCCGAGAGGTCCGCGCACGGCCTCCAGCTCGGAGAGCCGGACGTACCCGAGTTCCGCAGCGAGGAAGCCGAGCACTTCAAGGCTCGCGACAAAGGTGTCGACGGTGTCACCGTCGAGGAGGCGTAGGCTCACTTCCAGCGCCAGCTGTCAACCGGGCTAGAGTCGTGCAAGTACTGCTACCGCTTCCTGTCTCTTGGCGGAAAGGGGTCATTGCCATAGCTGTCGCTGTCTTGAATGCGGCCCTTCCGCCCGTGAATAACGAGCTCGACGCTTTCTCGGCGAGCCTGGGCTCGACCGTGGTCCAAAGCTGTTGCTTTGGTCTCGTAAACACCACCCGCCCGCTCGGCACCTTCCTTTTTGGTAGCCCAGCCCCTCGGGTGGGGAACGACATGGATGTCCTTCTTGCTCATAGTTCAACGCCTCCAGCACGACTTACGCTCTGTCATGATTGTCCGCGTATGCGGACCGGAGACCTGACAGCCAAGTTCTCCGATTGAAATCTAGTCCGAATGTTCCTCGCCATTTCGTCATAGACCGGAGCCTTTCGTTCCGGGTCTGCGATAGTCACAATCAGGGAGAACGGTTGTGACTTAAGCGCTTCGCGCTCCTCTACACCATGCCGGGTCAAGAGCCGCACCATAAGTCGCCAGCGGGTCCCTCGTTCGCCCTTGTCGCCGAGAAGTCCGTGATAGGTCCGCACGGGTGCCCATTTACGTAGCTTTGAGACTTGATAATCCTCGTACAGAACGCCGGGGTTCTTATGTTCCGGAGGGACAAGGCCTTCAAACTTACTTTTGACCTCACCAGTGTCTCGAGCGACTACATCCTTGTAGACACCGAAGTGTGCGTCTATGTGCGTCTCGCAATACTCACTGCCCCACCGTCCGCCGCGCGCGGGGGAGAATGCAACCGTCATCCAGATTTCGCCGAAGAAGCGGCCGTCGCGGGTGAGGGAAGCCGGGTACGGGAAATCGTCCCATTCGAGGTAGTACCCGGGGCGCAGGACGTCGTCGAAGACCAGGGTGGAGACGTAGGGCGAACACTCAAGGCAGTACGGCACGGGAGCAGGCAAGCCGAAACCGAAGAAGTTTTCTTCCGTGTCCGGAACCCGGTGTTGCGTCCTAGGGTCGCGGGCATGATGGGTAAGAAGTGCCCGTGCCAGGACAGGGCTCGGCGTTGGCGTAATCTGGTGATAGAGCTGCGCCAAGGTCCGGGATACCAGGGGCGCGGCAAAACTGGTGCCCAAATTCTCGGAGGTGCCACCCCCACTGATTGAGCGAACGCCGGCAATGTCACTTGCATCCGTCGAACACGAACCACCGTAATGAACAACATCAGGCTTGATGATGTAGTTCGGTCCTGACCCGTGTCGCGAAAAGGCGGACGGGCAATTTACCTTGGGGCCGTTCCGCTTGTAATCGACGTGTGAGATCGCGCCCACCGTGATGCCGAGAACGCTGTCCGCCGGTGTTGTGATCCGTCCGGCGTCGATCTGGCTGACGTCCCGCGGATACGCCAACAGCGGCGGGGCCGTATAGTTGCCAGAACTAATTACGAACGAGACGCCATAGCGCTCCTGGAGATTGTCCAGCTCCTCTGCAAACGTCGAGAACTCGTCCAACGAGCAGACTACATCGGTTCCGAGCGAGAGATTCCACACCTTGAATCTGTTCGCGTGTTCTCGGAGCGACGTTTCCAGAGACTCGAGAAATTCCTGCTCACGCAAACCTTCTGTCTCACCCTTTCCGGGATCGTCATTCGGAATTACTTGCAGGTCGAAGATGGCGCACGGCCCTGAGTCGATACCAGACAGAGTTGGATTGAGGTCGCCACCCCAACAAATCAGGCCGGCGACGAACGTGCCGTGGTCGGTATTCTGGTACGCAGGCGCAACGTAGGACTCACGACCAATCACCCAACTGTTCAGAGCGGGAATCTGGTCCGTAACGCCGCTATCCACGACGACGACGACCGGAACATCGCCATCAACGTCGGTGCGCGACAGCAATGTGGGCAGCGGCCCTTTGTTCAGAGCTTGCGGGCGAATAGTTCGAATGATGGGCATGCTCGAAAGCGTTCGTACACCCACGATTGATGACAGAGTGTCGACGTCGTCGACTGAACGACATTCCGCGCCGAATACGAGGCTCGTGACAGAGTACCCGCGACTGGATATCTGGATGCCGTGTTCCCTGCAGATTGTCTTGAAGTTGGAGACTAATCGGTCTTGATCCGCGTCGTTTCCAAGGTCAAAAAGCTTCACGCGCGTCACAAAGCCGTCTTTAGCTTTCGGACTATTGCGCAACAGGTCGATCGGCGTAATTCCGCGGCGGCGGAAATTCGGAGTTATAGGCTCAATGGCCTCGATGCACGATAGTTCTTTGACGATAGCATCGGAATCGCCGCCACTGATCTTCTCGCCTAGCTGCTCTAACCCTTTTGGAGTTGCCTTGACGAAGAGCTCCCCTGGCCGGCCCGCGCCTACGATAGGACAGGTTTGATCGGAGAACAGTTGTTCGGGGCGGTGGCTCTTTGCGGATGCCTTCGCGTGGAGCCGGACGCGAACGGGCGCCGCGCCCGTTTCCGCTGTGTACTGCGCGACAGCCTTCCTAGTAGCCTCCAGCTGCGTCGACAGACTCTTTCTGAATGCCGCATCAACGGTGCGGAAGGGCGCCTTCTTACCACCGCCACCGGGTACCTTCTTCTGCTTCCCTTGGTTAGGGAGGATGAGCTTTATCGGCAGTCGCGCCGCCGGCTTCGATTCAGCCATGGCGCTCGTCCTCCGCTAGCGTCCGACGGTAGGCCGTGGCCTTGGATACGCCCAGCAGACGCGCTACGGATGCAAGGCTATACAGCTCCTGATTTCTTGCCCTAAGGGCCTTCGTAATTTGCCCTTCGTCTTTCCCCAGCAGACCCGAAAGGAAGCGTCGTCCAGTTCCTTCCCCAATGCCGACATTCTGCAGAACCTGGAAGGCGTCCTTAAGGTCCGCGGTATTGCGGCCGCTTGTGAAGCGGCGACGTTTGATGCGTTTTGCAACGTCGGCGATATCCGAACCGGAGAAGCCTTCTGAGAGATCCGCGAGGAGGGATAAGTCATGGTCCTCGTACCCAAGTGACGACGCAAACTGTGACCAAAGCTCACGGCGCTGATGAGCATCGGGATAGGTAAGCGCTATGCGGTAGGTAAACCGTCGCCAGACAGCAGCGTCCAGTAGCTCCTCATGGTTTGTAGCTGCTAGGACAATCGACTGTGGCCCTAACGAGTCGAGGTTTTGCAGGAAGCTGTTGACCACTCTCTTGAGCTCACCAAGCTCCTGACTGTCACCACGCAACTTGGCGATGGCATCGAACTCATCCAGGAAGAGAACGCACGGTGTTTTCGCGGCAAAGTCGAACAGAGCGCGGATGTTCTTCGATGTACTACCGAGGAATGAGGAAATCAGACCATCGAGTCTGGCGACATAGAGCTCGAGGCCAAGTTCGGCGGCGATGTGTCGCGCCAAGCGGCTCTTACCCGTCCCTGGCGGTCCGTACATCAGAAAACTGAGGGAACCGCCTAGGTCCTGATCGTCCATCTGCGCATAGCTGCGCGCGATGCTAAGGAACTCGTTAACGACGTCCCACTGTTCAGTCGCGAGGACGACAGGCGGCTCCCGAAGCACCCGTAGATTGACGCGCTCAATGATTGGAAATCGGCTGTCAGTATCAACTGGCAATGCCCGCGCGAAGGCGGCTTCCGCCGGCCGGAGCTGGTGGTCGGACTCCGCCAACATCTTGCGCAGACGCTCTGCAGTGGTCTTCTCGCCCTCATGCTCGAGCTTGTCCGCGAGAAAGGCCGTGTAATTCCTGACCTTATCGACGTCGAGCCGAAGGGCCCCGTTGACGATACGAAGAAGCTCATTCATGAAACGCAGGTCGGACTTCATGAACCGATAAGACCATATGGTGAACCGATAGTCAAGTCATACGAGACGCCTGCTTCTAAGGGTCTGATTCTCAATGCTTACCCAACCGTCACCGGCACCAGGGTCATGGTGTCATTGCCGAAGATGTCGATGACCTTAACGGCAACGGTGTAGCGCCCAGCCCGGTCGTAGCTGTGCTCCGCGGTCGTCAGCTCCAGTTCGCGGTTCTGCCGGGTGCGGAAGCTCTGCCACTCGTTCTCGAATATGTAGCCGCCGGTCCAAAGCTCCTCGAAATCGGCATTGGCCAAGGTGGTGCCGTCGGGAACGGCTGCGCCGCCCAGGTCTGCACCTTTGGGAACCCGGATGACTTCCTTGCGGCTCATGTAATCGAAGTCGACGGCCCAATAGTCCACCCAATCGGTCCAGTGCTTGGTGAGCTTGTCCTTGGTGACAATGCCGTCCTTGCTCTTGCTGATCTTGTAGAGCTGGCCGCGCTCGCACATGACCTCGCTCTTCCCCTCCTTCATCGCCACGATCGCCGCTTCAGCCGCGCCTTGGGTGTAGTAGACGGAGAAGTCGGTCAGCTCAACTTTGACGGAGAGCTTGCGCTTCTTATCGTAGCGTGGCGTGGCCTCAACGAAGCTGATGTCGTGGAAGACAACCTGGCCCTTCTCGACGGCCCGCTTGTCGAATACTTCGGCGGGGATGTACTTCGGGGACAGGTCGATGCCCTTCGCGCGCGCCTCCTCGAGCACGGCGGGGAACAGGCCCATTTCGAATTCGAAGGCGAGTACGTCGACACGTGACGCACCTCGCTTCCGGCATTCCGTGATGACCTCCTCCACAAATAGGCGGCCCACCGGTAGGTTGATAGGGCCGACGACGACCAGACGACCGCTGCGCGCACCATGGAAGAAACCATCCTGCGACGCTCCTGGCTCAGCGCCATCGAAGGCCGTGGCCTTGTAGGCGCGCAAGATGAGCTCGCGAAACTCCCGTTCTTTCTGCGTCAGAGCCAGTTCGCGCTGTTGGCCAGTAAGTCGGCCTCCGACATTGAGGTAGGCCTGTCGCTCGTACCGGCCGAGATTCAGGACCTCGAACGCCCGGAAGGGTTTCTCGGCGGCCTTAAGTTCGCGCTGCACGCCAATGAGGCGCTTTCGGGTTGTGTGGATGCCGAATTTACCGAGGTCCGTACAAATCCACTTCCGTCCAAGCTTTTCCGCTACCGCCGCGGTTGTTCCAGATCCTACGAAAAAATCGGCAATAAGGTCACCCTCGTTACTGCTAGCTCGAATGACTCGTTCGAGAAGTGTTTCTGGCTTCTGAGTCGGATAGCCGTGTCGTTCGGAACCCAAGTTATGAATCGGTGTGATGTCATCCCAAACGTCCTGAAGTGGAACGCCAGGTTGCTCATCAAGATATCTCTTGAGCATCGGCATACCAGCTTCCTTCGCCGGCCAGTGAATCTTGCCTCCAGCATCTAGCTTGTCCAATTCCGCGGGCGGAACAGACCAATGTCGCCCTTTCGCGGTGACGTTTATCCCTCGCCACGGATCCCCGGTTGCTCCGCGTCGAGTGCCGGCACCAGTGAGATCGGACCTTCGCCAGCGTCGACCATCTGGGTCGTAATGGGTGTAGAACTGGTCTAGATAGTGCTGGTCATACTGCTGGAACACTTGGTTCCACACGGACGTTTCACCCTTCGTATAGAAAAGCAAAACATCGTGAACAGGTCCGTAGCGCATCGCGCTACTGTGCGCGCTGGTTCTTTTCCAGATGACTTGGTTTAGGAATCGCTCCGACCCAAAGACCTCATCCATCGTAAGGCGGACGTGGTGGAGCATCCGGTAATCCAAATGAACATATATGGAGGCATCGGCTGCCAGCAAGTCCCGCATCAAAATCAGTCTCTCGTAGATCATCGAAATAAAGCTGTCCGCCCCGCGCCCCCAGGTGTCGCGGTAGGCAATCTGCTCGAGAAGGTTCGGTTCCTTATGGAAGGTCTCGCCGCCAATTTCGATATCCATGCTGAAGTCGGCGCCGACATCGAAGGGAGGGTCGATGTAGATCAGCTTGAGGCCGCCGGCGTCCTCGATCTGCTGGCGTAGTGCGCCGGATTTCAGGGACGAGAGAATGAGCTTGTTGTCACCCCAGATGAGCTTGTTGGTCCAACCCCGCAGCTGGCGGCCGCGGCTGTCGAACAGGTCGCCCTGGGTCTTGGTTTCCTCGCGCGGCTCGTCGACGTGTTCCAACGTCTGGAAAGGCAGCACTGTGGTGCAGACATCCCGGGTCTTGCCGTTCCAGACAAGCTCCACCTCGCTCTTGTCGGCGAACAGGATGAAACGGTACTTCTCGGGGAGCCCTTTGCCCTGCTGAATAAGCGTGATGAGGTCGCGCTGTTCGGCTTCGCTGAGTTCGTAGGTCTTCTTCTCCTGCCGCGCCATTCTCAACCCTCCTGATACTCACGGAACGCGCTCACCAGCCCGGCGAATGACGACGGCTTGTGCTTCCGAAAACTGTCCTGGTCGACATACACGAACCCATAGCGAGTGCCGTCCGCCTCGGCGCTCGCCAAGCTTGCGTCCTGGCACCATTGGCGCAGGCGGCCCATCTTCTGCGGGATATCAATCTCCTCCCGGCCCTTGGTCTCGACGATCCAGACGGCCCGGTCGGTCGTGCGCACGATGAAGTCGGGCGTGTAGGTTGAGAGATCGCCGTCGGCCTTGACGTAGTCGAGGCGAAAACCCACGGCCATATAGTTCTTGCCGAAGGCTTGGACATCCGGAGCCGTGTCGAGAAAGGCCGCGAAATCCAGCTCAAGGCTGTCGGCTCCGGCCTCGCCGACAATGCGGTTGAACACGGAGCGCTTCGCCGGCAGGAATCCTCGCGGCTCGGTACGAAACGGCCGGGTATCGCGCAGGCGGATATGCCCCTCAATCCGAGCGCTGCCGCTATCGTGAACGGTCAAGGCATTGATGGCGGCCCGGAAGTGATCGAAAAGAACCTTGCTGACCTCCGGCTCCGAGAGGTTGCGCAGGATGACCGGGTCCTCGAGGTCGACCGGGCCGGTAAACAGATGGTCGCGAATGAAGTCCCGCACCTTGGGATAGAGCTGGTCGTAGCCACCGACCAGGCGCAGGTCCTTCAGCAGCTGGCGTGCAAAGAAAGCGACGACCGAACGGTAGTCCGCGGCTCCGGTGCCATCGAGCTGGATGGTGTGGTCCACCTCCGCATCGAGCATTGTCTTGAAGACGATCTCCCGGGTTTGCTCCGGGGTGAACGGCTTGACCGTTAGCTTCGGGTTGCCGAACGCGGAAGGGTCAAGGTCTTCGAGATTCTTGAATTCCCGATTGAAGCGTCGCGAGAGTCGCGGCAGCGAGATGTCCAGGGCATCGAGGTCCTTCCCCGGGGCGTCCTGATCGACTTCGACCACCACCGAGTCCTGGCGCTCGCGGCCTCCCGCCCCACCCATCGGTACGTGCTCGAAGGTCACGCCTTCGCTCTGGATGGATTCCACAAACTCCATAAAGGCCGGGGTGCCCATTACCGAGACGGTTTCACGCTGGTCGCTCCCGAAGTACATCCGGCGCAGACCACGGCCCAGGGTTTGCTCGGGCAGAATATTGCTCTTTGCGGCGTAGGCCCGCAGGCCCACGATGACCGTGACGTTCCGGACGTCCCAGCCTTCCTTGAGCATCAGCACCGACACAATCGCCTTGTACGGCGAGCCCAAGCCATCGATCTCGTTGGATTGCTTGCGAAGCAGCTCGAGCTCGTCCTTGCTCTTGCCCGAGGACGCCTCAGAAATCTCGCCGTTGGCCTTCGTGTGAATGACCAGCACGCCACCCTGCAGCTCGGGGCAGATCTTTTCCAGATACGCCCCGACTTCGTCGCAGTTCTTGGTGTCGTCGACCATGACGAACAGCACGGCCTTCTTGCCGAGCTTCTCATGTTCCGCGTAGCTCTTGCGCCATTCCTCGACGCCGAGGCGGAGATAGTCCTCGAATTTCTCGGTGATGATTGGGCTCTTGTGCTCAGTCAGCTTGGCGCGGCTGGCCGCATCCGGCAGCACCGGGTGCTTGACCACGTTCTGCGCGATGGCCTCCACCAGCGGGTAGTCACTTACCGTCTGCACGAAGATCGCCCCGCTGTTGTTGCGGGGCGTGGCGGTGACGTCGACCTGAAGGGTCAGCCGCAGGTCCTTCTGCAGCAGCTTGTGGTGAATATCCTGAATGCACTTGAACCACGCCATGCGCGGGTCATGGATGTGGTGCGCTTCGTCGTTGAAAACCGCCAGCTCATCAATCTCTCGAACAATCTCGCCGAGGTCGGTCGCACTGTCCGTGGTCTTGCCCACCGGCTTGTCGCCAAACGGCGCGAGGAAGTAGTCGCGCAGGTCGTCGTCCTCGAGAGAGGGTTCCGTCACCTCGCCGAGATAGACACGGTGAATGTTGGTCAGGAACAGGTTGCCGGTCGGCCGCACAATGCGCACGTCATCCTGGACGTGCAGGGCCATCTGAAAGTCGTCGCGCCAATTGCGCCCCGCATGGCCGCTTTCCGGCAGGACGGGGTCGTTGAAGAAGATGCGCAGTCCGTCGAAGTCTGCGCGCAGGCGGTCAAGCACGATGATATTGGGCGCAATCAGCAGGAAATTACGGGCGAGCGAGGAGTCCGCTTCATAGACCTTGTGGAAGTAGCTCCAGGCGATGAGGAGCGAGAGCACTTTGGTCTTGCCGGCGCCCGTGGCCATCTTGACCACGAAGCGCGGCCAGTCCTCGTCAAACATGTTGCCCGACACCGCCCCGGAGGCGTCGAAGCGCAGCAGGTCGTGCTTGTCGCGCACACCGCGCGCGTCATAGAGCCAGATGACGGTCTCGACCGCTTCGCGCTGGGCGAAGTAGTAACGAAATAGCTGTTGTGTGCCGTCGGCGCGCTCGACCATATGGTCGGTGTCGAACCACCAGCGCAGCAGCGCGCGCGAGGTATCGGAAGCGCCGGCGTAGCCGCTGTCGCGCCAGTCTTTGACTTCGGTGCGGATGTTGGCCACCAATGGTGGTAACAATTTCTCGTAGGCGGTGCTGCGGAGCTCTTCGGCCGCTGGGAACCAGCGCGATTGCGGGTCGAGGACTTCGTAAGGCGAGACCGGGAAATCTGGATGTAGCGCCATGGGTAGTCCCTAACCTTCTCGCCAAACTGCCGCGGCCAGCGCCGCAACCGTGTCCATCGCGGTCGCGTAGTCGACCCGGTCGCCGTAGACCATGAAGTCGCAGAACTGCTCGTACTGGGCGGCAAACTCGCCCTCCGCCAGCAGGGCCGATAAGGCAGCCCGTGTGGCCGCCTCCGGATTCTCTCGATAATCCGGGAATTGATTGCCGAACATCGCCGCATCCTGCGGCATGATGTCCCGGACCAGCCGAGCGGCCTCCGAGGCGTCATAGGCGCCGCGCGCCATGTGCAGGTCGTATACGTGGCGGATGACGGTGGAGTCCCAGGCTTCGCCGCCCCGGGCAGCGGCGGCGACGCGCCGGGTCAGTGCTACGAACTTCTCGGCTGCGGTTTCCGCAATGGCCACACAGGCGATGCCCGGCACCTCCGGCGCGCGTGTGAAGGCTTCCGCCACAAAGGAGGCGACCGTCCGCTGTTCCGAGGGCCGGCGCAGCGGCCAGGCGGCGAGCTCGACTTTGATCTCGGGTCGAAGGGCCCCCTCTCCGCGCGAGAGCGGGGCGTAGGGCAGACGGTAAAGCGTGTAGCGGGTCTCGTTGCGGGAAAGCCGATGCTCGGGGTTGTCCGGGTCGAAGGCGAAGCCCGCAGCACGGAGCGCGTCGGTGACCTGTGCCCGCAGCGTGCGCAAGGTCCCCCGAGAAATCTCGCCCTCCGCCACGATCTTGAAGTCGATGTCTTCCGACATGCGCCGGATCAGTTTGTGGGCCCGGCTTAGGGCCGTGCCACCGCCAAACACCAGCCGCACCGGGCCGGTGTCGAGCGCGGCCAGAACGGCCAGCGCCCGCACGACCTGAAAATCCTTCTCGACCAGGGCCGGGCTTGGCAGCCCGAAATACGCCTGCGCTTCCAGCAGCTCGGCCAGCGTCAGGTCATCGCTCAATCCGCAACTCCGTCCCCCGATACCGCAGCTGCCGAGAGAATCGGCCCTTGACCCGCACCGCCGGGTTGACCGGCACCTGCGTCGATACACCGGCGTTGTAGGCCTGCTCGGCCGAGGAAGGCTCCCAGGGCACCCCGAGCTTGGTCAGGGCGCGCCGGGCAGCACCAGCGAAGCCATCCGGGCTCGCCAGCAGCGGCTCGTTGGTGAGACGGGATTTCATGGCCGGGCCATAGACCCCATAGCCCAGCCGAATGAGGGCGCCGTCGCGTACCAGGCCGCGCAGCGCCCGCAGCACCTGATCCTCACCGGCCAAGTCCGCGAATTCCCGCGTCAGGAACACGCCATCCGCCTGACGCCGCAGGATGCGGCCCTCAATCCTTTGGCGAAGTGACTTGCGCGGCATAGCCCTTCTCGTGCAAAAACCCGACATTCATATTAGACAAAAACCCGACAGGTAGCAAGCACTGATTCACCTTAACTTCCCGATAGATAAGCCTTTTTTTCGAAACACATCCTATCAGGGTCTTGGCGCCCTGCCCGGCTTGGCTCAGGTCAGCTGGGCGCTAGACCTCGCCCGGACGCGCTGCCGTCCTGAGCCCCCTCCCCTGCGGGGTCCGGGTCTCCGCCCGCCGGTAACGACCCCTGGCCTGGAATCCCCTGGTTCCTTGGAGGGTCTGCGGTGGGCGAGCTACTCCGCGTCGATGGCGCGGATTCCGAGGTTCATCGCGCCAGGCGCCAGATGGGGTCGTTGGATGGTTGAACGTACACATCGGCGTCGGCCTTGGCGCCGGCACGTTGGCTTGGGCGCGAACTGGTCGGGATGCCGATACTGATGTGGCGGAAGGAAGACCACCAGTTGGTCAAGACGACACATCGCTTTCACCTGCACTTACGGTGCACTTACGGGAAAGCGGCTGAAGCACCAAGGGCGAGTAAGCAATTGATTTTATGGTGGAGCCGGGGAGGATCGAACTCCCGGCCTCCGCATTGCGAACGCGGCGCTCTCCCAGCTGAGCTACGGCCCCACTCAAGGCGCGCAGTCTAGCCGAAAGACCCCCTCCGGATAAATCGGTTCAGGCCACCAGCACGCACCGCCCCTGGTCCAGCACCACCGCGTCCCGCTCGGGGACCCGCAGGCGGCAGGAGACGACGTTGGCGTCCTGCCAGAGCTCGGCCACCAGGGTCTCGCCGGGGCTGGCGGGCCCGGCGAGGGCGGCGGACAGGGAGCGGATCAGGGTGTGGTCGTACTCGCAGATCTCGCTGAGGATCGCCAGGCAGGCGATGCCCTGCAGGCACAGCCCGTCGAGCGCGGGCGGGTCCGGCCGCCGCGCCGCCGGGTTCCGGGGCAGGTCGCCGCGATCCAGCGACAGCCGGAACAGGAAAGCCTGGTCCGGGCGTGTCTCGAACGTGCGGGTCATGTCGGGGCGGCGCTGGGGCAGCGGGTGGCCCGCGACGCTGCCGCCCTCGTTTCGTCCCTGGGGGCCGCCGAAGCCGCCGTCGCGGCGGGCCAGCCAGGTGCGGCGGACGGTGAACATCGGCTGCCCGTCCCGCTCGCGCCGGGCCCGGGTCTCCACGGTCACCAGCGCGCCGCCCTCCGCGCCCCTGTCGAGGACCGACGCCACGTCGCTGTCCATGAGCAGGACGCCGGCTTCCTCGATGGGTCGTTCGAGGCCGACGCGCTCTTCGCGCAGGACCACCTGGGCGGCGTTCCAGCCGCAGTCGTCGAGGAGCCGGTTGCCCACCAGCACGCTGGCCAGGGTCGGCAGGGTCTTCAGCCCCGCCGGGTCCGACAGGAAGGGAAGTTCAGGCCGGTTGCCGGGGTCGCGGCCGAGGCCTACGCCCAACGCATATAGAAGAGTGTCGCGATCGGTGTACTGGACCCGCTCGCCCCGCGTGCGGAGCGACATCAGGTGCTCGTAATCGATCGGCATCCTTACTCTTCTGGAGCCACCGTGAGGCTGATGCCGTCGATGGCGTCCGAGACCTTGACCTGGCAGGCCAGGCGGGACTCGCCGGCGCGGAAGTTCTCGGTGCTCTCGAGAAGCTCCAGCTCGTCGCTGTGGACGTTGGGCAGCTTCCTGAACCAGTCGGGAGCAATGAAGACGTGGCAGGTGGCGCAGGAGCACATCCCGCCGCACAGGGCCTCGATGCCCTGGTCCAGCTCGCGGAGCGGCTCCATCAGCGTGAGGCCGTTGTCTACCTTGACGGTGTGGGCATTGCCGCCCCGGTCGGTTACGTGAATCGTGGGCATGTCGTTCTGGCTACCGTGGTCGAAAAAGGCGCGGGAATATAGCACGGCACGGACCCTGGATGAGGCTCCCGGCCCCGTCACCGCGTGGTGGAAACCACCTAGGCCCGGCCAACGTTGATGTCGAAGGGCGTCTGGTAGTAGGTGCTGTCCTCGGCCCAGCGCTTCGCCTCTTCCATCAGCTTCCGCATCCGGAGGTCGGCGGTGCTGACCTCGGCGCAGTTCTCGCAGCGCGGGTCGTCGCAGGGCTGGCGGGAGTACAGCCAGAACTGGATGGCGCCGGCCAGCAGGCCGTCGGCCACGTCCCAGGAATCGGCGTCCTCGTCGGACTCCAGCAGCCGGTTGCCCAGCTCGATCACCTGCTCGGCGGCGTCATCCAGCACGTTCTTGTCGTCTTCCATGGGCATTGCTCCGGCAGGCGCTGATGGCCAGCCATGCTATCAGAGGCGAAAGACCAGGCCGGCCAGTACTTCCCACTGCCAGACCATGCTGCCGCTGACGGCAATGAGGCAGCCGCTCGCTGCACCGCCAGACCGGCAGAAGACCGCCTGGTCGCTGTCCACGACGGAGCCGAGGACCCGCCCTTCCAGCCGCAGGCCGATCCGGGACGTGGGCATGATCTTGTAGCCGCCGCCGATGCCGAAGGCGAAGAAGGTCTCGGAGTCGAAACTGCTGTCGTCCGGCTCGAAGCGGGACGCGCCGAGCGTGGCCACGATGTAGGGCCGGGCCCGGTCGCCCTCGAACCAGTAGGTGCCGCCGGCCTGCAGGTAGGAGATGTCCAGCTTGGCCGGCGCGGTGCCGGGGGGATCGAAGAGTTCGTCGGTCTCCAGCGACGTGGACTGGCGGCCCAGGTAGATCTCCCACTCGGTGTTCTCGACGGAGGGCCAGTTGACGATGAGGCCGTAACTGGACGCGTCGTCGATGTCGATCCCGGCGCCGTTGGTAGTGCCCAGGTCCGTCGACTCGAATTCACCGCCGAGGCGGTAGCCCGCAAACGGCGTGACCTCGATGCCGTACTTCACCTGGGCCTGCGCGAGCGCCGGCAACATGAATAAGAGTAGGAGCGCCTTGAGGCGCGACCGGAATCCCCTCCGTCGAGAGACTCGCGGACTCGATTCTCGACGGAGGGGATTCCGGTCGCGCCTCAAGGCGCTCCTACGCATATTCATCATGCAGCCTCCGTGGCGACGAAGTCGGGAATGGTGACGGTGCACAGCGTGCCGTGGCCCAGCTCGCTCTCGATGACCAGCGAGCCCCGGTGGGCCTCGGCGATGCGTTTCGCCAGGTAGAGGCCCAGGCCGAGGCCGCCCGTGCTGCGGCTGCGGGCCGGATCTGCCCGGTAGAAGGGCTCCGTGACCCGCGGCAGGTGCTCCTTGGGAATGCCGGGGCCGTGGTCGCGGACGCGGAGGATCACCATGCCCGGCTTGGCGCTGAGCTCGACCTCGACGGGCGGGCCGTCCGGCGGCGTGTAGCGCAGCGCGTTCTCGATCAGGTTCTTGGCCACCAGCCGCACGCGCACCTCGTCGATGTCCCTGACGAGGGGCTGGGCCGGCAGGTGCAGGTTGACGCGCTCGAAGCGGTCGTGGAACTCGGTGTTGATCAGGCCCTGCAACATGGAGCCCAGCTCGACGGTCGAGCGGCGGAGCGTCGTGTGCCCCGCGTTCATGCGCTCGCTCTCCAGCAGGTCGGCAATCAGTTTCTCCATCTCCCGCACGTCGCCGAGGAGATCGTGCTTCACCTGCCCGTCCTCCAGGAACTCCAGTGCCACCTTGGCGCGGGTCAGGGGCGACCGCAGCTCGTGGCTGATGGCGAGCAGCAGCTGCTGCTTGGCCTCGAGCATGTCCTTGACGTCGTCGGCCATGTGGTTGATGTCGTTGGCCAGGTCGCCCAGGTCGTCGCGGCGGGTGGACCGGATGCGGTAGTCCAGGTCGCCCTGGCCGATCCGGGCCGTGCCCTTCTGGATCCACTTGATGGGCCGCACCAGCCAGCGCACGGCGAAGTAGCAGCCCACGAGCACGATGATGGAAATGAGGCCGATGGCCGGCTGCGTGTAGTCCGGCCGGGGCGTCTCCGACATGCGCGGGGACGCGATGATGATCTTGTACCCGTCGCGCACCAGTTCGACGAAGGCGTGCCGCCGGTACTCGCCAAAGCGCACCAGCTTGAGGTTCTTCGCCCAGGTCTCGAGGTTCTTCTGGCTCTTCTCGTCGAGGCCGAGGAAGTCGATGGGGATGGGCCCGAAGGGAATCTGCTCGATCTGCGGGAACGCGGGGTCCGACGCCCAGTCCACGCCCGGCCCGCTCAGGCGTATGTCCACCGGCACCCGCTCGGTGATCGCCCTGGCGCGCTCGATGCTGGGCGGTGAGCCGATGTCGTTCAGCACGTAATCCGCGTGGAGCGAGATGTGCGCACCCACGACCTCCCGCAGGAAATCCTGGTCGAGCACGAGCAGGTACACGAACCGGCCGACCACCGCGTAGACGATGGCGGTGAGGATGAAGATGCCGAGCAGGCGGGCCGACAGCGAGCGGCTGATCTCCTTGATCACGACGGCTGGACCTCTTCGCCGACAAAGGCGTAGCCCGTGCCCCACACGGTCTTGATGAAGCGCGGCTGGCGGCTGGTGTCCTGCAGTTTCTGGCGAAGGCGGCTGACCAGGATGTCCACCGACCGGGAGAACAGCTGGGCGTCGATGCCGCGCAGCTCGTTGAGGATCTCGTCCCGCGTGAAGGTCTTGCCCGGGTTGTTCGCAAACAGCACCAGCAACTGGTACTCCATGGTGGTCAGGTCCAGCGGCTGGCCGTCGAGTTCCACGGACCGCCGCTCCAGGTTGATGGCCAGGTCGCCGAAGCGCAGCGACTTGTCGTCATTCCGCGGGCGGCCCCGCCGGAGCACGTTCTGGATCCGGGCAACGAGCTCCCGGGGCTCGAAGGGTTTCGGCAGGTAGTCGTCGGCGCCGATCTCGAGGCCGACGATCCGGTCGGTGACCTCGCCGCGGGCGGTCAGCATCACGACGGGGACGGAACTGGTCTTGCGGATGGTCCGGCAGACCTCGAAGCCATCCTGCTCCGGAAGCATCACGTCGAGGATCACCAGGTCGGGTTTGTCGCGCTGGATCTTGGCCAGGCCGACGGACGGCAGCGTGGCAGCGTCGAGCTGCATGTCGAAGCGCTGGAAGTAGGCCTTCAGCAGGTCACCCAGCTTTTCGTCGTCGTCGATGAGGAGGATTCGGGTCATTTTCGTGTGCTGGGTCACAGTCTTCCCGGGCACGTTCCTGTGTAATGCGCGGCGCTTTTGGGCTGCTGCTAAACCGGTTTACGACCTTATTCTAAGTCCTTGTCCCCCAAGGGCGATTGGTCGTTACAAAGTGTTACAGGGTGTTACCCGGGTGAAAGGAAACTGCAATGCGCGGTTCCTATAGTACGCGCACCCAAAGGACTTGGGCTGACTACGCACCGACGACGCACCGACTACACATGGAGAGTGGATGATGTTTCGCAATTTCGGCTTCAACGATATCGAGCAGCTTGGCGACGTGATGCTGGCCACCGTGGCGCTTCTTGTCCCGGTGGTGATCTTCACCCTGTTCCTCACGGCCTGACCGGTGCGGGCCGGAACGGCAGATACGCCGGCTCCGGCTCGCATCTGGTGACTTCAGGCTCCGACTGACACAGCAGCAGAAATTTCCGGCGGCGGCCAGCGGCGATTGACCCGTTCGGTCGCCACCACCAGCAGCGGCACCGCCGCCGCCCAGACGACCGCCAGCGCGCCGTAGACCACCGCCGCGCTATCCAGCAGTTCCGCCGCACCCAGCCTGACGCCGGCCACGTAGGCCAGCGGGCCACCGATGGCCCCGAGCGCCGCCGACAGCAGGTACCGCCCGTGCAGCCAGCGCATGGACCCGTTCAGGGTCAGCGCGAAATTGACCCACATTCCGATGATCCAGTACGGAGCCACCGCCGCGAACGGCAGCGGCTCCGAATAGGCCAGCAGGTGCGCCTGGATGAACGCGGTGTCCACCACGAAGCCCACCAGGCAGGCGATCAGGACCAGCACGACCTCGGCCCGCGGGTTGGGCACGGCCCGGAAATGCCAGGCCGTGAACACGACCAGTGCGATGGCGCCCAGCCAGGAGCGTTGTGTGCCAGCCCCGAACAGGCTCAGGAACCAGACCGACTGGAAACCGACGAAGTTTGCCAGGGCCCGGAGGATCAACGCTATTTCCAGCGGCCCCGGGTCTCGGCCATCTGCTGCGTGCCAATCCGCATCTCGAGACGGCGATTGAACTCATCCATGCCCAGGACCTTCTGGGGCAGGACGTTCATCGGATCTGTGCGGTAGCCGAGCTCGCGAACCTTGTAGTCGTACTCCTGCTGGGCCGCCCGCTCCTTCTCCGGAACCGTGTCGGCATCGTCCAGCCACCTGAACCAGCGGTCCACGAACTTCAACAGGAACTTCTCGCAGGTGCCGATGTTGTCGTCGTTCAGTTCGGCGTGGGAGCTGGTTGCTATCGGGGACATCATGGCGCGCAGGTAGGTGCCGTGGCTCACGAAGCGGGTCCATTTGGGATCGCTGCGGAACTTCAGGAACTCCTCGTTCGCGGGCTCGTAGTACTTGAGCAGGTAGTCGTAGTTGGTGCGCAGGTCCACGCGCGGCGTGTACTCCGCGTAGAAGTAGAGCTTGGGAATCGTGCCGAAGATGATTCCAAGGTGCGGCACCCGGTTCTGCTGGCTGAGGAACGCCGTGGCGTTCATGTCCAGGATGCTGGCCTTGCGGTTGCCGAGCCAGGAGTGGACCAGCCAGTCCATCTCGCTGCCGGAGTACGCCTTGAAGCAGCCCTCGAGCTGGCCGTCGGGCGACGTCCAGTAGTCCTCGCCGGCCGTCGACGCGTGCCGCTTGACGTCGAAGCGCGCCTGGATCCGCTCGGTGATCTTCGAATGGATGTTCCAGCAGCGCTCCCAGGCCTTGGAAACGTCCACGTTGGGACTCTCGGCCAGGAACTCCATGATGGTCTTCGTCTCGGTGCCCTTCGTCGTCTGCACTTGCATGTCGGGGATCTGCCTTGCGGTGAGCTAGTGAGGCGCGCAGTTTAAGCGATAATCGCGCCCTTGGACCCCCGGGAGCCCGTCATGCCCAGCGCCCAGATCAACGGCCACGAGATGTATTACGAGATCCACGGCCCGGCCGACGGCAAGGGCGACCCCGCCATCTGCATGGGGGGCTGGGGCAGCTACTGCCACGGGGGCGAACGCCACCTGGCGCGGGGCCTCACCGACCGCTACCGGGTCCTGATCATCGACTACCGGGGCATCGGCCAGTCCACGGACGACCCGGACCGCCCGCCCACCATGGCGCTCCACGCCGCGGATGTCATCGGCCTGCTCGACCACCTGGGCTGGTCCCGGGTGCACTTCGTGGGCCTGGTCGGCATGGGCGCCTGCATCGCCCAGGAAGTCGCACTGTCCCGGCCGGACCTGGTGCGCAGCATGGTGAACATGGGCGCCTGGGCCAGCGTGGATCCTTTCCTGTATGGCCAGCTGGAAATGTTCCGGGACATCCACCGGGACTCCGGCTTCTTCGCTTTCCAGAAGCACGTCTGCCTGATGTCCTTCCTGCCGGATTACTACAACGCGAACCGCGACCGGCTCCTCGGGCCACAGGGCCCCTGGAGCGAACTCAATGGCCGCTATCCGGCACACGAGCGCCTCGTGGCGGCGTGCCTCGCCCACGACATCGCCCCGCGCCTCTCCGGCATCCGCGCGCCCACCCTCGTGATTCACTCGGGCCAGGACCAGGTGACCGGGCCGCGAACCACGCTGCCCCTCGAGCACGGCATACCGGGCGCGGAAGGCGTGCTGATGAGCGACGTGGCGCACGTCGTGGCCGGGCGCGAGCAGAAAGCCGCCTTCGCGGCGCTGCTGCTCGGCTTCCTGGAGCGGCACTAGATGGCAGGCGAACAGATCCGGGACCAGATCAGCAAGCTCGGCATCGACGCCACACGCCGGCACATCTTCCTGTGCAGCGACCAGACGAAGCCCAAGTGCTCCACCCGTCAGGAGAGCCTGGAATCCTGGGAGTACCTGAAGCGGCGGTTGCGGGAGCTGGGACTGGCCGCGGGCGGCGGCATCTGCCGGACGAAGGCGAATTGCCTGCAGGTGTGCATGGCCGGACCCGTCGCGCTGGTCTATCCGGACGGCACCTGGTACCGCTCCTGCACGCCGGCGGTGCTCGAACGCATCATCCAGGAACACCTGATCGGCGGCCGGCCCGTGGAGGAATTCATCATCGCGCGGCGGCCGCTGCCTTTACCGTAGGAGCGCCTTCAGAATCTCCACCAACCCAGTGCATTTGCTGCTCGCCTGAGGGTGGGAAGTGCGCGACGCTGCGCCTCTCGCCGATGATCGGGAGCTTCACAATGCGCCGCGCACAAGTTCTTCTCGCAGCGCTGCTTGCACTGGCACTGCCCGCCACCAGCAGCGCAACGACCGGCCGGGATGATGCACGCTGCACGCGCCTTGAGAGCCGCATTGCAGACCTGAGGCTGAAGTTGCGGCTGGGTTACTCGGCGCAACAGGGGCGCGTGTACCGCCAGAAGCTGGCAGCGCTCGAAGCCGAGCGGCGGCTGGTCTGCCGGTGAAGGGGTCAGGAAGGGGCCCGGCGCCCCGAGCAAATCTGACAAGAAGTACCCCGACACGGGACCTATGGCCAGAAAGGAACTCGGACCGCCGGGCTTGTTCTATTTGAAGGGCTGGAAGCCGCGTGCAGGTGGCCAGTATATACATCTGCTCCCACCCTGCACCCTGCGCGAAAATGGACAGGAAGGGATGCCGCATTATGGCAAACAATGTATCGCAACTTATTGATAATAAATAACATTTTTCGTCTGCCAGAGCCCGGGAATCGACCTTTTGCCATGCGCTAATCCGGCCTTCTCACCCCCTTTCGCGGGGTTGACTTTCACGGCCCCGCGGGCAAGCCCCTCGCTATGCTGAACCCATGAATCTGGCCACTTCCACGGCCGTCACCCTGGTGGCCTTCTGCCGTCGGCCCGCACCCGGCGTCGGCAAGCGCCGGCTGGCCCGGGAGCTCGGCGAGGCCGCGACCCTGAGGATCAGCCAGCTGCTGCTGGCCACCACGCTGGAAGACCTGGCCGCCTGGCCGGGTCCGACGGTGCTGTCGCCCGCGGAACCGGCGGATGAGACCTGGGCGCGCTCACTGCCCGTCCCCTTCGACGACGTGGTGGCACAACCCGACGGCAACCTCGGCGACCGGCTGGCCGCGGTGGACCGCCTTCTCCGCCAGCGCGGGCACACGCGCCTGCTCTACATCGGCAGCGATGCACCGGTGCTCGCGCCTGCCGACTACCAGCAGGCCCGCGAGGCTCTCGGCACGCACGACGTGGTGCTGGGGCCCGCCCTGGATGGCGGCGTCACCTGCATGGGCAGCCGGCACCCGTGGCCGGATCTCCCGGGCTTGCCGTGGAGCGGCGAGCACCTGCACGCGGCGCTGCAGGCCTGCTGCGAATCCGCCGGCATGTCCGTCCGCAACCTCGCGCCACGTTATGACATCGACGTGCCGGACGACCTTCACCGCCTGTGCACGGACCTCGGGGGCGATACCCGGCCTGCGCGGCGCGCGCTGTACCGGGCGCTCGCCAGTCTGGGATACTGCCGGTCATGAGTGCTTCTGCCGGCACAGTCGTCAACCTGTTCGGGCCGGCCGCCGCTGCGACTGCCGCCGGTGATCCGTCGACGCCCGCGGTCAGCGTCGTGATTCCGGTGATCGGGGACAACGAAATGCTGGGCCGGCTGCTGGCGCGCCTGCGCGACCTGGCGGCACCGCCCGATGAGATCGTGATCGTCGACGGCGGCTCCAGCGCAGGCTGCCGCAGCCTCGCCCGCCGCTTCCGCTGCGTCTACGTGGGCACGCGGGCGGGCCGCGGGCACCAGCTGCATGCCGGCGCACTGCGCGCCTCGGGCGACGTGCTCTGGTTCCTGCACGCGGACGCCGACCCCCCCGAGGATGGCATCACCCTGATCCGCTCCCGGCATCTTGCCGGCGCGGCCGGTGGATTCTTCACCTTCCGGTTCTCGGGCGAACCCACCTGGTACAAGCGCACGCTCGCTGGTCTGATCAACTGGCGAACCCGGTTCGGCACGCCCTACGGCGACCAGGGCCTGTTCGCCGGCCGCGCCAACTACGATGCGGCGGGCGGGTTTGCCGACACGCCGCTCTTCGAGGAAGTGCCGCTGGTGCGGGCCCTGCGCCGGCGAGGCAGGTTCACGCGGCTCGCGGCACCGATTGGCGTGTCGCCGCGACGCTGGGAACGCGACGGCTGGCTCTGGCGGAGCGCGGGCAACCGGCTGCTCGCGCTGGCTTACATGGCCGGCGTACCACCCCGCCGCCTCGCGCGGCGCTACCAGCCGCTGGGCCCGACCGAGCTGGCTGAACCGGACAGCGAACCGTGACGACGCCGGCCACGGCGACGGCGCCGGCCGAGTCATCCCCTGCCGGCGACGTTGGCTGGATCCAGCCCCACGCCCTGGACGAACTCTGGTTCCACACGGGCACGGCCTGCAACCTGGACTGCCCGTTCTGCCTCGAGGGCTCGCGCCCCGGCGACAACCGCCTCCAGCGCATCACACTCGCCGACGTGCGGCCGCTGGTCGACGCGGCGGTGAAGCTCGACGTGCGCCAGTTCTCCTTCACGGGCGGCGAGCCCTTCGTGGTGAAGGACATGGTGGCGATCCTCGAGTACGCCGCGTCGTTCCGGCCCTGCCTCGTGCTCACCAACGGCACCGCACCGGTCGTGCGCCGGCTCACGCAGATTCGCCGGCTGGCAGGCACGGCCCACCCGATCGCCTTCCGGGTCAGCATCGATTTTCCCGACGAGGCCCGGCACGACGCGGGCCGGGGCGCCGGCAACTTCCGCCTCGCGCTCCAGGGGCTCCGCGGGCTGCACAAGGCGGGCTTCGGCGTCTCCGTCGCCCGGCAGATGCAGCCCGGTCGCGAGGAGGCGGACGTGGACCGGGACTTCCGGCAGATGCTGGCAACAGAGGGGCTGCCAGCCGACCTGCGGATCGTGTCGTTCCCCGACTTCGGCAATCCCGGCGAGCAGCGCCCGGTGCCGCGGATCACGACGGACTGCATGACCCGCTACCAGACCGAGGCCACGCGCCGCGCCTTCATGTGCGCCTTCAGCAAGATGGCCGTAAAACAGGGTGGCCGGATGCGGATCTACGCCTGCACGCTGGTGGACGACGACCCCCGCTACGACCAGGGCGACTCACTGGCGGACGCCCTCCTGCCCCGGGTGCTGCTCCAGCATCATCGTTGCTACAGTTGCTTCAGGTTCGGCTCTTCCTGCAGCGAATTGGGGTAACACATGCTCGTGATCGATCCAGCCTGGGCCGGCAAGGTCCAGTTCTACGAGTTGCTCTTCGGCACCTGGACCGTCTACATCTTCCTCGTGCTGCTGTGGGAGAAGGTGCTGCGGGCGCCGCTCGAGGAATGGCGCTACGTACTGATGAACTTCATGGGGGCCGGCGCGTTCTGGATCAACCACTACTTCCAGAAGGCCCCGCTCTGGATGACGATGCTGAACACCTACACGGTGATCTACCTGGTGGCCTGGTGGTGGGCCGGCGTGAAGGGCCAGCCCCGGTCCCTCGGGTGGAAAGTCGGCGCCACGCTGTGCGCCCTGGTCTACACCGCCGCCTTCATCGGCTTCGAGCAGCTCTCCCGCCTGGGCGTCGAGGGCTACGGCGTGAACGAGTTCTGGTTCATGGCCGCCAGCTTCTTCGGCTTCATCGGCGTGATCCTCTGGCGCGGCCGGGCGTAGGAGCGTCCTCGGGTGCGACCGGGTTACCCCCTGTCGAGAGAGTCGCGGACTCCATTCTCGACAGGGGGTAACCCGGTCGCACCCGAGGACGCTCCTACGCCGGGAAGAAGTCGATGGGCTTGGTTGTGGTGACCGGCGGCACGTCCTTCGAGAGGAACGTGAACATCCGCACGCGCTGGATCAGCTTGCGCTCCAGTTCCTCGTCCTGCAGCTCGCTGGAGACGACCTCCACCGCCGACACCTGGCCGGACGGCTCGATGGTGAGCTTCAGCACCAGCTTGCCCTGCAGCGCGGGGTTCGCCCGGAGTGCCCGGTTGTAGAGCGAGTAGATCGCACCCTTGTTCTGGTCGAAGACCATCTCGATTTCTTCGCGGCTGCGCCCGGCCTTGCCGCTCGACGACGGCGGTGCGTCGGGGCCGCTGGAGATGCTGGCCACCGCGCTCCGGACCTGCGTCGTCCCGCGGGAGTTCAGGCCGGAGCCTCCCGTGTTGCGGCTCATGGCCGCCGTGTTGATGCCGCCGCTGCCCTTCCCGACCCGGGAGGTCAGCAGTGACCGCTCGTTCCGCGTGGCCTCGCCCACCGCGCCGGTCACGGCCTGGGCGCCGGCAATCTCCGCGACGGCCTTGTCGTCCCGCAGGTCGGCCAGGTCGTCGGCGAACGCGAGCAGCCCGGACTTCTGCGCCTTGTCACGCGCCTGCTTGCGGCGATCCACCGGCACGGGCTCGGGCGTCACTTCCGCCTTCGGCACCGGCTTCGGCTCGACCTTCGCCATCTCCGGCTCGGGCTTCGGCTCGACGACCGGCTCCACCTTCGGTGGCGGGACCGGCTTCGGCTGCTCGACGATCAGCTGCACGACCCGGTCCGGGATGTCCGGCGCGCGGGTGAGGTCGCGCTCCGGGACCGGCATCAGCGGAATGAGGATGCCGAAGACCAGGTAGGCGATGAAGCAGTTGCGGAGGATCTTCCGGAACCGCTCCTCCGAATCCGACCCCGGCGACCAGGGCAGCTCGTACAGGCGATAGTAGGGAAGCGCCGCTGTGCTCATGCAGTGGCCCCGCTGGCTGCCGGCGCAGCCCGCTCCTTCTCGAACACCGCCAGCGACACCTTGCCGAAGTCGGCGTCGGTGCACGTGGCCATGACCTTCTTCAGGACGGCGTAGGGCGTGCTCTTGTCGCCCATGATCGTGACCTCACGGTTCGCCACCTCCGCGTCGGTGCCGCGTTCCGCCGAGGCCTGCAGCACGCGGCCGCTCTGCCGGCCCAGCGCGGCCTTCAGCGCGGGAATCACGTTGCCCTCGATGGACTGGATCTCCGCCAGCGTCGCCACGGGCTTGCCGTCGACGAACAGGGTGTCCCGGGTCAGCATGACCACGAGGGTTTCCCGCGGCTTGAGCTCGGACACCGATTGCGGGATGGAGATGTTCTTCGTGTTCGGCAGGATTTCCACGTCCGCCGTGTGCAGCAGGAGGAACACCACGAGGATGGTCAGCATGTCGATGAACGGCACCAGCGCGAGATGGCCGTCCGTCTTCCGGCCCCGGTCGTGGCGGCGCTTGAGGCGGGTGGGTGTCATATCGGCGCATCTCCCACGGAGATCTCGGGAAAGAGCTCGGCCTGCACCGTGCTGGTGGCCACCTTGCCGTCCGCCCCCGGGGCGGGCGGCACCACCCGGACGCGAACTGTGTCCATCACCTGCACGAGCACGTCGTACGAGATATCCGGCCCCAGCAGGATCGTGGCCGCCTGGTTCTGTGGATACCTGGCCTTCACGCGCTCGAGGTAGCTGCCGAGCTGGGCCAGGTCGTACCCGGAAGCCGTGTTGGGCAGGCTCTGGAGCACGCCGGTCGCCCGGTCCGCCACATCGATGGAGCCGTCGCGCACGATCACCTCGAGCTGGAGGCCCTTGGGGAGATCGGGCACGCCGGCGGCACTGCTGGGCAGGTTCAGTTCGAGGACGTTCGTCTTCGAGAAGACCGCCGTGAAGATCAGGAAGAACACGAGGATGACCATCATGTCGATCATCGGCACCATGTTCAGGTCATGGCGCCCGCGAAGGCGCGCATGATGCCGGCGCACGCGCCGGACGCTCTTGGAGGCTTTCATGCTTCCGACCTTCCCTGGCGGCCCTGACTCAGGCGAGGCCCCGGGCGGCAGCTGCGCCCCTGGCCGGCGCGGCGGGCGCCTGGGCCTGGGCGGCCTGCGCCTGCGCAGGCTTGTCCTGGGCCACGGGCGCGCGCTCGGTCACGGCATTCAGGAACTTGAGGGCGGCAATCTCGAGGCTGTCGATGAGACCGGTGGTCTTCGCCTCGAGGTGCATGTGGGCCAGCAGCAGCGTGATCGCGACGACCAGTCCGCTGGCCGTGCAGTTCATGGCCACCGAGATGCTCGCCGCGAGCAGGCTGGCCTTCTCGGCGGGATTCGCCGTGGCGATCGCGCCGAACGCCGCGATCAGGCCCGCGACGGTGCCCAGCAGGCCGATCAGCATGCCCACGTTGGCAAGCGACGACAGGTAGTGGGTGCGCTTCTCGAGCTTGGGGATGATCTCCAGGAGGCTTTCCTCCATCGCCTTTTCCAGGTCGTCCCGGCGATGGGTGACCTTGGTGCGCGCCAGGCCGTAGCTCAGCACCGTGCCGAGCGCGGTGCCGGACTTCGCGGCCACGTTGGCCGCCTCGGTGAAGTTGCCCGACTTCAGGCAGGGAGTGATCTTCTCCCAGAGCTGGCGGTTGGAGATGCTGGCCTTCGTCAGCACCACGAAGCGCTCGATCGCGATGGCGACGCCAACCACGAACAGGGCTGCCATGAAGTACAGGAAGACCCCGCCCTCCTGGAAGAATTTCACGATGAGTGTGTACGTATCCATGGTCTTCAGTACCTCCAGCCCAGATTTGGCAAGCGCAGATTCCCCGTCAGCGGCACATGCCGCCGGCCCGGTCGTCAGTTCGTGGTGCCCGTGCTGGCAGCGCCAGCGCCCGTGGTGCCTTTCGGAGGGTCCCCACCCCCCGGCCTCGTCGCCAAACTGGCCGCCCCATACAATTGACTGAAATAGCGCGTTTGTCGGCGAAACACTTCACGGTCTACGGGTGCCAGCGCCTCCTCGACCAGGCTGTTCACCGGCCTGCCGGCCAGTTCCGCCATGGCCGGATCCTTCCAGGGCACGATGTAGAGCACCTTCGGCAGCTCCTGGTTGCCCCGGATCGCCGTGGTGTCCAGGTTGAGCGGGCCCGGCGGAGCGCGCCGCGGCTCCACGGCCGTGGCCGCCGTGCGCTTCTCGGCAGGCGGCTGCTCGGGGTTCACGGGCTCCTGGGCGCGAACGCCACAGGCCAGGGACAGGCCGAGCAGCCCCATGCGGGCGCGCGCCAGGGCGGATGCCTTCAGCACTTTCAGGGACGGCAGAAGGGCGGCGGGCAGCAGGTTCACGTCGTGCCCTCCGTGCGCGCCGTCTTCGCGGTGGTGCCCACCCGGCGGCGCAGGTCGGCCACCCATTTCTCCACGTCACTGGTCTCCACGTCACCGGCCTGGTCCGCCGCACCGCCCATCTGCAGGAAGCGTTCGTAGTTCTGCAACGCCAGTTCGGGGCGCGGAATGTAGAGTTCGTAGAGCACCGCGAGGTTGTAGTAGGCCGGCGCGTAATCCGGCTGCAGCTCGATGGCGCGCAGGTAGGCCTGCTCGGCCTCCGCAAATCGGCCCTGCTTCCGGCCCAGCACGCCCAGCTCGTTCCACGCGGGACCGCACCGGATGCAGACCTGCGAGGCGCGCTGGAAGTAGTCCCGGGCCGCGGACTCGTCGCCCGCCAGGTTCCGGGCCAGGCCCAGGTTCAGCAGCGGACCTGCCAGCCCGGGATTGGCGGCGCTGAATTTCTCGAGGTCGGCAAGGGCCGTGGCGTCGCCGGACCGGAGGCGGGTGAGCAGCTGGCCGTAGGCGGCCTGGAGCTCTGGCGACGGCACGGCGGAAGTCGCGGCGGTCGCTGCTCCCGCGGGGGCAATACCACGACCCACCGAGGCACAGGCGCCCAGCGCGCTCACGCCGAGCACGAGCAGCACCCCGCGCACCAGTGCGCCGGTTACCTTGTCAGTCCAGCCAGGCCGCAACATCCTCGCTCCTTTCCGTCCGGGCATAGCGCGCCGGTGTCATCACGCTGAGCCGCGCGAAGCTGGCCCGCACCCACTCGTCATACACGCCGTCGGTCACCCGTTCCGCGTTCACGCGAAACAGGTCGATCGCCTTCTCCTCGAACGGGAAGGCCTGCTCCTCGAGCAGCAGGCCGTACTCTTCCTGCTCCTCGGCCGTCAGGTCGGCCGGGCGTTCGGAATCCAGCAGGTCGCGGCTCAGCTGGTAGTAGAGCTCCGCGGTCTCGAACGTCGCCGCGGTGGTCACCGGCGCCACGCCGTAGTCGGCGGCGGCGCTGTAGGCGGCCAGCGCCTCCTCCATGCGGGCCTTCTTCAGCTTCAGGCTGTTCTTCAGCGGCGCGGCGAGGCGGATCGCCAGGAACGCGTCGCGCTTCGGCCGGGCCAGTTCGACGGCCGCGCTGGCGGCAAGGAAGCGGCTGCGGTCGGTGCGGGCCGGGCCCGCCGCCGCGTCGGCCGCGACGATGGACTCCAGCCAGCGCTTCCGGGTGTTCCAGTCGCTGCCGTCAGCGGCCAGGCTCGCGAGCTTGTGCCGGGCCTCCAGCGCTTCGGCCGGCGGATCGGGGAAGCGGGTCACGATGGCCTCGTACAGCCGCGCCTCGCTGGCGGGCTGGCCGGCGGCGGCGTAGAGCTCAGCGGCCTGCCACAAGGCGGCCCGCTGGACGTCGGCGCCGGCCGCGCCATCGGTGGCGGCGGCGATGCGCTCGTATTCGGCCGCGGCTTCCGCGGGCCGGCCGTCTTCCTTCAGCGCCACGGCAAGCTTCGCCGTGACGTCCCCGTTGAATTTGCTGCCCGGGAACTCGCGGCGGAAACGCTGCAGGAGTTCGGCCGACTGACCCCAGCGCTGGTTGGTGAGCAGCAACGTGGCGGCATCGAACAGCGCCGTGGGACGGATGTCCGCGTCCGGTGCGGCGTCGGCGATGCGCAGGAAATTGGCGACAGCCGCGTCGATGTCGCCGCTGGCCTGGGCTGATTCGGCCTGGCGGTAGATCGAGGCGGCAACGCGCCCCTCCACTTCCTTCCGCTGTTCAGGCGGCAGGTTGTAGGCGCGCAGGCGCAGGTAGGAGTTCTCGGCGTCGGCATAGCGGCCCAGGTCGAACTGGGCGTGGGCCATGACGGTCCAGGCGACCCGCTCCAGGTCCGGCGTGGCCGGCGGCTGCAGCGTGACGACGAGGCCGGCCACCTGGACGGCGCGGTCCAGCTGGCCCGCCTTGAACAGTTCCTCGGCCACGTTGGCCAGCACGGCGCCCGCCTGCGGGTGAGCCGGGTAGCTGGCCGCGAAGCGCAGCGCGTACTCGATGTGCTGCTCATGCCACGCAGCCAGCGCCTCGTTCGTGAGCTGCTTCTCGTGCTCGCGGGACGCCAGCAGCGCCGCATAGCCTGCCTCGGCCGCGTGCTCGTGGTTGCCGTACTCGTAGGCGGAGCGCAGGTAGGCATCCCGCGCCTCGGCGAAGTTCTTCGATTCGAAGAGCAGCTCACCCAGGAGGAAACTGCGCTCCGCGGACTCCGGGTCCGCGGGGAAATAGACGAGGAAGCGGCGGTACCAGCCCGCGGCGCGCTCGTAGTCCGCCGGCAGCCTGCTTTTCTGCGCCTCGGAGTGATCGAACGCGGCCAGGTCGGTCAGGTGCGTCTTGAGCGACGCGACCACCGTGCCGTAATCGGCCTGCTGGCGCGTGGCCCAGAACGGCGCGTCGAGCCCGTAGGTCTCCACGTACTGGCGCTTGGCATCCAGCACCAGGCTCGGGAACTTGCCCCGGGTGTAGGCCTCGATGGCGGCCTGCTGCAGGCGGGGCGCCTCATCGTTCACGGGATCGTGGGCGACAAAGGCCTGGTAGGTCTCCGCCGCGTCCCGGAAGCGCTCCTTGTCCAGGTACAGGTCACCGAGGGAGTTGTAGAGCAGGTAGGTCCAGGCAGGCTCCGCATTCCCGGCCAGCGAGGCGGGAATCGATGCCGCGCCGTCCAGGTACGAATACGTGATGCTGGTGACGCGCAGCGTGTCGTCGAGCAGTTCGCGCTCCGGCCGGCTCATGCCGTCGACGAGCGCCGCGGGCTTCGCGCCACCGGGACCGAGCTTGCGTTCGAGCAGCTGGAGGAACGAGCGCAGCCCCTCCTCGTTCCGGCCCTGCTTGAACAGGGCCCAGCCGTGCTTGTAGAGGGCCTGCTCGTAGAACGGCGACGCGTCGCCTTCGGCCAGCACGGCGGCATAGGCCTTCTCGGCCGCCGCGTAGTTCTGCCGGACGAAGTAGGTCTCACCGCGGCGGAACTCCGCCTCGTCCTGGTGCGTCGCCGACGGGTGGCTCGCCACGAGGGTGTCGAGCGTGCTGAGCGCGTCGTCGCCCTTGCCAGCGCCCTCCAGCGCACGGGACAGCTGGTAGAGGATCTCGGCATCGTCGGCCGGGTCGGCGGTCCCGGCAGCGGCCGCCGAGCGGCGCAGGGCAAGCAGCTCGGTGTAGAGCGTGATTGCTTCGTTGAAGTACGCGGCACCGGCGCCCGCGGCGTCGCCGGCGCTCTCGGCCGTCACGCCGGCGTCGAGGTTCAGGTCGGCGAGCCGGCGCAGCGCCTCGGCCCGCATGTCCGCCGAGCCGGTCTTCAGCGCGAGGAAGCGGCGGTACTGGTCCATGGCCTGGGCAGCGCTGTCCACCGCCGGGGGCTCGGCGTCGACCTGCATGTCCCGGGCCTTGAGGGTACGGATGGTCTCGCGGGACGGTCCCCGCTCCTTCGCGGTGTCGTCGCCGCCGCCAAACGGCCAGAGCCCGCCCGCGAGGGCGATGCCGACGCAGAGTGCGGCCACCGGCATCATTCGCCTGCCCCCTGCTCGCGCTTCGGCTCGGGCGCAACGCGGGCAGCCGTGGCCGCCCGGTCGTAGATCGTGGCGAGGGCAAACTGGGCCTGCACGCGGTAGGCTGCCAGCCGCTCGCGCTGGTCCCTGAGCGTGTCGATGGCGAGGGCCTGCAGCCGCTGTTCCTGCTGGCCGCGTTCGCGGGCGATCAGCCCCTGCATGCGTTCGATCCGGGGTGTCACCGCGGCGATCCGGGCGGCGAAGGCGTCGAGTTCCTCCGGGGAATCATTCCGGGCCAGGGCCGCGCCCGCCTGGCCCCGCGTGGCCCGCGCCAGCAGTTCGTCGAGCTCCCTCAGGTTGCGGCGCTGCTGCCAGAGCCGGTACTTGTAGTCCCGGTCCAGGTCCCAGGCCAGCACGCCGCTGAGCAGCCGGTGGCGCTCGCGCATTTCGGCGGCATCGGCTGCCGCGAGGCCCGGATCCGCGCCGACGGCGGCGAGGCGCTGCCAGCGGTCGCTTTCCTCGTCAGTGGCGAGCCCGGACACGTCGCGGTCCCGCTCGATCGTATCGAGCCGCGCGGCAAGCGCGTCGCGGCGGGCCTGCAGCGCCGGCAGGTCGACCTGGTCGAGCCCGGCGCTGAGGCGCGGCTCGCGCTGCGCGTAGGCCTGGCGACGGGTGGCCACCATGTCGTCGAACGCCGTGAGCTTGTCGCGCCAGTCCTGCAGGTGGGTCGACAGGGCTGCCAGGTCCCGCACGTTCCGGAGTCCTTCCTGGAAGCGGTGATCGGCAATCAGGTGATAGAGGTAGCGGCCCTCGTTGGAGTCCGGCAGCTCGGCAAGCTCCCAGTACCAGCGGCCGACGCCGGGATCGTCGGCTGCGAGCAGCGCGTCGATCAGGCCGCCGCCGGAGGTGCCAGCGCGGCTGATCGCATCGTCCAGGTGGGCGATCTCCGTGTCGAAGGACACGAGCGCCGACTGGTAGCCCTCTGCGGCAGAGCCGTGGGCATCGAGCTGCGCGTAGGCGTAGGGAATCGCGAGCAGTGATTCCTGTACGGCGCTGTCCAGCAGGTCCCGGTTCTTCAGTTCGAGCCAGGGCGTGAGGGCGCCGCGGTAATTGTTCGTGGCCGCGTCCGCCCAGCCGACACCGAGCAGCGCCTTGCTGGCGAACGGGCTTTCCAGCCGGACCCGCTCGAGGACGGGCCGGGCCTGGCCGTCCAGTGACTGCTGGAGGTAGGCGTAGCCCAGCGCCAGGTTGGCCTTGTCCCGCAGGTCGAGCAGCTCGGCGGAATCCGGCGAGCTGCGGCCAACCCGGTCGAGCTGGCGCGCGCCATCGTCGAGCCGGTTCAGGCGCACGAAGGCCACGCCCAGGTTGAAGCGGGCGTAGGGCGCCCAGCCGTCCGGGCCCTTCCAGCCGTCGAGAAGTTCTGCTGCCGAATCATAGCGTTCCAGCGCCATCAGCGACTGGGCCTGAAGCATCGGGAGTTCCGCGGCGAGCCCTGCCGGCAGGGCGCCGGAGATCCGCGCGAAGGCCGCCAGCGCGTCTTCGTGCAGGTCCCGCTGGTAGCGGACCTTGCCCAGGTAGAACCAGGCCCGGTCCCTGACGGTGGGCGCCACGTCCTGCGTCAGCAGGCGGTTGAAGATCTGCTCGGCCCGCACGTGCTGGCCGTAGTGCAGGTAGAGACCGCCGAGCAGCAGTTCGGATTCCGCTTCGTGGTTGCTCACGCGGCCGGTGGCCCGTGCCGCGAGCAGGTGGGTGAGCGCGTCGAAGTGCTGGTCCTGGTAGAACTGGAAGAGGGTCTCGCCGTAGTACAGGTCACGGATGGCCGTGGGGGCCTTCACCTCGTCCGCCCCGGCGGGCACGACGGCGCACGCCGCCGACAGCAGGCCGGCGGCGAGGGCGCGCGCACGCGGGGAATGACCCCGCTTAGCGGGCGATCGCGCCACGGACTACTCCCACTCCTTCACCAGGAATTCCGGCTGCTGCTTGCTTTCCCGGTCGGAGATCCGCAGCTCGACGAACTTCGCGCCGATGCCCTTCTCCACCTTCAGGGTCGCGCCGCGCCGGTAGTCCCGCGCGTGCGGCCCCTGGCCGGTGAACACGGCCGTCAGCTCGTGCTCGCCGGTCTTCAGGTTGCCCAGGTAGATGCGGTGGACGCCGCCGCGCAGGAGCGCCGCGACTTCCCGCTCCGTGTACAGGTAGCTGCTCACGGGCTTGTCGTCGATGCGCAGCTGGACCGAGTCCAGGTCGAAGAAGTCACCCACGTCCATGGAGACGAAGACCGCCACCTGGGTGTTGGCGGGGAAGAGCAGCTCCTCCTCCAGCAGGAACAGTTCGCGGTTGAGGTCCAGGACCTCGTCCTTGAGGACCTGCACTTCACTGTCCACGCTCGCCGTGGCGGCGGGCGCGGGTGCGGCGGCCTCCTCCGCGGCCTGGACCGGCTGGAAGCCGAGCGCGAGGCCGAGCAGCAGGGCGCCGGACATGCAGGGCAGCTTGAAGCGATGGGGTGTCATGGTGCGTCCTTTACTCCTGGAGAAGAGCGGTCAGCTCTTCGTCGTACAGGGCAGCGTCGCTACCCCGGTATTTCTCGTGCACGTGCCGCACCTTGCCGTGGGGATCCACGAGCACGGTCAGGGGGAGGTTGGAAAGGTCGTACTGGCGGGCGACGGACTGTTCGCTGTCGTGGAGGACCAGCACGCCAGAGCGGGCCGCGGCCTCCCGGGCAGGCCTGTCGTCGGCGTCGATGTTGACCGTGACGACCCGCACCCCGCGTTCGCCGTACTGCTTCTGGAGGCGCGCGAGTTCCTGGAGCTGGTCGCTGCAGCGTCCGCACCAGTCAGCCCAGAAGGCCAGCACCACCACGTCGCCCCTCCATTCGGACAGGCGCAGGTTCTCGCCGGCGGCGTTCTTCAGTACGAAGTCGGGGGCGGGCTGGCCCGGCACGACGGCGTCCGAGGCGACGGCCAGCGCCGGCAACAGGTGTGCCGTGAGAAGCATGGCCAGAAGCTGCGTGCGCATCCCGATTCTTCCCGTGTTCCGCGTTCAGGCGGACAGGGACAAAGCACTGGCTTCGGGGACGCGCGGAAGCGCGGTCTGGAGACCGCGTTCAAGTCCGGCAGCTCCGCTGTCATTGGCGAGGTTGAATTCGCCGGTAGACCGGTGGCTTTGCGTCCCCGCCTTTCAGCGGGTTTGCCCTTGTCGGCACGGGAATGTTGACAATTTCCGGCGGCGAATCCTGCGACCTCGCTCACGTCCTTTCGTCCGTGAGTAAAATTGCATGAGGCTTATGTCAAACCTAGCGGGATTCCAGCGCCGTCGAATAGCGGACTTTGCCATCGGCGTCGATGATCACGGCGGCATAGCCAGGCGTGGCATCGATGAGCGCAAGGCCCCGCTCCGGCCCGAGGACGAACACGGCGTTGTCCAGCCCGTCAGTCATCGTTGCGTCGGGTCCGATGACCGTCACGCTGCGAATGCCACGCGCCGAGTCGCCGGTCTTCGGGTTGATGATGTGGTGGTACCGGACACCATCCTCGTCGAAGAAGCGCTCGTAATCCCCGGCCGTCGAGATCGCCTCGTCCTCCAGGGCCAGGCGCGTGACCCACCTGTCGTCCGCGTCGGGGTCCCGGATCCCCACCATCCAGGGCTTGCCCTGCCGGCTGCCGATCAGGCGCGTGTCGCCGCCGGCGTTCACGCGGCCGGAGCGCACGCCGGCCTTGCGGAGCAGCTCGGCCACCCGGTCGCAGGAATAGCCCTTGCCGATGCCACCCAGGTTGATCCGGGTACCCACCTTCGTGAAGCGGATGGTCGAGGCAGCGGGATCGAGGATGACGTGCCGGTAATCAATGTCCGGGAGGTTCTTCCGGATCGCATCCGCGTCGGGGCGGACGCCGGCCCGGAAGTCGTACAGCCTGCCCACGCTGTCGAAGGTGATGTCGAAGGCACCGTCCGACACCACGGAAATCCCGAGTGACTGGCGGACGATGCCGAAGAGTTCGGCAGAAGCCTTCACTGGCCCCTTGGCGGCCAGCCGGTTGACGCGGGAGATCTCCGAATCCTCCCGGTAGGTGCTCATCCAGGACTCGATGCGGTCGAACTCCGCCATGCCGGCGGCGAGGAGCGGCCGCGCGATTGCCTCGCTGTCGGCCCAGAGCTGGATCTCGACGCGGGTGCCCATCTTCTCGCGGGCGTCGCTGTACCACTCAGCCCTGGCGGGCGCGGCGACGAGTGATAGCAGGAGGACGCAGGCGGACAGGCAGCGCATGGACACTCGCTCGCAGGAAGCCGGCCCGGATGGTACCCCTGGATCCGGCGTCAGAACCAGAGTGAGAAGAAGGCCTGGAACACCTGTGCGTCGAAGTTGTAGAAGGGCTCCGTCCCCGGGTCGGAGTCGCTCCGGAGGTCGCGAAAATCGTCGTAGTTGAACATGTAGTAGTCCGCGGCGAAGTTCAGCGTGCCCTTCAATGGCCAATCGCCCTGCCGGTCGAGGAACGTGTAGGTCACGCCGAGGTGCGGGCCGTGGCTCTGGAACGTGCTGAGCTCCTTGTCCCTGGCCAGGAAATTCTGGGCGTTGGCATAGGGAAAGAGGTCGCTGTAGAAGTCCGCGGCAGACTGGGTGTAGAAGCGGTACTTGAAGTCGAAGAGCCACTTGGTGCGGAACGGCTGGACGTACCCCGCTTCGAACGTGTGGGCATCGATGCCCCAGTCGTCCGTGAAGAAGCGGTACTCGCCGGACACTGCCGCCCGGTACGGCAGGTGGTACTTGCCCCGGATGGCCACGGCGTTGCTGGCCCGGGTTTCCGGGTAGAGCTCGGGCTGGGTCAGCCAGTTCGTCGGGTCGCCCGGGTCGACGTAGCGGACCTGGCGGTAGGGATTGTTCAGGAAGCCCTCGTCGGCCACGGCCTCGTAGGACAGGCCGAGGATGAGGTTGCGGGTGATGACCTGCGTGACGCCGAGGCGATAGGCGTGGCGGTCCACGTCCTCGCTGAAGGTCGCGTCGCCGCGCCGGCTGACCTCGTCCGCGCCGCTGCCGTAGCCCAGCGTGATGGTCGTGAGGCCGCCGAACACGTCCTGGCTGATCGCGAAGTTCAGCGTGTCGGCCTGGTAGTCGTTCTCCTCGCTGGTGCTGTACCCGAAGCTCATCGTGGTGTCGCCGCGCAGGTAATCGACGCCGGCACCGTACTGGGTACGCTCTTCCTTGTAGCCGTCCGGGCTGGCGCCGGTCGTGACCACATCGATGGAGGCGCTGCTGATCGTGTCCACGTAGTAACTGCCCGAGAAGGACATCTTTTCCCCGACTGATTTGCGTACCAGCAGGGATGGGCCGTCGATCTTGATCCCGCCGCCGTCGTAGGAATGAAGCAGGACGTCGAAACGGTCCTCCGGCAGCACGCCAGCGGACGCGTTGGTGGCAATGAGGAGCAGCAGGAGCGCCTTCAGGCGCGACTTCAACAGCATCATCAGTTGCACCCGCAGCCGCCGCCGGCGCTGCCCGAGGCGCCCCGGGCGCCCTCGCGGGCCTCGTGGACGTGGTCGATGTAGGACCCCGACACCGGGTTCCGGTCGAAGCTCATGATGGGATCGGCCAGGCGGTCCCGCTCGTAGGGTTTCACCCAGGGCTCGATGCCGGAACAGCCCGCAAGCAGCAGGGCGGCAGCCAGGATGACGAGACCGGGCTTCATGCCTTCTCCCGGATCAGCTGGCGGATCATGTCCTGGTACTTGCTCTCGTCACCCGGCTTGAAGCCCTGGTGGATGAAGCGCACGTTGCCCTTGCGGTCCACGATCACCGTGCTCGGCATGGCCGACACGTTGTAGAGCTTGCTCACCCCGTTCGCCGGGTCGAGGAGGATCGGGAAACTCACCGGCACGTCCTTCAGGAACGTGTCCATCAGGCGCGTGTCCTCCTCCACGTTGACACCCAGCATGGTGAAGCCGAGCGGCGCGTACTTTTTCTGGATCTGCTCCAGCAGCGGCATTTCCTTGCGGCACGGGCCGCACCAGGTCGCCCAGAAATTGATCAGGACCACCTGGCCCTTGAGGCCACCGAGCGACACGGCCTCGCCTGCCCGGGACTTCAGGCTGAACCCGGCCGCCGGCGCCACGCCGCCGCCGGCCGCACTGCCCGCCCCGACCGGCACCGCCAGCAGCGCGGTGGCGATGACCACGGATCCAAGGAATGTTGGCAATGTCCTGCTCATGCTCACCTCAGAAGAACCAGGAAACGCCCAGGTTGAACTCGATGTTGTGGGTGGTCTTGTCCTCGCCCGTCACGTCGTTGTCGAACAGGTGGTCGCGGACGTCGAAGTGGAGCGCGATCGAATCCGTCGCCAGCACCCGGTACCCGGCGCCGAACGTCATCGTGAACAGGTCCTCGCCGGCGAAGCTGGTGTTGCCGGCGCCGCCGATCACGTACAGCGCGGAGTTGAAGGCGTGGTTCCTGCCCAGGAATACCTCGCCAGGGAGCAGGTTCCAGCCGACGGCCAGGTCGTAGTAGCTGTAGTCCCGGTCACTGCCGAGCAGGTCGATGTTGTCCAGGACCTCCACGCTGGAGCGGTCCACGTCGCCGCTCATGGCGTAGGTGCCCTCCAGGAACAGGCCTTCGCTGACGTGGTAGGCCACGCGGCCGCCATAGATCGAGTTGGAACCGAAGTCCTCGACGCTGATCATCCCGAAATAGAGGCTGACCTCGAAGTCCTCGGTGTCGATCTTCGGCGTCGTCACCGGGCGCCGTTCCACCTCCGGCGAGATGACGGGCGCGGATGCGCCGGCATCCTCCATCGGAGGGTCGTCCCGGCCGAAGAGGCTGCAGCCGGTCGTGGCTGCCACCAGTCCGGTCAGAAGAAGAACGCGAAGCCCGCTTTCCATTCGTCCAGTTCCTCGTTGTCGTCGCGGCTCGTGAAGGTCAGGTAGCTGTTGTATTCACCCCGGAACATGAAGCGCCGGGACACGTACATCCGTAGTCCGAGGCCCACGTGCCCCACCTGGTCCGTGCGGTCTTCCGTCTGCACCAGCGTCGCCGCCGGCTCGATGTGGATCACGCCGGTGCCGAGCGCCGCGTAGGGCGAGACGCGCCATTCCGGGAACGGCTGGTGCACGATGTCCGCCGTCGCCATCCAGCCGCTGGAGAAGTCGCCGCTGATGTCGCCCACCCGGAGTTCGGTCGAGAGGTTCCGCGTGAAGTGATACCCGCCGTAGAGGGAAATCACGCTCGCCCCGTCGAGGTCGCCCAGCTGGAGTCCCACTTCCCAGCGCCGTCCCACGAAGTCGTCAGCCGTCGGGTCGTCGAGCGCGGTGGGCCGGCCGGCCGTGTCCAGCGTCTCGGCCATCTGCTCCAGCTTCACCCAGCCCTCGACACCCTTCCGGGTGCGCACCTGAAACCAGTCGGTCCGGCGCATCACCACATCGATCTGCTCGCCCTTGTCCACCACATGGAACACCGGGAAGCCCCGCCCGGGTCCCGTGTGGAGCTCCAGAAAGGGCTCCGCCACGACGGCCTCATAGTGGCTCTCCTTGCCATAAGCCGGTGTGACGGAGGGCAAGAAAACGAGGGCCGCAATGAGAATGAGATGGCGCATGAAGGTTCCCGGGCCGGATCAGTCGAGGGGCGCCAGGAACGGGTCGTTGTAGTACTGGGCGCCGATGTCCACCCACTCGGAAAGCAGGCGCAGCTCCGCCGGGTCAAGGCGCCCCGCGTGGGAGCCCCCCGCCGCGAAGCGGTTGAAGAAGTTCGGCGAGGCCAGCGCGCCCAGCGTGTTCATCGCGGGATTGACGCCGACCGGCGCGAAGACAGGATCCATGGTGACCGGATCCACGCCCACCTGGACGAGCCGGTCCTGGAGGTTGGCACCGTTCAGCTCCTGCTCGTTGTCGGCCGAGAACAGCTCCCGGTATGCCTTGAAGTGCGTGGCGTCGATGTCGGACGGGCCGTCGGAGAGGTCGAGCTGGGCGGCCGGGATCCGGGCCGCGGCGTTCGCATCCACGGGCGAGTGGCAGCTTACGCAGGTGTCGTCGGCGAGGACCGTCGTGCCATCCACGTCGAAGGTCACGCGGGGCTTGGACCACAACGGGTGGATGTGGGCCTCGTAGTTGATCGTGATCCGGCAGGGCGGCGCCCAGTCCGTGATGCAGGACCCGGGCGTGGGCAACGGCGTCGTCAGGTCGGCGTAGCGGTACGCGAAGCTCGCGTCCTTCGCCCGGCCCGCCGCGACCGGATCGGTCCAGATGTCGTCGTACACGACGTCGACGCTCGGCGTGACCAGCGCGCAGTCGGTGGCACAGCTGATGCGCTCCTTCACCTGGGCCATGGTCTCGCCGAAGTCGGCGAAGAACGCGGGCTCGGTGTTGGGAAATGGCTGGCCGTCGGCCGGAGCGCCTGCCCACACGCTGACGAAGGCGTCCTTCCGGCCGTGAGACACGCCGCTGGACGGGACGTGGCAGCCATTGCAGGTGAGCACCTCGCCCGGGCGCACCTGCAACCAGTTCTGGTGACGGCTCGTGACCCGGCGGCCATTGCGGTCGAGCACCGACAGGGCGAGCGGCACGTTGGCCGGCACCTTGGCCACGACCGAGCCATCGGGCTCGACGGGCACGTACCCGAGGATCTCCCGCATGCCCTGCCCGGCGTTGACGCCAAAGGCGCTGGGGTCGAAATCGCGCACGTCCCGGTCGGGAATGGCCACCGCCTTCTCGAGGCGCAGGAACCGCGGCAGCCGCTGGTCGGCGGTCGTCTGGGCCGGGTCGGCCATCGCGGCGATGCTGACGCCCGTGGTGCCGTCGAAGTCGTAGACGCTGCGGATGTCGATCAGGCCCGCGCCTTCGGCGAGCAGGTCGGGGTCGGCGGCGCCCGTGGTCTCCAGGTCATAGATGATCGGCGGCACGGCCCTGGGCTGCCCGGCCACGATGTCGCTGATCACGATGCCCTCGACGGGCGCAAAGACCGGCTGCTGGGTGTTGGCCGCGCGGTCATAGATCCACACGCCGTAGAGGGGCGGCGCCGCCACGGCAGCCGGGTCGGCCAGGGCCGCGGGCGTGCAGGGAATGATCTGCAGCGTGGCGCTCAGCAACCGGCACGGGCTCCAGCTGACGAACATCCGGTCCGTGCCGTCGAACAGCGGATAGGCGGAACTGAACTCGCCGCCGGGGGAAATGGTGTCGTCCGTCCGCACGTCGTTCACGACCAGCCGCGCCTGGGCCGGCCCGGTGAGCAGGCCGGCGTTCGGCGCCGTGGGCTGCAGGTTCTCGACGTAGTTCGCGGCCTCGATGGCCACCAGGTCGCCGCCCGACTCGTCCGTCTGGAACGGCCGGGCGATGGTCAGGATGCGGCCGTCCGGCATCTCGCGGGGCTGGACGAACTGGACGGTGGCGCCGTTGGTGCCGGTGTCGTGGCTCTGTGCGCCGTAGTACAGCTCGAGGCCCGAACCGTCCGGGTTCATCCGGTACAGGTTCATCTCGTTGTTGCCGGAGGCGTTGTCCCAGCGGGTGAACAGCACCTGCCCGTTCGTGAGCACCGTCGGGTCCAGGTCGTGGCTCTGGTTGAAGGAGATCTGGTGGATGTCTGAACCATCGTCGTTCATCACGTGCAGGACGAACGCCGGCTCATTGCGGTCCTCGTCCTGGGCATCGAACTGGGGCTTGCCCTCGTCCAGCAGCACGGCCTTGGACTGCCGCTGCCGCGTGGACGAGAAGACGATCCGCCCGTCAGGGAGGTAGTGCGGGGCCACGTCGTGGCCGGCCGCGGCATTCAGGTCCGAGGGAATCACGCGACGGAGGTCGTCCGTCGCCAGGGTGTATTCCCAGACGTCCCAGTCGGGCTGGTCCTCCTCCTGGGCGCCCTCGATGAACGGCCCGCGCATGGCGAAGACCACCTTCGAGCCGTCATAGGCCATGTCCAGGTCGCGGATGTCGTAGAGCCCGCCGCCCTGGGTGATGCGGTTGGTGACGTTGATCTCGGCTGCCGAGACCGCGGCGCGCTCGCGGACGAAGAGGTCGGCGCCGATGTTGAAGGTGCGCAGCTCGCGCACGTCGGACGGCTGCACTTCGCCCTGGTCATCGACCGGGACCGGACGCTTCACGTAGGCAATGGCCACGTCGACGATGACCGGGTCCGGATTCTGGCCTCCGCCCACGCCACCGCCGCCGCCACAGGCGGCCAGCACGGTGGCCAGCAGTCCGGTGATCAATCGCGCCGGCGCACGAACACGCGCCGACGACGGAACCTTCCGCATCCTTGCAGTCATCATCATCCCCATCACGGCCTGCCCAAGAAAAGGCCGTGATGCATAAGAGCCGATGCGCGGTGCCCAATTGCCCGCGAGATAACGTAATACAACGACATTTGAGCGAACCGTTAAGGCAGTCACAGAAACCCGGACCTCCCTCCAAGCTAAATGCACCCCGGCGCGCAAGGCGCCAGGTTTTTGGGATGGGCACAACTTGATCACCTTGCTGTCAGGACGGCGCATTGCCGTCGCTACATCGGCCCCGCGTGGGCGGATATTTAACCTGGCAGCGCTGTCGGCCCTCTTGGTGCTGGCCAGCGCTGCTGCGGATGCTGGTCCGCGCGAGCAGGCCCGGCGGATCCACGAGCGGCTGGCCGGCGTGCCGCCGAGCGAGGCCGTGCTGGCCGACATGCAGGCGGACGTGACCAGCAACAGCGCCACGGACGCCGCCTACACGGCCATGGACAACAGCAACTTCTACAGCGTGACGCTGAAGAACTTTGCCGCGCCCTGGACGAACCGGGACCAGAGCGTCTTCGTGCCCCTGAACGACTACACGGCGACGGTCATCGGCATGGTGCGCGATGACGTGCCCTTCAACACGCTGCTCTCGGCAAACCTGGTCTACGTGGGCACCGGCGGCGGGGTTCCCGCCTACTCACCCACGAGCAACGACCATTACCAGGCCCTCGAGGACCAGAACGCCGACCTGAAGGCCCGGCTGACGGCGTCGAGCCAGACGGCCGTGAGCGGCCTGCCCGATTCCGCCACGGCAGGCGTGCTGACCACCCGGGCCGCCGCGGAAGCCTTCTTCATCGCCGGCACGAACCGGGCAATGTTCCGCTTCACGATGCTCAATCACCTGTGCCGGGACATGGAACAGGTGCTGGACACGAGCCGCGCCCCCGACCGGATCCGCCAGGACGTGTCGCGCAGCCCCGGCGGCGACAGCCGCATCTTCCTGAACAACTGCATCGGCTGCCACAGCGGCATGGATCCGCTGGCGCAGGCCTTCGCCTACTACACCTTCGATCCGGCCCAGGGTCGCATCGTCTACACCGCCGGCGCCGTCCAGTCGAAGTATTTCAACAACGACACGACCTTCCCCTACGGCTTCCGCACGACGGATGACCAGTGGAGCAACTACTGGCGGGCGGGGCAGAACGCCCTCCTCGGCTGGGACAGCCAGCTGCCCGGCAGCGGCGCCGGCGCCAAGTCCATGGGCCAGGAGCTCGCCAACAGCACCGCCTTCGCGCGCTGCCAGGTGGAAAAGGTGTTCCGCAACGTGTGCCTGCGCTCGCCAGTGGACGGCGCGGACCGCACGCAGGTTGATTCGATGGTCAGTTCGTTCCGGTCCGGCGGCTACAGGCTGAAGCAGGTCTTTGCCGAGTCCGCTGCGTACTGCATGGGCGATTGAACGGAGGCTGCACGGTGAAAACGGATTCGCGCCTGAAGGCGCTCCTACAGGCCTCTTTGCTCGCCCTTGCGGCTTCGATCCTCGTCGCGTGCGGCGGCGGTGCGGGCACCGAGCGCCTGCCCCCGAACAACGTGGACCCGCCGGCGACCTACACGGGCCCGGCGCCACAGACCGCCGACATCCAGAACTTCATGAACGCCCTCTGGACGAACGTCCGGAACGGCGGCGTGGCGCGCTGCTCCACGTGCCACGGCGGCACCCAGACCCCGCTCTTTGCCCGGGACGACGACGTGAACCTGGCCTGGGCGGCCGCGGACCAGCTCGTCAACCGGACTGATCCCGGCACTTCCGCGCTCGTGCAGAAGATGGCCCAGGGCCACAACTGCTGGCTCGGCAGCAACCAGGCCGCGGTCCAGGCCTGCGCCACGACCATGCAGACCTGGGTCGAGAACTGGGTGTCCGGTACGGCGAGCGGCGGCACGAAGACCATCCAGCTGGTCGCACCGCCCGACAAGAACGTTGGCCAGAGCCGCAACTTCCCGGATGACTCCGCCGGCTTTGCCGCGACGGTCTACCCGATCGTCACGGAGTACTGCGCGGCCTGCCACAGCTCGAGCTCCGCGACCCAGCAGTCCCCGTTCTTCGCCGACGAGGACGTGGAAACCGCCTACCAGGCGGTGAAGACCAAGATCAACCTGGACGCTCCGGAGAACTCCCGGCTGGTGCTTCGCCTGCGCGACGAGTTCCACAACTGCTGGGACAACTGCTCGGCCAACGCCCAGGAGATGGAAGACGCCATCCGGGCCTATGCCCTGCAGATCCCGGTGACGTCGGTGGACCCGGCGCTGGTGATCAGCAAGGCGCTTACCATGTATGACGGCACCGTCGCCAGCGGCGGCAGCCGCTACGAGGCGGGCCAGATCGCCCTCTGGGAGTTCAAGGAAGGCAGCGGCACGACCGCCTTCGACACCAGCGGCGTCCAGCCCGCCATCAACCTGACGCTCTCCGGCGACATCGGCTGGGTCGGCGGCTGGGGCATCAACATCCGCAGCGGCCGCGCGCAGGGCTCCACGACCGCGAGCCGCAAGCTGCACAGCCTGATCACCGCCACCGGCCAGTACAGCATCGAGGCCTGGGCGGCGCCCGCCAACGTGAACCAGGAGGAGGCGCGCATCGTCACCTACTCCGCCGGCTCCACGCTGCGCAACTTCACCATGGGCCAGACGCTCTACAGCTACGACTTCTTCAACCGCAGCAGCACCTCCGACGGCAACGGCTCGCCGCTGCTGCAGACCCTGGACGACGACGAGGATGCCCAGGCCACCCTGCAGCACGTCGTGATGACCTACGACCCCGTCGCTGGCCGGCGCATCTACGTGAACGGCGTGTACACGGAGGATCCGGACCCGGCAATGGGCGGCACGCTGGGCGACTGGGACGACACCTTCGCGCTGGTGCTCGGCAATGAGCCGTCGGGCGACCGCCAGTGGCAGGGCGTGCTGCGCATGGCCGCAGTCCACAACCGGGCGCTGACGCCGGAACAGGTCCAGCAGAACTACGACGCCGGCGTGGGCGAGAAGTTCTTCCTGCTCTTCGACGTGAGCGCCCACAGCGGCACCCCCAGCAGCTACGTGCTGTTGGAGGTCAGCCAGTTCGACAGCTACGGCTACCTGTTCAACCGGCCGACCTTCGTCAGCCTGGATCCGGACTGGACGCCGTCCACCCCGATCCCGATCCGCGGCATGCGCATCGGCGCCAACGGCGTGGTGGTGCCGATCAGCCAGGCCTACCGCAACCTGGACACCTCGGTCAGCGTGGCCAACGGCTACACGGCCGCCACGGGCCAGGTGCTGTCGAGCCTCGGCACGGTGATGCCGCTGGAGAAGGGTCCTGACCAGGACGAGTTCTTCCTGACCTTCGACGTCTTCGGCAACGACACCAACGTGGTGACCGAGCCGGCGCCGCTCACCCCGCCGCCGCCATCCGATGGCGCCCCGGTGTCGGACATCGGCGTGAAGACCTTCGACGAGATCAACGCCACCATGGCCACGATCACCGGCGTCTCGCCGAACCAGCCGGCCGTGAAGGCCACCTACGCGCTGGTCCGGCAGCAGCTGCCCGCGGTGGTGGACCTGAACGCGGTGCTGGCCTCGCACCAGGTGGGCATCGCCCAGCTGGCCATCGAGTACTGCAACGCGCTGGTGGAGGACAACACCCTGCGGACCGACATGTGGGGCGGCTTCAACTTCAGCGCGCCGGCCAGCACGGCCTTCGACACCGGTCCGGAGCGGGACCAGATCTTCGTCCCGCTGCTGACCCGGACCCTGAACACGGGGGTCGCAACCCAGCCGGACGAGTCATCGGTGCGGCTTGAGCTCGACAACCTGACCACCGACCTGGCGTCCTGCGGCGGCTCCTGCGCCGTGGACCGGACGGAAACGATCGTGAAGGCAGCCTGCGCCGCGACCATCGGTAGCGCAGTGACCCTGGTGCAGTAGGAGCGCCGAGCATATGGCACGCAAGAAAACCCGCAACTACTTCGAGCCGCAGCGGCACCCGGATCATCCGCGGCCGATCACCCGGCGGCAGCTGATCTCGCAGGGTTTCATGGCGGGCACGGCCACCGTGGTCGGCGCGGGGGTCTTCAGCCTCTTCGCCAATCCGCGGGCCGCCTACGCGGCCCTCGCCCCGGACCTGGAAGCGCTCAAGGCCTCCTGCGGCATCGCCACCCAGGGCGCCGGGAAGATCCCGTTCATCTGCTTCGACCTGGCGGGCGGCGCCAACATGGCCGGCTCCAATGTCCTCGTCGGCGGCGCGGGCGGGCAGCTCGACTTCCTGTCCACCGCCGGCTACAGCAAGCTGGGCCTGCCCGGCGACATGATCCCGCCCGTCGTCAGCGCGATCACCCAGCAGGACCACATCGACCAGTCCCTGGGCCTCGCGTTCCACAGCGACAGTGCCTTCCTGCGCGGCATGCTCACGGCCGTGTCGGGCGGCGCCGCCGCCAACACGAATGGCGCCGTGATCCCGGCCCGGTCGGAGAACGACACGGGAAACAACCCGCACAACCCGCTGTACGGCATCGCCCGCGCCGGCGCGGACGGTTCGCTGCTGGGCCTGATCGGCTCCCGCAACTCCGACTCCGGCGGCAACTCGATGGCGCCGGTGATGATGATCAACGCAGAGGACCGCCCGACCAAGGTGGACCGCCCGAGCGACGTGACCGGCCTGGTGGACACGGGGGCCCTCGTGGGCCTGCTCAACCAGGCCGACGCGGTGAAGGTGCTCGAGTCCATCCAGCGCGTCAGCGACATGAAGCTGCAGCGGGTCGACACGCGCCTGACCGTGACCCAGGACGACGTGATCAAGGACCTGGTGAACTGCGGTTACGTGAAGTCGGCGGACATCGCGGACCGCTTCGGCGATCCGTCGAGCCTGAATCCCTCGATCGACCCGGACATCGTCGGACCCGGCGGCATCTTCAGCCAGGCCGAGTACGACAGCAACGACGAGTTCCGGAAGACCGCGTCGGTGATGAAGCTGGTGATCAACGGCTTCGCCGGCGCCGGCACCATCACCATGGGTGGCTACGACTACCACGGCGGCCGCCGCGCCGAGGGCGAGGTGAAGGATTTCCGCGCCGGCCGCTGCATGGGCGCCTGCCTGGAATACGCCGCCCGCGTCGGCGTGCCGCTGATGATGTACGTGTTCAGCGACGGCTCGCTATCCAGCGACGGCGCCATCGACAACTCCACGGACGGTCGCGGCAAGGGCGAGTGGACCAGCGACAACCAGTCGACGGCTGCCTCCTTCTTCCTGGTCTACAACCCGGGCGGGCGCGCCAGCCTCATGGGCGGCACCCCCGAGCAGCAGGCCCGGCGCCAGCAGCTGGGCTACTTCCGCAGCGACGGGTCGGTGGAGACGGCGGCCACGCCGGCGGCGAACAACGTGAACCTGCTGGTGGAGACGGTCCTGCTGAACTACATGGCGCTGCACGGCGAGCAGGGCAACTTCGCGACGCTGTTCCCGGGCAACGGTCTCGGCTCGCCGGCGCTGCGGGACTCGCTGACGGCGTTCCAGCCGATCGTCAACGGCACGATCTGACGAGGCGCGTGTAGGAGCGGCTCACCCTGCTCAACCGTGCCTGTGGGGACCAGGCGGGCCGCCTCGCGGAACTGCTGTCGCCCCTGGCCCTCCAGGGCTCCCAGCCTGGCATGGCCACGCACCTGGCGCTGCAGACACGCCTGCCCACCGACCAGGGCCTGACGACCTACTACGCCAATATCCACCGGGACTGGGCCTGGGGCGACACGGAGAACGCGGAGTCGCTGAAGCTCGTCTGTTCCGTCCTGGGTCCTGGCGCGCTGGGCACTGTCGTGGTGCTGGGCGCTGGCGCCGGACGCCTCGCCTACGACCTGCACCAGCAGCTCCCGGCGGACAGCACCATCGCGCTGGATTTCAATCCGCTGCTGGCCCTGATTGCCGCCCGGGCCGCGACGGGCGAGGGTGTCGAACTCTGGGAATTCCCGATCGCGCCGCGCTCCATCGGCGATCACGCCGTGCTGCAGACCCTGGTCGCCCCGGAGCCGGTGCGGGAAGGCTTCTACCTGATCCTCGGCGACGTGCTGCGCCCGCCGTTCGTCGCGGGCAGCGTGGACGTGGTGGTGACGCCCTGGGTGGTGGATATCCTGCCGGAGGACTTCCGCAACGTGGCGGCGCGGGTCAACGGCCTGCTGAAGCCGGGCGGGCGCTGGATCTGCTTCGGCTCCCTGGCGTTCAGCCAGCCGGAAGCGGCCAGCCGCTACAGCCTGGAGGAAGTGCTCGCCATCGTCATGGACAGCGGGTTCGCCGAGCCCGACGTCCGGGAGGACGAGATTCCTTATATGTCGTCGCCGGCCAGCCGCCACGGGCGCCGGGAGCTCGTGGTGACCATCGGCGCGACGAAAACCGACCCGGTAGCCAGGCCGCCCCGGCACCGGGCCCTGCCGGACTGGCTGGTGGCGGGGACGCAGCCGGTCCCCCTGCTGCCGGCGTTCCAGCTGCAGGCCATGACGACGCGGATCTACGGCTTCATCATGGGCCTGATCGATGGCCGGCGGTCCGTGGCCGACATGGCGAAGCTGCTCGCCGACCAGCGCCTCATGACCCGGGAGGAAGCCGAGCCGGCGATCCGCACCTTCCTCACGAAGATGTACGAAGACAGCCAGCGCCCCCCCGGCTTCTGAAAGGTGCCGGACCTTAGTTATTGGATTTATTTAGTTGTATGACCGCTTGCGGCATACAACTAAAT
>JBEBHH010000085.1:0-4944 GCA_040080965.1 Gammaproteobacteria bacterium | reverse complement strand
AATCGAGTCCCCGAGTCTCCCGCCGGCGGAGACTCCGGTCGCGGCTGAAGCCGCTCCTACGGGCAACTAGGACTCGTAGCCGTCGACGAAATCGAGCGGGTCGTCGAAGCCCTGGTGCTTTTCCTCGTTCTCGGGCAGGTCCTCGCTGTCCACATCCATGGAACCGGACCAGTCTTCCGGCGCGTCGATGGGCTCGGCCGCCATTTCGCGCCAGCCGTCCACGTCCAGCTCCTCGATGGTGCCGTCGAAATGCTGGATGTCCACCGTCCTGTCCTTGTCGTCGACGGCGACCACTTCGAAGGTCTTGCCGTCGCCGATGCGGAACCAGCTTCCGACTTCCGGGAGCCCGAAGGTGACAGATAACGCGCGCTCACTCATGTGCATGGCCTGTGTGTACCCTGAGTTTTTTATAGCGCATTTGGCGCGCCATGGGTACACGGGAAATCCAACTGTAATCTTCAGGAATGCCGGAGGTAGACTGCCTCCCAGATCGGGTGTCCGAGCCGTTCACCCCGCGCCTCGAAGCGGGTGCGCGGGCGTTGTCCTCCGGCAGGCGCCGGGCCCGCCGCGTGGAAGTCCGGGCTCCCGCACATGACTTCCTGGATATGCGCCGCGTATTCCGGCCAGTCCGTCGCCACGTGGAAGTAACCGCCGGGCGCCAGCCGCGCGGCGAGCAGTGCAACGAACTCCGGCTGCACCAGGCGCCGCTTGTGGTGGCGCTTCTTGTGCCAGGGGTCGGGGAAGTAAAGGTGAACCCCGGCGAGACTGTGCGCCGGAAGCCGCTCCCGAAGGACCTCCACCGCGTCCTGCATCAGCAGGCGCACGTTTGTCAGGCCCAGCTTCTCGATCGCCAGCAGGCAGTGGCCCACGCCCGGCGCGTGGACCTCCGCACCCAGGAAATTCCGGTCGGGCGAGTCCGTTGCCATACCTGCCAGCGCATCCCCGTTTCCGAATCCGATCTCGAGCACGCAGGGCGCTGGCCGACCGAAGGCTGCCGGCAGGTCCAGCACCAGGTCCGCCCCGGGCGCCGGAGGGTCCAGGCCGAAGCGGGGCCAGAGTTCCGTTAGCGCGCGCTCCTGCGCCCGGGTCTGCCGCCCCGCCCGGCGGACGAAGCTGCGGATCTGCCGCGGGTGAGCTGAGTCGGTCACGACCCGCCCCGGCTGGCCCGGCCAAGGAACGGGTCAATGGCGGCGCGGGCGGGTTCGTCGTGGCGCCTCACGGGCAGCGGGCCGCTGGCGAGTCCACACCGGTAGCGCGTGGCGCCGGCGTCGATCCACAGCTCGTCGCCTTCCGCCAGCACCTCGCCGGTGGTGTCATCCAGCACCTGATAGCGATCGGCGGTGATCGTCGTCCAGTAGCCGGACTCGACGATCCGACGGCTGACCCGGAGGCTGGCGCCTGCCGAGGGCGCCAGGCCGCTGAACCAGGGGGTGGCGAGTGCGGCGCACAACGGCTTCAGGTGCGTGGCCGCGGACCAGTCCCAGCTCAAGCGCAGGAAAAGCCCGGCCAGGGCCAGGGCTCCCAGCGCTCCGGCCACGCGCATACCGGCCGGTCCCAGCCGGCCTTCCAGGCGCGTGTCGAGACGCGTGGCCTGCAGCACGCCGACAATGGCGAGGATCGTCAGCGCGGCGGGCACGACGGCGAGTACCAGCACCACGGCTGCCAGGCCCAGATCGGTGAAACTCGGTAGCGTCATGTTCTAGAATCATGCCCGAAGCGGGTGTAGTTCAATGGTAGAACTGCAGCTTCCCAAGCTGCTAACGTGGGTTCGATTCCCATCACCCGCTCCAGTTTCCTGCCCTGCGCGCGCCGCGCGCCTTAGAATCCGCGCCATGAAACCCTGGTCCTTTGAATTCCTCCGTTCGCAGGTCGTTGGCATCGACTCGTCGTTCGAGACGCCATTCGGCCGACGCATGCTCGTTTACTGCGACTACACGGCCTCCGGCCGCTGCCTGACATTCATCGAGCGCTACGTGCAGTGCCTGCAGCGCAACTACGCCAACACCCACACCGAAGACGACCTCACCGGCCGCAGCATGAGCCAGTTGCTGCACGCGGCCGAGAGCACGATCAAGCGCTCCGTCAACGCCGGGCCCAGCGGCCGTATCGTCGCCTGCGGCACCGGCGCCACCGGGGCCATCGACAAGCTCCAGCAGATCGTCGGCGTGGCGCTCCCGCCGCCCACCCGGCGGGCCGTCGGCGAACTCCTGTGCGAGTTCATCGGCGACGAGCAGTTCGGGGAATTCCAGCGCTTCCACAAGGCACGGCAGACCGTGGTCTTCGTCGGGCCCTACGAGCACCACTCGAACGAGGTTACCTGGCGGCAGGGCCTCGCCACGGTCGTAGAGGTGAACCTGGCCCCCGACGGCGGGGTGGACCTGCAGCATCTCGAGACCCTGCTCAGGGATCCCGCCTACCAGGGCCGCCTGCGCATCGGGTCGTTCTCGGCGGCTTCCAACGTCACGGGGATGCGGTCCCCGGTGTCCCGCATTGCCCGGTTGCTGCACGCCCATGGCGCCTACGCCTGCTTCGACTACGCCGCCAGCGCGCCCTACGTCCAGATCGACATGAATCCCGAGCCGGGTCCGGAGGGCGGAGATCCCTCGATCGACGCCGTATTCCTCTCGCCCCACAAGTTCCTGGGCGGGCCCGGGTCCAGCGGCGTGCTGGTCTTCAATGAGCGCCTCTACGCCCGGGAACTGCCCCCGAGCGTCGGGGGTGGCGGCACGGTGGACTACGTCAGCCCCATCGACCAGGACTTCATCCGGGACATCGAGGAGCGGGAAAAGGCCGGGACGCCCGGCGTGCTCCAGACCCTGAAGGCGGCGCTGGCGATGGATCTCAAGAACCGCATTGGCACCGACCGGATCGAGGCCCGCGAGCAGGAGCTGCTCCGCCGGGCCATGGCGCGCTGGTCCGCGAACCCGCGCATCGAGATGCTGGGCAATGCCGACCCGTCCCGGCGGATCGGCATCGTGTCGTTCAACCTCAAGGACCCGCGGGGCCGCTACCTGCACCCCAAGGCCGTGACGGTGCTGCTGAACGATCTGTTCGGGATCCAGTCCCGGGCGGGGTGTTCCTGCGCGGGCCCCTACGGCCACCGGCTGCTGGGTATCGACAACGCCACGTCCGAGCTCTACCGGGACTGGGTGCGCAAGGGTTTTCTGGGCATCAAGCCCGGCTGGTGCCGGGTTGGCTTCCATTACACGATGGACGACGCCGAGGCCGGATTCGTCACCGATGCCGTCGAGTTCGTGGCGGAGTGGGGCTATCGGTTCCTCCACCTCTATGCCTTCGATCCGGCCACCGGAATGTGGACGCACCGGGACTACCGGGAGTCCCGTGAGGACTTCTCGCTGGAGGAGGCGCTGAAGGCCACCGGCTGCGACGCCACGGCGCTGCCACTGGCCGAGCGGGCGCGCTTTTACACGGAGTGCCTGGCCGATGCCAGGCGCCGGGCCGAGCACCTGGGCGAGCCCGCAGGCTGCGCTCCGGGCGGGGTGGCCGAGCAGTTTGGCGAACTGCAGTTTTTCCACGTCGACTGACGGGCCCGGGCGAGCGCTGGAACCACGCGGCGGCGCCCGAGTAAAGAGGTCAAAACGCCGCACTGTTTGACCGGATAGGCGTCCGCCGTATACTCGCGGTCTGTTTGCGCTAGCAGAGCTTGTTGGCGCGGGCAAAGACGAACCGGCTATTTCAATATAAATAAACCACCTTAGGGCCGGGCCGGGCCTGCGTCAGCCACTTTGGGGAGACTCTTGAATATGAACCGCACGGCAATTGTCGGGTTGCTTGCCTTGGCGAGCTGGTCTGCCCAGGCGGCACAGGACATCCCGGGCATGAGCGTGGGCCTTGAGGGCACTTTTTCGTCATTCTCGGGCAACGACGTCCCCGATCCCACGCTGGACGCCAAGTTCATTGACGACAATGCCGTGGGCTTCAAGCTGTTAGGCCAGTACCGCTTCAACGAATGGTTCGGCATCGAAGGCGCTTACCACAACATCAGCGACTTCGAGGACGAGTCTCCCAACGATTTCCCGCCTGATTCGCTGAAGCTCAACTTCAGCGGGTTCTCCGCGCAGGGCCTCGGATTCATCCCGCTGCCCTACGAGGAAGTCCAGTTGTTCGTCAAGGCCGGTTACTACGACTTCGATGACGAACTGAGCGTCAACTCCGGCACCACCTCGAGCTCGAGTGAGAGCGGCCTCGTGGCCGGCGCGGGCGTCGGCATCGCCATCAGCGACCACGTCGGCATCCGCGCCGAGTACGAGTGGTTCGATGCAGACGTGGGCGACCTGTCGAGCGTCAGCCTGGGATTTGCCTGGTATTTCGGCGGCGAGAAGGCGGTTGCGCCGCTGGGCGGCGAGGGATGACATCGGGCAGCACTCCACGAATCGGATATTCGCCGGGGAATCGAGGCGAGACAAGCGAACCGCGGTTGCGGGACGGCAGGATGGCCCCCACATTAGTGTGCTGCTCGCTCGAAGAACAAGCCGCGGCAGCCGGGGCGATGAAAGCAGGCAATGAGGACCGAGCCACGCGAAGCCGAGACCGCAAGCGCCATCGAATCGCCATGCACGAAAGTTTGTGTCGTCGATAGTGAGAACGGATTGTGCATAGGTTGCGGTCGCAGCCTTGCCGAGATCGCGGCCTGGAGCACATTGTCCGAACAAGAGCGGCGGCGCATAATCTCCGCGTTGAAGCAGGTACGGGCTGGGAACGGTTCCACATCATGAAGTGGCTCCCTCTGATCGTTTTGATCGTCGGCGGCCTCGCGCTCATGTTGCGCGGGGAGAGCCAGACCATCTGGGGGCTGGAAACCCAGGATTTTGCCTCGCTGCTGATCGGGGGAACGCTGCTGGCGTTCCTCGGCACATCGGTGCTGGCTGGATATCGCGGGCATGTCGGCACGGCGCTGAAGCACATCGGCGTGTGGTGCCTGAT
>JBEBHH010000055.1:0-18556 GCA_040080965.1 Gammaproteobacteria bacterium | reverse complement strand
CCCCCCTCCCGCGAGAATCGAGTCCGCGAGTCTCGAGCGGGAGGGGGGTCGCACCGGTCGGCGCCCCTACAACGCAAAACGGGCCCCGAAGGGCCCGTTTGGTTAAACACGGTCGAGGGAGGGTCAGGCGGCCTTGCGGAACCGGCGCACCGCGAGGCCCGCGATGGCCGTGCCCAGCAGCCAGATGGCAGGGGGCGCGGGAACGGCGGGAGCCGTCTGCACGCCGCCGAAGAAGGCATCGGTGGGCTTGCAGGTGGTGGACCGGGTGGCCGAGCGGGCCGCGGGCAGGGTGTCGCAGCCCAGGTTCAGCCCGTCGACGCGGGCGGAGAAGAAGCTCGGGCCTTCGACGGAATTGCGGGCCAGTTCCACGTAGCTGGCGATGGTGTCGAAGTCGATGCCGATGATCGAGAACGAGATGCTCGGCGTCAGGGGCGTCTTGGAACTGGTGACGCGGAGACGGCGGTCGTACCTGCCGAAGCCGTTCATGTCCTGCTGCTGGCCGTAGGCCCAGCCCTTCGGCAGCGACGTGAAGTCCACGTTCTTCCGCTGGACCTTCACGTCCGGCAGCACGTTGAAGGCAAACTTGGTGATGCCGAACCGGCCGGGGGCGGCGAGGTCGAGCAGGGGCTGCAGCGCCGTGACCGTGAAATCGATGGCGCCGTTCGCGCCGTCAGAGATGGTGACCTGCAGGTAGTTGGTGCCATCGGCGAGCTTGTCCGACTGGTCGAGGAAATAGGAAATCGAGGCTGCCTGACTGGAGCTGGCAAAGCTCAGGCCCACAAGCAGGCCCGCGGCAATTTTCGACTTCATAGGACGTTCCCTCTGCGCTCGGTGATTCTTTTTAATTTACCTAGCTGAGGTCGATCGTGACCGGCTCTTCTGTTCTAGGTGAGGCCTACTTTAGTGACAGAATGCGTACTCGGCAATGCGGATATTCCATAATCTGGCGATGATTTGTGGCAGTTCCGTCACACGGTCAGGGCGGCCTGGCACTGACCGGTCCGCGACGCCAGGGACCTAACTTACCCCAGGCAGCCCGGAGTAAGGCGCTGATTTTACTCAATCAGAGCCGCCGCCCAGAGGGCGGCCAGGGCCCGGCAGAAGTCCTTCCAGGCCCCGTGCCGCGCCAGGCCGGCCGGCCCCGGGGGCTGGCCCGCGTAGGCCCCCAGCAGAAGTTCGTCCCCCGCCGGGTCCAGGCCGGCGCCCAGGGCCAGGCCTGCCAGGTCGAAGGCCGGATGGCACAGCCCGGCGTATTCCCAGTCGATCAGGCGCAGGGTCCCGTCCGCCGCGGCAATGAAATTGCCCGGCGTCGGATCGTTGTGGCACAGCCGGAGTCTCCCGGCTGCCAGGACAGGCGCGCCGTCGAGGGCGAGCGCCAGGCGCTCCCGGGCCATCGGGGCGAGGCCGTCAGCCCCTGCCCCGCCGGCGGCGGCGTACCGGTCGATGACCGCTGCCAGGTCGAGGACCGGCCGCGACACCGGCAGCCCGTGCACCTGGCGCAGGAGCGCCGCGGCCCGCCGCAGGTTTTCGGGCGCCCGCAGGTCCGCCGCCGACCAGGCCCTGCCCGGCAGCCAGTCCGTCAGCAGCAGTCCGCGCGCGGGGTCGGCACCGAGCGGGCCGGGCCCGAGGCCGGCCGCGGCGGCGGCACGGAGCACCCCGGGTTCGTCCACGCGATTCAGGCCGAGGCGGCCGGCGCCGGGTTCGTCCCGGCGGAGAACGGCCGGCCGGCCGGCGGCGAGGATCCGCCAGGTGCGGCTCACGGGGGTGCTCGCGAGCAGCTCCCGGATTTCCCAGTCCACGGGCAGGTCGCGGGGCTCGGTCGTGGTCATGGCGCGGGCACGGCTCGGCGCTCCCAGGCCGACAGCCAGCTGCGCCAGCCGAGCACCACGAGCACGAGGTAGATCGCGAACAGGCCGGCCGTCGGATACAGCCCGCGCTCCAGCGCGAGGCCGAGCGTCAGCCCGTCGATGACGAACCAGTACAGCCAGTTCTCGAGGAGCTTGCGCGCGACCATCCAGGTCGTGAGCACGGCGCTCCAGGTGATGAAGGAATCCAGCCAGGGCGCTTCGGCCGCGGTGTAGCGCGTCAGCAGGCTGCCGCTGGCAACCGTGAGGACGGCGATCACCGCCAGCGCGGCACCGTGCCGGCGGAGCGGCCAGCGATGGATCGCGAGCGGCACGGACCCGCCCTCCGCCGGCCGCCAGGCCCACCAGCCGTAGACACCCATGCCGGCGTAGAACACCTGCAGCCACGCTTCCATGTAGAGCCCGGCGCCGTAGAACACGCCGAGGTAGAGCAGCGCGCTCGCGATGCCGGCGGGCCAGCACCAGCGGTTCTCCCGGATCGCCAGCACCAGGTAGGCGATGGCGAGAATGACAGCGGCCGTTTCCATGAACACCCCGCAGGAGCGCCTTCAGGCGCGACCGGTCGCGGCGGTCGCCGCTCCTACGCCGGGAGTGGTCGCGATCGGCAGGTCCGCGTTCAGGAACTTGGCCACCAGCACGACGGGATGCACGCGCTCCATGGCGGCCCGCGTGCACCGGCCGACGGCGCCGAGGACGGCATCGAACTCGCCGCGCACCTGGGTGCTCATCTGGTTGGTGACGATCTCCAGCCCGGGCTCCCGCCGCAGCTCGACGATGAAGTCGGTGATGTGGCCGACGAAGTCCGGCGCCAGGGGGTAGAGGCTCATTTCAACGGTGATACGCATGCGATTCTCCTCATTGCTTCTGCCGCTCCTACAGCCGGTACTTCACCGTGACGCCAGCGTGGCGCGGATCGCCGAGGCGCGTGTACAGCGTCGGGGTGAAATCCGGCGGCTCGTTGCCGAAGTAGAAACCCCGCACCGCGTACTCCTCGTCCAGCACGTTCCGGCACCAGGCCTCGACGGACCAGGCGCCCCACTCCCGGCCCGCGCGCAGGTCCAGCACCTGGTACGCCGACGTCTCGGGATCCGGCGACGCGCACTGGTCGACCTGGCAGTAGTCGATCACAAAGCCGTCCCGGCCGCCGTAGTCGACGCGCGCAAACCAGCCGCCCGCCGTCCGCCACGTTCCGTTCACGGCGAAGGTATAGCGCGGCGCGTGGGCCTGTTCCCGGCCCTCCAGCTCGGGACGGCGGGTGAACTTCCCGATTTCCGTGTCGAGCAGGCCGAGGGCCGCGCCCAGGGTGAGGCGCTCGAGAGGCTGCCACCGGGCTTCCAGCTCGAGTCCCCGGACGCTGCCGTCCTCCGCGTTCTCCGTGAAGAAGAGGAAGGTGTTGGGGTCGCCCGCGACGAGCTGCTCGGGAATCTTCACCTGCTGGTCGTCCCGCTCCTGCAGGAAGAGGCTGGCCGACAGCCACCAGCGGCCATCGGCGGCCGTGGCACGGGCGCCGACTTCGTAGTTCCACAGGGCTTCGGGTTCGAACTCCAGGCGCTCCTCCTCGCCCGGAAACGCGAGGACGCTCGGGTTGAAGCCGCCGGCCTTGTAGCCCCGGGCGATGCGGGCCCACACGGTCGTGTCGGGGGTCGTGCCGGGGGCTGCGTCGGCGGTAAGCCGGCGCGTCAACGTGACGTCGCCGCCCCACAGGCGATCGACGGGGTCCAGGCGGTGGTCCGCGGTGTCGCTGTAGCGGGCGTCCCGCTGCTCCCTGCGGAGGCCGGCGGTCAGCCGGGTGTCCGGCGCCACGGTCCAGCCCAGCTCGGCATAGGCCGCCAGGTTGGTGGCCTCGTAGTGGCTGCCACTCTCCGCGGTGTAGATGAAGTCGGCGCCACAGGTGGTGGCGGGACAGTTGGCCGTGTCCCGCTGGGCGATATCTTCCTGCAGGTGGAGGGCGTACAGCCCCGCGACCCAGTCGGCCCGCAGCACTTCGCTCCCGGGCCGGGAGATGAAGCGGAATTCCTGGGTGAACGTGTCCCGGTCACGGTCGATGCGCGTGGTGAAATCGTAGGTGTCCGGCGCCCAGTAACCGGCGTTGCCCCAGTCGGCGTCGAAGCCGTAGACGCTGTCGGAGCTGGCGACGGTGCTGATGCTCACCAGGTCGGCGACCGCACCCAGGCCGACCGTGGCCCGCAGTGCTGCCGCGTCCGTCGTCTGGGAGTCCTCGCCCGGTTTGTCCGAGTAGGTGGTGTAGCCGTTGTCCACGGCAAAGTCGTCGTAGCCGTTGGCAAGGTCCACGTGGAAGGCGGTGAGCTGCACCGTGGTGTCCCCACCGGGCTGCCAGCGGAGCTTGGCGCGGGCCGTCAGTTCGTCCTGGCCGGAGGTGTCGTCGCGGCCGGTGAAGGCGTTGTCGCGAAAGCCGTCGGCCCGGTACTGCTGGATGGCCAGGCGGTAGGTGAGCGACTCACCGGGGCCGGCGCCAAAACCGGCGACGGGTCCGCTGGCGACGCCGCCCGCGGACCACGTGCCGTCGTCGCCGCCGGTCACGGTCAGCTCGGCCTCCGGCGTGCTGGCCGGCTGGGCTGTTTCCACGTAGACCAGGCCGGCCAGCGCGTTGGCGCCGTAGCGGGTGCCCTGGGGGCCCCGCAGGACCTCGACCTGGCCCACGTCGAAGCTCGTGGCCACGCCGCCGATGCCCGACAGGTCGATGTCGTCGACCAGGAAGCCCACCGACGGGTTCGGCGCGCCCTGGTACTGCTCCAGTTCCCCGGTGCCGCGGATCTGGAAGTACCGCGCCCGGGAGCCCTCCCCGCTCCAGTTGACGTTGGGCACCAGGGGCACGAGCTCCTCGAAGTGCTGGACCGATGCGGCGCCGATCGTATTCGCGTCGAGGACCGAGAGGCTGGCCGGCACCGTCGCCAGCTCGGCCGTCCGCAGCTGGGAGGCGACCACGACAATTTCCTCGACGGGGGCCGCGGCCAAGGGGGCGGCCATGAAGGCCGGCACCATTGCCTGCAGGAGTGCGACACCAGCCATAGCCATCCCACGGATCTCCAGTGACGGGGCGATCCGGCAGGCACATGGCGAGGGGGAGCGACAGACGCGCGTCTTGTCCCTACGCCGGTACTAGCCGGATCAGGTTCAGAGGGTTCCCTTGCGGATCTCAGGCCGGGCGCAGTGCGCCCAAGCCACCCCTAAGACAGGCGGGCAGCATAGCACTGGAATTCCCGCTCCTACCGGGCGTTCGACGCCTTACAATGCAGCCCCCCGAACCAGCCCAGCGGATACCGGTCATGAGCAAGCCCGACTACCAGGCCATCGACGCCGTCGTGAACATCTGGACCGACGAGGCGCTCGCCCAGCGCCCCGCCTGGGGCACCGACTTCTTCTCCGGCAAGATGAATGCCGACAAGGGCCTGGTGTCGAAGGGCATCAGCCTGGAGCAGATGATCGGGCAGCTCGACGAAGCGGGCATCGAGCGGGCCTTCCTGATCGCCGCCCGGTCCGGCCGCCCCGGCCTGCCGGGCTGCTACCACATGCCCTACGAGATCGTCGCCAAGGCCGTGGCGAAGTACCCGAAGCGCTTCAGCGGCCTCGCCGGCATCGACCCCTACACGGGCATGAAGGGCGTGCGCGAGCTGGAGCACGCGGTGAAGGACCTGGGCTTCATCGGCGCCCACTTCTACCCGCACTGGTTCGAACTCGCGCCCGACCACGCCAAGGTCTACCCCTTTTATACCAAGTGCTGCGAGCTCGGCGTGCCGATCCAGATGCAGGTGGGCCAGTCGATGATCTACGCGCCCGACTTCCCCTGCCGGAGCGTGGGCCGCCCGATCACGCTGGACACGGTTGCCTGCGATTTCCCCGAACTGAAGCTGCTCGGCATCCACGTGGGCATCCCGTGGCACGACGAGATGATCGCCATGGCCTGGAAGCACGCCAACGTCTTCATCGGCTGCGACGCCCACCGGCCCAAGTACTGGCCGGACGCGTTCAAGCGCTATATCAATGCCCAGGGCCAGGACAAGGTGTTCTTCGGCACCGACTTCCCCGTGCTGCCCTTCAAGCGCACGGTGGAGGACATCGACGCCCTCGGCTTCAAGCCCGAGGTGCGGCGGAAGCTGATGCGTGACAACGTGCTGAAGATCTACGGACTCAATACCTGAGAAGGAGATCTTCAGGCAGAAGCTGGCGATAGTGCATTACCGAAATCACGACAATCGAGTCGTGATCAATCCGATAGATGACCCGATAGGGCCGCACTAACAGCTGGCGGAATTCGTCCAGGCCGAACTCGGGAACCTTTCGACCGGCCCGCGGCATTGACGCAACGAGCCTCAGGCGCTTCGCCAGTTGCCTCGCCAGCGCATTTGCCCGGGAAATGGACTTCCCCGCAATTTCCCCATGCAGTTCCCGCAGGCGGGCCCTGGCCTCATCCGAGAACCGGATTGCTAGTCGGGCACGCCCAGGTCGGCCAGTACGTCCTTCAGGTCCGTTACCCGCCCCGCCTCGATATCGGCAAGCCCGCGTTCGATCGACCGACGCACGGCCATTTGGTACACGACGTCGTCCCAGGTGGCGTCGTCGGGCAGCCGCGCGAGGAGTTCGTGGGCTTTTTGCTTGGCAGTCAGGATGACGGAAGCCATGAGCGAGGATCTCCGTTTCGGGGCGTGACCGGTAGTCTAGGTTGTGGCATCTCGCGATTCCAGACGGCATCCCTGGACGCTACTGACCGGGGGCACCGGAGACACGCCGCGAAAGTGCCGATTTGTCCCGGAAATCGGGGAGCGCGAGGCGCCCCCGGCAATCAGGAAGAAGCAGCTGCCTTCGAATTCAGCAGGCTGGCAATCTCGGCGTCACCCAGGCCCGCTTCCCTGAGGATTTCCGCCGTGTGCTCCCCCAGCCGCGGCTGCAGGCGCCGCACGTCGACCGGTGTCTTCGAGAAGGTCACGGGGAAGCGCGTCATGCGCAGGCGGCCCTCGGTGGGGTGATCCACTTCCTGCCAGAAGCCGACGGCGTTCAGGTGCGGATCGTCCTTGAGGCCGGCCAGGGTGTTGACCATGTTGGTCGGCACGCTGGTGTGGCCGAAGAGTTCCAGCCACTCGCCGGTGGTGCGGGTGAGCATGATCCGCGCCGTCTCCTGGTAGGTGTCGTCGATGTTGGTGACACGATTCGACAGCGTCTTGAAGCGCGGATCGGCCAGGAGGCGTTCGTTGCCCGAGACCTTGCAGAAGGTTTCCCAGTGGGCGTCCAGGTACGGCAGGATCGCGATGTAGCCGTCGCTGGTCCTGTAGGGCTTGCGATGGTGGCTCATCAGGCGCGTGTAGCCGGGTCCGCCGATCGGCGGCTCGAAGGTCATGCCCCAGAGGTGCTCGGCCATGGTGTAGTACACCATCGTCTCGAACATCGGGACCTCGATCTCCTGCCCTTCGCCGGTGCGCTCCCGGCTGTAGAGGGCCGCCGTAACCGCCGACACCACCTGCATCGCCGTGGTCTTGTCGCAGACGACCGTCGGCAGGTAGCGCGGCTCGCCCAGCACCATCTCGTTCAGCATGGCGATGCCGCTGACCGCCTGGATCGAGTCGTCCAGGGCGCCCCGCTCGCCGTAGGGGCCGTCCTTGCCGTAGCCGTAGGTGCCGCAGTAGATGATCTTCGGGTTGACAGCCTTCAGCGCCCCGTAGTCCAGGCCCAGCTTGGTCATGACCTGGGGCCGGTTGTTGTGGACGACCACGTCGGCCGACTTCGCCAGCTGCAGCACCACCGCCTTCGCGGCCGGCTGCTTCAGGTCGAGGACGATGCTGCGCTTGTTGCGGTTGCAGGTGAGGTACAACGCCGCCATGCCCGGATTGCGATACGCGCCGAGGGTGCGGTTGCTGTCGCCGCGGGGGGGCTCGATCTTGATCACCTCGGCGCCCATGTCCGCCAGCATCTGGCAGGCCCAGGGACCCAGGACAACGCTGGTCAGCTCGAGGATCTTGACGCCAGTGAGGGGGCCGGACATTGCAATACTCGGTGTAGGGGCGCCTTCAGGCGCGGTGGCCGTTTCCCGGCGGGAGCGTCTCAGCGACCAAGGGAAATGGCCATCGCGCCTGAAGGCGCTCCTACATCTCAATAAACGACACGGGTCTTGCGCTTCGGCTTCTTCGGCAGCTCGTCGGCCGTGATCTTGCGCAGCTGGTCGTAGGTGACGCTGTAGCCGCGGGTCTGGATGCGGTCCAGGAACTCGGCGTACCGGCGTTCGCGGAGCGGCGCCATCTGCTCGTTGATGGCATGGGAAATGCGCTTGTAGCGGGCGTTCTGCTCGCTGACTTCGCGCTTGAGCCACGCCCTGACAGCCGGCGTGCGGCGGTGTTCGATCAGTTTCATGGGATAAGGTTACGAGGCCTTGTTGAGTTTTTCCAGTGTGGCGCGGGCTTCCTTCAGCCCCGGGAAGTCGCCCTGGGCCTTCTCCACCGCTTCACCGAGCTGCTGCCTGGCGCCAACCTTGTTGCCGGCGGCCAGGTACGACATGCCCAGGTGGTAGTGGAAGATCGGGAACTGCGCCGCCTTGGCGACCACCCGCTCCAGCACGCTGACGGCCTCGGCGTACTGACCCGCCCGGTAGTGCGCCCAGCCCAGGGTGTCGAGCATCGCGGGGTTCTCGGACGCTTCCAGCCCCTTGGCCAGCTCCAGTGCGCGGGCGTGGCTGGCCTTGTCGGTCCGCTGGTCGAGCAGCAACGCCGCCAGGTTGTTGATCGCCGGAAGGTAGTTCGGGCTGGTCTTCACCAGGCCCTCGTAGATCCTGACGGCGTCATCGAACCGGCCGCTTTGCTCGAACTCGGTCGCCAGCAGCATGTTGATCTCGGGATTGCCGGGGTTGGCCTTCGCCCCGCGCTGGTAGACGCGGATCCGCGCCTCCCGGTCCTTGTAGATGCCGGCCAGCGAGGCCCACGCCACGACGGAGTCGGGCTTTTCCTTGACCACGTCCTCCAGGTAGGCCTCGGCCTTGGCCTGGTCGCCCTGCTGGCCGTAGATGCCGCCGAGCAGGAACTTGGAGAACAGCTCGTTCTGGCCGCTGTCGAGCTGCTTGTTGAGGGCGGTGATCGCGTCGCCCTGCTTGCCGGCCGCCAGCAGGGAGCGCACGAGGCCCTCCAGCGGCAGCGGATCGCCCTCGCGGGCGTCGACCGACTTCTGGAAGGACGCGGCGGCGGCATCGTAGTCCTTCTTCTGGGCCAGCACGCGGCCCAGGGAGAAGTCGCCGACGCCCGTCTGGTTCGTCAGCGCGGTCATGCGCCGGGCCTCCTCCTCGGCCTTCGCCGTCTGGCCCTGGGCCATGAGGATCTCGACCAGGCGTCCGGAGGCGATCAGGTCGTCGGGCTGCTTGGCCAGGCGCTTGCGGAGGAGCGACTCGGCCTCGGCGAACTCCTTGTCGGCGACGTAGAGGGCGGCCAGCTGCTGCAGGCCATCCGGCGAGTCGGGAGCGACCTCGAGCAGGCGCCGGTAGGTGTCCTTGGCCAGCGCCAGGTCGTTCTTGCGCACGTAGGCCTGGGCCAGGAGCAGCAGGGCCCGGTCGTTCTGCGGCTCCTTGCGGAGCACGAGGCGCAGGTCGCCGACGGCGTCGTCGAACTTGCCCTCGGAGAAGCGCACGCCCGAGCGCAGCAGCAGCGCACTGGCGTCGTCCGGCGCGTCCTTCAGGATGTCGTCGATGGCTTCGCGCCCGGCGTCCATCTTGCCGGCGCGGATGTCCATGGCGGCGATCCGGTTGCGGCCGGCCAGGCCCTCCACGCTCTTCGGGGAGCGCTCCGCGAGGGCTACGTAGGTCTTGCGCGCCTCGTCGGGCCGCTCGGTGGTCTCGTAGAGCTGGCCGAGGGCGAGGCGCAGCTTGCCGGCGTCCGGATTGATCTCGATGAAAGCCTTCAGGGCCGCCTCGGCTTTTTCCTTGTCGCGCTGGGTGGCCAGGAACTGGACGTAGCCGAGCTGCTTGTCGGCGTCCTTCGGGTCCACCTCGGTGAACTTCTTCAGCAGCTGGTCGGCCTCGTCGACGCGCCCCTGGCTCGTGTAGAACTGGGCCAGCTGGAGCTGGTAGCCCTGCTCCTTCGGGAAGTCGCGGGAGAGCTCGCGAAGGCCGGTCTCGACCTCGTCGGTGCGCTTGCCCTGGGCCAGCATGATCACGCGCAGCTCGCGGAGCTGGCGGGTCTTGTCCGCCGGCAGGCGGTTGATGGCGGCGTCCAGCGTGGCGAGGCCCTTGTCGAGGTTTTCGATGGCGTCGGCGGCGGACTGCAGCAGGATGCCGTCCACGTTGTCGGGGTCCAGCTTGAGGGCGGTGGCCACTTCGGCCAGGCCGCCCGCCCGGTCGCCCTTCTGGATGATCACGCGGGCATTGAGCAGGTGAACCCGGGCGTCGTTCGGGGCCAGCTTCAGCAGTTCCGCTGCCTGCTTGCCGGCCTCATCCCAGCTCTGGCCGAGGAAGAACAGCGTGCCGAGCTTGAGGCGGGCCTCCACGTTGGACGGGTCATCCTCGACCACCACCATCAGGTGACCGAACATCTGCTGGTAGTCCTTCTCCTGCTCGGCGATCTCGGCAAGCATGTACCGGGCTTTGCCATTCTTCGGTTCGACCTGGGCGGCGTTCTGCGCCTCCAGGCGGGCCTTCACGTAGTCGCCGGCGTCGTAGAACTCCTGGGCTTTCGCGAGGTAGTCCGCGGCGCGCTTTTCGGGCGATCCGCAGGCGACCAGAAGCAGCGCGGCTGCAACGATGAGCAGGGGGGTTCTGGCTTGCATGGCGATATTCCTTGAAGTCATGGGATTCATTGTATGTCGCAATTGTTGCTTGTAGGAGCGCCTTTAGGCGCGACTCAATAATTCGGGTCGCGCCGGTCGGCGCTCCTACGGCCGCTCCTGCAGGTGCTTCTTCAGGCTGGCGACGCAACGCGCCGCCGTCTTGCCGTCCCACCGGTCCGGGCGCCGGCCGTGGGGCCACTCGCCCCGCAGGGCCTTGCCGGCCTCGGCCACGAGCTGCTCCGGCTTGACCAGGCGATTGGTGCCCTCGGTCACCGTGATCGGGCGCTCGGTGTTGGGGCGGACCGTGAGGCACGGGATATCCAGGTAGGTGGTCTCCTCCTGGATGCCCCCGGAATCGGTGATGCACAGGGCGGCGTGGCTGACCAGGTTCATGAACTGCACGTAGCCTACCGGGTCGCACAGGCGCACGCCGGCCGCGGACTCGAGGAGCGGCAGCAGCCCGAACTCCCGGAGGTTCTTCCGGGTACGGGGGTGCACGGGGAACACGAGCGGCACGTCGCCGGCCACCCGGGCCAGCGCCTCGGAAAGGACGCGGAGCGTGGCCGGGTCATCCACGTTGGACGGCCGGTGGAGCGTCACCACGCCGTAGCGGCGGGGCTCGAGCCCCAGCTTGCGGAACGTGCCGTCGGCCTCGATGTGCTGGCGCTGCAGCTCGTAGGAATCCAGCATGATGTTGCCGACGCGCTCGATCCGTGCGGCGGGTATGCCCTCCTTCAGGAGGTTCTCGTCGCCGTCCGGGGACGGCGTCCACAGGAGGTCCGCGAGCACGTCGGTGACGAGGCGGTTGATCTCCTCCGGCATCGTGCGGTCGAAGCTGCGCAGCCCCGCCTCGAGGTGCACCGTGCGCAGTCCGAGCTTGGCGCAGACCAGGGCGACCGCTGCCGTGGAATTCACGTCGCCCACCACCACGGTGAATACGGGGCGCTCGGCGATGGCCACCGGCTCGTAGGCCATCATCACCCGTGCGGTCTGCTCCGCGTGGCTGCCGCTGCCGACTCCCAGGTGATGGTGGGGCTCCGGCAGCCCCAGGTCCCGGAAGAAGGCGTCGGACATGTTGGCGTCGTAGTGCTGCCCCGTGTGGACGAGCCGCGCGTCAAAGGTGCCGTCGGCAACCAGGGCGTGCCAGAGCGGCGCCACCTTCATGAAGTTCGGGCGGGCGGCGGCGATGATGTGCAGGATCGGTCGGGGCATGATGCTCAGTCTTCCGTGTCCTGCGTGAGGCGCCTGGCCGCCGCGGCCTTCGCGTCGAAGTCCGCGAGCTGCTCCGCCGTGGCCTCCCGGAGCACCGCGTTGGCGCCCGGCAGGTGGTAGGCCAGCTTTGGATCGGACGCCCGCACGAAGCTGGCGAGCCGCTCGTCGGCCTCAGCCATAGCTGACTTGTCGCCCACGTAGGTCGACATGCGCACCAGCGCGCCGTCAGTGCGGTTGTCGAACAGGCCGTCCCAGAAGATGAACCACTTCACCAGGTACTCGTTGGTGAGCACCCGGCCGCGCTGGGCGAACCAGTAGTAGACCAGCTGGCGCTGGTCGCCGAGGGCAATCTCCACCCGGTTGACCCGGATCGAGCCGCCATCGGGCAGCACGCCGGTAACCTCGTGTTCGCCGAAGCTGTCGATCCGCCAGCCGCCGCCCGGCAGGCAGGCCTGGGGCGAATGCACCGACGCGCCCTTCACCTGGGAATCGTAGTAGGCGACCCAGAGCTCCACCGGCGCCGGGTCCGCGGGCCGCTTGTAGACGCTCATCAGGTAGTCGGAGACCCGCAGGGTGTCCAGGTAGACCTGGTCGATGAAGGTCTCCCGGCCCTCGAACTCCCCCACCCGCAGCGGGAACGTGGCGAGCCGCGAGCGCTCCGGCAGCAGCGTGGGCGGCCGGCTGACGGTGAGGCTCACGGCGGCAGTGACGACCAGGATCGCCACCGCGGCGTACAGGACCCGGTTCGGGCGGATGGTGCCGAGCAGGTTCACCATGTCGCGGGTGTCCGGGATGTCGAGCCCGAAAATCTCCAGGAACGGCCTGCCCTCCATCCGGGCAAAGATCCACACCTCGGTGAACAGGACGCCGACGGAGGCCATGAACACCACCCAGCCCTCGAAGTCGTGGAGGAAGCCCTCGGCCTGCTCGATGCCGAAGTAGTTCACCATGATGCCGATGACGCCGATGCGGAAGCTGTTCATGAAGATCGTGATCGGGATCGTCGAGACCAGCAGGATGCCCCGCTGCCACCAGCGGCCACGGAACAGCACGGCGCACAGGAAACCGAAGCTGAGCAGCGGGAACAGGTAGCGCATGCCGCTGCAGGCTTCAGCCACCTGCAGCTGGTAGGCGCCGAGGTCGATCACGTTGCCCTCGAGGAACACGGACAGGCCGGCGGCGCGGATGACGGCGACGCCGATCTGCGACGACATGAGCTGGAGGCTGGCGGTGAGTTTCTGCGTGACGAAATCGGGCAGCGGCACCATGAAGGCCAGGTACAGCAGCGGCACCCACATGAGGCTGATGCCCCGCGCGCCGCTGGCCGCGTAGACCAGCGCCCAGAGGGAGAGCACGAAGGCGTACTGGGCGATGGCGTACACCGCGCTCCGGTCGCCGAGGAAGAGCAGCGCGAGGCTCACCAGGAGCAGGCCCAGCCCCAGCCAGGAGCCGGACAGGCTGGCGGCCGTGATCTCCCGCGCCCGGAGCCAGAGCAGGTAGATCGCCACCAGCGGGATCATGAAGCCGTGGTTGTACTCGGGGTCGTACCACCGGGTGTACATGTTGTCGAGGCCGTCCCAGAACAGCACCCCGAGGGCAACGGCGGTGACGGCGATCAGCGCGACGACGACCAGGAGGTTTCCCGGGACGGGCTCGCGGAGCGCGGACTGGCTGGCTGCGGTGCTGCTGCTCATGACGTTCCTCGGTTACGCGCCTAGTTTACGGAGAGCGGCCCGCGCTTCGTCGGCGCCGGGGAACTGGCTGGCGAGTTTCAGCGCCTTCTCCAGTTCCTGCCTTGCTCCCGCGTTGTTGCTGGAGGCCATGTAGGCCATGCCCAGGTGATAGCGGATGATCGGATTGTCGCCACCCAGGGTCAGTGCCAGCCTGAGGTACTTCACGGCGTCGGGCACGTTGCCGGTGCGGTAACTGGCCCAGCCGAGCGTGTCGAGGAGTTGCGGATCCCGGCTGTCCGCAAAGGGCGCGGCCAGCTTGAGCGCCCGCTCGTGACTGGCCGCATCGCTGCGCTGGTCCAGCAGCAGCGCGGCCAGGTTGTTGTCCGCAATCGGGCTGCGCATCCGGCCGGCGAGCTCTTCGGCGGCGGCGATCGCGGCGTCGCCGCGTCCGGCGGCGACCAGCACGTCCATCAGGCTGCTCTGCGCCGCCAGGTCCTCGGGCGTCACCCGGAGCACGCGGCGCCAGGCGTCCTCGGCCAGGTCCAGGTCGCCCGCGCGCTGGTGGGCGTCGGCCAGCAGGCGAAGCGCGGCCACGTTGTCCGGCGCCTTGCGCAGCGCCCGGCTCAAGTCGGCGACGGCGTCCTCGAACTTGCCTTCCAGGAAGTTCAGCTGCCCGCGCCCGATGAGCGCGTTCGCATCGTCGGGCGAGTCGAGGAGGATGCCGTCGAAGACCTCCCGCGCGGCGGCCACGTCGTCGCCCTTGAGCCTGAGCACCGCAATCCGGTTCCGGGCGGCCAGGCCATCGGCCGAGACCGCCGAGCGTGAGGCGACCAGTTCGTACTGGGCCAGCGCTTCGCCGTCCCGGTTGCGGGCTTCATAGAACGTGCCGAGCAGCACCGGCAGGCGCAGGTCATCCGGCGCGCTGGCGATGAACTGCTTCAGGGTCGCCTCGGCCAGGTCGGGCCGGTCCAGCGTGCGCGCCTGGAACTGCGCGTAGGCAAACTTGATGTCCACGTTGTCCGGGTCGGCCGCCACGCCGGCGACCAGCGCCGCTTCGGCGTCGGCCATGCGCTTCTGCGCCACGTAGAAGTCCGCGAGGTTCTTCACGTAGCCGGCCTTCGGGTAATCGGTCACGAGCGCCTTGATCTCGCGCTCCACGTCCGCGAAGCGCGCCTGGCGGTTGTAGATGTCGACGCGCGCCTCGCGCAGGGGACGGGCCTTTTCGGGATCGAGCCGGCTGATGGACGCGGCGAGGTCGGACAGTCCGCGTTCCGGGTCGGCCTGGCTGAGGGTGATGCCGCGGACCAGGGCCGCGCCCGCGTTCTGGGGCTGCTTCCCGAGCACGAAGTCCAGCTCCCGGAGGCCGCCCGGCACGTCGCCCTTCTGGAGCAGAAGGCGCGCCTCGAGCAGGCGAACGGTGGGATCGTCCGGCGCAATGTTCCGGGCGGCGTCCGCCAGCGCCGCGGCGCCTTCGTAGTCCTGGGCGTAGAGCAGCAGCGTGCCCATCTTCACGCGGGCGAGCACGTGCTTCGGGTCCTCGCCGATGACCACCTCCAGATGGCCCAGCATCTGCCCGAGCTCGCCGTTCTGCTCGGCGACCTGGGCCAGCACGTAGCGGGCGCGGACGTTCTTCGGCGCGACCTGCACGGCGTTCTGCGCCTCCATCCGCGCCTGTGCCAGGTTGCCGGCGGCTAGGTATTTCTCGGCAGCGGTTGCGTACTCGTTCGCCCGGTCGTTCGGCGTGGTGCAGCCGCCGAGCCAGGACGCGAGCAGGAAGAGGATTGTCAGGGAGCGGACAGGACTCGGCACACGGGTCTCCGCGTGAACGCGGCTTGACAGTTATGGGCCAAAGTCTGACAGGGAAGACTTGGGCGGCGAATAGAGCGCCGCACGGAATTGGGTTACCGATTGTTCACGTTTTCGCTAGAACGTGACGCCAAACCAGCGGCGTATTGTAAAACCGATGAGCAGCGTGGCCCCCAGCAGCCACCAGGACGCGGAGGACAGGCCGGCGAAGCGGCCGCGCGCCGGCGGGTAGTCGATGGCCAGGCGCACCAGGGCCGGAGCGCGGGTCGCGCCGGCTGCAGCGGGCAGCGCGGGCGTGGCCGGGTGCGCCAGGCTGCGCCAGTCGTCGGCGGGAAAGATCTCGGCGGCCAGCGGCGGGTGCCTGGACCCGGCCACCCGCAGGTCGAGCGCCGCGGCGGCCGAACCCACCCGCACGGCGAGGACCCGCTGGCCCGGCCCGTCGCTGCTGACGCGCCACAGCACCTCCCCCGTCGCCGTGACCCGCAGCGGCGGCGTTTCCACGCGCATTCCGGCGCCGGTGATGCTGGCATCCTTCCGGAGCAGGTTGTCCGCGGGAGCAACCGTGGCGCCCACCAGCACCGCTTCGCCCGGGTCCGGCGCGCGCAGCGCGAACCGGGACTCAACCTGGGCCGTGAGCAGCCCGACGGGCACCAGCAGGATCGCCACCGGCAGCAGCGCGTGCTTCAGGTAGACCAGTGAGTGCCAGAAGACCCGGCCCTGGGCGCCGAGCAGGACGCGCGGATCGTCCTTGTAGAGCCAGAGCTCCAGCAGGTACGCCTTGATGCGGTCCTTGGTGCGCACGATGCCCGCCTGGTCGGACACCCACCGGTAGATGAGGAGCGCCAGCACGGTGAGCGGCAGCGCCGTGAGGCCGATCTGCAGCCAGTCGGGCCAGGCGGCGATGAGATCGAACCAGCTGCCGAACAGCAGCTCCGAAAGGCGATTGATGAAGACCCACATGGCGCCGGGTCAGGAGATGTAGCCGAGCCCCCGGAGCTTCTTCCGGATCTCCTCGTCGGACTCGCCCTCGGCGAATTCCGCGAGCTGCTTCTCGAGCGCGTGGACGACGAACTCGTCGGGCGAGGAATAACCGGCGATGCCGGCGATGACCTGGATCTTCTCCCACAGGTCCTTGTCGATCGAGATCTTGTGCTTGCCGAACATGGTCATCCTCCTGCAAACCTCAGAATACCGGCTTTCCGGCCATCTCCGCTGGCGACCCGATCCCGAAATACTTCAGGATCGTGACCGGCAGGTCGCGGAGGCCCGGGTCCTTCAGCGCCAGGGCCCGGTTGGCCAGCAGCACGCCCGGCACGTCCCGCGAATCCATGCAGTGATCGCCGCTCCAGGGCTCGGTGTTCGGCTCCAGCAGCAGCGCCGCGACCTTGCCCGTGCTGCTGCCCCAGGACGAGCGATAGCCCTTCGCGTAGCCCACCAGCACGTCGGGCGCCTCCTCCACGCGGGCACCGTGGTAGATGTCCTCCCGCACCAGCGGCTGGGTGACCACCGGGGCGCCCGTCGCGGGATCGCGCCAGGTGGCGAGCTTCGCGGCGATCTCCCGGGCCAGCGCTTCGCGCCCGGCGGCGGGCACGATGCCCTCCCGCTCGCGGCCCCGGACATTGATGTAGAGGGAGTTCAGGCCGATGGCGAAGGCGCGGGTGCGCGACCAGTCGATGCCGGCGAGCCACTCATCCCGCTCGCGCTGCGCCGGGCTGCTCGCCGGATCCTTCAGCACCAGGTAGCCGTTCTGCTCGAGCCAGGCGTTGAGGTGGGCCTGGGTGTGCCAGTTGGAAAACCCGTGGTCCGACATGACCAGGAAGGCCGTGTTGCGTTCGGCTTCAGACTCGAGCGCCGCCAGGATCGAACCCACCATCGCATCCACGTCCCGGTAGGTCTGGCGCATGGACTCCGCCAGTTCGGCATCGCGGGCCGGACCCGTGGCGGCCATCTCCCGCGCCAGCATGTGGTTCCGCTGGTCCACGGTGCTCAGGTAGAAGAACAGGAAGTTCGGACCCGCGGTGCCGCTGAAGCGCTCGAGCTCCGCGCGCAGGATGCGCCGGCGCTCGTCGAGCACGAGGCCCGACTGGACCAGGAACTCCCTCGGCGTGAAGATGCCGGCCGTCAGCGCCTTGGTGTCCTCCGGCATCTCCTCCGTGTAGAACGGGCCGACGCGCGCCGCCAGCTCCGGCGCCCACTCCGGGGGCGCCGAGATCGGCTGCGCCGGGTTCCGCGGGTCGATGTTCACCGGGCTCACGTAGAGCGTCACGTAGGGCGTCGCCTGCTTCAGCATCACCCGGACCATGCCCTGCACCGGCGCGAGGCCCGCGGGCAGCAGGTCGAACGACACTGGCAGCCAGCCGCTCCACTCCCCGGCGTTCAGCAGCACGCGCTGCCCGTTAAGCTCGAGCATGGCGACGGGGTGCACGGGATCGGCGCGCACGGTGAATCCGGCGGTGGCCCAGGGCGCGGGCTCGCCCCGTTTCGTGGCCACCAGCCCGTTCGGCGGGCCCTCCAGCACGTCGCGGATCGCGCCACCGGAGATCTTCACGCGGCGGATGACGCCACCGGACACGCTGCCCGGCCTGATCTTGGGATCGTTGGTGTAGACGAAGAACGTCCCGGCGGTGCCCCTCAGGTCCGGCGTGCCCATGCCGGAGATGGCGCGGGACTGCAGGCCGGCGGGAACCGGAGGGTAGTTGGCCGGCACCTGGAACATGGTGGACGGAATGCCGTGCTCGTCGAGCAGTTCCCAGAATGCCCGGCCGTGCCGGAGCAGCACCGTGCGCTCGGTGCCCAGGGGAATGCGCCAGCGGCCGACGGCGAGCGGCGGGCGGGCGGGCGGCTCGACGCGGGAGCTGACTCACGATCTTGTGGTGCGGATCAAGAAGACGACGTCGCTGGACCCGGTGCCGCACCTGACCTGTGTGTGTCACAGTGAGGCGGACATCGCGAGCATCCTGGAAAGGTATGCGGAGGCGGGGGTGAGCAATATTTTGGCGCTGGGCGGTGACCCACCCCGCAATCTGGAGGGCTATGACCGGAAGAAGGACGCCTTTCAGCATGCGGCGGACCTGGTGCGCTTCATCAAGAGGTTCAATGACAGCGGGGCTCATGCCGACAAGCGTGGCTTCGGCATTGGCGTGGCCGGTTTTCCTGAAGGACATCCCAGCACGCCGAACCGGGTGCTGGAGATGGATCACCTGAAGGCGAAGTGTGACGAAGGGGCGGACTACATCTGCACGCAGC
>JBEBHH010000054.1:0-18934 GCA_040080965.1 Gammaproteobacteria bacterium | reverse complement strand
CATGCTCCTGCCGGAACACGACTTCATCAAGCCGCGCTCGCTCGCCGAGGGCCTGGCCGTGCTGCGGGACGCGCCGCCCGGGGTCCGCCTGCTCGGCGGCGGCACCGACGTGGTGTTCAACATGCGCTGCCGGCTCATGACGCCGGACACGGTGCTGAGCCTCAAGGACCTGCCCGAACTGCAGGGTGTCGCCGTCCTGCCCGATGGCAGCCTCCGCCTCGGCGCCGCCTCGCGCCTCACCGACCTCATTGCCACGCCCGTCCTCCGCGAGCGCTACCCCGCGCTGGTCAAGGCATTCCGCGCCGTCGCCTCCCGGCACGTGCGCAACCTGGCGACGCTCGGCGGCAACCTCTGCCTCGACACGCGCTGCTGGTTCACCAACCAGACCAAGGAGTGGCGGGACGCCAAGGGGCCCTGCCTCAAGACCGGGACCGACGTGTGCCATGCGATCCAGGGCTCGCCCGTCTGCGTGGCGCTGAACAACGCGGATTCACCGCCGGCGCTGATCGCGCTCGATGCCACAGTGACCCTCGCGAGCAGCCGCGGCGAGCGCACGCTGGCGCTGCAGGACTTCTACCGGGACGACGGCATCCGCCACACGGTCCTCGAACCGGACGAGATCCTCACCTGCGTCACCGTGCCGCCGACAGCCGACCGGCTCGTATTCCTCAAGGAGACCGCCCGGCAGGGCATGGACTTCTCCTACGGCACCATCGCCATCCGGGCAGATGGCAGGGGAGCCAGTGCGAGCCGCCTGCGCATCGTCATCGGCTCGCTCACCACGTCGCCCCGGCACCTGGCCGGCGCCGCGGAGCGCCTGGCCGCGCTAGGACTCGGTGATGAGGGCCTCGCCGCCGCCTGTGCCACGTTGCGCGACGCCCTTGGGCCTCTCACCAACCTGTACTCGCCTGCCGCCTACAAGCGCGAGCTGGCGAAGACCCTGCTGCGCAAGGCGGTCCTGGAATTGAGGGACATCGCTGCATGAAGAAGGGCTTCATCACGCTCACCGTCAATGGCGACACCCACGAGGTCGTCGTCAGCTCCCAGCACACGCTGCTCGACGTCCTGCGCGGCAAGCTGAAGCTGATGGGCACGAAGGAGGGCTGCACCACCGGCTCCTGCGGCGTCTGCACGGTCAACAACGGCCGCGGCGAGGCGGTGCTGTCCTGCCTCACGCCGGCGCTGGAGTGGGACGGCCAGGCGATCACCACCATCGAGGGCCTGGAACGGAACGGCCAGCTGGCCCCCATCCAGCAGGCCTTCATCGACTACCACGCCGTGCAGTGCGGCTTCTGCACGCCGGGCGTGATCATGTCCGCCCAGGCCGTGCTGAACCTGACGCCTGCGCCCGGCGAGGACGACATCAACGACGGCCTGGCCGGTGTGATCTGCCGCTGCACCGGTCACATCAAGGTGAAGGAAGCGATCCGTCACGCCGGCGATTACGTCACGGGGCGGAAGGCCTGAGGTCATGGGCAAGCCGGACGACCTGAGCGTCATCGGCCGCCGCCAGCCGCGCCTCGACGGCTTCGACAAGGTCTCGGGCCGGTCGGTGTTCACCGACGACATCGTGCTGCCCGGCATGCTCCACGGCCGCATCCTGCGCAGCCCGCACTCCCGGGCGCGCGTCGTCTCCATCGACACCTCGAAGGCGCTGGCCCTGCCGGGCGTGAAGGCCGTAGTGACCAACGCCGATGCCCCCGATCTGCTGTTCTCCGACAGGCAGCCGCTCCTGGCAAAGGGCTTCGTGCACTACGTGGGCGAGGAGGTGGCCGCCGTGGCCGCCACCGACCCGCTGATCGCCGAGGCCGCGCTGGACCTGATCCACGTGGAGTACGAGCTGCTGCCCGCGGTGACTTCGCTCCGGAAGGCCATGCAGCCCGGCGCAACGCAGCTCCACGAGTGGGCCCCGGGCAACGTGGCGCTGACCCACGAGAAGGATTTCGGTGACCCGGACGCCGCGTTCGCCGCCAGCGACCTGGTGATCACCGACGAGTTCCGCTCCCCGGTCCAGCACAACACGCTGGCCGAGCTGCACGTGGCCCTGGCGGACTTCACCAACCCCGGCAAGCTGCACATGTGGACGCCCACCCAGGGCGCGCCCATGTACCAGATGGCCCTTGCGAAGGCCTTCGGCCTGGAGACGAGCCAGGTGCGCATCGTCTACGGCAACGTGGGCGGCGCGTTCACCGGCCGCGGCCGGGCCAAGCCCCACCACTTCATCGCCGCGCTGCTGTCCCGGCACGCGGGCAAGCCGGTGAAGATCAAGGCCACCGGCGACGAGGAATTCATCATGTTCCGCGGCTCCGGCGAGACCCAGTACCGGTTCCGCACGGGCGTCACGCGGGACGGGAAGATCCGGGCGCTGGAGGCGGACGTGAGCTTCGACGCGGGCGCCCACGCGGAGTGGGCCATGATCCTCTGGCTGCCCGCGCCGTACCTGAACTGGCTCTACAAGGTGGACGCGGTCCGCTACAAGGGCCGCTTCATCTACACCAACACCGTTCCCAAGGGCTCCCACCACGGCGGCATCTTCGGCCGGCTGTCGGCGGGCTGGATGCAGCACCTGAATCACGTGGCGGAGGAGCTCGGCATGGACCCCGCCGAGTTCCACGCGAAGAACGCCATCGACCCCGGCCATCACGCCCTGGACGGCAGCGACTTCGCCTCCTGCGGCCTCATGGAGTGCATCGACAAGGTGGTCGAGCGCTCCGGCTGGAAGGCCAAGTACGGCAAGCTGCCGCCGTACCGGGGCATCGGCATCGGCATCGGCGCCCAGGCGTCCGGCGGCAAGAACGCCGCCAACGACACCTCGGCCGCCATGCTCAAGGTGGCCGACGACGGCGTGGTGACGCTCTACACCGGCATCCCCGACATGGGGCAGGGCTCCCACACGGTCATGGGCATGATCGCCGCGGAGGTGCTGGGCGTGGAGCCGGAGGACATCCGCATCGTCGGCGGGGACTCGGACATCACCCCCTTCGACTGGGGCGCGTTCTCCCAGCGCGGCACGTTCACCACGGGCAACGCCGTGAAGGCCGCGGCCGAGGATGCGCGCAGGCAACTGTGCGAGACGATCGCGCCGCTGCTGGGAGTGGCGACCGCCGACCTCGAGTTCGCCCACCGCCGTGTGTGGGTGCGGGGCGAGGCGCCCGACGCGCCCGGCCGCTCCTTCAGTTTCCGCGAGGCCATCGGCAAGGCCTTCAACGGCGTGGAGGGCAAGGCGATCATGGGCCAGGGCTCCTTCAACTCGCCGCGCCCGTCCGGCTCGCTGGCCTACTCCTTTGGCGCCCAGGTGGCCGAGGTCGAAGTGGACCCCGAGTCCGGCGCCGTGAAGGTGCTGAAGGTCACCGCCGCCCACGACCTCGGCCGCGCACTGAATCCCCTGGCGGTGGAAGGCCAGCTGGACGGCCAGGTGTTCTCGGGCATGAGCCAGGTGCTCTATGAAGAGTGCCGGATGGACGGCGGCCAGATCCTCAATCCGTCGCGCCTGGAGTACAAGCTGCCCCGGACCTACGAACTGCCCGAGGTCGAGTACATCCTCGTCGAGACCATCGACCCCTACGGCCCGTTCGGCGCAAAGGAAGTGGGCGAGGGGCCGATCGTGGTCACGATGGCGGCCGTGGCGAACGCGGTGGCGAACGCCGTGGGCGAGATGCTGCCCCAGATCCCGATGACGCCCTGGCGGCTGCTGCGGGTGATCCGCTACCGGAAGAAGCGTCTGGCCGGTTGACCGGTGCCACACCTGGGCATAATCTGTGCGCATCTGGTGTGCGCATCCATTCCGCTTATGTCAAAAAGGCCAACCAACGTCAGCATCAGCACCGAGCTGCTGAACCAGGCGCGCGAACTGGACGTGAACCTGTCGGCCACGCTCGAGCAGGCGCTCACGGAATTGATCAGGCGCCGCCGACGCGAGCAATGGTTTGCAGAGAACCGCGATGCAATTGCCGCCTATAACAAGCACGTCGAAGAGTCCGGTGTCTTCAGCGACGGCCTGCGAACTTTCTAGCAATACCGGATCGTGCATCTTCACGCTCATCAGAACGCCGATCCGGGTTCCCGGCAGCGTGTTCCCCTGCTGCTCGACATCCAGGTGGACCTGCTCAGCGAGCTGGCGACGCGTGTCGTGGTGCCGCTCTATCCGGTACGAGCCCACAGGTCCCGTGCATTGACCACGCTCAATCCGGTATTGCAGGTCGAGGGAAGGGCCTACGTAATGGCAACTCAGGAAATGGCCGGTGTCTCAAAGAAGGTACTGGGCAAGGCGGTCGTGGACTGTTCGGGAAACCGCGTGGAGATCACCGCGGCGCTGGAGCTGTTGCTGACCGGGATATGACCGCCAGCAGCAGTCCCCCGACCACCAGCGCCGCAACAACGACGAGCCCTGCGACGCCGATCTTCCCCTGCACGAACGGCCCCCACCGCCAGAGCGCCAGCGCCGTGAGCAGGTTGGCGCCGACATGGGCGAACAGCGGCGGCCACAGCGAACCCGTGACCGAGCGCAGCCACCCCGCGGCCGCCAGCGACACGAAGTAGGCGACCCACTGGGCGCCCAGTTCCGGGCCCCAGCGATGGGCTGCCGTGTTGATGGCGGCGACCACCAGGATCGCAGGCCACACGCCCCACAGCCGCTGCAGGCCGGTCTGCATGACGCCGCGGAACGCCACTTCGGCCAGCGCGGCGGGCGCGACCGACAACAGTACCGCGTAGCTGAAGCGGAACAGCTCGCTGGTGCCCGGCGGCCCCGTTTCTGCGTCCCGGGTGAGGCCGGCGAGGGCGCCCTGCAGGACGCAGGCCGCCACCCCGAACACCGCGATGCCGCCGGTCATCAGCAGGGTGCGCGGATCGAGCGGCACGGGCCGCTGGAGCCCGATACCGAACTGGCGCTCGCTCCACATGGCGACCGCGACGATGAGCAGGAGGACGGGCAGCGGGAACCAGACCACCTCGGGGGACACGCGGGCATTGGCGAACACCAGGCCGATGCATGCGCCCATGGCCGCGATGAAGAGCACGAGGCTGCCGACGATACGGCCGGCGGCCGTTGCCGCAGTGCTGGCGGGCGCTATCATGCGTGCCGTCTCCTCGTGACGCCGGGATCCTAGCATGCGAGTTCCAACCCGAATCGCGGCCTTCTGGGGCCTCGGTGCCTTCGCCACCACGACGATGCTGAACGGCGTCTCGATCGTCCTGCTCTTCTTCCTCGTCAACTTCGTGAAGATCGAGCCGGTGATCGCCGGCGGGCTGCTGTTCGCCTCGAAGATGTTCGACGCGTTCATCGACCCGCCGATCGGCGTGCGGAGCGACCGCACCGTGAGCCGCTTCGGCCGCCGCCGGCCCTGGCTGCTCGGTTCGTCGTTCTTCTGTGGCCTGTCGTTCGCCATGCTGTTCAACGTGCCGTCGGGGGCCAGCGAGACGGGCACCTACCTGTTCCTCTCCGGCTGGCTGTTCGTCTACACGGTGGCCTACGCTGCCTTCGCCGTGCCCTACCTGGCCATGCCGGGCGAGCTGACGGACGACTACCACGAGCGGTCGCGCCTGATGTCCTGGCGCACCGTGTTCATGACCTTCGGCAACCTGATGGGGTCGGCCGTGCCGCCGGTCATCGTGGCCGGTTTCGGCGGCGGCCGGCCCGCCTACGGACAGATGGGCATCGTGCTCGGCCTGGTGATCTTCGGGGCCATGTTCCTCACCTTCCTCGGCACGGCGGGCGCTGCCCAGCGGGAGCCGGACCCGAAGCCGCTGTCGCTCGCGGGCAACTTCCGGCTGCTGCGCGGCAACGTGCCGCTGCTCGTGCTGATGGGCACCAAGATCCTCTTGTATATAGGCCTCGCGGCCTTCAGTGCCGTGCTCCTCTTCTTCTTCTCGAGCCTGCTGAAGAAAACACCTGCCGCCGTGGGCGCTTTCTTCGCGGTGTTCTCCCTGGCCACCATCCTGTTCACGCCCGTGCAGCTGTGGGTGGGCCGCCGGGTCGAGAAGCGGCGTGCCTACCTGGTGTGCATGGGCGCCTACAGCCTGGGCATGCTGTCCTGGCTTTTTGCATCGCCCACCGAGCCCGACCTGGCCCTGTACGCCCGGGGACTCTGGCTGGGCGCCTTCAACGCCGGGCTCTTCCTGTTCGGTTACTCCATGCTGGTGGACACCTACGCCTGGGACCATCAGCAGACCGGGCTGCGCCGGGAGGGCTTCCTGGCGTCGGCGATCAGCTTTGTCGAGAAGTTCTCACTCGCCATCGGCCCGCTGATCATTGGTGCACTGCTCTCATCCATGGGCTTCGACAAGAACCTGGAGCCCGCCGCGGACCAGTCGGCCGGCGCGCAGCAGGCCATGCTGATCGGCTTCGTCTGGATACCGGTGGGCACCCAGTTGCTGGCCATGCTGCTGCTCCGCTGGTACCGCCTGGAGCAGGCGGACCTGCTCGGCGCGAAAATTATGGAACGCGCCCGTCGCGTGGTGGACACCGAGGGGGAGGGGATTCCGCAAGGGCGCGTCGGCTAGTACACTCCGGACTACTTCACGGGGGCCGTCCCTGGACGGCGGGCTATTTAGGGGAGAATTCATGAAGAAGCTAACAGCGATTGCTGGGCTGGCTGTGCTGGGCGCACTGGCCAGCACCGGTGCCCACGCCTACTCGGCCACGGCCACGGTCACGTTCACCTGGGGCGGCGCGGACCCCACCGGCAACCAGAAGGGCTGGACCTCCAGCGGCGCCAACACGCTGGGCACCCTGACGGACGCCACCTACTTCACGACGGTCCCGGGCAACAATTCCACCAGCTACTTCGACGCGGACTTCGCGACGGCCAGCGACTACAACGCCGGCACCGCGGACGACTGCTTCACCCCGGAAGACGACGGCATCGCTCCCCCGGATCCGCCCGGCACCGACTACGACACCATCACCCTGCGCCGCTACGGCTGCCGCATCAGCGACGTGGCCAACGGCTACAACTCGCCGCTGTTCAAGCTGACACCGGTCGAGGGCAGTGGCCCCGCGGCCGCAGCCTCCGGTGACATCGTCATCACCGACACCACCATCACCGGCACCCTCACCGTCGACGCCACCACCGACGAGGCAGGCGGCGGCACGGGCTTCAACTTCCGCTCCGCCGACGGCTCGCCCTTCGGCAACGTCTGGTACGGCGTCAGCACCTCCGCCACCATCACCCTGAACCTCACAGGCACCTTCACCGGGACGACGTGGAACATCACGGGCGGTACGGCCCGGCTCGAGGACCCGAGCTTCGCCTGCCAGCAGGGCGGCTTCGGTGGCGTGGCGCCCGGCTTCATCCTCTGCAATCCCTCCGTGGTCTCGGGCGGCTTCCAGTCCAACGGCGCCGGCCTGAGCTGGGGCTGGGACGTGGACGGCTCCGGCACGGGCACGGTGATGGGCGAGATCCCGGTGTATGACACCGCGGGCACGACACTGCTGGAGACGATCTCTGGCGTGCTGGCAGCCCTCACCCTGGACGGCGGCGGCAACATCACCACGGTCACCGGCGAGTACCGGTCCGGCCTCGGCAACACGGGCGGCGGCTGCCCCACCAGCATCCGCTGGTCGGGTTCCGCCATCAGCTGCGGCACCCTGCAGGCGGGCCCCCTCGTGGTCACCGGCACGGCTGTACCGGATCCGGTGGACCTGACCCCGGATCCCTTTGCGTTCACGGACGTGACGGATGTGGCGCTCAGCACGGTCACCACCTCCAACACGGTCACCATCACGGGCATCGCGGCGGCAGCCCCGATCACCGTGACGGGCGGCGAGTACTCGATCGGCTGCAACGGCACCTTCGTCTCCACCGCCGGCACGATCAACGACGGCCAGACCGTGTGCGTGCGCAACACCAGCTCCGCGACCCCCGCCACCGCGGTGAACACGGTGCTCTCCGTCAGCAGCGTGTCCGACACCTTCACCACCACCACCATTCCCCCGGACACGATCCCCACGGCCTTCGCCTTCACTGACGTGACGGGCGTCGCCGAGAATGCAGTGCAGACCTCCAACGCGATCACCGTGGGCGGCATCAACGCGCCGGCGGCGATCTCGGTGACGGGCGGCGAGTATTCCATCGGCTGCAACGGCACCTTCACCGCTGTCGCGGGGAACATCAGCAACGCCGAGACGGTCTGCGTCCGTCACACCAGCGGGGTGGGCCTCGGCGTCTCCGTGAATACCGTCCTGACCATCGGCACGGTGTCCGACACCTTCACCAGCACCACGGCCGGTGGCGACACCAATCCTGACCAGTTCCAGTTCGTGGACCAGGACGGCGTCGACCAGGACATCGAGATCATCTCCGAGCCCGTGACGATCACCGGCATCGACGCGCCGGCGGCCATCACGGTGACCGGTGGCGAGTACTCGATCGGCTGCAACGGGACCTTCACCGCTGCCGCTGGCACCATCAGCAACGACGAGGACGTCTGCGTCCGTCACACCAGTGCCTCCACGTCGGGCACGGCCGTGACCACCACGCTGACGGTCGGCACGGCGCCGGCCTCCAAGTCTGATGCCTTCTCGAGCGGCACGCGCCGCAACGGCGGCAGCAGCTCGGCGGACGGCCTCATGATCGGCCTCCTGGGCCTGGTCGCTGCCCTCGCGGGCCGCGGCGCCCGCCGGCGGCGGATAGCTGGCTGAGAGGCCTGCCATGCCGATCGGCGTGATCGGTAGCAGGTTCGATCCGGCAAGTCGAAACAGGGGAGGGCCACTTCGGTGGCCCTCCTTTTTTCTGGCGGCCGTCCTGGTCCTTGCCGGCAAGCCGCTGGCTGTCCAGGCGTACTCCGGCGTCGCCGACGTCACGCTCGCGTGGGGCGTGGGCGGCACCGCCCGCAGCTGGACTTCCACCAGCCAGAACGCGCTCGCCGTGCTCAGCAGCGCGGAGCGCTTCAGCACGGCCGCCGGCAGTAACGGCACGGTCGGGTTCAATGCGGACTTCGCCGCCAGCTCCGACTACGAATCCGGCACGACCGACGACTGCCTGACACCGCTCTCCGGCTACGACACGATCGACCTGCGCAAGTACGGCTGCCGGCAGGTCGATGACACCGGCGGCAACGTGCCGGTCTTCCACCCGTCTCCCGTGTCCGACGCCGGCCCGGCCGCCGCGGCGGTCGGCACGCTCACCTTCACGGACACCACCCTCACCGGCACGCTCACGGTCGTCGCCACCACCGACGAGCCGACCGGTGGCAGCGAATCCTCCACCGGCAACGGCGCCAGCGGCTTCAACCTGCGCGCCCTGGACTCATCGGCCTACGGCAATGTCTGGTACGGCGCGAGCACCGCCGCCACGCTCACGGTGGACCTCACTGGTGACTTCAGTGCCGCCGGCTGGGAGATCACCGGCGGCACCGTGCGCTTCAGCGATCCCGGCTTCCAGTGCCAGCAGGGCGGCATCGGCGGCCAGCCGCCCGACTACGTGCTGTGCCTGGTCTCGGCCGTGCCGGGCGGGCTCGGCGCCGACGGTTCCAACCTGAGCTTCGGCCTGGACGCGGACGGCGGCGGCGCCGGCACGGGCATGACCGAGGTGCTGGTCCGCGACGACACGGGAAACGTCCTGGCCAGCCTGGGCGGTGTCCTCGCCAGCCTCACGGTCACCGCGGGCGGGGTGCTGGCGACGGATTTCGGCGAGTACCGGTCCGGCGCGGGCACCAGCAGCCCGGGCTGTCTGGGCCAGATCCGCTGGGATGGCAGCAAGATCACCTGCGGCACGCTGACGGCCGGCGCCCTGGAGATCACCGGGACGGCGACGCCGGTGGACACGGATCCCGAGCCGTTCACCTTCGCAGGCGTCACCGACGTGGCACTGTCCACCGTGGTGACCTCCGGAGCGGCCACGATCACGGGGATTGCCGCGCCGGCGCGCATCACCGTGGCGGGTGGCCAGTACTCCATTGGCTGCACGGCCACGTACACGACGGCGGCCGGCAACATCGGGGAGGGGGCGACCGTCTGCGTCCGGCACACCAGTGCTGCCAACCCGGAAACCGGCACGGTCACCACGCTCACCGTCGGGACCGTCACCGGCACGTTCACCAGCACCACCGAACCCAGCGACGTCATCGGCCAGCCGTTCATGTTCACGGACCAGGTCGACGTGCCGCTCTCCACCGGGATCGTGTCCAGCGTCGTCACCATTGAGGGCATCAATGCACCGGCGGCCGTCTCGGTGACGGGCGGCGAGTACTCCCCGGGGTGCAATGGGTCGTTCACGGCGGCTAACGGCGTGGTGAGCAACGGCCAGACGGTCTGCGTGCGGCACACCAGCGCCGCCACGCCCCTGACCACGACGAGCACCGTGCTGGCGGTCGCCGGATTTTCCGACACGTTCACCAGCACCACCGTGGCGGCGCCTCCGGACACCATGCCGGATCCGTTCGTCTTCGTTGACCAGGCCGACGTGGCCCTCGGGAGCACGATCACGTCGGCACCTGTCACCATCACGGGCATCGACTCGCCGGCGGGCATCTCCGTCGCCGGGGGCACGTACTCGGTCGGGTGCGCGGGCCCGTTTGGCAGCGCCCCCGGTTCCGTCACCAACGGGCAGACCGTGTGCGTGCGGCACACCAGCGCCGCCAGCAATTCGAGCGCGGTCAGCACCACCCTCACCGTCGGCACGGTCCCGGACACGTTCACGAGCACGACCGTCGCGGCCGCCCCGCCGGACACGGTGCCCGACCCGTTTGTCTTCGCGGACCAGTCCGGCGTCGCGGTGGCAACCGTCATCACGTCCGCTCCCGTGACGATCACGGGAATCACGGCCGCCGCCCCGGTGTCGGTGGCGGGCGGCGCCTACGCCATCGGCTGCGCCGGGACCTTCACGGCCGCGGCAGGGCTGGTGAGCAACAACCAGACCATTTGCGTCCGGCACACGAGTTCCGCTGCCAACAGCACCCAGACCAGCACCACGCTGACCGTCGGCGGGGTTCCTGACACGTTCACCAGCACCACGGCAGCAGCCGGGGCGCCGGACACGACCCCCAACCCGTTTGCTTTCTCGGACCAGCCTGGCGTGGCGCTCTCGGCCACGATCACCTCCGCGGCGGTCACCATCAACGGCATCGACGCGCCAGCCGGCCTGACCGTGACGGGCGGCCAGTACTCCATCGGGTGCTCCGGCACCTTCACGGCCGCCCCCGGCACGATCACCAACGGCCAGGCGGTTTGCCTCCGGCACACCAGCGCTGCAACCAACAGCGCCCAGACGAGCACCACCCTCACGGTGGGCGGAGTCGCGGATACCTTTATCAGCACTACCGTCGCGGCCGCCGGCGGCGGCGGTGGAGGAGGCGGTGGCGGCGCGGTCGACTGGTGGCTGCCCGGCTTCCTCGCCCTGCTGCCGGCGCTGAGGCGCCGCCGGACGGCCATTCGTAACCCGGAGTCCCCGGTTGCTTGACCTGTTCGCCATCGGCGTCTTCCTGGTGCTGGTCGTGCTCGTGATCACCTGGTTCACGCGCTATCGCCGTCACCCCTGGGATATCTACTACCCGAAGCTGGCCTGGCTCCGGGCCGGCATGTATTTCTGCTGCTGCTACCTGCTGTCCTACTGGACGGGGGCCATGGAGCTGCTCGTCACCCGCCCCATTGCCACGGCGGAGCAGCTGGCCGACAGCGGCTGGCAGTGGTTCACGGCGGGCGTCTACCTCTTCATCCTCGTGGCCTACAGCGGCGTGTGGTCTTACTTCACGCCGGTCTTCGAGCGCAGGAGCAACCGACTGGTGTCGGCTCTCTTCGGCTTCCTATGGGGCTCCAGCTCCGGCCAGCTGTTCCTGTCCATCTGGCTGCTCGTGGGCAGGCTCGGGATGCCGGAGTGGGGCACCTGGGTCGTCACCTTCCTGATCCTCGGCGCCTGGCAGCCGAACTGGCACAGCATCTACTGGGACCACTACATCGCCCCCGAGCACGACACGCCCATGACCCAGAAGATCAAGGCGCTGGGCTGCCACATCCCGAACCTGGCCATCGGCCTCACGCACCTGACGCTCTACGACAGCTACTTCGTGTTCGTCAGCGCCCAGGTGATCGCCTGCGTGTCGGCGGCGCTCGGCATGCGCTACCCGGCGCCCTGGGCCGCGCCCAGCGCGATGGATTACGCGCACCGGAACGCGGCGCGCCCGCCGCGCTGCACCGGCTACCTGCCGAAGGATCCGCGCACCGATCCCTACACGCCGTTCTACCCCGGCTGGAAGGGACCAACGGGGTAGACTGCGGGCATGCCCCATGAAGCCAACCTGATCGCAACCATCGCCATCAGCCTCGCCTACGCCTTCGTCGGCGGCATCATCGCCTTCCGCCTCCGCCTGCCGCCCCTGGTGGGCTACCTGCTCGCCGGGCTCGCCGTGGGCCCGTTCACGCCGGGGTTCGTGGCGGACGGGGAACTCACGGCCCAGCTCGCCGAGATTGGCGTGATCCTCCTGATGTTCGGCGTGGGCATGCATTTCTCCGTGCGCGACCTGCTCGCGGTGCGCAGGATTGCGCTGCCGGGCGCGGTGGCGCAGATCATCGTTGCCACGGCGCTCGGCACCGCGGTGGCGTCGCTGTGGGGCTGGTCGCTGGGCGCGGGGCTGGTCTTCGGCCTTGCCCTGTCCGTCGCCAGCACGGTCGTGCTGCTCCGGGCCCTGGAGGACCAGGGTGAACTGAAGACGGATGACGGGCGCATCGCCGTCGGCTGGCTGGTGGTCGAGGACCTGGTGATGGTGCTGGTCCTGGTGCTGCTGCCCGTGTTTGCCAGCGGCCTGGGTGGCGAAGTGGTGGACGGCGCCGCCGCCGCGACGGCGCTCTGGCCCGCCCTCGGCCTGACGCTGCTGAAGGTGGCCGCCTTCGTGCTCGTGATGCTCGTCGCGGGCCCCCGCATCCTCCCGTGGGCCCTGCAGCAGGTGGAGAAGACCCGGTCGCCCGAGCTGTTCACCCTGGCCGTCGTCGCCATCGCCATCGGCGTCGCGTTCGGTTCGTCTCAGCTGTTCGGCGTGTCGCTGGCGCTGGGCGCCTTCTTCGCCGGTGTCGTGATCAACGAGTCCGACGCGAGGCACCGGGTCGAGAAGCGGCTGCGCCCGTTTCAGGATGCCTTTGCCGTGCTGTTCTTCGTCTCGGTGGGCATGCTCTTCGATCCGGCGATCCTTCTCGACGAGCCGCTCCGGGTGCTGGCGGTCCTGGCGATCATCCTCGTCGGCAAGACGGCAGCCGCGATCTGCATCGTGCTGGTGCTGGGCCGCCCGCTTGGCACCGCGCTCAAGGTCTCGGCGGCGCTGGCGCAGATCGGTGAGTTCTCCTTCATCCTGGCCGGCATGGGGGTGAGCCTCGCGCTGCTGCCCGAGGCCGGGCTCAGCCTGATCGTGGCGGGAGCATTGCTCTCCATCACCTTGAATCCACTGATATTCCGGCTGGCGACCCGGATCGCCTGAGCCCGGGCGGCGCGGTTCAGCCGGGGATCAGCAGCAGGCTCTCGAGCTGGCGCTTCCGGTCCGGCCAGTCCGGCAGCCGCTGGTCCATGAGCCGGTAGAAGTCGCGGCCGTGACCCCGGTGTTCCAGGTGGCAGAGCTCGTGCACGACGACGTACGCGCCGCACTCCCGTGGCGCCCGGACCAGCGCGAGGTTCAGGGTCATGCGGCCGGGACCCCGTGGGCGGGCACCCGGCAGGCGCCATCCGCCGCGACGGACGGGCCCGGCGAGCGTGCCCCAGCGGGTCGTCATCTTCCGGACGGTGAGCGTCGGGCGCGGATGGCCCCGGTCGTGGAACCAGCCGAACTGTTCGTCGAGCAGGGTGGTGAACAGTTCCCCGGCGCGGACCCGGTACCAGTTCTCCAGCGCGCGGCGCACGCGGTCGGGCCCCGCGCCCGCGGGAACGCCGACCCGCAGCAGCCCGGGAAGCTGCGTGACCGTGGGCCGACCCGCCACCACCACCTCCAGCCGGTGGGGCTCGCCGACGCAGGCGATGACGTCGCCGCTCACGTAGGCGGGTGGGGGCGGCAGCGCTGCGGCGAGGCCGCGGTACCGCTGCACGTGGCGGCCGATCCAGCTGGCGCGCTCCGCCAGCCGCGACTCGATCAGGGCGCGCGGCCAGCCTGACGGCGCGCGGACGATGATGCGGGGCTCCGGATGCACCTCGATGCTGAGCGTGCGCCGGCGCCCGGAGAGGCGGATTTCGCAGGGCACCTGGTCGGCCCCGACGCGCAGCAGATCCGTGGAGCGTTGCATGTGCGGGTGATTGTAGGGACAGGGGACGCCGGTCCACAATCGGAACCTCGCAAACACAGTCGTTCAGCCCGGAGCCCAAGGATGCACTCGAGTCTCGTCACCGACTTCCTGCTCGACCGCCGCACGGCGCTCAAGGCCGCCGTCGGCCTGGGCGCCGGGTTCGCCGGCACGCTGGCGCCCGCGGTCCTGGCTGCCGCCGGCAGCAGGACCAGCGGGCTCAACTACGCCGATCCGGCCGACAACCTCTATGCCTTCGGCAAGCTCTGGTCCGGCTACGACCAGCCTGTGATCGGCGGCTTCCACGGCCTCATGTACCTCCGCATTCCGGGCAAGCGCATGGTGCCGGTGTTCGGCTACACGGGCACCGGCGCGCTGCTGGCGCGCATCGACGAGAACAAGGACCTCTGGATCAAGTCCCGGGAGACGGGCTACTTCACCGACCTCCGCACGGGCGACATCCTTGAGACCTGGGCCAACCCGTTCACGGGCAAGACCGTGCCCGTCTATCACTTCTACAACGACCTGCTGGTGGGCAAGGTCGGCAAGGAGATCCCGAAATTCTTCCTCGGCGGCGCCGGCGACAGCCCCACGCTGATGAACGAGGGCACCGCGTTCCCCGACGCCACCGGCCGGTACCCGTTCGTGCTGCCCTTCGAGACCTACGGGGACGACATGATGCTGTCCTGGGACTACACCCACGACTACACCAACCCGGTCACGCCCGAGGGCTGGCCCCGCTCGTCCACCGGCAGGCGCACGACGCCGTCGGAGCACTTCACCTTCAACTTCTCGAAGCGGGAGCTGGAAGACCGGAGCCTGCCCACCGTGCGCTTCACCGCCGGCTTCACGCGCCTGTCCGAGTGCTGGCCCTTCATGCAGATGGGCGGCACCGAGTTCGCCGGCGCCACGCTCTTCGGCCGCATGTTCAGCCACAAGGGGCTGAAGGGCCTCGACGACGTGCCGCCCAAGGTGCGGGCCTACATCGAGAAGCACGCGCCGGAGTACCTGACCCTGCCGGACGGCTGGACGCCCGACAACTCCCGGGTGGACACCTGGAAGGCCTACGCCCAGGACATTCCCCCCGAGAATCCCGCCTACCCCTGGAAGCCGTCGGCCTTCAAGGTGCCCACCGGCAGCGGGCGCCGAGGGTAGGAGCGCGTTCACGCGCGATCCCGCCGTCCCCATGCGCATCGCCGACCTGACTGACCGCCTCCAGTCTGCCGGCGCGCGGCCGGTGCACGAGGCGCGGGTGCTGCGGGCGTGGGTACGGGCCTTGTCGCTCGATGACGATGGCGCGACGCCGGAGTTTCCGTCGCGCCTGAAGGCGCTCCTGCCGCAACTGGTGACGGAGTTGCATGATCTCGCGCGCGTGCGCTCCCAACACACCGGCGCCGACGGCTCCACCCGCCTGCTGCTGGACCTGGCGGACGGCCAGTCGGTGGAAACCGTGCTGCTGCCGCCCACCGGCGTGTGCGTCTCCACCCAGGTGGGCTGTGCGGTGGGCTGCACCTTCTGCATGACCGGGCGCGAGGGACTGCTCCGGCAGCTCGGCAGCGCCGAGATCGTCGCCCAGGTGGTGCTGGCCCGGGCGAAGCAGCCCGTGCGCAAGGTGGTCTTCATGGGCATGGGCGAGCCCGCCCACAACCTGGACAACGTGCTCGAGGCGATCCACCTGCTCGGCACGGCCGGCGACATCGGCCACAAGAACCTGGTGTTCTCCACCGTCGGCGACCGGCGCGTCTTCGAGCGGCTCCCGGAGGGGCCCGTGAAGCCTGCGCTTGCCCTGTCCCTGCACACCACCGACGCGGCGCTTCGCGCGCGGCTGCTGCCGAAGGCCCCCCGGCTCGACCCGGAAGAGCTGGTGGAACTCGGCGAGCGCTACGCTCGCGCCACGACCTACCCGATCCAGTACCAGTGGACACTGCTGGCGGGCGTGAATGACAGCGACGCGGAGCTGGACCGCATCGTCACCCTGCTGAAGGGCAGGTACGCCGTCATGAACTTCATTCCCTACAACACGGTGGACGGGCTCGACTACCGGCGGCCGTCCTGGGAGCGCGCCGTGGAGATGACGCGTTACCTGCACCAGCGCGGCGTGCTGACCAAGCTGCGCCGGTCGGCGGGACAGGACGTGGAGGGCGGCTGCGGGCAGCTCAGGGCGCGGGCTCGATGAGGCGTGCCAGGTTGTTCCGCGGCGAGTTCACGGCCGTGCTCACCGTGTGCGCCAGCATCTGCCCTTCCGGGTAAGGCTCCAGGCAGGCGAGGGCGGCTGCGGGGTCACCGGCGAGCCAGGCGTCGTGATCCGCCCGGCGCAGGATTGCCGGCATGCGCGCCTTGCTGTTGTGGATTTCCGCCATGAACGGATTCGCCGGCATGGTGATGATCGTGCAGGACTCGAGCGCCGTGCCGTCGGCGGCCGTGGAGGATTCCCACAATCCGGCAAGGCCGAACACCGGCTGGTCGGCGAGATGGATGTACCAGGGCTGTTTCCCGTCCCCACGCACCTGCCACTCGTAGAAGCCCGTCGCGGGCAGGATGCAGCGCTGGCCCCGCTTCCACGGACCCCGGTAGCTCGCGGCGGTGGCGATGGTTTCGAGCCGCGCGTTGATGGTGCTGAGCTTCGGCGGAATGCCCTTTGCCCAGAACGGCACCAGGCCCCACCGAATGAGTTCGCAGGTGCGTGCGCCGTCCCGCTCCCGCACGACCGGCACGGCGGTGGTGGGTGCAATGTTGTAGCTCTCGAAGAGCGGCGGCGGGCGCGTGAGCTTCCAGTCCCGCTCCAGGGAAGCTTCAATCTTCGTGACGTAGCGGCCGCACACGGGCAACTCCTGGACCCCGGTCCGTCTGGGGAACGGCCGGATTATCAGTCACACCGTCGACCGGTGAGGTGATCCATACTCGGCCCATCCGCAAGGTGGGGCAAGCCCGTATGACGACCGGACCCGGTGCCGTGACCGACATCGCGCAGCGCACCCTGGCGCACTACGAGCGCAACGCGGACAGCTTCCGCGACGGCACCCGGGACCACGACGTCAGCCAGAACATCGAGGCCCTGCTGCAGGCGATTGCAGGCGTCCCACCGTTCGCAATCCTGGACCTGGGTTGCGGCCCGGGACGGGACCTCAAGACCTTCCTCCGCCTCGGTCACCGGCCCGTCGGCCTGGACGGCGCCGAGCAGTTCGTGCGCATGGCGCGGGCCGACACCGGCTGCGAGGTCTGGCGCCAGGACTTCCTGGCGCTCTCCCTGCCTGAAGAGCGCTTCGACGGCATCTTCGCCAATGCTTCGCTGTTCCACGTGCCCACCGCGGACCTGCCCCGGGTGCTCGGTGAACTGCGGGCCACCCTGAAACCCGGCGGCGTGCTGTTCAGTTCGAATCCCCGGGGCGACAACCGGGAAGGCTGGAGCAATGGACGCTACGGCGTGTACCACGACCTCGAGTCCTGGCGCCGGTACGTGACGGGCGCGGGCTTCAGCGAGATCGGGCACTACTACCGGCCCGCCGGACTCCCGCGGGAGCAGCAGCCATGGCTCGCCAGCGTGTGGCGGAGGCCCTGACGGCCGCTCCAATCGTGTAAATTCCCTGCAGTCATGACCATCACCCTCGCACTACTGCCAATTGCCCGGGACGGCGCGATTCCGCAGGCCGGTCTCGTCGTCGCCGGCATCGCCGCGGCAGTGGCCGAGGCAACGGCCCGGATGTACGAAGTCACCGGCTTCAAGCCGCCCTGGATCGGCTACCTGGCGCTGTCCGGGGAACAGATCGTCGGTACCTGCGCCTTCAAGGCAGCGCCGTCCGACGGTGCCGTCGAGATCGCCTACTTCACGTTCCCCGGCAACGAAGGGCAGGGTATCGCCACCGCCATGGCCCGCCAGCTCATCGACATAGCCTACGCCGCGGACCGCTCGCTGAAGATCATCGCCCACACGCCGCCGGAAAAGAATGCGGCCAACGCGGTGCTCCACAAGCTCGGGTTCCTGCTCCTCGGCGACTACGAGGATCCGGTGGACGGCACGGTGTGGGAGTGGGAGTACATCCGCTAGCTCCCCGCTACTTCCCCGTCGCCGGATTTCGCGGCTTCGCGTTCTCGTAGCGCCGGCCGTCCTTGTGGGCGTAGCCACCCCGGCCCGCGAGGGCGTGCAGATCGATGTCCGGGTAGTGCGCTTCGTCGTCCTCGCGGCGCGAGCCCACCTCGAGCACGAGCGCATCCGCGCCCGAACGATTCTGCAGGTGATGGCCGTTGGCGTCGCCCGCCCTGAAACCGGCGGCATCTCCGGCGCGCAGGATTGCCTCGCCCTCGTTGGTCACCAGCACGACCTCGCCGGAGACCACGTAGACGAATTCGTCCTCGCCGGTGTGCCAGTGGCGCTGGCTCGACCAGGTGCCGGGCGTCAGCCGGAGCAGGTTCACGCCGAACTGGGACAGGCCGGCCGCGTCGCCCAGGACCTGCCGGACCCGTTCCAGGCAGGGGGTGTCGTAGGGCGGGGGGTAGCGCGTCCCGGCCAGGGTGGTGGTTTCCGCGAGGTTGATCTTCATGGTGCCTGCCTTGGACCGGGGGAGGGTTCGGGCTCAAGACTAGCGCCGTTGTGCGCCGCGGGCTGAACACTTCCTGAACAGCCGCCGCCCGCCAGCCGGCCGCCGGCCGGGCCGGGAACAAAGCCCGTTGGCTCCCCCGGCCAATTGGGTACACTCCCCGAAACCGGCGTCCAAAATTTCAGGCAGCTCAAAGCTTAGGGAG
>JBEBHH010000017.1:0-60839 GCA_040080965.1 Gammaproteobacteria bacterium | reverse complement strand
CCCCCCGCTCCTACGCGTATCTGCTTCCCCGACACCGGCTACTTCGGCTACCGGCAGGGCGGGGACAGCCTGATCGCGGACTGCGGCCCCGTGGGGCCCGATTACCAGCCGGGGCACGCCCACTGCGACACGCTGAGCTTTGAACTGCACGTGAGCGGGACGCCCATCGTGGTGGACAGTGGCACCTTCGACTACGAGCCCGGCGCCTTCCGCCACTACCTGCGGAGCACAGCGGCCCACAACACGGTCCGCATCGACGGCCAGGAGCAGTCGGAGATCTGGGGCCAGTTCCGGGTCGCCCGCCGCGCGCGCCCCGTGACGCCCACGCTCAGCGACGGCTCCGGTGGCCAGTTCGTGTTCGACGGCGGCCACGACGGCTATGGGCGCCTGCCCGGCCAGCCACGGCACCGGCGCGAGATCCGGATGGGCGCGGGGCGCTGGGAGGTCCGGGACACCATCACCGGTGCCGGGCAGCACAGGGTGGAGAGCTTCCTGCACCTGCACCCGGAAGTGGAAGTGAAGCGGTTGAATGACCGGGAGTTTCGTCTCACCGCGCCGGGCGGCGTGGTCCTGGCGCTGCGCTTCGGGCTGGCCGGGACGCTGCAGGCGGCGACCGGTTACTATTGTCCCAAGTTCGGGGAGCGACTGGCGAGTGGGGCGCTGGTCCTTGAATGCACAGGCGCCCTCCCGGTGGAATTGTCCTTTGTGTTCGAGCAGCTCTGAATGCGCATCCTGTTCCTGACCCATTACTTTCCGCCCGAGGTCAACGCGCCGGCCAGCCGGACCTTCGAGCATTGCCGGGAGTGGGCGCGCAAGGGGCACGACGTGCACGTGGTCACCTGCGTGCCGAACCACCCGGCCGGGCGCATCTATCCGGGATACCGCAACCGGATCCTCCAGGAGGAGGAGATCGCGGGGATCCATGTCCATCGCGTCCTGACCGTGCCGGCAGCCAACGCCGGTTTCGTCGGGCGAAGCGCCAACTACTTCTTCTATCTCATGATGGCGGCGCTGGTGGCGCCATTCCTGCCCAGGGCGGACGTGGTGGTGTCCACCTCGCCACAGTTCCTTTGCGGCCTGGCCGGGTACCTGGTGAGCCGCATCAAGCGGATCCCGTGGGTCCTGGAGATTCGCGACCTGTGGCCCGAGTCCATCGTGACCGTCGGCGCGATGAAGGAAAGCTGGATCACCCGGGCCCTCGGGCGGCTCGAGGCGTTTGCCTACCGCAAGGCGGAGGCCATCGTCAGCGTCACCGAGTCCTTCGTGCCCCACATCGACGCCCGCGGCGGCACGGGCAAGGTGACGGTGATCACCAACGGCGTCGACCTGGACTTCTACACGCCGGCGCCGGATGGCGGCGGCCTGGCGGCCGAGTTCGGGGTCGAGGGGAAGTTCGTCGCCGCCTACGTCGGCACCCACGGGATGGCCCACGGCCTGGACACGATACTCCGCACCGCGGAGCGGATGCGGGACGACTCCCGGGTCGCGTTCCTGCTGGCGGGTGACGGGGCCGAGCGCGAGCACCTCATTCAGCAGCGGGACAACCTGCGGCTGGGCAATGTCTTCATCGTCGGCCAGCAGTCCAAGGACCGGATGCCGGCGATCTGGGCGCTCACCGACGTCAGCCTGGTACTGCTCCGCAAGCGCCCGACCTTCGAGTCGGTGATCCCATCGAAGATCTTCGAGGCCATGGCGATGGCCAGGCCCATCATCCTTGGCGTGCGGGGCGAGAGCCAGAAGATCGTGGAGGCTGCGGGTGCCGGACTGTGCGTGGAGCCTGAAAACGACGAGGAACTGGCCGACTCCGTGCGGCAGCTCGCGGCGTCGCCGGAGCGTGTCCGGCAGCTCGGCGAGTCCGGCCGGCGCTACGTGGAGGAGAACTACGACCGCAAGCGGCTCGCCGCCCGGTTCGAGCAGCTCATGGCGCAGGTTGCGGAGCGGGGCCGGGCCTAGAACAGCGTGTAGATGAACGGCGCGACGGCCGAACCCTGGCTGAGCACGATCAGCGCGCCCAGCAGCAGCATCACGATGATGATCGGGGCGAGCCAGAACTTCTTGCGCTCCCGCATGAAGTCCCACAGGTCTTTGATCAGGTCGAGCATCAGAAGGGTTTCTCCAGGCGTTCGGGCGGCGTCGCCGTGCTCGCGATCCGGTAGCTGCTCTTCGGCTCCCGCGGCCGGCGGGCCATGGAGTCCTTGCCCGCGAGGCGCATGACGAGGCCCATCGGGGTGATCACCAGGTAGAACACCACGCCCATGATGACCGGCGTGGTGATCCTGCTCATCAGGAGGCCCAGCCGCATCCAGCCCTGGTACACGGGCCGCAGCCAGTCCGGCATTGCCAGGGCCAGGGCACCCAGGATAAGGAGAATCACGAACGGCCAGCGCGGTATCGGCCGCTCGAGGATCCAGGGAAAGACGAGACCAAAGAGCACGGCGACAATGGCGCCGGTCGTGAGGCCGAATTTTCTGAGGCCCGTCCGGTCCAGTTCAGGAATGTCGTGAGCGGTGGTCATGTCAGTCAATCCAGGGCGAACCCGGTCCGCCAGTCCGTCCTGTCGGCAGGCTCCGGCTGGCCGGATTTTGCCATCAGGAAGTTTTCGACGACCAGGTAATCCATTTCGGTGCGCATGAAGCAGCGGTAGGCGTCGGCCGGGGTGCACACGATGGGCTCGCCGCGCACGTTGAACGAGGTATTCACCAGCACGGCGCAGCCCGTCTGCGCCTCGAATGCCTGGAGCAGCTGGTGGAAGCGGGGATTCGTCTCCGGGTGGACGGTCTGGACCCGCGCGGAGTAGTCCACGTGGGTGATGGCGGGCAGCGTCGAGCGCTTCAGTTTCAGCTTCTCGACGCCGAACAGCTGCTCCTCCTCCGGCGTGAGGGGCATCCGCAGCTCCTCCCGCACCGGGGCGACGACCAGCATGTACGGACTGGGGCCCTCCTGGACGAAATAGTCGCTTACCCGGCTGGCCAGCACCGCCGGCGCGAAGGGCCGGAACGACTCCCGGTACTTGATCTTCAGGTTCATCACGCTCTGCATCTTCGCGCTGCGCGGGTCGCCCAGGATCGAGCGGCCGCCCAGGGCCCGCGGCCCGAATTCCATCCGGCCCTGGACCCAGCCGACCACGTTCTCCTCGCCAAGGATCCGCGCCAGGCGCGGCATCAGTTCGGCATCCGCCAGCTCCTGGTAGACGGCGCCGGCCGCGTCGAGCTGGCGACGGACCTCGTCAGCCGCGTACCCGGGCCCCAGGTAGCTGCCGTGCATATGGTCCCGGCCATCGGATCGGCCGCGCTCCCGGCCCAGGTACTCGTGCCAGACAATGCTGGCCGCGCCGAGCGCGCCGCCTGCGTCGCCGGCGGCGGGCTGCACCCAGACCTGCCGGAACGGCCCTTCGCGGACCAGCCGCCCGTTGGCGACGCAGTTCAGCGCGACCCCGCCGGCCAGGCACAGGTTTTGCTCGCCGGTCTCCCGGTGCACCGTGCGTGCGAGCCGCAGGACCACGTCCTCCGTCACCTTCTGGATGGACGCGGCGATGTCCATCTCCCGCTGGGTCACCGGGCTTTCGGCCGCCCGTGGCGGCCCGCCGAACAGGGCAGCGAACCTGTCGTTGGTCATCGTCAGGCCCGTGCAGTAGTTGAAGTACTGCATGTCCAGCCGGAAAGTGCCGTCGTCCTTGAGGTCGATCAGGTGCTCACGGATCGTGTCCTCGTAGACAGGTTGCCCGTACGGCGCCAGCCCCATCAGCTTGTACTCACCGGAGTTCACGCGGAACCCCGTGAAGTAGGTGAAGGCTGAGTACAGCAGCCCGAGCGAGTGGGGGAAGTCGATCTCCCACAGCGGCTTCAGTTCCCGTCCGTTGCCCACCCAGGTGGAGGTCGTGGCCCATTCGCCGACGCCGTCGAGGCAGAGCACGGCGGCCCGGTCGAAGGGGCTGAAGTAGAACGCGGAGGCCGCGTGGGACTGGTGATGCCCAGCGAAGAGGAGCGGTGGCAGGTCCTTCTGCCCGCAGCCGGCGAGCTGCGCCAGTTCCCGTTTCAGCGTGGCCTTGAGGTACAGCTTTTCCTTGAGCCAGACCGGCATGGCCGCGACGAAGGACCGGAAGCCGTTCGGTGCGTAGCTCAGGTAGGTTTCCAGGAGGCGCTCGAACTTCACCAGCGGCTTGTCGTAGAAGACGACGCTGTGGAGGTCCTGGAGGCGGATGCCTGCTTCGGCAAGGCCGTACGTGATGGCTTCCCGGGGAAAGCCGGCGTCGTGCTTCTTCCGGGTGAAGCGCTCCTCCTGGGCCGCGGCCACGACCTGGCCGTCCCGGAGGATTGCCGCGGCACTGTCGTGGTAGTAGGCCGACAGGCCGAGGATGTGAACCGGCGCCGTCAAGACCGCAGGAACTTCAGGACTTCGGCGGCCCATGCCGCCGGCTGCTCGTCGACGATATCGTGCGTGCCCCCGGGGAGGGCGGCGAAGGCGAATTCCGGCCGGAGGTCCCGCGCCCGGCACGAGGTGGCGTACAGGTCGTCGCCCGTGTTGGTCAGGATGAGTCCGGGCTGGGTAATGGCGCGGAGGGGTATGCCGATGTCGTGGGCGAAGGCGGCCGTGTAGCCGGACCGTTCCCGCGGATCCGCCGCCAGCATCATCACCACCCCCCGGTGCATGGCGGCGACGCTGGTCCAGCCGGGCGTGAAGCGCGCCCGCCGGTCCCAGACGGCCTGGAGGTGGCTGCCGTCGGCGCTCGGTTCGGGCCGCGGTGCCGCCGCGATGGCCGCCAGGTATGCATCCCGCTCCTCCGCCGTGAACAGGGGTGGCCCGTTCAGGATCACCCGCCGGATCCTGCGGGGCTCGGCCACGGCAAGCTCGGCGGCGATCGAGGCGCCCGTGTGATGGCCGAGGACGTCCGCGGCATCGAGCCGGAGGTGGTCCATGACGGCGGCCACGGCCCGGGCGTAGCCCGCAATCGTCGGCGTGCCCCGCGGCGGGTCCGACTGGCCATAACCCGGCGTGTCCACGCCGATGGACCGGATGCCGCCGGCGGCCAGCAGCGGCCAGGCGGCGTCGAACTGCCCCAGGTGGCAGGGTGTCTGGTGCAGGAGGAGGAGTGGTGCGCCCGCGCCGCTGTCCCGGTAATGCACCTGCCCGTCCGGCCCGTCGGCATAGCCTTTGCGCGCTCTCATCCTGCAATTGTGCCCTGTAGGAGCGGCTTTAGCCGCGACCGATCCGCGGCCAGCGCCGGTCGCGGCTGAAGCCGCTCCTACAATACAATGTGGACATGATCGCAAATCCCCAGGACGTGCCTGCCGCCGGCCTGCTGGAGGGCCTCGCGGCCATCGTCGGCGCCGCACACGTCCTCACCGACGAGACGTCCCGGACCTTCTACTCCACCGACGTCTTCCGCCAGGCCGATGTGCTGACCACGGCGGTCGTGCAGCCGGGCACGGTGGCCGAGTTGCAGGAGGTCATGCGCCTCTGCGCCAGGCACAAGGCGCCCACCGTGGTCCGGGGCGGCGGCGCCTCCTACACGGACGCGTACCTGCCCGTGCGGGCCGGCACCCTGACGCTCGACATGTCCCGCCTGACCCGCATCGACATCAATGCCGAGGACCTCTACGTCACGGTGGAGCCCGGCGTCACCTGGGCGAAGCTCTACGAGGCCGTCAGCGCCCGGGGCCTGCGGACCCCCATGTGGGGCCCGTTCTCGGGCCTCGCCGCCACGGTCGGCGGCGGGATGTCCCACTACGCCGTCAATTACGGGTCCGGGCTCTACGGCGTGTCAGCCGAGTCGCTGCTGGGCATGGACATCATCCTGGCCAGTGGCGAGATGCTCTCCACGGGCTCGGGCGGCGGCACGAACAGCCTGCCGTTCTACCGTTACTACGGCCCCGACCTCACCGGCCTGTTCGTGGGCGACGCCGGCGCGCTGGGCGTCAAGGCGCGCATGACGCTGCGGCTGATGCACAAGCCCGCCGGCTTCGCCGCCAGTTCCTTCGGGTTCCCCACGGGCGAGAACTGCCTGAAGGCCCTCATGGAGGCCGCCCGGCTGGGCGTGGTTTCCCAGAACTTCGGGCTCGACCCGCGCCAGCAGAAGACGGCGCTCACGCGGATGGAATCCGCCAGCCCGCTGGAGGCCGCGAAGTCCGTGTTCCTGTCGGCGCCGAACCCCCTGGACGGCGCCGTGCAAGTCCTGCGGATGGGCATGGCCGGCCGCAACTTCCTGAAGAACGCCGTGTACTCGGCGCACTTCAGCACCGAGGGGCTCACCGCAGCCGAGGCGAAGCTGAAGCTGGCAGCCGTGCGGGCCATCGCGTCGAAGTACGGCGCCGAGGTGGCCAACACCATTCCTACCTATTTCAACGCCAATCCCTTCATGGAGCTCCTGCCGATCCTGGGGCCCAACGGCGAGCGCTGGAAGCCGACCCACGGCGTGCTGCCGTTCTCGGCCGTGCTGAAGCACCACGCGGATTTCGAGGCGTTACTGGTCGAGTACCGGGACCGGATGAAGCAGCACCGCGTGCAGCTCACCCGGATGCTCATGTTCTTCAGCACCAACGCCTTCATCTACGAGCCCACGTTCCTCTGGGAGGACGAGCGCACGGCCTATCACCGGCGGGTCTATCCCGCCGCGCTGCTGCCCAGGGTGCCCGAGCACCCGGCCAACCCCCAGGGCCGGGCCCTGGTGAAGGAACTCAAGGGCCGCATCCAGGACCTCTGCAGCCGCAACGGCGCCAGCCACATGCAGGTCGGGAAGGACTATCCCTACCTGGCGAGCCGCAAGCCCGAGACCCGGGCGCTGGTCGAGAACCTGAAGCACCTCCTGGACCCCGACCGCCTCCTGAACCCCGGCGCCCTCGGCCTCCCCCCGTAGGAGCGGCTTCAGCCGCGACCCCGCCATCGGTTATCCTTGCGGATTCCGGCCCGGAACCGGGCAATTGCGACATAACGAGGACATCATGGCGACCAAGAAGACGACCGCTCCCGCGAAGAGCCAGTACGACCTCCTGATCAAGAACGTGCGCGTCGTGCGGCCCGGGGCCGCGATGGTCGAGCAGGGTGACATCGCCATCAAGAACGGCCGGTTTGCCAAGATTGCACCGGTGATTCCGGCGGACAGCGCCAGGGAAGTCTTCGACGGGAAGAACCGCCTGGCCTTCCCGGGCCTCGTCGATCCCCACATGCACACCGGCATCTACTCGCCGCTGGCCGAGGATGCCGTCACCGAGAGCCGCGCGGCGGCCCAGGGCGGCGTCACCAGCAGCCTCAATTACTTCCGCACCGGCGGCTATTACCTGAACAAGGGTGGCCCCTACAAGAAGTTCTTCCCCGAGGTGCTCGACATCTCCGCCGGGCGCTTCCACGTGGACTACGCCTACCACCTGGCCCCGATGGACAGGCGCCACATCCGCGAGATCCCGGACCTCGTGGACAACTTCGGCGTGACCTCCTTCAAGATCTATATGTTCTACGGCGGCCACGGATTGCACGGCCGGTCCACCAACCAGCACGAGTTCCTCATGATCAATGAGGACGAGAAGTACGACATCGCGCACTTCGAGTTCGTGATGCGCGGCCTGCGCAAGGCCATGGAGAAGTTCCCCGACAAGGCCGGCGACATATCGCTGAGCCTGCACTGCGAGACGGCCGAGATCATGTCGGCCTACACCAAGATCGTGGAGGACGAGGGCAAGCTGAAGGGCCTGGCGGCCTACAGCGCCGGCCGGCCGCCGCACTCGGAGGGCCTGGCGATCTTCATCGCCGCCTACCTGGCCAACGAGACGGACCTGCCCAACATCAACCTGCTGCACCTGACCTCCCGCAAGGCGGTGCTGGCGGCCCTGCAGATGGCGGCGGTCTTCCCGCACATCAACTTCCGGCGCGAGGTGACCATCGGCCACCTGATGCTGGATACCGAGTCCAAGGCCGCGTCCTTTGCCAAGGTGAACCCGCCGATCCGCCCCCGCGACGACGTGGAGTACCTGTGGGAGCAACTGGTCGCCGGCAACCTGGACTGGGTCTGCAGCGACCACGCCTGCTGCAAGCACGAGATGAAGGTGGACCAGAAGAAGCCCGGCAACATCTGGCTCGCCAAGTCCGGCTTCGGCGGCACGGAGTACATGCTGGCCGCGCTGGTCAGCGAGGGCCGCAAGCGCGGCCTGACGTACAACCAGATGGCCGCCCTGACCAGCTACAACGCCGCCCGGCGCTTCGGCCTGCACAGCAAGGGCGACATCGTGGAGGGCCTGGACGCCGACCTGGCGCTGCTGGACCCGAACGAGACCTGGACCGTCCGCGCCGCCGACTCCGAGTCCCAGCAGGGCTACACGCCCTTCGAGGGCATGGAGCTGTCCGGCCGGGTGAAGACCACGTTCCTGCGCGGCCAGCGGATCTACGACAACAACCAGGTCGTCGGCAAGCCGATCGGGCGGTACCTGGCCCGGCCGTACTGATTCCATAACGCGGCCGGCTGTGGCGAAAACCACGCCGGCCGGCCGCGTTATGCCCGACTTGCTGCGCCTCGCCGTGACGGCGCTCACAAATCCCTCTTCCCGCCTTTGACGCCGCCTCCGCGGCGCCTATAGTTTCGCGTCTTAGATCTTGATTGCACGTTGTTTTTTCGCCCCGGGATGCGGGGCGGGGCGTGCGGAACAAGACGACTGTCACGACGCTCATAGCAAGAAGAAAACGAGGGTTCCATGTGTCACGTTGCCGACAAGTTCTACGCTGCCGTCCGGACGCTCACCACTGACGGGCCGGTGAAGCAGCGGCTGATCTGCGCCTATGTGGACCACCTGGAGTCGCTGGCGGAGGAGGATGTGCCCGAGGCCATCCGGCCCCGCTTCGAGGCGCTCAGGCAGGCCATGAACGCCGTGCCGCCCACCGAGAAGGAAACGGCGGTGCAGGTCTCTGTCCGCAAGATGTCGCTGCCCGAGGCCGGCCGGCTTGGCCGGTCCATCCTGGCCCAGTTCGCTGAACTGGTGCGGGTGAAGAACACGGGCGAGCGTCTCAACAGCGGGGAGGGCGGCAAGGCCCCGGCCTTCAACCGGCTCGATGCCAGTGTGCGCGTCCCGAGCTTCCTGGCGCGGTAGCAATCACCCCCCCGCCCCCGCAGGAGCGGCTTCAGCCGCGACTCCCAAAAAAAAGAACGCCGGCGTAAGCCGGCGTTCTTGTCTCAGTCGTCTGGGGAGGTCGCGCCTGAAGGCGCTCCTACAGACGCTTTTGCGTCAGAACTTCAGCGTGGCCTCCACGCCAAAGCGGCGCTCGGTGCCCGGGTGGATGAAGGAACCGCCGAACTCCGGCGCCGGAATGACCTCTTCCAGGTACTGCTCGCCGAGCGCGTTCTTGATGAAGCCCACCACCGACCAGCGGTCGCCGGCAACGCCGCCCCGCAGGTTGACCAGCGAGTAGGCGTCACGCTGGGCCGGGGCGTAGTTGGCGGCATCCAGCGGGAAGGACAGCGAGAAGATCGTCGGGCGGTCGTTGTTCTGGATCACGTGGAACCAGGTGTCGCCGACCCCCGAGATGTCGACCGAGCCCACGAAGTCGTAGTCGGCCGACATCGGGAACTGGACTGACGCGCCGGCGTTCCAGGTGTAGTCCGGGGTGTAGGGCGAGTCGTTCCCCACGCTGTCCGGCCGGGCCTCGTTCTTCTTGATCTCGGTGTCGTTGAAGTTGGCGCCCGCGTAGAGCGACAGCCAGTCGTTGGCGGCGAAGTTCACCGAGGCCTCGATGCCGTCGATGTCCACCTCGTCGATGTTGGACACGACGCGCAGCAGGCCGAAGCCACCGACGATGAACTCGAAGAACTGCATGTCGTCCACGTCCACGTGGTACACGGCCAGTTCCGCGCGGAGCCGGTCGTCCAGCCACTGGGACTTGAGCCCGAGTTCGTAGGACCAGGACGTTTCCTCGTCGAAGGTGTCCTGGATGTTCACCGGGGCAAACTCGCCTTCGAATGGGCCGCCGGGGCCGAGCAGCGGCTCGTTGATGAACAGGTCGACCGTGGCGGCCGCGCCCTGGTTGTTGAAGCCACCGCTCTTGAAGCCGACGCCCATTGTGTAGTACGCCGTTAGTGACTCGGTGGCGTCCCAGGTGACGGAGAACTTCGGCTCGAACTGGTCGAAGGTTTCGCTCTGGGACGGGATGTTGCCCGTGGCGCACAGGCCAGGATTGATGGGGTCGAGGCCGGGCACCGGGTCCGTCGGGTCGCAGGTGTTGATGTACTGGGTGGTCGCCGTCACCGGCACCAGGTTGTCCACGTCCCGCTCTTCCCGGTCGTAGCGCAGGGCGAGGGAGGTTTCGATGGTGTCGGTCAGGTCGTAGGCCAGCTGGCCGAAGACGGCATACACGTTGGTGGTGAAGTCGTCGTGCACCAGCTGCTCGGTGGGGTTGGTCGGGTCCGTCGTGAACAGGGTCGGGATGATGCCGAAGCCCCGGTCGATGCCCGTGTTCACGCCGACTTCCCGGTCAATGTTGAGGTAGTACAGGCCGGCCAGCCAGCGCAGGCGCTGGTCACCCTTGGAAGCGATGCGGGCTTCGAAGGACCAGTCCTCCTGGTTCCGCACCTGGTACTGGGTGCCGTCGCAGGCGGTGGGCGTGTAGGCGCCGAACAGGGAGAACTCCGGGGTCGGGCCGATCGCCTGGGGCGGGATCACCGGGTAGCCCACGAGGGCGGCCGTCGTGTCCCGGCACTGCTGGTCGGGGAAGAAGAAGCCGAAGGCGCCGCTGGTGCCATCGGCGCCGAGGTCGTTCTCGATATTGCTGTACAGGCCCCAGGCCGTGACGTCGGCCCAGCCCATGTCATAGTCAACCTTCAGCGAGACTTCGACCGCGTCCTGGTTGTTGAAGGGCACGATGTTGTTGTCGAACTGGAAGTCGTGGCCGTTGACGTTCTCGTTGGCGAAGGCCGCCACGTCGGACGGGAAGCCAAAGGCGTTCTCCAGGAAGCCCACCAGGCTGGGGATGTGGAAGACCGAGTTGAACGTGATCGAGCCGGCGTCGACGTTGCCGACCCGTACCTTGCCGTCAACGGTCAGGTCGTCGGTCGGTGCCCACACGGCGCGGGCTGCCAGGTCCCAGCTCTTGAAGTTGTCCACCACGTCGGTGGAGCCGAACGGGTTGGTCGCCGCGATGTAGGCGTTGTCGTAGTAGCCGTCGCTGTCGCGGAAGTCGCCGGACACGCTGATGCCCAGGGTGTCGGACACCGGGCCGCCCACGAGGCCGGAGAGTGTGTAGGTGTCGTCCTCGGCCATGCTGGCCTTGAAGTTTCCACCCCACTCGTTGCCGGGCTTGTCGGTGGTGATGATGATGGCGCCGGCCGCGGCGTTGCGGCCGTACAAGGCGCCCTGCGGGCCCTTGAGGACTTCGATCTGCTGGAGGTTGGTGTACTCGCGGTTCAGGGCGGCCGGGTTGGTCATCAGGATCCCGTCGATGATCAACGCGTAGTTGGTCTCGCCATCCCGCGCGCCGTTGATGCCGCGGATGTTCACCTGCGAGTCGGCCACCTCGGCGGCCTGCACGAGGGACACGCCCGGCGTCATCGCGATGAAGTCCTCTGCCCTCTGGATGCCCGACGCCTCGATCTGGGCGGCGGAGAAGGCCGTCACGGAGCCCGGAACGTCCTGGATGGACTCCGCGCGCTGCCGGACGGTCACGATGATCTCGGTGACTTCTGCTTCGGCCGCCATGGCCGGCTGGGCCGCCAACAACGTCGTGGCCAGCGAAGCCACCATAAGGCCCGCCCGCGTCGCTACCAACGCTCTTGAACTGGTCATCATCAAGACTCCTCACCCCTGGGATTTATTGCCTGCCTCCACACCATAGTGGTAAGCAGGTCAAGCCGCGAAACTATAGCGTTCGGGCATTACAGTCAATTCGTGGCGCCGGCGCGACACCCCCGCCGGGACGCGCCGGGGCCGGCTCCCCACCCTGTTCCCGGCGGCCGGCACCGGATGGACAGCCCGGCCGGCGATCCATTAAGGTCGCGGCCTCTTCAGGGACGAACCGCATGCAAACCATCCTCATCACCGGCAGCACCCGGGGTATCGGCAAGGGACTCGCCCAGGAATTCCTGAGGCTCGGGCACCGGGTCGTCGTCACCGGCCGCAGCGACGCGGCGGTCGGGGCCGCCACCGCCGAACTGGGTCCGGCCGACCGGGTGCTGGGGGTCGTCTGCGATGTCCGCCAGCTCGCCTCGGTCCAGGCGGCCTGGGCCGCCGGCATCGGCCGCTTCGGCCGCATCGACGTCTGGATCAACAATGCGGCGGTCGCCACGGACCGGGTGGCCCTGGCGGACCTCCCCGCGGACCAGATCCAGGCCACCGTCGACACCAACCTGCTGGGCACTCTTTATGGATGCCAGGTCGCCATCGCTGGCATGCGGGCCCAGGCGGGCGGCGGGAAGGTCTACACCTTCGAGGGTTTCGGCAGCGACGGCCTGTCCCGGCCGGGCCTCTCCGTCTACGGCTCGACCAAGCGGGCCATCCGCTACCTCACGGCCTCCCTGGCCAAGGAGTGCGCCGGCACCAGCGTCATCGTGGGCTCGCTCAGCCCGGGGATCGTGGCCACCGACCTGCTCCTGTACAGCTCGAAGGGCCAGGACCCGGCCGACTGGGAGCGGGCCAAGCGCACGCTGAACATCCTGGGCGACACGGTCGAGACAGTCTGCCCGTACCTCGCCCGGGAGGCCCTGGCCAACGCGAAACAGGGTGGCCGCATCAGCTGGATGACCCCGGCGAAGGCGGCCGGCCGCTTCGCCACCTCGTTCTTCCGCAAGCGCGACATCCTCTCCGAGCTCGAGGCCCGCCCGAACCTGACGGTCCGGTGAGGGGAGAGTGATGAATGATGTGCAGCCCGAGTCACGGGATTTCATCCGGCAGATCGTCGCCGACGACCTCGCCAGCGGCCGCCATACCGTCATCGTCACGCGCTTCCCGCCGGAGCCGAACGGTTACCTGCACGTCGGCCATGCCAAGTCGATCTGCCTGAACTTCGGCGTCGCCGGCGACACCGGCGGCCAGTGCTTTCTCCGGCTCGACGACACCAATCCCCTGAAGGAGGACCAGGCGTTCGTCGATGCCATCATCGACAGCGTCCGCTGGCTAGGCTTCGACTGGGGCAGCCGGCTGACCCACGCATCCGACTATTTCCCCCGCATCCACGAGTGCGCCCTGGAGCTGATCCGCGCGGGGAAGGCCTACGTGGACAGCCTGTCCCAGGACCAGATGCGGGAGTACCGGGGCACGCTCACGGCCCCCGGCCGGGAGAGTCCCCATCGCGCCCGGAGCGTGGCCGAGAACCTCGACCTGTTCGCCCGGATGCGGGCCGGGGAGTTCGCCGAGGGCGAGCACGTGCTGCGGGCGAAGATCGACATGGCGTCGCCCAACATCAACCTGCGCGATCCGGTCCTCTACCGGATCCGGCGGGCGACGCACCAGCGCACGGGCGATGCGTGGTGCATCTACCCGATGTACGACTTCGCGCACACGGTCTCCGACGCCATCGAGGGCATCACGCACTCGCTCTGCACGCTGGAGTTCGAGGATCACAGGCCGCTCTACGAGTGGTTCCTCGACAACCTGCCGCTGCCAGCGCGCCCGCGGCAGATCGAATTCTCGCGGCTGAACCTCGCGTTCACCATCACCAGCAAGCGCAGGCTGGCGGAACTGATCGACCTGAAGCTCGTGGCCGGCTGGGACGATCCCCGGATGCCCACCATCGCCGGCATGCGCCGCCGGGGCTACCCGCCGGCAGCGCTTCGCGACTTCGTGAGCCGCACCGGGGTGACCAAGAAGGAACACCTGATCCAGATGAGCCTCCTGGAGAACTGCGTGCGCGAGGACCTGAACGTGCACGCCGCCCGCGCCATGGCGGTGATCAATCCCCTGAAGGTCGTCCTGACCAACTACCCGGAAGGCCAGGCGGAAATGCTGCCTGCCGCCAATCACCCGGACCACCCCGGGATGGGGGAGCGCCAGCTGCCCTTCGGGCGGGAGCTGTGGATCGAGCAGGACGACTTCATGGAAGTCGCGCCGAAGAAGTTCTTCCGCCTGCAGCCGGGCGGTGAAGTCCGCCTGCGCTACGGCTACATCATCAAGTGCGTGGACCTCCGCAAGGACGCCGGGGGCCGCGTGACCGAGGTGCATTGCACCTACGATCCGGAAACCCGCAGCGGTCTCTCCGGCGCGGAGCGCAAGGTGAAGGGCACCATTCACTGGGTGAGCGCCACCCATGCCGTGAGCGCCGAGGTCCGGCTCTACGACCGCCTGTTTGCCGTGGGTCGGCCCGACGCCCAGGAAGCGGACTTCAAGACCTTCCTGAACCCCGAGTCACTGCGCGTCGCCGCCCAGGCCCGCCTCGAGCCGGCACTGGCAGGCGCTTTGCCGGGCGCGGTCCTGCAGTTCGAACGGCTGGGCTACTTCGTGGCCGACCGGGTGGACCACCGGCCCGACCAGCCTGTATTCAATCGCGTAGTCACACTCCGCGATTCCTGGGCCAAGCTCGAGGAATCCGGAGCGGCGTAGGTAGAAATGGGGACAGATTTATTTTCCAAGGGCTGCAGAATCCCCACAAATTAAATCTGTCCCGATTTCCGATTTCTCCTCCTACCGAGTGGCGTTGAGGACAATGACGGGGGCTCCGCGACCGAGCCCGAGCGACTCCGCGGCGCTGCCCTCGGCCCTCGCGATCTCCAGGACTCCGAACGAATTGATCAGCGAGAGAAATTCTCCGGGCTGCGCTTCGCCATAGGTCCTGCGCAGCGGCAGGCGGTGGCCCCCCGCCAGTACCTCGGGCTTGCGGAAGCCCGCGAGGAGAGACCCATCGATGTTGGTGATCAGGTTGCCGAAGTTGTCGATGGCCACTACCGTGCCGCGCACCTCGTGGGTGCTGGCCTCCGGCTCCTCCTGCAGGGACGGGATCAGTTCTCCGGCGGCCGGACCGATGTCGCCGACCTTCACCCGGCCTGCGGCGAACTCGGCGGCAAGCGGAGCAAAGATGTCGCGGCCGTGGAAGGTGCTGCTCGGGCTCGGCCAGCCCTGCCGCTGGCGCCAGGCTTCACTCAGCCGGTGACAGCTTGCCGGAGCTGCCCCGAGGATCGGCCAGAGCAGGCCATTGTCCGGACCCAGGAACACGTGGCCGTCCCGCTCGCCCGCAATGATGCTGCGGGACGTCCCGACGCCCGGGTCGACGACGGCCACGTGGACCGTTCCCGGCGGGAAATAGCGGTAGGAGCGGGCCAGCCAGAAACCGGCCTCGATGGGCCAGTGGACAGGAATCTCGTGGGTGAGGTCAACGATCTGCGCTTCGGGGAGACGGGACAGGATGGCGCCCTTCATGACGCCGACGAAGGGGCCCTTGAGGCCGAAATCCGTGGTGAGGGTGATTACCGCAGCCATAGCGCCAGCATATCCCGAGGAAAGGGGACAGATTTATTTTCCAGGGGCTGCGGAGTCTCCTGAAAATAAATCTGTCCCCATTTCTACACGCCGTCCTGCGAACCACTCGCCCATGCGCGCCTGGATCATCAGGATGCTCGGCGTGAGGACCAGGGTGAGGATGGAGGCAAAGATCAGCCCGCCGATGATCACCGTGGCCATTTCCGCCCACCACTGGCCGCTCGGGCCGCCGATGAACACCTTGCGGTCCAGGATGTCGATGTTGAGCTTCAGGGCCATGGGCAGCAGGCCGAGGATCATCACCACCTTGGTCAGGAGCACCGGCCGCAGCCGCTGCGCGCAGGTCCGCAGCACCGCCTCGCGGGCGGCCATGCCGGCTTCCCGCAGCTTGTTGTAGGTGTCGATGAGCACGATGTTGTTGTTCACGATGATGCCGGCGAGGGCGATCGTGCCGATGCCGCAGTTGACGAGGCTGAACGGGCGGCCGGTCACCAGCAGGCCCAGGAGCACGCCGCCGGTGGAGAAAACCACCGCCGTGAGGACCAGCAGCGGCTGGAACAGGCTGTTGAACTCGGCGACGAGGATCAGCGCGATCAGCCCGAGCCCCACCAGGAAGGCCTTGCCAAGGAAGCTGGCGGTCTCCTGCTGGTCCTTCGCGCCACCCTTGAAGCGCAGCTGGACGCCGGGGTCCAGGTCGAGGGAGGGCAGGGCGGCACGCACCTGGTCGAGCACGGGCTCGATCAGCACGCCTTTTTCCAGGTCCGCCTGCACGAGCATCGTGCGGCGCATGTCGGTGCGCATGATGGTCCGCGTGGCTTCGGCAGCCTCCCGCTTGACGAAGCTGCCCATGGGCACGTTGCCGGACTTGGTGGGTATGCGCAGGGCGGCCAGCTTGTCCAGGCTGCGATCGTCCGACGGGAACCGCACGCGGATGTCGAGTTCGTCGTCGGAGTCGTCCGGCCGGTAGGTGCCGAGCTTGATGCCGTTGGTGACGAGCTGGATGATGTTCCCCACCAGCGACACGTCCGCGCCGAACTTGGCCGCCTGGGCGCGATCCACTTCCATGCGCCACTCGATGCCCGGCAGGGGCCGCGTGTCCTCGGCGTTGATCACGCCGGGAATGGTCGCGACGAAGGTACGCAGCTTGTTCACCGCATCCCGCAGGGCGTCCAGGGACTGGCCCGACGCCTCGATGTTGAGGGGCTTGCCCTGGATGGGCCCGTCCTGCGGCAGGCGCGGCTCGATGACGATGCCCGCGATGTCGGCCGTCCGCCTGCGGATCTCCGCGATGATCTCGGCCGCCGGCCGGCGTTCGCGCCAGCTCTCGAAGTTGAGGCTGATGGCGCCGATCTGGTCGGGTGACGAGCCCTTGGCGCCCGCACCGGACGTCACGTAGACGTGCTTGATGCCCTTGACCCCGTAGACCCGCTCCTCGACGACCCGCACGAGCCGGTCCTTCTCCTGGGTCGACAGGTCGCCGCGGGCCCGGATGTCGACGCTGCCCTGCTCGGGGTCCACGTTGGGGAACAGGGTCACGCCGCGTCCCAGGGCGAAATAGGCCAGGAAGACGGCCAGCAGCAAGGCGGTGACGCTGCCCGCCGTGATCCAGGGCCGGTCGATGGCGGCGGTCACCGCGCGCAGGTACAGGCCCGTGCCGCCGTGGATCTGCCGGAGGTCGCCGGTCTCGGCGAGCATCAGCTGGTGCCGCGCGTCGGGGCTGATATGCCCGCTCCGGCCGAAGATCGCGCCGAGCGCCGGGACGACGAACATCGCTATCACCAGGGACGCCGCCAGCGTGTAGATCAGCACGATGGGCATGTAGCGGAGGAAGCTGCCGATGATGCCCGGCCAGAAGACCAGGGGCAGGAACGCCACGATGGTGGCGGCGATGGAGGCGAAGATCGGCCAGGCCATGCGCTTGGCCGCCTCGGCGTAGGCAACCCGGCGATCGAGGCCCTCGGCCATGCGCCGGTCGGCGAGTTCGACGACCACGATGGCGCCGTCCACCACGAGCCCCACCGACATGATCAGGCCGAAGAACACGACCAGGTTCATCGTCATGTCGGTCGCGGCGAGCAGCACGAAGGCGGCGGCGAAGGAGCCGGGGATAGAGATGCCGGCGAGGAGCGCGTTCTGCAGGCCGAGGATGCCGATCAGGCAGATCACCACCAGCAGCACGGCCACGACGACGTCGTTGACCAGCTGGTTGATGTCCTCCTGGACGCGGACCGACTTGTCACGGCTGTAGGTGAGGGAGAGCCCTTCGGGCCAGTCCTTCTGCGCCTCGGCCACGGCGACCTTCACCGCGCTGACGACGTTCAGGATGTTGGAGCCGTTGCGCTGGACGACGCGGATGCCGACGGCGGGCTCGCCGTTCAGGCGGGCGTAGCTTTCGGGGTCCTTGAAGGTGCGGCGCACTTCGGCGATGTCCCGGAAACGGACGACGCGCTCGCCATCCACCTTCATCGGCAGGTTCAGCACGTCCTCGGGTGTCTCGATGACGCCCGGCACCTTGACGGCGAAGCGCCCCTGCTCGGACTGGAGCGAGCCCGCGGCGACCAGGCGGTTGTTGCGCTGGACGAAGTTCAGGACGTCGGCAGGGGAAAGGCCATAGCTCTCCAGGTTGAGCGGGTTGACGACGATCTCCAGGATTTCCTGGCGGATGCCGACCATGTTTACTTCGAGTACGCCGTCGACCGCCTGCAGGCGGTCCTGCAGGTCCGTGGCGATCGCGTTCATGGTGCGCTCGGGGAGATCGCCGCCCAGGTTGATCACCAGCATCGGATCAAAGCGTGAGAACTTGACCTCGTTGACGGTCGGTTCGCGCGCGTCCTCGGGCATCTCCGCCTTGGCCTGGTCCACGCGCTCCCGGACGTCCGTCAGGGCCTGGTCCACGTCCACCTCGGGGCCGAACTCCAGCGTGACCGAGGCCCGGTTCTCCGTGGCCGAGGCGATCATCTCCTTCAGCCCTTCGATGTTCCGCAACTGCTGTTCCAGCGGGCGCACCAGCAGCCGTTCGGCGTCTTCCGCCGCCACGCCGTCCAGCAGGACTTCCACGCTGATGAAGGGGAAGTCCACGTCGGGCTGGGCTTCCTTGGGCAGGCTGCGGTAAGCGGCCCCGCCGGCAAAGAGCAGCACCGCGAGAGCCACCAGCACAGCCCGGCTGCGGCTGACGCAGAGGTCGATCAGGGCATTCATTGGGCGGCGGCCGGGGCCCTGCTTGCGCCGACGCCGACACGGACGCCGGCGGCCAGCGCCGTCTCCGGCCGGGCCTCGACGGCCTGCACGGGCTGGCCTGCCGAGACGTAGCCCTGGCCCACCACGATGATGTTGGCCGTATCCGGCAGCCCGGTGACCCAGACCCCGTTCGCTTCCGAGTGCGCGATTTCCACCTTGTGGAAGGCGACCTGGTTGGCGTCATCCACCGTCTTGATGCCGAGGTCGCCGTTGGCGTCGAGCGTCAGCAGCGACGGCGCAACCCGGTAGGCGAGCACCTCGCCGCCGGGGATCCGCATCTCCGCCGTGACACCCGCCGGCAGCTTGCCGCCCGGATTGGGAATCTCGAGCTCGACGGTAAACGTGCGGGTCGACTCCTCCGCCACGGGCGCCAGGTAGCGGATGCGGCCCTTGGCCTCCTGGCCGGTGACCAGCACCGCCGTGGCCGTGCCACCGACGCTCACGAAGCCGGCGTCCTGCTCGGCGATGCTGCCAGTCACGATCAGTCTGGTGTTGTCGACGAACGTGGCCACCGGATCACCGGCGCGGACGTAGTCGCCGACCTCGACTGCGCGTTCCTGCACCGTGCCGTTGAAGGGCGCGCGGACGTTCATGTACTCCAGGTCGAGCTCGGCCCGGAGCAGCTCGGCGCGGGCGCCCTCCAGCTTGGCCCGCGTTTCGGCCAGCTGCGTATCGGAGATGTAGCCCTGGGGCTTCAGCTCCTGCTGCCCCTCCCAGGCCGACTGGTGTTCACTGACGCTGGCGCGAGCCTGCTCGAGCCGCGCCTGCCGGTCGCGGAGGTCGAGCTTGACCAGCGGCTGGCCCGCCGAGGCCGGTTCGCCCCGTGCGATCCCGAGGGCGACCACCCGGCCGCTCGTCTCGGCCTTCAAGTCGACGGAGCGTGCCGGCGCCGTCCGGCCGTAGACGCTGATGGTGCGGGTCACGGGCTCTGCCTGCTGCGCCCGGATCTGGACGCGGGCGGTTGCTGCGCCGGCGCGAGTCGCATCCGCGCCGCCCGTTCCACTGGCAGACCTGGCCGGCTCACCGCTGAAGAATCCGGAGGCCAGCCAGGCAACGACAAGGACCGTCATGCCAACGGCGATGATCCAGGGTCGGCGGGTGATGGTCGCGACGAGTTCCATGCAAAATCCCTTGATTTCAGAGGGAACGATAACCCGCTCGCGGACCCAAAGGACCCGACCTGCCGCATCTGCTTTGTAACTTTTTGTAACCGCCGTGGCTATACTCGCGCCGGGGGTACGCATGGCTTTGTGGCGACGGTCCTGGCTGGCCAGACGGCGGTTCACGGCGACACTGCCGCTGGCGGCCCTGCTGGGGATCGCGGCCCTCGCCACCGCTCCGTCCACCGCGAGCGCCCAGGTGTCCGGCGAGATCCTGGTCGGGCGGGCCGACAATTCACTCGTGGCCCGGTCGACCGCCGACGACACCCCGTCCGGGCTTCCTGGCGACCTGGCGGAGCCCCAGCCGGTGCTTCTCCCCCAGCCCGTCTATCCCCGGGCCGCGCGGGCTGCACGGCAGGAAGGGCGCGTCATGGTCTGCTTCACGCTGGACGAGCGCGGCATGGTCAGCGAACCGGCCGTGCGCGCGTCCAGCGATGCCGTGTTCAACCAGCCCGTGCTGGATGCCATCAGCGCCGCGCGCTTCACGCCGGCCAGGGTGGGCCAGCAACCGGTTCGCTCCACGGCGTGCCGCACCTTCCGCTTCGTGTTGCGCTGAAGCCCGCGCGCCGGCGGTAGGGGTTTTCCCGGACGCTCCGGCCCCGGCTTTTCAGGTGCGATTCACGGTCCGCGTTGCTAGACTGCCGGGCGCAAAGTACCCCGCCAATTGACCGCAATCACTGACATAAGGAATTGCCCGTGAACAAGCCCGAAGTTAGCCGGCGCCGCTTTCTTGCCCAGGTGGCCATCGCAGTCCCGGCCGGCGCCGCGTTGCTGGATGCCGCCATGCTGAACACCGCGTCGGCGCAGGCTGCCCTGCCGAACCTGGCGCTGGACGATCCGTCCGCCAAGGCGCTGCTGTACGTGGATGACGCCAGCAAGGTCGACCGCAAGAATCCGCTGGCCGCGCGTTTCACCCCGGACCAGAACTGTTCCAACTGCTCGCAGATCCAGGGCAAGGCCGGCGACGCGCATCGCCCCTGCGCGATCTTCCCCGGCAAGCTCGTCGCCAGCAAAGGCTGGTGCAGCGTCTGGGCGAAGAAGGTCTGAGTCGTCCCGGGGCTTCCGACCTGAGCAACGAGACGCCGCGGCGGCTCCAGCCGCCGCGGCCATTCGGCATCGCCGGCTACAAGAACGCCGGCAAGACCACCCTGATCGTCGACCTGGTGCGCGAACTGGTCGCCCGCGGCTGGAACGTTGGCACCGTCAAGCACGCCCACCACGACTTCGATATCGATCACCCGGGCAAGGACAGCTACCTGCATCGCGCCGCCGGCGCCACCGAAGTGCTCGTGGCGTCGGCTCGGCGCGTGGCGCACATCCAGGAACTGGGCGGCAGGGACGAGCCCACGCTCGATGAGCTCCTTCGCCGGATGTCGGGCACGGACCTCGTCCTGGTCGAGGGCTGGAAGTCTGGCAGTCACCCGCGGCTTGAACTGCGGCGCGCCGCGGCACCCGCGCCTGCGATTGCCAGCAGCGCACCGGGCGTGGTCGCCATCGTCAGCGATGTGCCGTTGCCGGGCGAGTCGCTGCCCGTGCTGGCCCGGGATGACGTCACGGCCATTGCTGACTTCATCCTCCTGACCGTCGGGCTGCGGCGTTCGCCCGGTCGCGGCTGAAGGCGCTCCTACGGGCAGGTGGAGTCGTCGGGGTAGAGCGGCAGGGTCTGCAGCACGCCACCCGCCGGAATCTCCCCGATGCCCTCGGGAACGATGGCCCAGCAGTTCGCCTGCAGCAGCGGGGCGATCCGGAATGATTCCTGGCCCGGCAGCAGCCGCACGCGGCGCCGGCCTGACGCATCCACGTCGGCCAGCGCCTTCGCGAAGAAGCGCAGCTGCCCCCGGCCCCGTACTGCTTCCGTCGTGACGGCCGGGGTGGGCTGTTCCGGCGCGAGGCCCTGCAGCGCGCGCAGGGCGGGGATCACGAAGAAGCGCATGCCCACGGCGACCGCCAGCGGATTGCCGGGCAGGCCGAAGAGCAGGGCGCCGCCGGGCAGGCGGGCGTGGAGCAGCGGCTTGCCGGGCCGGATGGCGACCTGGTGGAAGAGGATGTCGCCGCCGATCTCCCGGACCGCGGCGGGGACCAGGTCGAGGCGGCCGGCGGATACGCCGCCGGTCGTGAGGACCAGGTCTGCCTTGCCGGCCAGCTGCCGAAGCAGGTCGCGCAGAGCGTCGTCGTCGTCGGCGGCGGTGGTCATCGCCACCAGGTCGACGCCGAGCAGGGGCAGGAGCGCACGCAGGTAGGGCCCGTTGGCGTCGCGGATCCGCCCGGGAGCGAGTTCCGCGCCGCGGGTCTCCAGTTCGCTGCCCGTGGTGAGCACGGCGATGCGGGGCCTCGGCGCCACGTCGACCTCGTCCACGCCGCACGCGGCGAGGCCCATCAGGTGGTGGGGCGCCAGCCGGGTGCCCGCGGCCACGACCGTTTGCCCGACCACGAAGTCCTCCCCGGCCCGGCGCACGTTCTGGCCCGGCCGCAGGGGGCTCGTGATCCCGATGCCGGGTGGCAGCCCGTCCCGCGCCTCCAGCCGCGTGATCCTCTCGACAGGCACGACGGCATCCAGCGTTGCGGGAACGGGCGCGCCGGTCAGGATCTCCCAGGCCCGCTCGCCGGAATCTGCCAGGCCGCCAGCGTCCGGCGGTGCGCTGCCGGCGGCGATCATCCCGGTGACGGGAAGGCGAACGGGCGTGGCGGGCGAGGCCGTGCCGGTGGCAGCCGCGCGGAGGACGAAGCCGTCCATTGCCGCGTTGGCGAATCCGGGCACCATCAGCCGCGCACCGACGGCGGCCGCGGCGACTTCGCCGGCCGCCGCCGCCAGGGTCGCGGTGCGTCGCTGCAGCGGCGCCGCGCCTGCCCGCAGGACTTCCAGTGCTTCCTCGTAGGAGATCACCGGGGTATCTTGCCAGACGCGGCAGCCACGGCCGCGAGCGGTGATAATTCTCAACCGCGTGCCCGCGGACCGCGGTACGCTGCCGACCCCATGCAATTCACTGCCAGCCGACGCGTCGTACTCCAGGGCCTGGCGGCGACGGCCGCCCTGACCACGCGCTATGCATCGGTGGCCGCCGCCCCGGCAGGCCCGGACGTCGCCGTGCCGGCGTACCGGCGTTTCGAGGACCTCCTCCGGAACAAGTGGACGTGGGACCGGGTGGCCCACGGCACCCACGGCACCAATTGCGCGGGCACCTGCGCCTTCAACGTCTACATCCGCAACGGCATCGTCTGGCGGGAGGAGCAGCAGGGCATGTACGCGTCCTCGGGCGACGACGTGCCGGATTACGGCCCGCGCGGCTGCCAGAAGGGCCTGCGTCACGCCAGGTACATGTACGGGCCGCAACGCATCCTGTATCCGATGAAGCGCGTCGGCGAGCGGGGTAGCGGGCGCTGGGAGCGCGTCTCCTGGGGTGATGCCACCGACGCCATTGCCGACAAGTTCCTCGACCTCGCCACCACCGCCGGCCCCGAGTGCATCACCTACGGCAGCGGCACGCAGATGTCGGTGAAGCTGGCGTCATCCGCCAGCCTGTCCCGCTTCGCGAACATCACCGGCGTGACAGTGCCGGAGTTCTATTCCGGCGTCGGTGACCTGCCCACCGGCGTCTACATGACGCTGGGCCAGGTCTACACCGGCGACACCATGGCCTCGGTGTTCAAGTCCCGCTGCGTGCTCGTGTGGATGAGCAATCCGGCGGTCACCCGCATCCCGGACGCGCACTTCTTCTGGGAGGCCCGGTACAACGGCACGAAGGTCATCGCCATCTCGCCCGAGTTCACGCCCACGGCGCTCCATTCGAATCACTGGGTGAACGTGAAGCCGGGAACGGACACGGCGCTGGCCATGGCGATGGTCGACGTCATCCTCGCCGAGAAGCTGTACGACACCGCCTACATCAGCGAGCAGACCGACATGCCGTTCCTGGTGCGGCTCGACACCCGGGAATTCCTGCGCGAGGAACACCTCAACCTCGTCGGCAAGCTGGCGGTGCGCGAGAACGTCTACTACCTGTGGGACGAGGTCACCAATGGCATCATCCAGGCGCCCGGCACGGGTCTTGCCGACAAGCCGATGGGGCGCGACCGCCGGCGGTTCGAGACGCTTGACCTGGGTGCGATCAGGCCGGTTCTCGAGGGCAAGTGGCGGGTCAGGACGCTCGACGGCGACGTGGAAGTCACCACCGTCTTCGAGCTGCTCAAGCAGCGCGCGGCCCTGCACACGCCGGAGGCCATGGCCGCGGTGACCGGCGTCAGCGCCGCGGTGATCCGCAAGACCGCGCGCATGTTCGCCGCGGCGAAGCCTGCGATGATCTACACGGGGTATGCCGCCTGCAAGTGGCAGCACGGCGACCTCCTGCAGCGGGCCATGCTGCTGATGCTGTCCCTGACCGGCAACGTGGGCAACGAGGGCGGCGGCATCCAGTTCGGTAATGCGCCGAAGGTCCGCGGCATTGGCGGCTTCGCCACGGCGGACATCGGCCCGGCCCTGCGCATGATTTCCAGCACGACGTGGGACTACGACCACGCCGGCCTGAAGGAGCTGAACCGCAGGATGTACGGCGACGAACTCGCCGACACCTACGACAGGTACTACAAGGAGAGCATCCGGGAAGACTGGTTCCCCGACTACAGCGGGGCCGGCTGGCGCATGGCCATCTTCGCCGGCGAAAACGGCGCCAACTGGCGGGCGGGGTCGAAGCAGTGGCGGCGGGAGGGCTTCGACAAGCTGGAGATGATCGTGGTCCTGGCGCCGGACATGGGCGTGACGGCCCACAACGCCGACTACATCCTGCCGATCGCCCATCATTACGAGCGCGCTGACCTGATGCTCCAGTCGCGGATACCGTACATCCAGGTGCTCGACATCGCGGTTCCGCCCCTCGGTGAGTGCGTGGATGACTGGGAGGCCAACCGGCGTCTCGCTGAGGCCATCTCCCGCCGGGCGAAGGCGCGCAGCGTTTCAGCCGTGCACGACGAGGTTGACGGCCGGTCGGTGCGGCGTGACTACGCCCGCACGTACGACTACTACACGATGGATGGCCGCATCCGCAGCGTGAAGGACGTCGCCCAGTACATCATCAACACGACCCCGGGCATTCCGAAGGTGTCCTTCGCCGAACTGGCGGCCAGGGGCATCATCCGCGTCGACCACTCCGAAACGTCTGCCTGGGAACACAAGGATTCGCCGTATCACCACCAGATCGTGGAGAGCGTGCGGGACAAGAAGCCCTACGAGACCTTCACGGGCCGGCAGCAGTTCTACATTGACCACGAGTGGTTCATCAGGTTCGACGAGGCGCTGCCCGCCCACCGCGCACCGCTGGAAAACAAGGGATTCCCGCTCCGGATGCTGATGGGTCATGCCCGCCACAGCATCCACAGCATGTGGCGCGACGATCCCCTGCTGCTCTCCCTGCAGCGAGGCGAGCCCGATGTGTACGTGAACCCGCAGGACGCCGGGGCCCGCGCGGTCGTCGACGGTGACCTGATCCGCATCTTCAACCCGGCAGGCGAGTTCTTTGCGCAGGCCCACGTCACCGCCGGCATGCAGCCCGGGATGATTTTTTCCTACCACGGCTGGGACCCCATGCAGTACCGCACCGGGGAGAACTTCAGCGCGGTAGTGTGCTCGGCGGGCCTCATCAAGCCCACCACCATGGCCGGGGACTATGGCCACCTCGGCTACCGCGCACTGGCCTACGCGCCGAATCAGACCTACCGGGACTTCACCTGCGACTTCGCCCGCGCGGATCCCGACACGGGCAGGCGGGCCGCGGCGGCATGACGAAACCAATGTCGATCACCGGCGAGAACGGGACGGAGCCGCTGTCCGTGGCCAGCGGCCCCGGACGGAGCGTGGCGGGCCGGCAGGCTGCAGACACGGCGGCGCTCCGGTGCCTGTGCTACGCAGCGTGCTCGGAGCTGGTCGCGTCGCCCCACGAGGTCGACCCGCGGCCCGCTCTCCGCGAAAGGATCGGGCTGGGCGACGCGGTGCCCCACGCCCGTGCCCTGGACCCGCTCCTGGCCGAGGTCGGCGGCGCCGAGCTGCTCCGGTTGCAGGCGGAGTACAGCGGGCTTTTCGAAGTCGGCAGCCAGGGCCCGCCGGTCCCGATCCGGGAGGACCTCCAGACCGGCCAGCGGGCCGGCACCCGGGAGGAAGTCGTCCGCTTCTACGAGTACTTCGGCTACGTGCTCGACGGGAAGTTTGCGTGGCAACCGGATCACCTGTCCGTCGAGCTCGAGTTCATGCACTACCTGTGCTATCGCGAGGCCCAGGCGGCCAGCGACGGGGACGCCCTGTCGTTCCAGCTGGCCCAGGCCGACTTCGCGGCCCGCCACCTGGCAGGGTGGGTGCCACCGTTCGCCGGGAACGTGGACAAGCTGGCTCCCGGGTCGCTGTACGCGCGGGTCGTGGCGGCCGTGCGGGACTTTGTCATCGGCGACTACGACTGGCAGCTCGCCACGATCGTCGACGCGCCCACAGACGACGGGCCCACAGACGATGTGCCATGACTGACCGGCAGATTGCCATGGTCATAGACCTGAACAAGTGCATCGGCTGCCAGGCGTGCACGGCCGCGTGCAAGTCGCTGTGGACCGACGAGCCGGGGCAGGAGTACATGCTCTGGAACAACGTGGAGACCAAGCCCGGCCGCGGGTATCCGAAGGAGTGGGAGTTCAAGGGCGCCCGGTCCGGCTGGAAGAACGGCAAGCTGCAGTTTGGCGACCTGCATCCCCCGGAGGACTTCGGGCATCCCGTGAAGCTGAACGTGGAAGAGATCTACTTCAAGGGGGCCGGCGGCCACCTCGAGGCCGACCAGCCCCTCAGCTATGGCTCCAACTGGGACGAGGATTCCAGCTCCGGCGACTACCCGAACAACTACCACTTCTACCTGCCGCGCCTCTGCAACCACTGCACGAAGCCGGCCTGCCTCGAGGCCTGCCCGGTGCGCGCCATCTACAAGCGCGAGAAGGACGGGATCGTGCTGGTGGACCAGGACAAGTGCCAGGGCTTCCGCCAGTGCAACAAGGCCTGCCCCTACGACAAGGTCTACTTCAACTTCGTGAAGGGCAAGTCCCAGAAGTGCATCTTCTGCTTCCCGCGGGTGGAGCAGGGCGTGGCGCCCGCGTGCGCCCGCCAGTGCCCGGGCCGGCTGCGTTTCGTCGGCTTCCTCGAGGACGACGGCGGCCCGATCGCGAAGCTGGTGTACGAGTGGAAGGTTGCCTTGCCGCTGCACCCGGAATTCGGCACCGGGCCGAATGTCTACTACGTGCCCCCGATGCTGCCGAGCCGCTTCGACGAGAGCGGGGATTTTGACGAGAGCGAACCCCGCGTGCCGATGGAGTACCTGCGCTACCTGTTCGGTCCCGGGGTGGACCAGGCGCTGATCACGCTCCACGACGAGATGGAGAAGAAGCAGGAGGGCAAGCCGTCCGGGTTGATGGACCTCCTCATCGCGCGGGAATGGAAGTCCCTGTTCAACATTCCCGACGTGCGGGTGTACTGATGATGGGAAGCCGGACTTTCCCCGGCTGCCTGGTTGCCGCGGTACTCATGGCCGTCCCCGCGATCGCGAGCGGCGACGGCATGGAGGAGAATGACAAATTCGTCCTGAACTGCGTCGCCTGCCACGGTGCCGCGCTGGAAGGCGTCGAAGGCCTCGGGGTCACCCTGGTGGGGTCGGCGTTCGTCGGCCGGAAGTCGGTGCCGGAGCTGGTGGCCTTCCTGAAGGTGGGCCGCATGCCCGGCGATCCGGAATCCGTCGAGGGGCGCCCGATGCCGGGGTTTGCCTGGCTTCCTGAGGCCGACCTGATCGAGATCGCGACGTACATCAAGGGCAGGCGCGGCCCCTGACGCCTGCCGAAGCCATGGACACGCACGACTGGACCATCGTCTTCCAGACCCGCCGCCGGTGGGAGTGCCACGAGCAGGCGCTGGTGCTCGATGCCCTCGGCATTCCGCACCTGATCGCCGACGGACCGCGCAACGCCGCCCTGCTGCTGGTCCCCGCCGACCACGCTGTGCGCGCGCGTGAAGAACTCCGGCTGTACGCGGCCGAGAACCGGCGCACCCCCCCGAGGCCCGGGCTGACGCTGCACGGCTATGGCCTCCCTGGCGTGGCGGGTTACGTCCTGGTGCTCATCGCGGCCTTCCTGGTGCAGGGCCGCGTGGCCTTCGGCATCGACTGGCTCAATGCCGGCAGCCTGGACGGGGCGGCATTCCGCGGGGGGGAGTGGTGGCGGGTATTCACCGCGCTGACCCTCCACGGCGACGCCGGGCATCTGGTGGCGAACCTGTTCTTCGGTGCGTTCTTCGGCGCCTTCGCGGGACAGTTCCTGGGCTCGGGGGTCGCCTGGGCCACGATCCTGCTCGCGGCAGGCGCGGGGAATGGCCTGGACCTCTTCCTGCTGCCGGCCTCCCACCGCGCGATCGGCGCCTCGACTGGCGTCTTCGCCGCGCTTGGCCTGATCGCCGCACTGATGTGGCGCGCCGAAGCGCGCCGCACGTCGAGCTGGGCGCGGCGCTATGCGCCACTCATCGGCGCGGCCGTCCTGCTCGCCTATATCGGCACCGGCGATGCGCAGACAGATGCCGTGGCGCACCTCACGGGGTTCATCGCCGGCGTCTTCGCCGGCGCCGCTTTCGACGTGCGCCGGCCGCGCTGGCTCCAGTTCCGTGCCGTCCAGGCGACCGCGGGAATCGCCACACTGGCGCTGCTGGCCACCTGCTGGTGGCTGGCCGTGGGCGCCTGGCGCGGCGGCTTGGCCTGATCGACACCAGTCGCTATCCTGCCCCGGCACTTCAGGGGGGATGACCATGCAGACCCAGAACCCGGCCGCGGAACCGTGGCCGCGACCGGCCGTCGCCTGGTACGCGGTCGTCATCCTCGTCATCGCGTTCATCTTCTCGTTCGTCGACCGGATCATCATCTCGATGCTGGTCGAGCCGCTGAAGCAGGACCTGGGCGTCACTGACACCCAGCTCGGCCTGCTGGGCGGCCTGGCCTTCGCGGTGTTCTACGCCGCCGTGGGCTTGCCCATCGGCCGCTGGGCAGACCGCTACAGCAGGCGCGCCATCATCGGCTGGGGCATCCTGGTCTGGAGCATCATGACGGCCGTCTGCGGCCTGGCCCGGAGTTTCTGGGGGCTGTTCCTCGCCCGTGTCGGCGTCGGCGTGGGGGAGGCCGCGCTGTCCCCGGCCGCCTATTCGATGATTGCCGACTACTTTCCCCGCGAGAAGCTCGGCCGGGCGCTCGGGGTCTACCAGTCAGGCGCCTTCTTCGGCGCCGGCCTGTCATTCCTCGTTGGCGGCCTCGTGCTCCAGGCGGTGGCAAAGGCGGGTCCGATTTCCCTGCCGGTCCTGGGCGACGTCAAGGGCTGGCAGGTGGTGTTCTTCGCCGTCGGCTTGCCCGGGATCCTCGTGGCGCTGCTGATGATGACCGTGCCGGAGCCGGTCCGGCGCGGCAACGTTGGTGCAGGCAAGGCCGGTTTGCCGCTGGGTGAGGTCCTGCGCTATGCCCTGCAGCGCTGGAAGGTGTTCCTCCTGCACTTCATCGGCTTCTCCCTGCTGGCGGTGCCGATCACGTCGATAATCATGTGGGCGTTCGCGTACTTCACGCGCGTGCTCGCCTTTACGCCGCCCGAGGCCGCGCTGCGCCTCGGCGGGATCCTGGCGATCCTCTCGCCGCTCGGTGTGTACACGGGCGGCTGGCTGGCGGACTTCCTGCAGCGGCGCGGCTACGGCGACGCAACCCTGCGGGTGGCCTTGTTCGCCGCCGCGGGCCTCCTGCCCCTGAGTGCCGTCCCGGCCTTCGTCACGGACCAGGACCTGGCCGTTGCACTCTTTGGCCCGCTGATCTTCTTCGCGAGCCTGTCGATGGCGCTGGCCCCGGCCGCCCTCCAGGTCGTGACGCCGAACCAGATGCGCGGGCAGGTGTCGGCCGTCTGGATGCTGGTGATGAACCTGGTGACGGCCAGCATTGGCCCGTCGGCGGTCGGCGCGATCACGGACTACGTCTTCGGCGACCCGCTGGCCGTCGGCAAGTCGATTGCCCTGGTGAATTGCCTGAGCGTCCCGTTCGCTGCGCTGGCCCTGTGGGCGGCCCTCGCGCCATTCCGGGCGGCAGCGGCCGAGCAGGCTGGCGTCCGCTAGCCCTCTTGCATTACATTCCCTCACGCCGCGTCGCTAAGTGCGGTGGGGATCGGGGGATCCAATGCACTGTAAGCACTGCTTTCCAGCTCTCGCTGGATCGGCCACCTTGTTGTGCGCGTGGGGATCCGCGCCCGCCCAGGTCCCGGAGTCGGTCGATGACGAGATCATCGTCACCGCACGCAAGCGCGAGGAAACCCTCCAGGACGTGCCCATCTCCATCGCGGCGTTCACCTCGGAACAGCTCCAGGGCCGGGGCCTGAACAGCGACTACGACATCGCCAATTTCACCGTCGGCTTCCGCACCCTCGCCCAGACGGGCCGGGACATCGATCGCCCCACCATCCGCGGCATGGGCGCGCCCGCCAGCCGCGGCGAGCCGAACGCGTCGTACTTCATCGATGGCACGTTCGTGTCGGGCAGCATCTCCACCGCCACCACGAGCGCGGTGGAGCGGGTCGAGGTCCTGCGCGGCCCCCAGTCGGCGCAGTTCGGCCGGGCCACCTTCTCCGGTGCCGTCAACTACGTCACCCGCAAGCCCACCGACACGCTGCAGGGGCAGGTGAACACGCGGGCGGGCACCAGCGACGACTACAACATCGGCGGCTGGGCCAGCGGCCCGCTCATCGAGGACAAGCTCCTCTTCGTGGTCTCCGCGAACTGGAGCCAGTACGGTGGCCAGTGGAACAACCAGCTCGAGGATGGCCAGGCCAGCTACGAGCAGGACGTGCGGCTGCCGTTCCGCCAGTTCCTGCTCAATCCGCCCCAGGAGGGCGACCACAGCCGGCTGGGCGTCGAGGAAACGACGGACGTGCTGGGCAAGCTGGTGTGGCGCCCCGGTAAAGGTGCCGAGGTCAGCCTGAAATACGGCTACACCAAGGGCGAGGACAGCCACTTCGCGTCGCTGATCGCACCCGAGCTCAACTGCTACCTGCCGGCCCCCGGCACCGAGGGCGAGCCCTGGTACGCCACCAGCACGGGCTGGTACTGCGGTGAATTCCGGGCGGAGGGCCGGGAGAACCGGATCAACATCCCCGACCTCGCGAACGGCGTCACCTACATACTCGCCAACAACTTCCCCAACCCGTCGGACTTCGTCATCCCGCCGACCGAGCCGGGCACCTTCCGGGAGCAGGATCGCGTCCTGCTCGAGTACGTGCAGGACATATCCGGCTACACGGTCACGTCCCGGGCGTCATGGAACCGCGACGATTTCCAGCAGGTCTTCGACCTCGACCACACGGAGAACCGCGCCGTGTGGGGCCTCTTCCACTTCGACAACCGCCGCGAGGTCGAGGACTACTCGGCGGAACTGCGGCTCGACACGCGGGCAGACCTCCCGGTGCGGGGGGCGCTCGGCGTGTACTGGTACGACCAGGACCGGGAGAACAACCAGCGCAGCTTTCCGGGCCCCGGCGTGGTGTTCGGCGCCGGCACCGTTACCACTGCTTTTCCCCCGTCGACCTTCATCGACGTGACCAACAAGGCCGTCTACGGCAGTGTCGAGTGGGACTTCGCCGAGCGCTGGACGCTGAGCCTGGAAGGACGGTACGCGGAGGATTCCAAGGACCTGAGCGGCGGGGCGCTCACCGGCCCCGACCTGCCGGCCAGCGTGGGCCTCGATTTCGACAGCACCACGCCGCGGCTCACCGTCCGCTACCGGCCGACGGAGGACCTCACGCTGTACGCGCTGGCAGCCAAGGGCAACAAGCCCGGCGACCTGAACACGGAGTTCTTCCGCGCGGGGATCGCACCCGTGGCCGTGGAGGCGGGCCTGAACGGGTGCACCCCGCCGCCTGCGCCCCAGCAGCTGCCAGTGATTCCCTGCCTGTCCGAGCCACTGGCCATCGTGAAGGAAGAGGAGCAGTGGACCTACGAAGTTGGCGCCAAGGCCAGCTGGCTCGATGGCCGGCTCAGTACGAACCTGGCCGTCTACCACATCGACTGGGAAAACCAGGGCCTGTTCACCACCGTGAGCATCCTGCAGACCGCCGGCACCTACCTGCGAACCACCGTCATCCGCAACGTGGGCGAGTCGAAGGTGGACGGAGTCGAGCTGGAGACCAGCTTCCGCGTCACCGAAAACCTGTCGCTGACCGCCAACTACGGCTACACCGATTCCCGCTACACCGAAGGCACCGACTCCATCCTCGAGGAGCTCACGGGCGACGGCAATCTGTCCGGCAGGAAGGTGCCCAACATCCCGGAGCACACGCTGATCCTGGGCGGCTTCGTCACCGCGCCCGTCTCGGCCGACACCGAGGCGTTCCTCAACGTGGACTACGCCTACAGCACCAAGCGGTTCACCCAGGCCAACAACTTCTCGTGGCTGGGCGACGACCTCACGCTCAACCTGCGGGCCGGCGTGCAGACGGAGGCCTGGACGTTCACGGCCTACGTGCGCAACCTGACCGACGACGACACGCCGCTGGCGGCGCTGGACTTCGTGAACTTCGGCACGGTGGACGTGAACTATCCCGTGAACGAGTACGGGAACCTCCTGAACGACAAGGACCCGCGCATCTTCTCGCTGAGTCCCAAGCGGGGCCGGGACATGGGCCTCGAGGTGCAGTACCGCTTCTAGCCCGTGGCGATCGCGCGGATGGCCGCGAGCTGCTCCGGGCTCGGGTCCCAGCTGCCCGCCGCGACGTTGTGGGCCAGCTGCTCCGGGCGGGTGACACCCGCGATCACGCTCGTGACGGCCGGCTGGGCGGCCAGCCAGCCGATGGCCAGATCGAGCACGCTCCGGCCCCGGCTGCGCCCGTACTCATCCAGCCTGTCGACGATGGCGTAACGGGCCTCCGAGGCGAAGGTGCCGCCGCCGCGCCACCTGGCGAATCGCGAGCCCTCCGGCAGCGGCTGGCCCTTCCGGTACTTGCCGGACAGCAGGCCGCTCTCCAGCGGGAAGTAGGGCAGGATCCCGACGCCGCGGGCCAGGCACACCGGCACCAGTTCCTGCTCGATGTCCCGCGTCAGCAGGCTGTAGCGGTTCTGGGCGGCGACAAATGGCGTCAGCCTGAGGCGGTCGCTGGCCTCGCAGGCCGCCGTGAGCTGGGCTCCCGTGTAATTGGAGCAGCCGATGTGGCGGACCTTGCCCTGCCGGACCAGTGCGTCGAGGACTTTCAGCGTCTCTTCCACGGGCGTGCCCGCGTCGGGGAAGTGGTGCTGGTAGAGATCGATGTAGTCGGTACCGAGGGCCGTCAGGCTGGCCTCGACCGCCTTCATGATGTAGTCGGCCGAGCCGCCGCCGGGGGCAGCCCCGCCGCCGCCGCCGAGCTTCGCGCCGAACTTGGTCGCGATGACCGCCTCCGTCCGCCGGGCACCCAGGGCCTTGCCGAGCATGGCCTCGGAACGGTTCAGCGTGCCGCCGTAGATGTCGGCGACGTCGAAGAAATTCACGCCCAGGTCGAACGCGGTGGCGACGATCCCGTCGGTGGCTGCCTGGTCGCACATGGAGCCGAAATTCATGCAGCCGACGCCGATGGTCGAGATGCGGAGGTCCGAGGACCCCAGGTTGCGAAGTTTCATCAGGATCTGCCCTGTTCTGGTGAATCGGTAGCGACTGGCCGGCGGGGCCGCCGCACGAGGAGTGCGGCGCCCAGCAGCACCGCATTCAGCATGGCCATCATGGTAAACGGGACAGTGGGTCCGAGGTGATCGAACACATAGCCGCCGGCGAGCGTGGCGAACAGGATGCCCACGCCGCCAATGGCGTTGTACAGCCCGATGACCGGCCCGCGCCCGACGGCCGGGGCCTCCTGGCCGAGCAGGGCGCCGCTGGCCACGATGACGCTGATCTCGCCCATGCCGACCAGGATGGCCACGGGAATGAAGCCGCGGCCGAACGGGTCGTCGATCCCACCGAGGAGCAGGTACCCGGCCGTGGCCAGGCCCAGCGCCAGGCACAGGCCGGTGATGCGGTCCACCTTGTCCGCGATCATGCCCATGAAGAAGGCCCAGCCCATGGCGGCCAGCTGGAGGATGCCGAACAGCATGCCGCCGCGCGCGACGCTGGCTGCCGGCGTCAGGCCGGCTGCGATGCCTGCCTGCGTGATCCACAGCGAGAAGAACGCGCCGATGACCACGAAGTCGCCGCGGCCGATGAATGCGGCGCCGTAGGCGACGGCGAGACGCGGATTGGAGCGGGCGAGGCGCGCGGCCTGGAGCACGCTGGCGCCGAGCCGGGTTTCGCCCGCCGTCGTCTTCTGTGCCGCGACCCCGGGCAGGCCCAGGGCCATGATCGCGGCGGCCAGGACCGCGATCGCCGCCGCCACCCAGAAGGTGTAGCGCCCGGCACTCAGCGCGTCGGCACCCCGCTCGGCGAACCAGCCGGGCAGCCGGGCCAGGCCCAGCGACATGGCCACCACGCCGAAGCCCTGGAGCAGGTTGTTGGACCCGACCCACCGGCCCCGGGACCGTTCCTGGATCGCGTCGACCACGCAGGCGCTCAGCATGAGGGGCGCGAGGGCGATGCCCACCGCAAACACGAGGCGGAAGAGCATCAGCTGCAGGGTGTCTGCCGCAAACGGGTAGATGAACAGGCCCGCGCCCATCAGCAGCAGGCCCAGGCAGAAGACGCGCCGGCGTCCGACCCGGTCGGACCAGGCGCCCGCGAAACTGGCGAGCACGATCACGACGATTTCCTGCAGGAAGCCCAGGTTGCCGGTGAGCCGGCCCTGTTCCGCCACGGGTATCCGCAGCACCTCGTTCAGCAGGTAAGGCTGGAGGAAGCTGATGAAGGCGGCAAGGCCGATCGTGAAGAAGGACGCCAGCCAGACTGTGGCGGCGTTGCCGCGGGACCAGCCCGCGGCAAACGCGAAGGGACCGAGGCTCGCAGTGGCAGCAGCTCCGGCGGCGTCGCCTGGCCGCATCAGGCGATCCGCTGGCCCCTGGCGCGCAGTTCGCGGATCTCGGCGACGGTCGCCGCGGAGACCGGCGCCGAGATCATGCCCGTGAGTGCATCCACCAGGTTGCTGACGTAGAGCACGGGCAGCGCGTGGTTGACCAGTCCGGCGACGCCGCCGTTGAGTCTCTCGCGGTCGGCCAGTGCGTTGATGGCCAGCACCCACAGCAGTCCGAACCGCGGGCCGAAGACCTCGTCGGGAATGTCGGGCAGCGCGGTGCGGAGCGCGTAGTAGACCTGGCCGACGCTCTCGCCGAACTGGCTCCGCCACATGCTGACCAGGTTCATCATCGGGTGGCTCAGCAACTGGGAAAGGAACTGGATGCAGTGGCGCCCGCCGTCGGAGCCCTCGATCTCCTCGACCATCGGGTAGATCAGCACACCGATCATGGTGGGCACGGGCCGCGGCCCGGAAGCGGGGGGGAGGCCTGCCAGCATCTCGTTGCGCCTGACATTGAGCCGTTCCATCCGGTACTCATAGATGGCTGTGATCAGTGAGTCCTTGGACCCGAAGTGGTAGTGCGAGGCGGACGAGTTGCGCTGGCCCGCCTCCGCGTTGATCTGCCGGAGGGACACGTTGTCGAGCCCGTGCAGGGCAAAAAGCCGCTCGCCGGCCAGGATCAGCTGCTCCCGCGTGCGGGTGCTGGTCGGCGTGAGCTTGGTCCGGGCCTTCTGCATGTCGCTGTCTCCCCCACGAAGACATCGGCACAAATTGCTGATCCAGCGGCAGCTGTCCAGCCCGGGGCTTCACCGGCCCTGAACGGCTACCAGTAGTGCGTCCAGCGCGACCGCTCCTGGAAATACCGGAAGGCGTCCCGCTTGTCCTTGGGAATATAGTCGATATAGCCGCCCGGTGCGTAGCGTTCCTGGTACTGGTCCAGGACCGGCTTGTAGAGGCTGAGGTGCAGGTCGGGGATCCGGTGACGTGACCGGAACTCGGCGACCGGGATCCGGGCCAGCACCTTGGTCTCGAAGACGCCCGCCTTGCACATCTCGATACCCCGGGGCGCAAAGATCGCCGACCGGCCGGGACCGCCGAAATTCGTGTCCTCGAAGAAGCCCGGATTCCGCCCGTGGGTGCTGACGGAGTTGTTCGCGATCATGGTGTAGAGGCTGTTGTGGTAGGAGGTCAGGCGCATGTCGTCGAACTCGAAGCCACCGGTGGCCACGCGGCAGATGATCTCCGCGCCCTTGAACGCCATGCAGCGGAACAGTTCCGGCTCGAACTGGACGGCGGACATGGCGATGTTGCCGATGTCCGTGCGCTCCACCGGGATCACCGCGTCGACGCCGTACATTTCCACGAAGCGGTCGTACACGTCGTAGATCACCGACGTGTACTGCTCGGAGCCCGGGAACATGCCGCGGACGTTCCGCTGCTTCCAGTGCTGCACGATGCTGCCATCGGGCTTGACCATAACCATCACGTGAAGGATGTGGCCGGGCCAGTTCTTCGGGTCCTTTGCATAGGTGCCGAAGACGATGTAGCAGTTGTACTTCTTTGCCCGCTTCACCACTTCCTCGGTCTCGGGACCGGGAATCTCGAGGGCGATGTCGTAGTGCTGCTCCCGGGTCCACTCGGAGAAGCCGGTGATCGGGAACTCGTGGAACAGCAACAGGTCGCTCCGGCCGCCGTAGCCCTGGGCGATATCGATGCACTCGAGGAAGTAGTCGAGATTGCGTTTCAGGTCCGGGCCCGGATTGGCGCCGCTGACCCCCTGGACACGGGTCTGGACGACGGCCGCGGTAATGGCCTCCTGGCGCAGTGCCACGGTGGGGTAGGTGCCATCGGCGCGGACCATGGGTTCGGTCGGGCTGTTCGCGGTCGGGGTCTTCATGGGGGTTTGCTTCTCTTGCCTGGCTGAGTTGGGGTTATGATGTGATTATGATGTTAATACAACTTGGCGGCCGGCTCATTCTGGCCTGCCGGACAGGCCTGTGACCGTGGCAAATCGACTCGCCGGGAGGGTCCGGGAGCCCGTGGACAACTCCCTGCGGAGCCCCCGCTATATCCAGGTCTACGCGGCGATCCGCGACTGGATCTACCAGGGCACCTACAAGCCCGGCCAGCGGCTGCCGACCGAGGGCGAGCTGTGCGACCTCTTCGGTGTTTCCCGCATCACCACCCGCAAGGCCGTCGACATGCTGGTGGACGAGGAGCTGGTGGTGCGGCAGCCCGGCCGCGGCACGTTCGTCGTGGAGGACCTGGCGGACGCTCCGGTGGTTGGTGACATGGAGCAGCTGCTGCGCAAGGTGGAGCGGCTGGGCAAGAACACCCGTGTTGCCCGCGCGGAGGTTCAGGAGCTGGACGCGGACGCGGAAACCCGCAAGGACCTGCGCCTGGCCGAAGGCGCCCGCGTGCAGCGCGCGTCCCACGTGCGCCTCCTGAACAAGGAGCCGATCGGCTACGTGGTTACCTACATACCCGCTGATCTTGACGTGCGCTTCGATCTCAACGAGCTGAACGACAGTCCCATGCTCACGCTGCTGGAGCGCAAGGGCGTGGACATTGCCTCCTGCGACCAGGTGATCACGGCCACGCTGGCCGATGGCCGCCTGGCCGGACTGCTCAACACCACCGTGGGTGCGCCGCTGGTGCACCTGCGGCTGATGGTCTTCGACAGCCGGCGCCGGCCGGTGGAGCGGCTCGTGGCCTGGTACCGGGCCGACCACTACCACCATCACGTGCACCTGACGAGAAAGAGCCGCTGATGTTTCGTCGTCCTGCCGGAGCCGCCGCAGGAGCGGCTTTAGCCGCGACACTGTTGCTGGCGGGAATTCCGGTCGCGGCGGTCGCCGCTCCTGCGGCGAGCACCCTCAACCGCGGCACCGCCGCCGAGCCCAACAGCCTCGATCCCCACATCGCCCAGGGCAACACCGCCGGCGCCGTCCTCTACGACCTGAACGTGGGCCTGACCACGCTCGACGCCCGGAGCAGGGTGATCCCTGGCGCCGCCGAATCCTGGACCATCAGCCCGGACGGGCTCACCTACACGTTCAGGCTGCGGCCGGACCTCAAATGGTCGGATGGCTCGCCGCTGGCCAGCGAGGACTTTGCCTGGTCTGCGCGCCGCCTCGTCACACCCGCCACCGCCGCCCGGTTTGCGTCGTTCTTCTACCCGGTGAAGAACGCCCGGGCGATCGTCCGCGGGCAGCTGCCGCCGGAGTCCCTGGGCGTCGAGGCGCCGGATCCGCGCACCGTCATCTACCGCCTCGAGGCGCCGGCCGCCTACTTCCTCGAGAACCTCGCATCGAACGTGGGCGCGCCGGTGCCCCGCAAGCAGGTCGAGAAGTTCGGGCGGCAATGGACGCGCCCGGGGCAGATGCTGACGAACGGTCCGTACCGCCTCGCTGAGGTGGTCCCCCAGTCCTACATCGCCATCGAGAAGAATCCGAATTTCTACGCGGCGGGCGAGGTCCAGCTGGACCGGGTGGTGTATTACCCGACCCAGAACGCCGACACGAGCCTGCGCCGCTACCAGGCGGGTGAACTGGACCTGGTGTTCAACTTCCCCGGCGAGGACGTGCCGGCGCTCATGAAGGAGCGGCCGAAGGAAGTGAAGATCTCGCCGTCGCTGTCCGTGAACTACCTCGTCATGAACCTGGCGAATCCGCCGTTCAATGACGCCCGGGTCCGTCGCGCCCTGTCGCTGGCCCTCGACCGGGAGGGCATCGTGAAGAAGTTCCTGGGCACCGGCTACCGGCCGGCCTGGTCCATCACGCCGACCACGGTCGCGGGCTACAAGGCGCCGGCGGCGAAGCAGCCCGCCGCGGCCCGGCTGGCCGAGGCGCGCAAGCTGCTGGCCGAGGCGGGGTACGGACCCGGCAAGCCGGTGCAGTTCGAGATCCGCTACGAGAGCCAGGAGGAGAACCGGCGAATCGTCGTCGCGATGGCCGCGATGTGGCGCGCGATCGGCGTGGAGGCCCAGCCGCTGGCCAGCGACCTCAATGGCCTGAACAAGGATGCGCGCACGGGGACGTTCCAGATGCTCCGCTACACCTGGTTCGCGCCGAACGACGACCCCTACAGCTTCCTCGGGCTGCTCGAGACGGGCAGCACCGGCAACTACTCCAAGTTCAGCAACCCCGCCTACGACGCCGCGCTGAAGAAGGCCAATGCCACGCTGGACAACAGTGTCCGCCTGAAGCTGCTGGCCGATGCCGAGGCAATGCTGTTCAAGGACGAGCCGGTGATCCCCGTCTTCTATTACGGACGCCGGTACCTCGTGAAGCCCTACGTGAAGGGCTTCGAGCCGAACCAGCGCGCCGTGAATCCGTCCCGCTACCTCTCCATCCGCCGCTGACCTGGCCGGTAGGAGCGCCTTCAGGCGCGACCGGATTTCCCCTCCGTCGGGAATCGAGTCCGCGAGTCTCTCGACGGAGGGGAAATCCGGTCGCGCCTGAAGGCGCTCCTACTTCAGCCGCGGGTCATCGATCTTGTACTTGCGGCTTTCGTCGTACCACTCCTTGAAATCGGGCTGCACGAGTTTCTCGAGCATCGCCCGCACGTAGGTGTCCGGGCCGAGGGGGCACTGGGCATAGAGCGTCTGCCGCCAGCGGTCGCCGCGCTTGTTGTAGATGGACAAAACGCGGTCGAAACCCGCGCGGGGTACGCCCACGGGACCCGGCACCCGGATCTTGATCTCGAACCAGTGGTCGTAGAGCGCCAGGGCGACGCCCGGTGCCAGCTCTTTCACGAACAGGTTCGAGTAACCCCAGCGGAAGGCATCCAGGCCTTTCTTCGGCGGAAAGATGTACTTGTCGAGGATGTCCCAGCCGACCATGACATCGAAGAGTTCCTCGGCCACGTAGATGGGAGCGCTGTCCTCCCGGTCCCAGATCTCCTCCGGCAGCCGCCACCACTCCTGGCGGTTCCAGATCTGCTCGGTGCGCACCAGCACGGCATCGATCTCGGCCTTCAGCTTCTCGTCGCAGGGCGGGTAGGGGATGCGTTGCGGGGAAAGCCCGTTATTGGGCTCGGCGGCGCTCGGAATGCCCGTGAAGCGGTCGGGCAGGGGCCAGGTTCTCTCCGGGTCCGGTTCGGCCGCCAGCGGCGCGGCCCAGGTGGTGGCGGAAAGCAGGCTGCCCAGTGCCAGGTGGCCGAGGAAACGGCGGCGTGCGGGATCTTCGTCGGTCATGGCGGGCTCCAGGGTGGCGAGTCGATGAGCAGGACCTGAAAGGTGCCTGTGCCTTCGCGCAGCTGTTTCGCTTCGGCGTACTCGGGTGAATTCCAGAAGCGGAGGGCGGCATCGCGGTCGGGCCATTCCGACACCAGTGCGCTCGGCTGTCCATCCCAGCCGCCCTCGATGAAGAGTCCGCCGGCCCCACGCAGCACGTATCGGCCGCCGAACCGGCTGACGAGGGAGGGAACGACCCGGGCATACCCGGCCAGGAAGCGCTCCCGGTCGGTGAGCTCCGCGATCACGATCATGTAACAGCGCGTGTCAGCCATAACGAAAGTTACCGGACACTTAGTTTTGTCAGTTTCTCGAATTGTTGCAATCCCAGCCAACTCAAGAAACTAACAAAACTAAGTGTCCGGTACCTTTCTAGCCGGTTTCCTGCCAGCGATGGCAGGCCACGCCGTGGCCGGGTGCCGCCTCACTGAGAGGGGGCACCTGGGTGATGCACACCGGCACCGCCATCGGGCATCGCGTGCGAAAGACGCAGCCGCTCGGCGGGTCCAGCGGCGAGGGCAGTTCCCCGTCCAGGACCAGCGAGCGTTCCGCGGGGGGGCGGTCCGGGTCGGGCACCGGCACCGCGCTGATGAGGGCCTGGCTGTAGGGATGACGGGGCGCGCCGAAGAAATCCTCCCGGCGGCCGCTCTCCATGACCCGGCCCAGGTACATCACCAGCACCCTGTGGCTCATGTAGCGGACGATGGAGAGATCGTGGCTGATGAACAGCAGCGCGATACCGGTGTCGCGCTGGAGTTCGCGCAGCAGGTTGCAGATCTGGGCCTGGATGGAGACGTCCAGGGAACTGACGGGCTCGTCGCAGACGATCACTTTCGGCTCCGAGATCATCGCCCGCGCGATGCTGATCCGCTGGCACTGGCCGCCACTGAACTCGTTCGGATAGCGGTTGCGCATCTCCGGGCGGAGACCGACCCGCTCCAGCATGGCGTCCACGCGGCGCCGGCGCTCGTCGCGCCCGAGTTCGGGGAAATGCACTTCCAGCGGCTCCGCCACGATCTCGCCGATCGTCATCCGGGGATTCAGGCTCGACAGCGGGTCCTGGAAGATGATCTGGAGGTCCTTGCGGCAGTGCTTGAGTTCGTCCGGCGACAGCGCGCACAGGTCCCGGCCCTCCCACAGCACGCGTCCGCCCGCGGCCTTCACCAGTTGCAGCACGCCCTTGCCGAGCGATGACTTGCCGCAGCCGGTCTCGCCGACCACCCCGAGCGTCTCGCCGGCACGCAGCTCGAAGCCGACATCGTCCACGGCCTTCAGCGTGAGTGGCCGGTTGCGGAACAGTCCGCCCGTGGGCAGCGAGTAGTGCACCGACAGGTGCTCGACGGTGAGTACAGGCAACGTCATGCGGGGACGGCGCCCCCGATGGCATGGATGTCGCCGGGCAGGCGGTGGCACGCACGGCCGTGATCGGTACCCACCGCGGTGAACGGCGGGCGCGTGGAGCGGCACGCGTCCACGCTGCAATGGCAGCGGGAGACGAAGGCGCAGCCGGCGGGCAGGTTCTCGAGGTCCGGTGGCTGGCCGGGAATCACCGGGAGGTCCTGGGCCGGATCGATGACAAGGCTCGGCATGGAGCGGAGCAGGGCCTGGGTGTAGGGATGCGCCGGCCGCCGGAAGATCTCCCGCACGGGCCCGAGCTCCACGGCGCGCCCCCCGTACATGATGAGCACGCGGTCGCAGAGCCCGGCGACGACGCCGAGATCGTGGGTGATGAGGACCAGGGAGGTGCCCGTGTGCCGCTTCAAGCCGTCGAGAAGACGCAGCACCTGGGCCTGCACCGTGACGTCCAGGGCCGTGGTCGGCTCGTCGGCAATGAGCACTTCCGGGCGGCAGAGGGTCGCCATGGCGATCATCACGCGCTGGCGCATTCCGCCGGACATCTCGAAGGGATAGGCCGAGAACCGGCGCTCGGGGTCGGCGATGCGCACGACCTCGAGCGCCTCGATGATCCGTGTCCGCGCGTCGCGCCGGGACAGGCCCTGGTGCCGCATCAGCACCTCGGCCATCTGGTCGCCCACCCGCATGGTCGGCGTCAGGCCGGACAGCGCATCCTGGAAGATCATCGCCAGCCGGTTGCCGCGCAGGCCGTCGAGGGTGGCGCGGGGCGCGTTCAGCAGCTCGGTGCCCCGGTAACGGATGCTGCCGGTGGTCGCGCCGTTGGGCGCCAGCAGCCCGAACATGGCGAGGAACGTCTGGCTCTTGCCGGATCCGGACTCACCGACCACGCCCAGGCACTCGCCCTCGTTGAGGGTGAAGTCCAGATCGCTGACCGCCGTGACCTGGCCGCTGTCGGTCCGGAACCTGACGTTCAGCTGCTGGCACTCGATGACGGGCGTCATGGTGCTGGCGCCGTTACCGGTCACGGGGATCGAGCGCATCGCGCAGTCCGTCCCCGATGAAATTGAAGCAGAACATGGTCACCGCCAGGAAGGTGGCCGGGAAGAAGATCAGCCACGGCGCGCTGTCCAGCTGGCCGGCGCCCTGGGAGATCAGCAGCCCCCAGCTGGTCAGGGGCTCCTGGACGCCAAGGCCGAGGAACGACAGGTAGCTCTCCACGATGATGTTCGTCGGGATCAGGAGAGTGACGTAGACGATGACGGGCCCGAGCACATTGGGAATGATGTAGCGCCGGAGGATGGCGCCCCGGGACAACCCGATCGCCACCGCCGACTCGACGTATTCCTTGGATTTCACGGTGAGGGTCTGGCCCCGCACGATCCGGGACATGGTGAGCCACTCGACGGCGCCGATGGCGACGAACACCAGGAAGATGTTCCTGCCGAAGACCGTGACCAGGATGATGATGAAGAAAATCAGCGGCAGCGAGTACAGCACGTCGACGAAGCGCATCATGAAGCCGTCCGTGCGCCCGCCCACGAACCCGGCGACCGCGCCGTAGGTCACGCCGATCAGCAGCGCGACCACCGTGGTGAGCAGGCCGATGGTGAGCGAGATGCGGCCGCCGTAGAACGTCCGGACGAGCAGGTCACGGCCGTTGGCGTCCGTGCCGAACCAGTGCCAGTCGGCCAAGCCCGGCGGCACCAGGATGCTTTCCCAGGAAGCATCCTCGATGCCGTGGGGCCAGAACACCGGCACCAGGATCGAGGTCAGCGCGATGACCGCCAGGATGACCACGCTGCCCATCGCCGCGCGGTTGCGCGTGAAGCGGCGGCCCGCCTGGCGCCACAGGGAGCGCGACACGTTGCCCCGGGCGGCCTGGGCCAGGGCTTCGGAGCCCAGCAGTTCGGGGCGCGTGCTCACCGGTAGGACTTTCTCACGCGCGGATCGAGGGCTGCGTAGGCCAGGTCGGACAGCAGGTTGAAGAGGATGATGAACGTCGCGTAGATGATCACCACGCCCATGACCAGCGGGTAGTCCCGGTTCAGGGCGCCCTGGACGAAGTACCGTCCGACGCCCGGCAGGTTGAAGATCAGTTCCACGATCAGCGAGCCCGTCATGATCCCCGCCAGCGCCGGTCCCAGGTAGCCCACCAGGGGCACCAGGGCCGATGGCAGCACGTGGCGGAACACGACGGTGGACTCCCTGAGGCCCCGGGACCGGGCCGTGCGGACGAAATTCGAGCGGAGGACCTCCAGCATTCCGCCGCGCATGAGTCGCGCGATGATGGCGATCTGGGGCAGGGCAAGCGCAACCACCGGCAGCACCAGGTTGGGCAGGGCGCCGTCGTTCCAACCCGCCACGGGGAGCAGCTTGAGGTAGAGACCGAAGAACAGGGCCAGGATCGGCGCGCTGACGAACGCCGGGAGGGCGATGCCGGTCATGGCGAAGCCCATCAGCGTGTGGTCGAGGACGCTGTTCTGGCGCAGTGCCGCGATGATGCCGGAGAGGCCGCCCAGCACCAGCGCGAGGAGCTTGGCGAGCAGGCCCAGCGTGATGCTCACCGGCAGGCCGATGGCGATCAGTTCGGTGACGGAGAAGTCCTTGTAGACCAGCGACGGGCCGAAGTCGCCGCGCACGGCCCGGGAGAGGAACAGCCAGTACTGCGTCAGCAGGGGCTTGTCCAGGTCGTAAGCGGCGCGGATGTTCTCCAGCACCTCGGGCTCCAGGTCCGCCTCCGCATCGAAGGGACCGCCCGGCGCCGCCCGCATCAGGAAGAAGGCCGCGGTGACGATCACGAACAGGGTCGGGATCGCAATGCCCAGTCGACGCAGCGTGTAGTTCAGCATGCCCTTAACCCTGGCCCGTGGGCGCCGACTTCAGCCGGCGGCCGACCTGCGTGGCGATGGCGAAGGCGGGCACCATGGCCAGGCTGCCGAGGAGGAACGGCGCGTTGGCGCCGAGTTGCCCGTACAGCGTGCCGGCGCCCGCCTGGCCGACGAAGCGCGCCATCGCGCTCGACGACTGGTAGACACCCAGGACGGCCCCGCGTTCCGCCATGCCGGCCCGTTTCGAGAGCAGGCTCTGCATGCTGGTCTGGAAAAAGGCCGTGCCGAACGAGCCGATGCTCATCGCGAGCAGCAGTGTGGGCACGCTCCACGCCAGCGTCAGGCCCAGCCAGCCCAGCATCAGGCACACGATGGCGCCCTTCACCAGGTTCAGCTCGCCGAAGCGCTGCGCCAGCCAGCCGATGCCGAAGAACTGCACCATCGCAATCAGGCCTCCCGTCCAGGCCAGCATCGCGCCCAGCGTGCGCGCATTGAGACCGTGCTCGTGATTCGCCCAGAGCGGGAAAATGGACTCGCGCACGGACATGAAGACCAGCACCACCGTGGCCATCACCAGCATTCGTGCAATGAGCGGCCGCCCGGCGATGCGGCCCAGTTCGCCGAGCAGGCTCGAGCCCTCGGCCCGGGGGCTGCTGGCCGGCGAGAGTTGCCGGGTCTCGGGCAGGAACATGAAGATGGCCAGGAAGGCGCTGAAGGAGAACAGGGCTGCGGCGACTGCGGGACGCACCAGGTTGGCGTCGTCCATGGTCGTGCCGCCGGCCAGCAGGCCGCCGAGGGCGGGGCCGATGGCGAAGCCCAGACCGAAGGCCGAGGATACCCGGCCCATGGCGCCCGCACGCTCTTCCGGCGTGGTGACATCGGCGATGTAGGCGTAGGCGGTGGACAGGTTCGCCGACGTCGCGCCGCTGAGCACGCGGGCCAGCAGCAGGAGCCAGAGGGAGTCAGCCCAGCCCAGCAGCAGGTAGGCCAGGCCGTGGCCGAACATGCTGGCCAGCAGGACGGGGCGCCGTCCCCGCCGGTCACTCAGCGAACCCCACAGGGGCATGGCCAGGGACTGGGCGAGCGGGTGGGCGGCGATGATCAGGGTGATGAGTTCGGGCCGGGCGCCCAGCCGCTCCACGTAGAACGGGGTCAACGGGGCGAGGATGCCAAAGCCGACCAGGTCGATGAAGACGACAGCAAAGAGAATCGGGACGGCGAACCGCGGCTTCGGACCGGGCGTCATGCGGGGCGGGACCTCTTCGGGGAGGTTATCATATTGTTATAATCATATGCTGTCTCAGGCCCCCGAGGGCTGTGTGAGGCCCCGATGAAGCAGGCTGGAGTCGTGACGAGGCGGCGTGTCATCAAGGTGGCCGGCGGGGCCGCGGCGGGCTTGTGGCTGGGCATCGAATTTCCCGCGCCTGCATTTGCCCAGTCGCCGTCAGCCGTCCCGCCGCCCCGGACCACCTTCGGTGATCCCCAGCTTGCGGCCTGGCTCGAGATCCTGCCCGACAACACGGTGCGTGTCGCCCTGCCCGAGGCCGAGCTGGGTCAGGGCGCCTACAGCGCACTGCCGCTGATCCTCGCCGATGAACTGGGCGCGGACTGGGCCCGGGTCGAAGTTCGCCAGACCGGCGCGGACGATCGCCTGGCCAACCCGATGAAGGGCTTCCAGGCCACCGGCCGCAGCATGAGCGTGCGCGGTTACTACCCGGTGCTCCGGCGCCTCGGCGCCACTGCCCGGGAGCTGCTGTGCGGAGCGGCCGCGGCACGGTGGCGGGTTCCCGTGGCCGAGTGTGCCGCCGCGGGCAGTCGCGTGCGCCACGCCCGGTCCGGCCGGGAGGCGACGTTTGCCGAACTGCTCGAAGCGGCGGCCGCACTGCCATTGCCGCTCGACGCCCGGCTCCGGTCCCGCGACGAGCTGGCGATGATCGGGCGCGATGTGCCGCGCAAGGACATTCCCGCGAAGGTCACTGGCACTGCCGGGTTCAGCAGCGACGTGCGCCTGCCCGGCATGCTCGTGGCGGCCATCGCTCACGCGCCCGTGTTCGGTAGCGCCCTCGCGACGGTCGACGAGCCTGCTGCACTCGAGGGCCCTGGCGTGCGCGCGGTGGTCCGCCTGCCGTCGGCCGTGGCCGTCGTGGCCGACGACTTCTGGCAGGCCAGCCGGGCGCTGGTCCGCCTGCGCGCCACCTTCGCCCCCGGCCCGAACGACGCCATCAGCACCGAGGTACTGCGCGCTGGCCGCGAGGCCGGCCTCCGGGATGCCGGGGTGCCGGTGAGCGAGCGGGGCGACGCGCCCTCCGTCATCGCGGCCGCGCCCAGCCAGCTCGAGTTCACCTATGACGTGCCCTACCTCGCCCACGCGACAATGGAGCCCATGTGCTGCGTCGCCTGGGTCCGGGACGGGGGCTGCGAGCTGTGGGCGCCAACCCAGGGGCCGGGGCGGCTGCGCAACGAGGTTGCGAAGCAGCTCGGCATCGACCCGGGCAAGGTGCGCATCACGCGCGGTTTCATCGGCGGCGGGTTCGGCCGCCGCTGGCAGCCGGACTTCGGCGTCGAAGCCGCGCTGATTTCCCGGGCGGTGAATGCGCCGGTGAAGCTCATCTGGTCCCGCGAGGAGGACCTGCAGCACGACTACTACCGTCCCGCGATGCTCATGCGGGTGCGTGCGGGGCTGGCCGCGAAGGGGCGCGGCGCCGGCCGTCTTGCCGGCCTCGACGTGACGCTCTCCGGCGCCCTGCTGAGCAACTGGGGCAAGCCGCCCGTGGCGGAACCGAAGCCCGACCCGCAGCTCACCGGCGGCCTGACGACGATTCCCTACGCGCTCCCGGACTATCGCATCCGCTGGGTACCGCGGGAGACCCACGTGCCGATCGGCGTGTGGCGCTCCGTGGCCTACTCCCACAACGTGTTCGCGATCGAGAGCGCGCTGGACGAGATTGCCCTGGCGGCAGGGGAGGACCCGCTGCGCCTGCGCCTGGACCTGCTGCGCGACGCGCCGCGCTATCGCCGGGTGCTCTCGGCGCTGGGCAGGCAGTCCGGCTGGCGCCCCGGCGCCAGCGGAACGGGCACGGGCTTCGGCCGTGGCCTGGCCCTCGCTGAATACGCCACCTCGATCATCGGCATCGTGGCCGATGTCCGCCTGACAACCGACGGCAGGATCCGGGTCGAGCGCCTGGCGGCGACCGTCGACTGCGGCGCGCCGATCCAGCCGGACATCGTTCGTTCGCAGGTCGAGGGCGCCCTGGTGTTCGGTCTCACCGCCGCGCTGTACGGCGAGATCCGCATCGAGGAGGGGCGTGCCGCGCAGTCGAATTTCTTCGACTACCGCATGGTGACCCTCGCGGACTGCCCCGCCATCGATGTCCAGCTGCTTCCGGGCGGCGACATCCCCGGCGGCATCGGCGAAGTTGGCACGCCGCCCGTGGCGCCGGCCGTGGCCAATGCCGTGTTCGCCGCGACGGGCCGGCGCATCCGGGAACTGCCTTTCGCCCGGCACGGCCTCGCGTGATGCGCCCGGCGGTGCTGTGCGCCGTCCTCGGCCTGATGGCGGCCTCCGCCTGCACGCGGGGCGGTCCCCCGGCGGGGAACGTGTTCCGTGATTGTCCCGACTGCCCGGACCTGGTGGTGGTTCCGCCGGGACGCTTCCGCATGGGTGCCGACGGCGGCGAGGAGGGCCGCCCCGAGGGGCCGGTGCGCGACGTGCGGATCCCCTCGGCGTTTGCGGTGGCGGTGACGGAAGTGACCCAGGAGCAGTTCGCCGCCTTCGTGGTCGCCACGGGCCGGACGATGCCGGGCGGCTGCCGCGTGTGGGACGGCCGTGAGTGGCAGTACCCCGCGGATGCGGACTGGACCAATCCCGGCTACGGCCGGGTGCCCTTCGCGGACGAGCCCGTCACCTGCGTGCGCTGGCTGGACGCCCGGGACTACGCGGCGTGGCTCGCCAGGCGCACGGGCCAGCCGTATCGCCTGCTCTCCGAAGCCGAGTGGGAATACATCGCGCGGGCCGGCACGGCGGGTGAGTTCCCCTGGCCGGCGAACGATCAGGCCGCGCCCTGCGGGGCAGGCAATGTCTACGATGCGGCGGGTGCGCGGGAGAACGGCTTCGACTGGGAGCCCTTCGCCTGCGATGACGGCTACGGCCAGGCGTCGCCGGCGGGCTCCTTCGCGGCCAACGCCTTCGGACTGAAGGACGTGCCGGGCAACGTCTGGGAGTGGACCGCGGACTGCTACGTGGCGCCCTATCCCCCGGGGCCCGCGGACGGCAGCCCGGTCACCGTGACCGGCGACTGTCCGCTCCGCACCGTGCGGGGTGGCAGCTGGATCAGCCGGCCGGGACGGCAGCGCGTCACCTTCCGCGGCAGGGATCCGGAAGATGCCCTGTTCTCCTTCTTCGGCATCCGCGTGGCGCGGGACCTGCGCTGAGGATGTGGCCATGACCAGCCGCCCGCTGCACCGGTTGTCCCGCCGCAGGACGCTCAAGCTCCTGGCTGCCGCCGTGGCCGCGCCGGTCGCGGCAGGCTGCGCCAGGGGCGGGCAAACCGACGTGCTGATCGCCGGCGCCGGCATCGCCGGGCTCTACGCTGCCTGGCTGCTGGAGGAGCAGGGCGTCCGGGTCCGTGTCCTGGAGGCGAGCGGCCGCGTGGGCGGCCGGCTCCTCACGCTTCGGCAGTTGCCGGGCCTGCCCGAGGCCGGCGGCCAGACCCTCGACGCGATGTACGCGCGAACCTTCGCCGCCTGCGAGCAGCTGGGCCTGAAGACCTACCCGCGCAAGCCCTGTGCCGTCCCCGGGCGGGTGGTCGCGACCGGCCGAGCCCTGATCCCGGCCGACCGCTGGCCGGGCAGCCCGTTCAACGAGCTGAACGACGACGAACGCGGGCTGCTGCCGGACGAGCTGGCCAACCATTACCTCGACGCGCACAACCCGCTGGTCAATCTCGACGACTGGCGGCGCGCCGAATTTGCCGCGACCGACTCCCGCTCGCTCCGGGACGAGCTGCAGGGGCACGGTGCATCGCCGGCCGCGCTGGAGTGGATCGAGCGTCTCTACGACGGCCTCGGCATCGAGCAGGTGTCCGCGCTCTTCGCCTACCGCAAGCGGCTGGTGGCGAAGTTCGGCGGCGGCCAGATGTTCCGGATCAGCGGTGGCAGCGCGGGCCTGCCCGAGGCGATCGCCGCCCGCCTGCGCGACGAGGTGCGCCTGACGGAGGAGGTCGTGGCGATCACCCAGCGGCGCGACGGCGTCGAGTTGCGCTGCGCCGATGGCGCGCGCCACGTGGCGCCGCTCGCGCTCGTTTCGATTCCCTTTGCCGTGCTCCGGCAGGTCCATCTGCATCCCGCACCGCCGGCCGATTTGCGCGAGCTCGTCGCGACGTTGCCCTACAACCGCATCACCCAGGTCCGCCTGGGATTCCGCGAGCCGTTCTGGGAAGCCGACGGCCTTCCCCCGGCGATGCTCGGCGACGGCCTCTTCGAGAAGGTCTTTGCCACGCCTGCCGAGAACGGCGAACTCCACGAACTGACGGCCTGGCTGGACGGCCGGGGCGCCGAGCGCCTCGACGGCCTGACCGAGGCGGACATCGGCCGCGCGGTGCGCCGGGCCGTCGAGACCGCGCGGCCCGCCGCCCGCGGCAAGCTCGAGGTGGTCAACGTGACCTCCTGGGGCCGCCGCCGGTTCTCGCGGGGCAGCTATCACTTCTGGGCGAAGGGGCAGATCGCCTCCCTGGGCCCCGCGATCGCACGGCCGTGGGGCGGCGTGCACTGGATCGGCGAGCACACCGCGGAACTGCAGCAGGGCATCGAAGGCGCCATGGAATCGGCGGAGCGGGAAGTCGGCAATGTGCTGGCGCGCCTCGGTCGCGTGTAGGAGCGCCTTCAGGCGCGACCGTCACTCCGTGGCCCGCGGCATCCCGGTCGGGATCCCTCCTGGCTACCGTGAGGACACGGTGAGCGCCAGGAGGGACACCCGCCCGTGCTGCCGCTCCGTCCGAGAGTTCCACGCGTAGCGAGTGCGTCTGGTATGCCGGCATCTCAACCGCGGGACATCGAGCGGTCAGCGGCCGATGCCCCGCCAGCGACAAGACGTGTCTTCACGTCAGCAGGCGGGGTCTTCGGCCGCTGGCCGCCGGAAGCACCACCGTCACCGCGATGCTAAAGTAGCAGTCATCCGACAGCCTGCACCCCGGACGGGATGGCGGCTGAAATGTCTCAGGAGTTCAATAGCATGGCCACACAACCTAAAGCAGTAAAGCGCGAGCCGGCCGGGCCGGTGACGCCGATCCGGACCGGGGCGGAATACCTGGAGAGCCTCCGGGGCCGCGACCTGCGCGTCTTCCTGTTCGGCGAGCTGGTCGGGGAGCCGGTGGACCACCCGATGATCCGGCCGTCCATCAACGCGGTGGCCGAGACCTACGACCTGGCGGTGCGCGATCCGGAACTCGGGACGGCCGTCTCGCCCTACACCGGCGAGCGCATCAACCGCTTTCTGCACGTGGCGGGCAGCGCCCACGACCTGGTCCTCCAGAACAAGATGCAGCGCCGGCTGGGCCAGCTGACCGGCACCTGCTTCCAGCGCTGCGTGGGCATGGATGCGATCAACGCGCTCCACTCCGTCACCTTCGAGATCGACGGGCAGCACGGCACGCCCTACCACTCGCGCTTCGTCGGCTTCGTCACGGCCATGCAGAAGCGCGGCTTCGTGATCGGTGGCGCCATGACCGACGTGAAAGGCGACCGGGGCAAGGCGCCCCACGAGCAGGCGGATCCGGACCTGTTCGTGCATGTCAGCCGGCGCACGCCGGAGGGCGTCTACCTGAAAGGCGCCAAGGCCCACCAGACCGGTTGCATCAATGCGCACTGGCTGCTCGTGATGCCGACCATGCGCCTCGGCAAGGCCGACAAGGACTACGCGATCGTGGGCGCCGTGCCGGTGGACGCCGCGGGCATCACCTACATCTACGGGCGCCAGTCCTGCGACACGCGCAGCATGGAAGGCGGCGAGATCGACCCGGGCAACAGGAAGTTCGGCGGCCAGGAAGCGATGATCATCTTCGACGATGTCTTCGTGCCCTGGGAGAACGTATTCATGGACGGCGAGGTGGACTTCGCCGCCATGCTCGTGGAGCGCTTCACCACGTATCACCGGCGCAGCTACGTCTGCAAGTCGGGAGTTGGCGACGTGCTGATCGGCGCGGCCGCCACCATTGCCGACTTCAACGGCGTGGACAAGGTCTCCCACATCAAGGACAAGCTCGTGGAGATGACCCACCTCAACGAGACGATCTATTCCACCGGCATTGCCTCCAGTTACCAGGCCGTGCCCATGAAGTCCGGCGTCTGGCTGAACGACGACATGATTGCCAACGTGTGCAAGCACCACGTCACGCGCTTTCCCTACGAGATCAGCCGCCTGGCCCAGGACCTGGCGGGGGGCCTCATGGTCACGCTGCCGTCCGAGCAGGACCTGAGGCACCCGGAGGTCGGTGCCCTGATCCGCAAGTACCTGCAGGGGCGGGCCGATATTCCCACCGAGGACCGCATGAAGGTCCTAAGGCTCATCGAGAACATGACGCTGGGGCGCAATGCCGTGGGCTACCTCACCGAGTCCATGCACGGAGCCGGGTCTCCCCAGGCGCAGCGCATCCAGATCGCCCGGCAGATGCAGCTTGAGTTCAAGAAGCAGCTCGCGAAGACCCTGGCGGGCGTCGGGCCGGACACGGCGGCGGAAGTAACCAGCGACCTGACCGAATACATGGCTCGCGTGTTCAAGACGGAAAAGCCTTCGTGATCCAGGTTCGCAATCCCCGGACTGGCCAGCAGGACTATTCCTTCGAACCACCATCCCACGCCGCGCTGGCGGTGCGCTGTGCCGGGCTCCGCAAGGCCCAGCCTGCCTGGTGGCAGGCCGGCATGGAGCACCGCATAGCCGTGCTCCGGCGCTGGGCCGACGCCATCGAGGCTCACCACGACGAGATCACTGCCGCCCTCGCCATTGACACCGGCCGCACCGCCATCGCCGCCGGCGAGGTGCGGAGCGCGTCCCGCAACATCCGCCGCTGGTGCGACTACGGTCCCACGCTGATCGCCACGCCCGTGCACGAGTCCGGCATCATGCCGGGCCTGCGCTACAGCCATCAGCTCGTGCCCTACCAGCTGGTGGGCGGCATCAGTCCCTGGAACTTCCCGGTAGCGTTGTCGCTGATCGACGCCGTGCCGGCCCTGCTGGCCGGCTGCGCGGTGTTCGTGAAGCCGAGTGAAGTGACGCCGCGCTTCGTGGAGCCCCTCAGGCGGTCGATCGCGGCCGTGCCCGAGCTGGCGCGCGTGTTCGCCATCGAGGCCGGCGACGGCCGCACGGGCGCTGCTCTCATCGGCCAGGTGGATGCCGTGTGCTTCACCGGCAGCGTGGCAACGGGCCGCAAGGTTGCCGTGGCCGCCGCCGAGCGGTTCATTCCCGCGTTCCTCGAGCTGGGCGGCAAGGACCCGGCCATCATCCTGCCGTCGGCAAACCTGGAGGACGCCGCCGACGCGATCCTGCGCGGTTCGGTGGTGGCAAGCGGGCAGGTGTGTCTGGCCCTGGAGCGGGCCTACGTCCACGAATCCCAGCACGATGCCTTTGTCGACATCCTGGTCGGCAAGGCGCGGCAGGTGCAGCTCAACTACCCGGATATCGGCAAGGGCGATCTCGGCCCGATGATCTTCGACAGGCAGGCCGACATCATCGACGCTCACCTGGACGACGCCGTCGCGAAGGGGGCCATGATCCGCTGCGGCGGGAAGACCGAGAACCTGGGCGGCGGGCGCTACTGCCGCGCCACGGTGGTCACGAACGTGGATCACACGATGAAGCTGATGACGGACGAGACCTTTGGGCCCGTGATCCCGGTAATGAGCTACCGGACCGTGGACGAGGCGGTTGCCCTGGCCAACGACTCGGAGTTCGGGCTGTCAGCGGCCGTCTTTGCCGGCACCCTCGACGAGGCCCGGGCCGTTGCCGAGCGGATCAATGCCGGTGGCCTCAGCCTGAACGATGCAGCGCTGACCCGCGAGACCTACGAGGCCGAGAAGAACTCGTTCGGCTATTCCGGGATGGGCGGCTCCCGCATGGGCGCGGCGGGGCTCCTGCGGTTCTACCGGAAGAAGGCGCTGCTGATGCAGACGGGGAAGCCTGCCCGGCTCGTCTGAACCCGCCGTTTCGGCTATAAGAGACGGGGACGTTCCACGTCCTGCAGGAGGGCGCAATGGTCTGGTGGGGCTGGGTGGTAATCGGCGTACTGCTGCTGGGCGCCGAGCTGTTCATCATCGAGGCGGACTTCTTCCTCGTGTTCCTGGGGGCGGCGGCGGTCATCACCGGCCTGCTGGGGCTCGCGATGCCTGTAATTCCCGAGTGGGCCCAGTGGCTCATTTTCGCGGGGCTCTCCGTCGTTTCCATGGTCCTGTTCCGCAAGCGGGTTTACCAGCTCCTGCGCCCGAACGTGCCCGACATGGTCGACGACATGCTCCGCGAAGAGCTGCAGCTGCCGGTGGGCCTGCCCGCCGGCGGCAGCTGCCGCGTGGAGCTGCGTGGCTCCACCTGGACGGCCCGCAACGAGGGCCCGGAGCCCATTCCGGCCGGCGTGAAGGTCCGGGTCGTCGGCGTCGACGGCATCACGCTCCGCGTCGAAGCGCGTAACTGAACAAGCATCAAGGGGAACCTGCCGTGAGTGGATTTACCGTAGCCGTTGCGATCGCCGTTCTGGTCATCATCGTCCTGCTGAAGACGGCCGTGGTCGTGCCCCAGCAGAGCGCCTTCGTCATCGAGCAGCTGGGCAAGTTCAGCCGGGTCCTGCAGGCGGGGTTTCACATCCTCGTGCCCTTCGTCGAGCGGATCGCCTACCGGCACAGCCTGAAGGAGCAGGCCATCGACATCCCGGAGCAGACCTGCATCACGAAGGACAATGTGCAGGTGGGAGTGGACGGCGTGTTGTACCTGCGAATCCTCGACCCCCAGCGCACCAGCTACGGGATCACCGACTACATTTTCGCCATCATGCAGCTCGCCCAGACCACCCTGCGCAGCGAGATCGGCAAGATCGATCTCGACCGCACCTTCGAGGAGCGCGGCGCGATCAACAGCAACGTGGTCGTGGAGCTCGACAAGGCCTCCGAGGCCTGGGGCGTCAAGGTGCTGCGCTACGAGATCAAGAACATAAACCCGCCCCGGGACGTGCTCTCCGCCATGGAGAAGCAGATGCGGGCGGAGCGGGAGAAGCGCGCGGTCGTGCTGAACTCGGAAGGCGAGCGGGACGCCAAGATCAACGAGGCCGAGGGTGACAAGCAGCGGGTCATCAAGGCCTCCGAAGCGAAGCAGCGCCAGCAGATCAACGAGGCCCAGGGTCAGGCCGAAGCGATTCTCGCTGTCGCCACCGCGACGGCGGAGGGCCTGCGCAAGGTCGCGCTGGTGCTCCGCGAGTCCGGCGGCCACGAGGCCATGCAGTTGCGCGTGGCCGAGGCCTACGTGACCCAGTTCGGCAACCTGGCCAAGGCGGGCAACACGCTGGTGGTCCCGGCCAACCTGAGTGACGTGTCGTCCATGATCGCGCTGGCGACGAACCTGGTGCGGCAGTCGGGCACGACGCCGCCCGCACCGAGACCGTAAGAGCGCCGACCGGCGCGACCCCCTTCCGCTCGAGACTCGCGGACTCGATTCTCGCGGAAGGGAGTCGCGCCGGTCGGCGCTCTTACGCGCGCGGCACCGTCGACGCGGCGCGGAGTTCCTGCAGCTTCGCTTCCGTCAGGTCGTAGCGCAGCATCACGAACGAGGCGGCCAGGTTGCACAGGGCCGGGATGATCGCGATGCTGAGGTAGATGCCCAGGATCGCATTGTCAGTCTGGGCGACGGCCACGTTGTTCACTGACTCCTTGTAGCCCAGCAGCCCGAGGACGACGGTCATCATCAGCGGACTGATGGCGTACGCGGCCTTCTCGACCACGTTGTAGGCGCCGGCGTAGGCGCCTTCCCGGCGCAACCCCGTCTTCAGGTAGTCGTACTCCATCACGTCGGGCAGCAGGGTGAGTCCCAGCAGCAGCTTGCCGGCCGCGAAGGCGCCCAGCAGGAAGGCGCGGAGGATGAACAGGACCAGCGGCTCCCCGGGCTGGGCCAGCATCCAGCTGAGGGCCGTCACCATGAAGCCCAGGGTGGCGATAATCAGCGCCCGCTGCTTGCCGACGCGCTTGGCCAGCGGGACCCAGATCAGGGGGACGGCGATGAAGGCGGAGATGCCATGGGCCGCCGAGTACCAGAGCATCACGCCCTGTTCCAGTTGGAGCACGTTCTTGACGAAGAAGAGCAGGGTCGCGAACACCGTGGCGCCGGCCACCAGGGTGAGGAACTTGAAGGCCGCAAGCAGCATGAAGGGCCGGTTCTTCAGCGCCGAACGCAGCTGGTCCATGGCGGGATAGCGAACTGAGGTCTGCTGCACCTGGCGCGCCCTGGCCGTGCCAAAGAAGCACGCGACCATGGTCACCAGCGTGCAGAGGGCCAGCACGGAGCCGACGAGGGAGTAGCCGTCCAGGCCGCCGCCAAACTCCTGTGCCAGGCGCGGTCCGAGACCCACGGCGATGAAGTTTCCCACCTGGATGAAGATCACCCGCCAGGACATGATCGCCGTCCGCTCGTGGTAGTTGCTGGACATCTCCGCCGGCATGGCCAGGTACGGCACGTTGAAGATCGCGTAGCCCGTCGAATACAGCAGGAGGGCGCCGAGCACCCAGGCCACCAGGGCTGGTGATGCGCCGTCGCTGCCGACGGCCGGCGTGTTGAAGATCACGAGGAACCAGGTGCTACAGAGGAGGGCGCCCAGCAGGAACCAGGGCCGGCGCCGGCCCCAGCGGGACTTCGTGTTGTCGCTCAGCATGCCCATGGGCACGTTGATCAGGGCGTCGTAGATCTTGGCGATCACGATCAGGGTGCCGGCCACTTCCAGCTTCAGGCCCACCACGTTGGTCAGGTAGAAGAGCAGCAGCGCCGAGTAGGTGTTGAACAGCAGGGATACGCCGAGGGAGCCGATGCCCCAGCCAAAGCGGGTCCCGAAGGGCACGGGTGGCGCTACCGCGTTCGTGGCAGCGGCCGATGCAGGTGCAACAGGTGGACGGTCAGGGGAGGGGTGCATGTGAATGCTTGGGTCCGGGCGGAATTTGGTGGTTAGATTGGCACATGTACATCAACTTCTGGTACGCCGCGGCGCGCAGCGAGGAACTCACGGAACAGCCACTGAAGGTGCGCATGCTGGGGCAGGACTTCGTCCTGTTCCGGGACGCGTCCGGTACCGCGGCCTGCCTGGCCGATACCTGCATCCACCGGGGCGCCTCGCTCGGCAACGGCAAGCTGAAGGACGGCTGTGTCCAGTGCCCCTACCACGGCTGGCGGTTCGACCGGGACGGCCGCTGCACCAGGATCCCGTCACTGGGCACCGGGGGCCGGGTGCCCGGCCGGGCCCGGGTCGACGCCTACCCCGTCGTCGAGCGCTACGGCCTGATCTTCGCCTTCCTCGGTGACCTGCCCGAGGCCGAGCGGCCGCCCATCCTGGAGATCCCCGAGTGGGGCCGGGAAGGCTGGCGGACCATGGCCTACACCTACGACTGGCAGGTGCATTTCCAGCGCTCGGTCGAGAATTCCCTCGATGCGCCCCACGTCGACTTCGTCCACGATTTCGGCGGCATGAACAACACCACCTTCAAGCTGGAGCCGGAACGCTCCGTGGTGGAGGAGCGGGGCGCCTGGGGCGCCGTGCACCTGATCGACACGAAGACCCAGCATTTCGAGCACGGCCACTGCGGCGCGTCCCACACCTGGACCTGGCTCGTGTTCGGCAAGGGGGAGAAGTCACCGCGGTTCCTCTTCTATACCTTCATCACGCCCGTGGACGAGACCCGCGTCCGCCGCTTCCTCGTTCACGCCCGCAACGTGCAGCTGGACCCGAAGGTCGACGAGCAGCTGCGTCCTGCCAACGACACGGCCGAGCGGGAGGACCGCGCGGTCATCGAGACGCTGCGTCCAGCCGAGTCGCCCACCGACACGCGCCACGAGTACATGGTGGCCGATGACGCCATCATGGTCCGCTACCGGGAGCGGCTCCGGGAGTGGGAGGGTCGTGGCTGGCGCATCAACTCGGACGCGGTCGAACGCCAGCGCAAGCGAGTCGCATTCGCGATACCAGGTCCGGCCCGCCGGGAGGGCGGCAGCTGGGTGCTGGATGCCATTCCGCTCCTGGCCCCGGATGAGCGATCATCGTCCGGATGGGCAGATTCCTCCTCGTCCTCGCCGTCTTCCTGATCGCCCACGTCATCCCCGCGATGCCGGCGATGCGCCGGTCCCTGCAAGCCCGCCTGGGCGATGGCGGCTTCATCGCTGCCTACTCCGCCCTCTCGCTGGCGCTGTTCGCCTGGCTGATTCGCGAGGCGCTGCTCGCACCGTACGTTCCCCTCTGGTTCGCCGGTCCCTGGGTGTACTGGGTGGCGCTCGTGCTCATGCCCTTCGCGCTGGTGCTCCTGGGCGCCGGCGCCCTCGCGCCGAATCCGCTGTCCATCGCCTTCGTCACCCGGCCCTTCAACCCGCAGGCGCCGGGTGCCGTGGCCATCACCCGGCACCCGATCCTCTGGGGCCTGGGTCTCTGGGGTTTCGCCCACGTGCCCGCCAACGGCCACGTGGTGGGCCTGGCACTGTTCGGTTCCCTGGGCGTCTTCGCGGCGATCGGCATGGCCGTGGTGGAGGGCCGGCGGCGGCGGGTCCTCGGTGAGGACCGGTGGCGTGCGCTGGCGGCCGGCACGTCGGTCCTGCCCTTCGTCGCTCTGCTGACAGGTCGCGCCCGGTGGCCCCGGGATCCGGTCACCCTGATTGGCGGCGCGGCGGGCCTGGTCGCGGCTGCCCTGCTGCTGGCGGGTGGGCACCTGTGGCTGTTCCAGCGGGATCCACTCGGTTTCCTCTAGGCCGCATTTCTTTGCAAAACACGGGGAATTGCAGGCCATCCGCCGTCCGGGCCGGTGCTATAAATGAGAGGCGCCCGGTGCCACCTGGAAGGGAATTTGCCATGACCGTCAACCGTAGTACTCGCCCGATTTCAGCGGTGCTTGCGTGCGTCGTCCTCGGCGCGTGCGGCGGCGGCGGTGGTGGCGGGCCGGCTCCGGCCGCACCGGCGGTCATCGATGCCAGCAACGCCGCCACGATCACGCGGGAAGTCCTCGACGCCGGGCTCGGCGCCGGCAGCTTTGGTGCCGTGGTCGGGGGCGGGGGCATCCTTGCCACCGACGGCGGTACGAATGCACTGGCGCTGGGCATGGCCCGGCAGCGGAAGGCCATCCAGAACGTCCGGCCCAGCATCGTCATACCGGCGGAGCCCTTCGATTGCCTGGTGAGCGGCACGGTGATCCTGTCCGGCTCGCTGGCCAGCCCCGACAACCTGACCCCGGGCGATCGTATCGATGCAACGTTCAACGCCTGCGACGACGCGGAGGGCCCCGTTTACGACGGCGGCCTGCGCATCGATGTGACCGCTTTCAGCGGCGACATCTTCAGCGACCAGTTCCTCCTGGGTGCCCGCGTCACTCTTACCAGTCTGACCATCACCGAGGACGGCGACATGGCCACGGGCAGCGGGGCGTTCGACCTGGACCTGGATCTCACGGCGCCACTCCAGAGTGACCTCACGGTGTCGGGCGCCCTGCTCCAGGTCAGTTCCGGCGCCGACGCCTGGGTCCTGCGGGATTTCGCCATCTCGGTCTTCGAGGACGCCACTGGCGCCAGCCTGCTGACCCGGTATTCGGGCACCGGCACGCTGGAGGGCTCTGATTTCGACGGTGCGGTGGACTTCGTCACCGTCTCGCCCCTGGTGGCGGCAGGCGACGACTACCCGTCCAGCGGCGAGGTCCTGATCCAGGGTGCCGATGGCGCCACGATCCGGGCCACCGCCCTCAGTGCCCAGACCCTGGAGCTCGCCATCGACCTGGACGGCGATGACGTCGTTGATGACACGCAGCAGATTCCGTGGAGCACCGTCGCTCCCCTCGGCCTGTTCCTCTACTCGGTCATCGAGACGGCCAGGCCAGTTCCCTGAACCCGCTGCATGCGTCTTGCCAAGCCCATCCTGCTCACCGCCACGCCGCTCGGCGTGGCGGGCGGGCTGTACGAAGCGTGGAAGCTGTCCCCCGGCCTGGCCTTCCTGATGGCGGCGATGATGGGTGTGATGGCCGCTGCGATCGGCTCGGTGGTGCTGACGGTGCGCCGGGAAAATGCGGAGGAGGAGAAGCGCCGGCAGGCCGCCGCCGGCGACGTCGACCACCCTGCCTAGCAGGGCCTGCCTAGCAGGGCCTGCCTAGAACCAGTTGTAGTTGAAGCTGACGCTCACCCGGTCGCCCGCCGAGGGGTTGGGCGGCACCTCGTGGCGCAGCCAGCTCTCGAAGAGCACCAGGTGCCCCGCCCGGGCCGGGATCGTCACCCAGGGCCGGGTCTCCTGCCGGCTGTCGGCGCGCCGGGGCGGCGCCCCCATGAAGCGGTCGAGGCGCGGATCCTCCAGCTTCAGTCCGCTGCAGCCCCGGGGGGTCTGCACGTAGTACGTCCCGCTGATGGTGGCGAGCGGGTGGAGGTGCAGGCCGTGCACCACCCTTCGCCCCATCACGTTGACCCAGCAGTCGGTCATGGCGAGCGAGCGGCCCCGCATGTCCAGTTCCAGGGAACGGACGTAGGCGTTGACGTGCCGCCGCAGCTTGCGCTCCAGCGCCGCGAAGGTCGACGACATTTTCTGCAGGTGGCACAGGGAGCCGTAGGATGTGTAGCCGCCGGGGTAGCGGTGAACCGACCACTTCCGGCCTTCCACGTCATGGTCCCGGATCTGGCGCGTCTCCTTCAGCAGTTCGCGGTTCAGGGCCGCGGTGCCGGCTCCCTTAAGGGGTGCCGTGTAGACGAGGGTGGGGAACAGGGACCGGACGGGCATGGCGCGAGAGCCTAGCGGGCGCTGCCCGCGAAGGGAAGCGCGGTTATGCTGAGGGCCGATCCATCCCCCCCCGGTCATTCACTGCAGGTGCCGCCATGCCCCAGCCGACCCACATCTCCCGCCTGCCCGTTCCCGAGGTCGAAACCCTCGACGCGGACCTGCAGAAATACTTACGCAAGTGCCAGGAGAAGCTCGGCCTCGTGCCGAACGTGCTCCGGGCCTACGCGTTCCGGCCGGCCCGCCTGCGAAACTTCATCAGCATGTACAACGAGCTGATGCTCTCGGAGGACTCGGGACTTTCCGTGCTCGAGCGGGAGATGATCGCGGTGGTCGTCTCCGCCTGCAACCGCTGCTACTACTGCCTGATCGCCCACGGGCAGGCGGTGCGGGAGCTGTCAGGGGACCCGCAGCTCGGGGAGATGCTGGTGACCAACTACCGGGTGGCGCCATTGCCGGCGCGGCAGCGGGCAATGCTGGACTTCGCCCATCGACTCACAACTGAGCCGGCGCTGGTGGGGGAAATTGACCGGGCGGCTTTGCGGAATGCCGGCTTCACCGACGCCGACCTGTTCGACCTCAGCGAGGTGGTGGCCTTCTTCAACTACTCGAACCGCATGGCCCAGGCCCTGGACCTGATGCCGAACGCCGAGTACCACGCGATGCACCGGCAGTAGGAGCGGCGACCGCCGCGACCC
>JBEBHH010000084.1:0-5291 GCA_040080965.1 Gammaproteobacteria bacterium | reverse complement strand
GGGCCAGGTAAACCTCGCCCCGCCGGGGCTCACCGGGGCCGAGCGCCGCCAGCAGGTCGGCGGTGGCTTCGTCCACGGCGTGCCGGCGCAGCTTCAGGCGGCCGAGCAACTCCCGCGGCAGCGCGTTCTCCGGCGCAAGCTCCGCCCAGCGGCTCACGGCCTGCTCGGCGAACGCGTCGAAACCCGCGCCAAAGGTGAACTGGGTGGCGCGCTCGGCCACGGCGACATCGGGCGAAGCGTCGGCAGCCGCCGCGAAAGCGGCCGCAGCTCCGGGCAGGTCCCGCCGGCCGAGGGCCAGCTCGGCGTCTTGCAGCAGTTCGTCCGGGTCCGCACCGGAGGCCGCGACCGCCACCGGCAATGCGCCGGGGGCGAGCACCAGGAACAGCGCGAGCAGCGCCAGGGACGGCTGGCGTGGCCGGGAACGGAATGGCGTGAGGTAAGGTGCGCGGTTAGCGGCGGGATTCACATCAGGGATAATAGCGGGAATGCAGGCCTCCATCGTCGAAAAGCTCGAGAAGCTCGTGGCCCGTTCCGAGGAGCTCGGCGAGCTGCTGAATGATCCCCGGGTCATGACCGATCAGGGCCGGTTCCGGGACATGTCCCGGGAATACTCCCAGCTCATGCCCGTGGTGAACCTCTTCCGGGAGTGGCGGAAGGCCGAGGCGGACCAGACGACCGCCGCCGAAATGCTGACCGACAGCGACGCCGAGATCCGTCGGCTGGGCCAGGAAGAGGTCGGCCGCATCCGCAGTGAACTCGAGACGCTGGAGGCGCGGGTCCGCCTGCACCTTATTCCCAAGGACCCCCTCGACGACAGCAACATCTACCTGGAGATCCGGGCCGCGGCCGGGGGCGACGAAGCCGCGATCTTTGCCGGCGACCTGTTCCGGATGTATTCCCGCTACGCCGAGGGCCAGGGCTGGCAGATCGAGGTCGTCAATTCCAATGGCGGGGAGCACGGCGGGTTCAAGGAGGTCATCAGCCGGATCATCGGCCGCGGTGCTTTTTCACGGCTCAAGTTCGAATCCGGCGCCCACCGGGTACAGCGCGTGCCCGAAACCGAGGCCCAGGGCCGGGTGCACACCTCGACCTGCACGGTGGCCGTGCTGCCGGAACCGGAAGAGATCGACGCCATCGCCATCAATCCAGCCGAGCTGCGCACCGATACCTATCGCGCCTCGGGTGCCGGCGGCCAGCACGTCAACAAGACGGACTCGGCCGTGCGCATCACCCACCTGCCAACCGGCCTCGTGGTGGAATGCCAGGACGAGCGCTCCCAGCACAAGAACCGTGCCCGGGCGATGAAGCTGCTCCAGGCCCGGCTGCTGGACCAGGCCCGCCGCAAGCAGAGCAGCGAGCAGGCCGCGCGCCGCAAGAGCCAGGTCGGCACCGGCGACCGGTCCGAGCGCATCCGCACCTATAACTATGCCCAGAGCCGGGTCACGGACCACCGCATCAATCTCACGCTGTACAAGCTCGACGACATCCTGGAGGGCAAGCTCGATGCCCTCATCGAACCCCTCATCAACGAGTACCAGGCAGAGCAGCTCGCCGCCCTCGAAGGTTGACTTGCATGCAGGCACGCTTTCCCACACTGATCGACAGCATCGGCAACACGCCCCTGATCCGGCTGAAGAAGCTCTCCGACGCCACCGGCTGCGAGATCCTCGGCAAGGCCGAGTTCATGAACCCGGGCGGCTCGGTGAAGGACCGGGCCGCGCTCGGCATCGTCCGGGACGCCGAGCGCCGCGGCCAGCTCCGGCCCGGCGGCCTCATCGTGGAGGGCACGGCAGGCAACACCGGCATCGGCCTCGCGGTGGTCGGCAACTGCCTGGGCTACCCCACCGTCATCGTGATGCCGGACAACCAGAGCAGGGACAAGGTCGACACGCTACGGGCCTACGGCGCGGATGTGCGGCTGGTGCCGGCGGTGCCGTTCAAGGACCCGAACCATTTCGTGCACACGTCACGCCGGCTGGCGGAGGAACTCGCCACGACCGCGCCAAACGGCGCCGTGTGGGCCAACCAGTTCGACAACGTGGCCAACCGCGAGTATCACGAGCAGACCACAGCGGCGGAAATCTGGGAGCAGACGGACGGCCGCGTGGACGGCTTCATCTGCTCCGTCGGCACCGGCGGCACGCTGGCCGGCATCGCCCGGGGACTGCGGGCGCGGAACAAGTCGGTGCAGATCGGCATCGCGGACCCACAGGGCTCGGCGCTCTTCAACTGGTTCACCAGCGGCGAACTCAAGGCCGAGGGCAGTTCGATCAGCGAGGGCATCGGCACCAGCCGCATCACCGCCAACTTCGCCGACACGCCAGTGGAGCACCCGTTCCAGATTCCGGACAGCGAATCGATACCGCTGGTCTACGACCTGATCCGCAGCGAGGGACTCCTGCTCGGTGGCTCCAGCGGCGTGAATGTCGCCGGCGCCGTGCGCATGGCCCGGGCGCTGGGCCCGGGCCACGTCATCGTCACCATCCTCTGCGACTCCGGGCTGCGCTACCGGCAGAGGCTTTTCAACCGGGAATTTCTCGCCGGGCGGGGACTGACCCTGCCGGAATGGCTTAAGCTGGAGGCATGAGCATGAATCGCACTGTAGGAGCGCCTTCAGGCGCGACGAATAACGAATGGTCGCGCCTGAAGGCGCTCCTACTGGTCCTGGTGACGGTCACCGCCAGCGCCCAGGACGCCCCCACACCCGCCTGGATTGCCAAGAGCAACGCCGAGGCTCAGCTCCTGCTCGACACCTACGCGCGCTTCTTCCCGGAGATGGCCAGCGGGATCGGCGTGACGGGCCTCGACAACCGCGTGATCGACCTCGGCCCGGCCCAGTCCGAACGGATCCGGGCGGCGTTCAATTCCGCCGCCCGCGAACTGGACGAGCGGCGGGCCGTCGTGCGGGATCCCCGCGTGGTGCAGGACCTCGAGATCCTGCGGCAGGATGCGCTCCTGCAGGCGGCGATCGAGGAAGCGAACAACCGCTACCTGCTGCCCGGCTTCGATGTCGGGGAACTGGTCTACAACGGCGTGCGCGCGCTGCTGGCGGACCAGGTCGCGAAGGAACGGCACCCTGCCGCGGCCACCCGGCTGCGGCGCTACGCGGGGCTCGAGGAGGGCTACACGCCTGTCACCGTACTGGCCGAGGCCCGGATCCGGGAACAGCTCGCCACGATCGGCCTGCTCTACCCGCTCCGGGACGACCTGGAGCAGCAGCTGGCCAACAGCACCCTCTACCTGGACGGAATCCAGGAGCTGCTCGACCAGTACAAGGTGAAGGACGGCGACAAGGCGCTGAAGGAACTGCGGGTCCAGGTCGCTGCCTACGACGACTTCCTGCGCCGGGAGGTCCTGCCGAAGGCCCGGGAAGACTTCCGCCTGCCCGCGGAACTGTATGCCGTGCGGCTCCGGGAAGTGGGCGTCGACATTCCCCCGGCGGAGCTGGCGGCGCGGGCGCGCACGGCGTTCATGGAAGTCCGCAACCAGATGATCGCGCTGGCGCCGGTCGTGGCGCGGGACCTGAAGCTCGAGGCCAGCGACTATCCCGGCGTCATCCGCGAGCTGCGGAGCCGCCAGGTCACGGGCGAGGCCACCCTGCCGCTCTACCGTGAACGCCTGGCGGTGATCGAGGACATCATCCGGACCCAGAAGATGGTGACGTTGCCGGAACGTGACGCGATCATCCGGCTGGCCACGGCGGCGGAAAGTGCCTCCGTGCCGGCGCCACAGATGAAGCCACCGCCCTTCGTCAACAACCAGGGCGAGCGCGGCGAGTTCGTGCTGCCGCTCGCCATGCCACCGGTCGACGGCGGCGCCCCCGCGCGCCGGCTCGAGGATTTCACCTTCGATGCCGCCACCTGGACGCTCACGGCCCACGAGGCGCGGCCCGGCCACGAACTGCAGTTCGCGCGCATGGTGGAAAACGGCGTGTCGCTGGCGCGGGCGTTGTTCGCCTTCAACAGCGTGAACGTGGAAGGCTGGGCGCTCTATGCCGAGGCGGAGACCCAGCCCTACCTGCCGCTCGACGGCCAGCTGATCGCCCTCCAGTTCCGCCTGCTGCGGGCCGCCCGCGCCTTCCTCGACCCGGGGCTCCAGCAGGGCACGGTCAGTTTCGAGGAAGCACGCCGGGTGCTCGTCGAGGAAGTCGTGATGACCGAGGCCAACGCAGACCAGGAACTGCAGCGCTACACGTTCCGCGCGCCCGGCCAGGCCACCAGCTACTTCTACGGCTACCAGCGCCTGCTGGACCTGCGCGCCAGCACGGAAGTGAGCCTGGGCAGCCGCTTCAACCGCCTGCGCTTCCACGACTTCGTGCTCGCCCAGGGCGTGCTGCCGCCCGCCCTGCTCGCCCGGCTGGTGCAGGACGAGTTCATTCCCGCGGAACTGAAGCGCAAGCAGGCTCCCTGACTTCCGATCCCCTTTTTCCGCAAAAGTGGGTATTGTCGCGATCCAGCATTGCCTGACTTTGCGGATCGAACATTCAATCGCGGCGGTCGCCGCTCTTACGGGGGAAATAGCATGCTCAAGAAACTGTCTGCGGAGTTCCTGGGAACCGCCTGGCTCGTGCTCGGCGGCTGCGGCAGCGCCGTGCTGGCCGCGGGCTTTCCCGACCTGGGGATCGCCTTCGTCGGCGTGTCGCTGGCCTTCGGCCTCACCGTGCTCACGATGGCCTTTGCCGTCGGCCACATCTCCGGCTGCCACCTGAACCCTGCCGTTACGCTCGGCCTCTGGTCCGCCGGCAAGGTGCCCACCGGTGACGTGCTGCCCTACATCGTGGCCCAGGTGATCGGCGGCATCGCCGGCGCCGCGGTCATCGCCGCGATCGCCACGGGCAAGGCTGACTTCAACCTCGTGCAGAGCGGCTTCGCGGCGAACGGCTTCGGCGAGCACTCGCCCGGCGGCTACAGCCTGCAGGCCGCCATCATCTGCGAGGTGGTGCTCACCTTCTTCTTCCTGATGATCATCCTCGGCGCCACGGATGTGCGGGCCCCGGCGGGCTTCGCGCCGATTGCCATCGGCCTCGGCCTGACGCTGATCCACCTGATCAGCATCCCGGTCACCAACACATCCGTGAATCCGGCCCGCAGCACCAGCCAGGCGCTCTTCGTGGGCGGCTGGGCCATCCAGCAGCTCTGGGTGTTCTGGGTCGCGCCGATCGCGGGCGGCGTGCTCGCCGGCGTCGCGCACCGCTGGCTGTCCGCCAAGGACTAGTCGCCGCCGTAGGAGCGGCTTGAGCCGCGACCCCTTCCCGCTCGAGACTCGCGGACTCGATTCTCGCGGGAAGGGGT
>JBEBHH010000053.1:0-19476 GCA_040080965.1 Gammaproteobacteria bacterium | reverse complement strand
CGCTCCTACGGGAATCCAGCCCGTGCTATCCTTGCCGGCCCGTTCGGGACGGGCCCCTGGTCGCAGGGGGTCCGGATCACTACCCTCAAGGAGTATTTCAATGGCACATCAATTTAGTATCGCCGCGGAAACCCGGCGCGATGCAGGGAAAGGTGCGAGCCGCCGCCTGCGTCGTGAAGGCAAGATCCCCGGCATTATGTACGGCGGCGGTCAGGCGCCCACCGGCGTCGCCTTCGACGCCAACGCCCTGCACCGGAACATGGCGGAAGAGGCCTTCCTCTCCAGCATCCTCACCGTCACCCTCGACGGCAAGGCCATGCAGGCCATCGTCCGCGACTACCAGCCGCACCCGGCCAAGCGCGCCATCCTGCATCTCGACCTGCAGCGCGTCGTGGCCACCGAGAAGCTGCGCATGACGATCCCGTTGCACTTCATCAACGAAGAACTGTCTCCCGGCGTGAAGCTTGGCGGCGCCTCCGTCTCGCACCTCCTGACCGAGCTGGAAATCTCCTGCTTGCCGAAGGACCTGCCGGAGTACATCGAGATCGACATCGCCCCGATGCAGCTGAACGACATGCTGCACATCCGGGACCTGAAGCTGCCGGAAGGCGTCGAGGTGCCGGGCTTCGAGGCCAACACCGACAGCGACCTGCCCGTGGTCCACGTGCACGTGCTCCGCGCCGTCGAGGAGCCGACAGCCGAAGCAGCAGCTGCTGCCGAAGGCGCTGCGGCTCCGGCTGCTGCCGGCGACAAGGCTGCCGCTCCTGCCGAGAAGGCCGGGGACAAGGCTGCTGGCGACAAGGCCAAGCCGGCTGCCAAGCCCGCCGCCAAGGGCGACAAGAAGTAGGAGCGGCTTTAGCCGCGACCGACGGGAAAAGGCCGCGCACTGCGCGGCCTTTTTCTTTGGACCAGTGCTATCTTCGCGCCGGTGAACAGCAGTGCGGACACCCTCGTCATCGTCGGCCTCGGCAACCCCGGGCCGAAGCACGCCGGCGACCGCCACAACGTGGGCTTCTGGCTGGTGGACCAGCTTGCATCCCACATCGGCGGCCGCTTCTCGGCCGAGTCCCGGCTGCAGGGGGAGGAATGCCGGGGCAACCTGCGGGGCCGGAACGTCCGCCTGATCAAGCCCAGCACCTTCATGAACCGCAGCGGCCAGTCCGTGCGGAAGGTGCTCGACTACTACGGCCTGGCGGTGGAACAGCTGCTGGTGGTCCACGACGAGCTCGACCTGCCGCCCGGCACGGCGCGTCTCAAGAAGGGCGGGGGACACGGCGGGCACAACGGACTGCGCGACATCGTCGCCACCTGCGGCCCGGACTTCCTGCGCCTGCGCCTCGGGATCGGGCATCCCGGCCACAAGGACCTGGTGACGGACTACGTGCTGCACGCGCCGGGCAAGGCCGAGCGCGCCCAGGTCCTGGATGCGATGGAGGCGGCGATCAGCGCTATCGAAGTTCTCGCGGCCAGCAGTCTCGAGAAGGCCATGCAGCAGCTGCATTCAGCGACGCCGCGGACGGACGCCACCGGGGAGTTCGGTCCCGCGGGCTAGTCGTGGTGCAACGCCAGCGTGCTGGTGGTGAGCCGCCAGAAGCCGGTGGCGCCCGTGCGGCAGAGCTCGAAGATGCCATCGTCGCTGCCGGTGTCCACGTCCACGCTCACCCGGAGCTTCCGGCAGGTGCCGTCGCCCGCCGTCACCGTGCTGATCACGCGCACGCTGCCCGAGTGCCCCGACTCCGGTTCCGTCCAGCCCACGGATTCCCCGTCGCCCAGTTCGTACAGGGCCAGGTGGATGTTCTGGCGCAGGAGATCCCAGTCGGCCGGCACGAGGTCGCTCGCGGAGAGGCGGTCGAGGAACCAGTAACGGGGACTCTCGTCGACCGGCTGCGCGGGGGCCGGCGTCGCCGCGACGAGGATCGCGACTGACGCGAGAGCCAGCGCCATGGTGGCGATGCGCCTCATGGGCTCAGCTCTTGCGCCCCTGGCGCAGGAGTTTGGTGCCGGCGCCGAGCGCCTTGAGCTTGCCGAGCGCGGCGTCGTAGGCGATGGGCGCCATGCCGCAGTTCGTGCAGGGCAGGATTCGCTCCAGTTCCACGTGCTCCGAGGCCGCGCGCAGCGTGGCCGCGACCTCGGCGGGTGATTCCACCCGGTCGCCGGTCACCTGGATCGCGCCCACCATCAGCTGCTTGTCCGGCAGCAGCCGGAGGAGCGACAGCGGCACGTTGGAGCCGGCGCATTCCAGCGAGATCTGGTCGATGCGGCTGGCGTTGAGCGCGGGGAATATTTCCTCGTACTGGCGCCACTCGCTGCCCAGCGACTTCTTCCAGTCCAGGTTGGCCTGGATGCCGTAGCCGTAGCAGATGTGCACGGCCGTCGTGCACCTGAGGCCGTCGATGGCCCGGTGCAGCGCCTCGATTCCCCAGTCCTTCACTTCGCTCATGAAGACGTTGAACGCGGGCTCGTCGAACTGGATGACGTCCACGCCGGCCGCTTCCAGCTCCTTCGCCTCGGCATTGAGGATGTCGGCGAAGGCCAGCGCCATCTTCGGCCGGCTGCCGTAGTAGCCGTCGGCGATCGTGTCGCAGATGGTCATCGGGCCGGGCAGGGTGAACTTGAATTTCGCCCTGGTCTGACCCCGGCTGAAGCGCACCTCGTCCAGGTGCACGGGCCCGGGCCGCGACAGCGGGCCGGTCACCGTCGGCACGTCGAGCTCGTAGCGGTTGTTGCGGATGCCCATCCGCGTCATCTTCTGCCAGTCGATCCCGGTGAGCCCCTCCAGGAAGCCGTGGACGAAATGCGTGCGGAACACTTCCCCGTTGGTGACGATGCGGATGCCCGCGTCTTCCTGGTGGCGCAGCCAGTCGGCGGCCGCCTTGCGCTTGCCGTCCTCCAGCGCCTGGCCGGACAGCTTCCAGGCCCCCTTGAGGGTTTCCGGTTCGGCCAGCCAGTCGGGGCGCGGCAGGCTGCCGGCGATGGACGTCTCGAGCATGGGAAGGGTCCTCGGGGATCCGGTCACGGGTTATGGAATACGCCGGCAATCCTAGCAAAGCCGGACCGCCGGAATTTGCAGCATTCGTTCAGGTTTCGGGGTCTACATTGTCGGCAAGAGAGGTGCCCCATGGCCGCCCGCCGAGCATTCGCCTTCGCCGTCCTGCGCTCCACCGCACTTGCTGCGCTGGCGGCCAGCCTGTGGTCAGGATCGCTCGCCGCCGCCGAGGCGGACTGGCCCCGGGAAGTGCGGTCCGGCGCCGCCACGATCGTCCTCTACCAGCCCCAGTTCGACTCCCTCGAAGGCATCGAGACCCGGGCCCGGATCGCCGTCGCGATCCAGCGGCCCGACCTGGCCCCCGAGTTCGGCGCGCTCTGGGTGGCCGCCACCCTGGACGTGGACCGGGACCGGGACACCGCGCGCTTCGGAACCTTCGAGATCGAGCGTGCCCGCTTTCCCGATGCCACCGAGCAGGAAGTAAAGGACCTGACCGCGCTGATCGAAAGGGCGGCTCCCACCTGGGATCTCAACCTGTCGCTCACCGAACTCCGCGCCGGGCTCGAGGCCGAGGGCGGCACGGCGGATCCCGGCTTCCGCAACGACCCGCCAAGGATCATCTATCGCGACCGGCCGGCGATCCTCGTCACGCTCGATGGCGAGCCGAAGCTGCAGGCCATCAAGGACACGAACTACCAGCGCGTGATCAACACGCCGTTTCCCGTCGTCTTCGACCCGGCCACGCGCCAGTACTGGCTCTTCGGCTCGGAGATCTGGTTCACCACGCGCGATCTCACCCGCGGTCCCTGGTCGCCCCGTGATTCGGCGCCGGAGGGCATCGCCCGGCTCTTCACGGCGACGCCGGGGGAGGCGCCCCTCGATCCTGGGGAGGGCGTGCCCCTGGAGCAGCTCCGCCAGGCCGAGATCATCGTGAGCACGACGCCGTCCGAGCTCATCTCCACCGACGGCCCGCCCCAGTACCGGCCGCTGGTGGGCGACGACATGCTCTACGTCACCAACACCGGCAGCGACCTGTTCCTGGAAGTGCCCACGAAGCGCTATTACGTGGTGCTCTCCGGCCGGTGGTACCGGTCCAGTGCACTCACCGGGCCCTGGGCCTACGTAGATCCCGCGCGCGTGCCGGCGGCCTTTGCGGACGTACCGGAGAAGTCCGAAAAGGCGGAGGTGCTGGCCCACGTACCGGGCACCGACGAGGCCAAGGACGCGGTCATGGATGCCATGATCCCGCAGACCTCCGCGGTCCGGCGCGGCGAGGCCGAACTGGAAGTCACCTACGACGGCAGTCCGCAGTTCGAGCGGATCCCCGGGACGTCGCTGCTCTACGCGCGCAACACCACGGCCCAGGTACTGCGGGTCGAGGACCGCTACTACGCCGTGGACCAGGGCGTCTGGTACGTGGCGGATTCGGCCTACGGGCCCTGGGCCGTGGCCGATTCGCGGCCGGAGGAAGTCGAGAGGATCCCGCCGAGCAGCCCCGCCTACAACGTGAAGTACGTGTACATCTATGACTACACGCCGGAGGTCGTCTACGTGGGCTACCTGCCGGGCTACACCTGGGCGTTTCCCTATCGCGGCGCGATCGTCTACGGCACCGGCTATTACTACCGGCCCTGGTTCGGGCCCGCCTACTACTATCCGCGCCCGAGCACCTGGGGCTTCCACATGCACTACAACCCCTGGTACGGCTGGGGCTACGGCATGAGCTGGAGCGCCGGCTGGATGAGCTTCTCCTACGGCTGGGGCAGCGGCTGGGGCGGCTGGGGACATGGCTACGGTTACGGCTGTGGCTACAACTGCGGTTACCGGAACGGGTACTGGAACGGCTACAACACCGGCTTCTGGGCGGGCCAGCACACCGGCGGCTGGTTTGGCCCGGGCGGCTATCGTCCGCCGCCGCCCCACGTGTCGGACCGGGGGCCTCGCCGCGGCTTTCGTCAGCCCGGGCGCACACAGATCGGTGCGCTGCCCGGCATCGGCGGGCGGCCGTCGGCGCGCCCCCGCCCGGTGAACAATCTTTACGCGCGGCCAGACTCGCGGCCAGACTCGCGGCGCGACGGGCGTCCGGACCGGCGTGGGGATGCTCGTCCAGGATCTCGCCCGGTAACCCCCCGCCCGGATAGTGGTAGTGCAGGTGCCCCGCGGCCGGAACCCCGTTCCGGCAACCGGCGCACCACCCAGCCGGTGCCCCGGCCGAACGCCGGCCTGCCGAACAACGTCTACGTGGACCGGGAGGGCATGCCCTACCGGCTCACGAAGGATGGCTGGCAGGCCCGCGAGAATCGCCAGTGGCGGGCCGCGCCCGAACTGCAGCGCCCGCGCGGCACATCGCCCGTGGGGCGGACCGGCACGCGGCCCGACAGTCGCGAAACCGGCCGGCCCGATGGCCGGGCTGACAACCGGCCAGGCAACCGTCAGGACCCGCGGCCGCCCACCCGTGACGTGCAGCGGCCGGCGCCGGGTTCGCCGCCCACCGCGGAGGTGCAGCGCCCCGAGCCCCGCCGCTCGGGATCGCCCGGCTATCGCCCGTCGCCGTCCGTGGACCTCCGGCGCCAGGCGCCCTCGCCACCGTCCCGCGCAGCTGGCCGGGAGGACCGCCCCGATCCGGGCGCACGGCCGCCGCCGAGCGGCGGCTGGGGCAACCGGTCGGGCCCCCGCGATGGCCCCTCGGTGCCCGCGTCGAACCAGTCGCGGATGCGCAGCCACGGCGGCGACCGGGGAGAACGCCGCTAGCGAAGCCGGTATGATGGCGCCCCTTTCCGGTCCCGGTTCCCTTCCATGGCCATCCAATGCGGCATCGTCGGCTTGCCCAACGTGGGCAAGTCCACCCTCTTCAATGCGCTGACGGCGGCGGGAATCGCCGCCGAGAACTACCCGTTCTGCACGATCGATCCGAACGTCGGCGTGGTGGCCGTGCCGGATGCGCGGCTGCAGCCGCTGGCCGCCATCGCGGGGTCGGAGAAGATCCTGCCGGCCACGGTGGAGTTCGTCGACATCGCCGGGCTGGTGGCCGGCGCGTCGAAGGGCGAGGGCCTCGGCAACAAGTTCCTGGCCAACATCCGCGAGACCCACGCGATCGCCCACGTGGTGCGCTGCTTCGAGAACGACGACGTGGTGCACGTCGCCGGCCGCATCGATCCGCTCCACGACATCGAGATCATCAACACCGAGCTGCTGCTGGCTGACCTGGCGGGGGTCGAGAAGGCGGCCGACAAGGCCGAGAAGGCCGCCAAGGCCGGCAAGAAGGAAGACATCGCGCGGCGCGACCTCCTGCAGAAGCTCCGTGCGCACCTGGACGCGGGCCAGCCGGCGCGCACCTTCCCCGTGCCGGAGGAGCACCGGCAGGCCATCGCCGAGATGTTCCTGCTTACTGGCAAGCCCGTGATGTACGTGGCGAACGTGGACGAGAAGGGGCTGTCCGGCAACGCCTTCGTGGACAAGGTCCGCGCCCACGCCAGGACGGACGGCGCCGAGGTGGTGGTGGTGTGCGCCGCGATCGAGGCGGAGATCGCCCAGCTCGACGACGCCGACAAGCAGGCGTTCCTCGATGACCTCAAGCTCACCGAGCCGGGCCTGAACCGGGTGATCCTGGCCGGTTACCGGCTGCTGGGCCTGCAGACCTACTTCACGGTCGGGCCCAAGGAGACCCGCGCCTGGACCATCCACGTGGGCGACACCGCGCCCCAGGCGGCGGGCGTGATCCACACGGATTTCGAGAAGGGCTTCATCCGCGCCGAGGTCATTGCCTACCCCGATTACATCGCCGGCAAGGGCGAGCAGGGGGCCAAGGAGGCCGGCCGCCTGCGCCTGGAGGGCAAGGAATACGTCATGCACGAAGGCGACGTGGTCCACTTCCGCTTCAACGTGTAGGCGCGCGTTCACGCGCGACCCCGGCCGTGCCACTATCGGCCGGGTGACCACCCCCGACCCCAACCCGTCGACGCTGGTTGTCTTCGGCGCCGACAGCGACACCGGCTACCGGCTGGTGCAGCTTGCGAAGGGGGCGGAGCGGACCGTCCTCGGGGTCGTCTACCGGGAGCGGGACCGCGCGATGGTGGAGCGGCTCGGCGTCGACGTGACGGTGGCCGACCCCACGCGCCGCGAGGAGGTCGATGCCGTGTTCCGGGGCCGGGACGCCGCGCAGCTCGAGGTGGTGTGCTTCATCGGCGGCACCCCCCAGCTCAACAGCCAGGGCAACATCAACGTCATCGACGCGGCCAGCGCCGCCGGCGTGAGGCGCTTCGTGCTGACCACGTCCATCGGTTGCGGCGATAGCGCCGTGGTGCTGGACCCGTTCGTGAAGGCCTTTGCGGGCAAGTCGATCCGGTCAAAGGACTGGGCGGAGAAGCGGTTGCGCGACACCAGCCTGGCCTGGACCATCGTCCGCTCCGGCGGCATGCACGGCCGGCCCTCCCGGGGTGGCGCGATCCTCGTGGAGAGCCCCTACGTGGTGGGCTACATCAACCGGACCGACCTGGGTGACATGGTCTGGCGGGTGGTGGAGAGCCCCGGGTCCGTGGGCCGGGTCTTTGCCGCCGTGGACGGCGCCAAGGCCATGAATATCAAGGGCGACCCCCTCGAACCCGCCGACCTTTCTTGACAGCGTCGGCTGCTGCCCAAGACAATGCCGCCCCCGCGTGGTGATGTAGCTCAGTTGGTTAGAGCGCGGCACTCATAATGCTGAGGTCGGTAGTTCAACTCTACCCATCACCACCAATAACTTCAGGCAGTTGCGAGCTGTCGCCTCGATCGAATGAGCGTCATTGCGGGACTTTTGCGGGAGTCGGAGTCACACACTTTGTCTGCCGCCGCAATCAGGTGGGTCAGCTCGGCTGATGAGTAGTGCGTCGTGATCCGGCTGGACTTGTGGCCCAGCAGATCCTGACGGTCCTCCATGCTGACCCCGACGGCTCGCAGCCGGCGTCCAAAGGTGTGCTTCAGGTCGTGCACGCGAATTGACCTGAAGCCGTCCGGGCACTTCTCACCGATCACCGCTTCGTACCTGGCCGCCGCCCGTTTGCGCGCCGTTCTCCAGGCGGAATCCAGCATCTTGGTGACTGGCTTGCCCTTGTACGTGAACACCCGCGTGGCATGCACACCCCGCTGCTCGTCAATGACTGACCGGGCCACGTCGTTCAGCACGATCAGTCGCTCTTCGCTGTTCTTGACGAACTGCTTGGGTATCACGAACACGCTGGTCCCGAGCTCCCTCACCGGACACTCCCAGTCCCACCGCAGCTTCACGACCTCCTGCTCCCGGGTGCCCGTGTTGACCTTGAACAAGGCCATCCGGGCCAGATGGGCCGGCAAGGCTGCAAACAGCAGCCGCTGCTCATCCCAGGACAAGGGGTAAGGCTGCCTGGCGTTCTTGTTCGGTACAAACTGAATCAGCGGCGGCGTGAGCAGCCAGGTGAGACCGTGTTCGTCCCGCCAGAGCCTTGCCGCCAGATTCAGGATGCGCCGGACAACCGCCAGTGACCGATTGACGGTGGCCGGTTTGACCACCTTCGCCCGGCTGGTGAGGTAGGGCTGCAGCGTCCCGATGTGCACGCGATCGAGCGCCATATCACCGATGAAGGCATCCAGGTGTTTAAGCTCCTGGACATCCCGGCCAATGCTGCGCTTGTGCTGGTGCTCGTTCACGTACTTGTCCGCTGCTTCCCGGAAGGTGCGGGTCGGTCGCACACCGTAGACTGTGGCCTGCCGGATGACTTCCATCCGGTGGACCAGGAAGCGCTCTGCCTCCTCCAGACTCGCGGTGCCACAACTCTCGGCAACCCGTCCATACCCCGTCACTCGCTTGTCGATGTGCCAGACCCCACCACGCTTGATGAGGCCCGGCGTTCTTACACGTCCCATGGCTTGATCCTTTCAGCCGAGGGACGCCCGTTGCGGCTCTTATAGTCGTCCGCCCAAGCATCGAGTTCAAGGCGGTCGAAGGCGATCCCCTGGACGCCAATGCGGACCTCGGTGAGGTGGGGGCGGACCTCCCGGTTGAAGCGGTTCCGGTCCATGCCGAGATACCCCGGCGCGTCGCGGAAGCGCAGGAGCCGTGGCAGGGGTCGCGCATGGGTAACGTGACGGGGCATGGTAAGTTTCTCCGGGGAGAAATTCTCCGCCGTGCCCGTTACTCGCGAAACCCGCTCCAGCGCAGCCCAGCGTGGACGACACGCGATAACTGACTGGAAGCCGTGCCGATTCGAAAACTCAGCGGCAACGCAAGCGTCCGGGCGCGTGCCGCGCCACCCGATGTGCAGACCAAAGAAAGCGGCGAGAGGTGAGCCGTGGCCTTTTATCTTGCTCTCCGCCCGATCCTCCCCGCTTAGCTCTGCGCTCCTCCTATCGTCTCGGACGTACCTTCACAGCATGGCCTGTCAGCAATCCGTCAGCCCGCTGCACCGCCACCGTACAGTGACCTGTCATCTTCCTGTCAGGGAGATGTCGATCACCAAGCTCATAGCGCCACCGCCGGACCGCTCAACATGCGCTTTGAAAGTGGTTTGAAGATCCTATCTGTGGGAGGGCGCGGGCCTGTTGGGACTGTGCGTGAACAGCTCCTCGACGTTGAATGCTGGACGGTCTCCGCAGGGGGGCAGGGTACGAGCTGGCTGTTGCGCTCATCCAGTCGGACGCGCAGCTCACGAGCGACCCTGATGACGTAGGTCCGTGCCCCACGCCGACGTGCCTGCGTACGGCTCTCAGGCATTACAGGATCGGTACGGACGCGGGCATGGCGTTCCTCGGCAAGTCGCTCAGCGCAGTTCGGCAGGTGGGACAGACGACGTCGCCGACCCGTGCCTCTTGCGCCGGCACCAGCGCACGGGCGGTCTCGCATGGCCTCCCAAATCGCACCCGAACATTCACGCGCTCCCCGGAAAAACCTGCCGAACCCTTTTGAGTTCCGGCAGTCTCGACGTCCGGCGGGCCACCAAACCGGTGCCGAGAGATCCCTTTAGGGATTCCAGATATTTAGAAGATTTACGAGCGCGGATTCCGCTTCCAGAACAATGGGTTAAACCCCCTCGGCACGCCTGATAGCACGATACTCACACGCCTGATAGCACGATAGTTGGCACGCCTGATAGCACGAGGCCGTCAACAGCTTATCCACCGACTACCGAGGCCAGGGCCCATCGGGCATGTCTACCTGGTAAAGCAGTCTTTGGATAGGAGCAGGACTAGTAAATATATCTTTACTTACATTCGATAATAGTAAACAATTCGTTACCATGGGTGGGCAGCCGACAGGCCGATACGTCACGACGACCGTCGCCGGTGAGCCGGTCTCGGCTTTCGTGCCTGACACACTTCCGCCGCGGCTATCCGCCAAGCAGTTGGCTCCTTTGACCGAGCCATTGCGGGCTGCCGAAGCGGCGCTGGCCCGGCTCGATCTGGCTGGCGAGATGATCCCGTCTCTCGACTGGTTCATCTATGCCTTCGTTCGCAAGGAAGCCCTGCTGTCCTCGGAAATCGAGGGTACTCAGGCAACTCTGGTCGACGTCCTGACTTGGGAGCAGACCGACCAACCCGGCGCCTCGAGCATCGAAGATATCGAGGAAGTCACCAATTACATCTCTGCGGTCAATCACGCATTCAAACAGATCCACTCAGCGAAAGGGGCGCCGATCTCGGTGCGCCTGTTCAACGACTGCCACCGCATGCTCATGCGGGGCGTGCGCGGCGCCAACAAACAACCCGGCGAGCTTCGCCGCTCCCAGAACTGGGTGGGAGGTAGCCGGCCCGGCAATGCCGTATTCGTGCCGCCGCCACCGGAGCGGGTTGGCGAGCTACTCGGCGATCTGGAGCGCTATATTCATGCTGAGGACGATCTGGCCCCATTGCTGCGCATCGCACTGGTCCACGTCCAGTTCGAGAGCATTCACCCCTACCTCGACGGCAATGGCCGGCTGGGTCGGATGCTGATCGCCCTTCTCCTGGACCACTGGCAACTGCTCAAGAGTCCGATGCTGTACCTGAGCCTCTATCTCAAGCAGAACCAGGCCGCGTACTACCGATGGCTGGGCGCGATCCGAACAGAGGGCGACTGGGTCGGTTGGCTGCGCTTTTTTCTAATCGGTGTCGCGGAAATTGCCGAAGACTCCGCCCGAACCGCGCGCGCGCTCTATGCCCGCGTGAGCGAGGACCGAAGAACGCTGCTTGCAACGCCCGGTGCGACCATCACGGCCATTCAACTCTTCGAGCAGCTGCCAGAACACCCGGTTGTGACGATGCCGCTCGTGACCCGGCTCGTGTCAACCAGCAAGCCCACGGCAGGGAAGGCGATCGACGTGTTGATCAAAGCCGGCATCCTTGCCGAAGTTGGCGACCGTAAGCGTGACCGGCTGTACCGCTACGATGGCTATCTGCGGCTCCTTGATTAGCTACTCGCGTTATCGTCTTCGCGCTGTCGCTCATCAAGTAGACTGCCTGAATGCTTCTGCTGGCCGCCATTGTTGCTCTGTTGTCCGGGCCACTCCTGTTTGAACTCGGGAGGCTGGGCGACCGCACGACCGCATTCCTCGACGGCTTTGCCTTCATCACCATCGCTGGCCTGTTCCTTTTCGGCATCCTGCCCGAGGCCATCGCCACCGGCGGGCCGGCGGCGTGGGTCTTCGCCGCACTGGGGCTCGGGTTCCCGCTGCTTGTCGAGCGGCTTTTCCACGATGCTGCCCATCGGGAGCACATCGCATTCCTGGCCCTTGGAGCCCTGGGCTTACTGGCCCACTGCATGCTCGATGGCCTGATCCTGATGGGCGCTGAAGTTGGCGGGCACGAGGCCCATTCGCTGGAGGAAAAACAAGGCCTCGCCGTTGTCCTGCACAACATGCCTAAGGGCATTGCGTTGTGGTTCCTGCTGGCACCGGCGTTTGGCCGGCGCGCAGCCGGCGCTGTGCTCATCCTGCTGATCGGCGGGACGGTGCTGGGTTACCTGATCGGCGACTCCGCGCTGACCCTGTTGACCGGCCCCGGCGTTGCCTGGTTCCAGGCGTTCGTCGCGGGATCAATCTTCCATGTCGTCCTGCACGGCGTTGCCAGCCATGAGCATGAGGCGCCAGCCCTGAGCCAGGACGGCGCGACGCAGGGCCCGCCGAAATGGCCAGAGCGGCTGGGCCTTCTCGGCGGGCTCGTCTTCCTTTTCGCCTACCTCTGACTCAGGGCGCAGACGATCATTGCCCTGCTGGACCGGAGCCGGTCAATCCTTCCACTCGAAGATCTCGACCTTGTCGCCGGCCATGACGTAGTCAGTGTCCGCCATGTCACCCGTCCAGGGCTTGGTGGATATCACGCCGGTGACCCAGTAGGGATCCCCCATGGACCTCAGGTTGAAGGGCTTCTTCAGCTTCACGTAGACGATCTGGTTGGGTGGCGGCGGGGGCACGTGGATGCAGGCACCGAAGTAGGGGACGAGCAGGAATTCACTGAGTTCTCCGCCGTCGTCGGACTCCAGGGGGACGATGAAGCCCGGCAGCTTCACGAACTTCCCGTCCAGGGATTTCACGGGATTGGAGGAATACTGCGGCACATAGGGGGAGTCGGGTACCTCGTTTGACCTGCCCTTGCCGGGAATGCCGGAACCGGGAAAAGCCGGTGGCGGCGGGGCGCTGACTGCCGGCATCAGGTCGTCCCAGCTCAGTTCCTGCGGCTTGGCCGGCGCCGCGGATACGGTGGTGGCGACCAGCGACAGTCCCAGCACTGCGATAGTGATCAGCTTGTTCATGTTCACGAATCCTATACGCGAATGGTGAGTCCGTCTGATAGAGCGTTGCGGTACGCGCGCCAGGCCGGCAGCACGCCCATGAGCAGCGCGGCACCGACGACCACCCCGGCGATCGTCAGGTCCCACTCGCCGGGCGGCCGGAGCACAACGAAGCCAGCTCGACGACGGTCATCGGGGCGGAGCCTCCCGCGGCAGGAGCACCCGCGGCGTGCCCCGGGTTAGTACGACTGCCTTCTGCCCCGCCGGCGCCACGACGCTGGTAGCCAGCTTTTTCGTGCCGGGAAATTTGGCGAACAGCTGGACCTCCACCCACAGCAGGGATGCCGGGCTGCTGCACTTGAATTCCCAGGACGCCTCGATGTCGGCGTGCCCACTGCCGTCGTAGGCGGGTGGTGAGGCAGCCGAGGAGATCATCCGGCAGCCTGCCGCCGTCGGCGTGAGGAACAGGGCGTCCCCGTCCCGCAGTGTGGCGAGTGCCGCCGCCAGGGCTGCTGTCTGTTCCGGCGTGGAGGGCTTGTGCTCGAAACCGATGAAATTATCCGCCGGTCCGTCCAGGTCAATGGCCATGTCGTTGCCGTCGATGGCGATGTCGAGCGCGGCGGCACCGTGCTCGTGCTTGCCGGCCGAGCGGGTTTCGGCCGCCAGCGCGGGCGCGGCGGCCATCGCAGTGATAAGTATCAGCAAGTTTCTCAATGACGTGTACATGACTTCCAGTCTCCCGAGACCCAATGGTGCGAGATGGCCCCGAAGCTCGGTAGGGCTCCGGTCAGAACTCAAGCTTCGCTCCTGCCAGGACGGACACGCCGGGGAGCGGCGCATAGTCCTTGACGGGTGACGTGGAGCGCCGCGCTTCCTCGTCCGCGAGGTTGGAGCCCTGCAGGAACAGGAGCAGCGAGCCGAGTGAGGTTGGCATTCGATAGCCCAGGTTGGCACCGATCATCGTGTAACCGTCCGTCGCCAGTTCGTTCGTGGCGACCTTGTCCTGGCTGTCATACCTGAAGACCTCGAGGCCGGCCTGCCAGCCGCCTCGGGTGTAGTCGAGCTGCGCACCAACCCGCCACGGTGGCATCAGCGGCACGTTACCGCCGCCATTGGCCAGCTTGCCGCGGACGTAGTCGGTGAGGAGCCGGAGCCTGAGATCGTTCACGTCCGCGTCCAGCAACGGAAACGAGACTTCCGCCTCGGCGCCGTAGAAATCCGCGTCCTGCGCGACATACTGCACGACCGGAAACAGCTCTTCCTCGCCGGCAAACCCGCCGGTCGGCTGCGGGAAGATGAAGTCACTGTAGTCACTGTAGAACGCCGAGACCAGGAACTGCACATCCCCGGCGTACTTGCGCAGGGCAAGGTCCACCGTGTTCGTTGCCTCCTTCTTCAGCGACGGATCCCCGATCTCGAAGCGGGCCAGCGCGACATGGGCGCCGTCGGCATACAGCTCCGTGGCGGTGGGATGACGCTGTGCGTAGGTGTAGTTGAGCGCCGCCGAATACTCCTGCGCAAATTCCCAGACGGCGCCGGCAGAACCGTTCCAGCTGTCATCGTCGTAAGCGGGGAGTCCAAGCCCGGGCTCCGGATCTATGCTCTGGTCCTCGTGCCGGACGCCCACCTGCAGGTTGACCTCCCCGATCGGGACTTCCTCGAACAGGAACAGGCCCAGGTTCTCGGTCTTCGAGGGGGGAATGAAGGCTTCCTCGCCCGCCGCCCTGAAATCGACATCGATGTACTGGGCGCCGAAGGTGCCGCGCCAGTCGGCTATCGGGGCATGGTCGAACGCCAGCCGGAACTCGCTGGCATCCTGGTCGAACTTCGTACCCGGGGCACCATCCGGTTCGAATTCCGTGTGCGTGTAGTCGCTCTTCCCCGCGCGCAGACGAACCGCCGTGAGGCCGGGGAGCGGATTCCCGAGGCCGCCACTCAGGTCATAGCGGCGCTGTTCCATGTCGATGCGGACGCTGCTGCCGTCCGGCTGGGATTCGGGACCGGGTGTGCCGTAGTTGGCGTCATAGCCGGTGGCTGAAGCGCCGAGAAAACCGCGATCACCGACCAGCCAGGAGCCGCCCACCGACCAGCCATCGGTCTCACCGTCGCTGCCGTACACCTCGCCGTTGGAGTTGGTCGGGACTTCCTCGCCACTCTGCTCGAGCTCGTTGACGAGCCGGTCCGACAGGGCGTTGCCGGGAATGTCGATGTTGTCGCTGTCGCGGCTGAAGCCATCGGCATGCAGGGCAAAGTCGCCCACCTGGCCATCCAGTCGCAGGGCTCCGGACCGCTGGTTCGACACGGTGTCTCCCCGCAATTCGAGCGCGCCCTCGAACGGGTCCTGCTGGCGCGTTTCGGGAATGCGGTTGGTCAGCACATTGACCACGCCCCCGACCGCCGCGTTGCCATAGAGCAGTGTCCCAGGCCCCTTGACGACCTCGATGCTGCGGGCGACAAGCGGATCCACCGTGACGCTGTGGTCTTCGCTGAGCGCGGAAATGTCGAGCGAGGCGATACTGTCCTCGAGGACCTGGACGCGCTGGTTGCTCAGGCCCCGGATCACCGGGCGGCTGGCGATGGGACCGAAATAGGTCCCGGTGATGCCCAGCTGCTCGTTGAGTGTTTCGCCGAGGCTCTTCGCGATGGAGCGCACGAGTTCGTCCCCGGACAGCACGATGGCGGGCTGAGCCGTCTCCAGCGGGCTGCCCCGCAAGGGTGTAGCCCTGACAACAATTTCCCTGAGATCCTCTGCGTCATTCGCTGGTGCCGCAAAGGTAGGCGCCATAAGCAGCAATAGTGGCAAGGCCGCGATGGCCGGTGGCGTACGCATGTCTGTTCTCCGTCATGGTCTGATATGGCGCAACCCGGCAATGCACCGGCTGGCCCATGTGAACGGGCCAGCAGGCCGGGAGTGCGCGGAATCGGCTCTGGATCGGCCAGGGGCCGACAGATCAGGCGGAGGACGGAGGACCGCGGGCGCGGTAGACGGAGGGAGTCCGGGAGGAAACCTGCAGCTCGGGGATGGCAGGCAGTCTGCCGGCGAGGGCGCGGAATGCGGGTGGTGGGGTCCCGGCCGCGACCAGCGCATCGCCGCCGTGAACGGCATTGAGGCAGAGTTCGCAGTCGCCGGTATCGCCCTCAGCGGCGTGGCCGATGAGGTGGCTGACAGCGATTACCTGGAGGACCGTCAGCAGGGCGGTTGCCAGCAGGACGCTGACCCGTCGGCGTGGCGACGGGTCGATGCTGCGGAGTTCGTTGGGCCTGCGACTCATCTTGTGCTTAATAGCAGTGACGGCCGTGCCCTGCAAGCCACTAAACTACGGATAGTGCCTGCCAATCCAGGTTTCGGCGTGCAAGGCGGTATTTGAGCCACCACCTATAATGCCGAGGCCGGCATTTCGACTCTGCCCATCCCTACCCGAATCTTTCACGCGCCAGACCAGCTCTACCCCAGTGCAACAGGAACCTCTCCACGATCTCACCAGGCCGAGCCGTCGGTCACTCAACGTCATCGTCATTCTTCATCTGCTCGAGAGCGTGGCGCAGGTTGTCGCGCTGCTACTGATCACGCGGTGGCTCGACCTGGACCTGGATGTGGGACCGTTGTGGGTCCTGGTTGCAGCGTATGGCATCTGGAACCTCGGTACCTTGGCCCTCCTGCTGACCGGCGGCCTCGACCCTGCGGGGAGTCGCGCCGTCTTCATCCAGTTGCTCGCAGAGGTCGCGGTGTTGACGGCCCTGCTGTACTTCAGCGGGGGCTCGAGCAATCCCTTCGTGTCGCTCTACCTGGTACCGGTTGCCCTCTGCGCCACGATCCTGGGGCTGCGGTACACGGTCGCACTCGCCGTGGCGAGCATCGGTGCCTACTCGGCGTTGATGGTCTGGAACGTGCCGCTGGCGGCCCTCCAGGTCGGGCACGTGCACAACGGGTGGAACCTGCACATCGGCGGGATGTGGGTCAATTTCATCGTCAGCACGCTCGTCGTCGTCGTCTTCCTCTCGCTGCTGGTTCGCCAGTCCCGCGTCCGGGCCGAGGAGCTGGCCCGCCTTCGGGAGCAGGCGATCCGGAACGAGCAGGTGGTGACGATTGGTTCCATCGCTGCCACGGCAGCACACTCCATTTCCACGCCGCTCTCCACCGTCGGCCTGCTGCTGGATGATCTGGCCGAGGAAATGAGCGATGCGGAGCGGCGGGAGAGCGTTGACCTGGCCAGGCAGCAGATCGAATACTGCCGCGGCCACCTGACGGACCTCCTGGCGGCCGGCGGCGTCCGGCGCCTGAGCGAGGCGCGGCGAGAGACTGTCCGCAACTTCCTGGATGGTCTCCTGAGCCAATGGCTGACGACCCGGCCGGAGGCTAGGCTGCAAAGGCGCCTGGATCCATCGCTTGACGGGTGGTCGGCGGTACTGGATCCGACACTGCGGAATTCCATCGTCAATCTGCTCGATAATGCAGCCGACGCGAACAGCGAGGCGGGCGAGGACGAAGTGCACTTCTCGGCGGCCATGCAAGGCTCCGTGCTGGAGGTGCTGATCGATGACAAGGGCCATGGTCCACCGCCTGATCCCGGGGCCGTCGAGTTCGCGTCGACGAAGGCGGGCGGGCATGGCGTGGGGCTCCTGCTTGCCAGGGTCAATATCGCAAGGATGGGCGGTGCCATTCGCCTCGAGGGCCGTGCTCCGGGGTGCCGCGTCGTCGTGACGCTGCCATTGACGGCGGTGGAAAGAGGCCAGGGATGATCGTTGCCGGCAAGAAGTTGCGCAGTGGCGCGTCGGGTGTCGCGCAGGCCCCCATCAGGATTCTACTGGTGGACGACGACGTGACGTTCTCGAGGATACTGAGCCGGTCGCTTGGCCGGCACGGCTACGCCGTCGATATGGCCCACGACGGACCAAGCGCGCTCCTGCTCGCGAAGGCCGGCGGCTACGAGCACGTATTGCTGGACCTGATGCTCGGAGAGGAATCCGGGTTGCACCTGATCGACCCCCTGCGAGCCTCCTGCCCGCAGGCGAAGATCATCGTGCTGACAGGTTACGCCAGCATCCCCACGACCGTGAAGGCGCTGAAGCTCGGGGCCGGCAACCTGGTGGCCAAGCCGGTCGGCACCCGCGAAGTCCTGGCGGCATTGCGCGAGGAGCCGGGCACCAGGGAGCCGGAGCGGCCGATCTCGCTGGAGCGCCTCGAGTGGGAGCACATCCAGCGCGTCATGGCAGATCACAACGGCAACGTCACCCTCGCTGCCCGGAGCCTCAACATGCACCGGCGGTCGTTGCAGCGAAAGCTGCGGAAGCGCGCGCCGAAGGCCTGAATCCAGGTGCACATTCCCCGGTATTCCGGGGACATCAGTTCCACCAGAATGAGGCGCGACAATCCGTCGCGCGACCGCGTGTCACGCTGGTTCGCGAGAAGCGGACTCTATAGTTGCCAGCGACAACACAGCAACTCAGCCAGTGGTCCGATTCGGGGCTGGCAATCACGCAGGAAGGCGGCAATGAAAAGGATTCTCGTTCTCAGTGGGGCGCTCATGGCACTTGCCGGCGTGCCCGCGGCGCAGGCGGCCATCGTCACCTACAACGTCACCACGACGTTCTACGAGCCGGACACCCAGCCCCGGGACTCGATCTTCATCGGCTCCTTTGCGTTTGATTCGGATACCAAGACGGTGGCGGGCCTGCACGGCATCCTGAGTGAGTCCATGACGGGCGATCCGATCGCCTACCCGAACGACAACATGACCTGGCTGACGCTCAACTATCACCTGTCTTCCATCCCGGTGACCCTGGATGGCGCGGACGGGCTGCTCGTGACGACGTTCCTGAACAACAATACCAACACGCTTTACACGGGGCTGGGTGGCAACGGCTGGACCCCGGGCACGGCGCAGGGTCTGTACTACGGCTTTCCCGGTGCGAACCCCGGCAATGCGTACGCCATGATCTTCGTCAATACCACGGATCCAACGACGCCGTTGACGCCGGGGCAGATCAACAAGCTCGCCTACGCGGACTGTGCCCCGGGCGGCATGATGGGCGCGGTCTGCATGACGGGAACCACAGTCGCTGGCTGGGGTGAGCTCGGGACCATGAGCGGCTACCCCGTTTCCCAGTCGATCACGGTGGTGCCGCTACCCGGCGCCCTCGGGCTCCTGCTCTCCGGCCTGGCCTCGCTCGGCGTGGCGCGGGTCCGGCGCCAGGGAGCATGAAAATGTGGAAGGTCCCAGCCCTGATTGCAGGCGCCTTGTCACTGCTGGTCGGTACCCAGACAGCCCAGGCGGCCGTTATCACCTACAACGTGGCCCAGAACTACAACCAGGTTGTCTATGACGTCTCCCATCCAGCCTGGGATACGCTGTTCACGGGGTCGTTCTCCTATGACGACACGACGCATGCCGTATCCGGGCTGACCGGCTCGCTGTCCCAGGCCATGACGGGCAATACGGCCTGGGTGGCCCTCGACTACCAGTTGTCTGCGGTCAACGACGGCCCGGACTGGCTTCTGGTCAGCGCCTTTGCGAAGAACACCACCGACGTGTTCATGGGTGGTGGCTTTACCACCGGGGGCACAACGACCTATGGCAACCAGAACGCCTACGTCACGGTGGCAATCAATCTCACGGATCCGACCACCGCGCTCGGCCAGAGCCAGATCGACAAACTGGCTTACGGCGATTGCACGCCCGGCAGTTTGATGGGCGGCATGGGCGGCATGGGCGGCATGGGCGGCATGGGCGGCATGGGCGGCATGGGTGGCATGGGTGGGATGGGCACGATCTGC
>JBEBHH010000052.1:0-19539 GCA_040080965.1 Gammaproteobacteria bacterium | reverse complement strand
TGTAATAGGTGCCCCCGGTGATCGCGATCGCGGTGAAGGCGGGGAAGCGGCGCTGGCCGAGGATGATCTCGCCCGAGGTGGTGAAGATGATCTCGTCGGCCGAATGGGCGTGGAGATCGACCTCGTTGCCCTCGGGCATATAGTTGCGGTGGAGCCAGAGATCGCAGCTCGGGCAGGTCGCATCGAGGATCAGCCAGCTCGAGCCCTGATCGCCATGATCGGTGTCGTCGTTGGTCGGCACATTCTCCGGCCGGATGACATGGACATGGCCGCCCGCCTTCCTGGCGGGATGAAGATCCTCGAAGATGGCGATGTCGGCGCGATCCGCCGCGGAGACCACGGCCTCGGCGCCATGCTCGACGAAGAAGGCGCCGCCCTCTGCCAGCCGGACACCCCCGATCTCGACCGCGCCGCTCAGCACATAGGCGCAGCTGTCGGTCTCCGGCCTGTCCCAGCGCAGCGCAGCGCCCTCGCCCAGCCGGTAATGGCGCAGGTGGATCGCGGCATCGCCATGGACGATCATCGGCCGCGCCTCGACCGGACCGTGCAGCGCGACATTGCCCGCCGCCGCACTGTCGGCGTCGATATCGGCAAGCGTGCGGACCGAGACCTTGACCACGGCCGTCTCTCCCATCTTATTGGCAGTGGGATCATATCGGGATTGTCGCCGCGCGGAAAGGCGGCGAATACCGGCCAGGAAGGGGAGGAGCATGCAGGGAACGCCAGCGGCGGGCGGCGCCGGACGCACTTCCGCCCTGATCGCCTGGGGCACCGTCGCGCTGCTCTTCCTGCTGGGGATCGTGTCGGTGATCGACCGCTACATCCTCGTCCTGCTGATCGGCCCGATCCAGCGGGCAAGCTCCGCGCGGCCCGCCAGTTCACGCTGGCGCAGCGCGCGGCCGCGGTCTGCCAGCACCTCGGCCTCGACCCCTGCGGCAAGCTGCTCGGACTGACTGCCCTGACCAGAGACCACGGCAATGCCGCGGACCGCCAGCTGCGTCTCCGCCTCCGCACCGAGGCGGTCGAGCAACACGGCTGCCTGGGCCGCACTGGCCACGTCCAGGTAGGCCAGAGCGGCCCGCAGCTTCACTCGCCGCTCGACGGCGGTGAGGCCCACTTCTGCCGCCTTCGCTTGCTGCTCCAGCGCAATCGCCCGCAACTGTCGTTTGGCCGCGCGCGGAAACTCCTGGGAGATACCGACCGACAGGGCCGTGAAGTCGTCATCACGAAGACTGAAGGCCTCGCCCTCGTTCACCGGCAACTGATTGATTCCGGCGATCAGTTGCGGATCGGGCAATTGACCTGCCACAACGGCTTCGTCGCGCAGGGCATGGACGTTGGCTTCGCCTGCCACCAGGGCGGGCTGTTCAAGGAGGGCGAGCTGCTGAACCTCCGCGAGCGTGAGCAGACCGGTACCGGCGGCTGAAAACGCAGGGATTGCAGGGCCGATGGCAGCGAGCAACAGGCAGATGAGGGCTTTATGCCAAGCACCGGGGCCGAACGGAATAGCAGGCATGACGCATCTCCACGACGAACCGAGGGACGGCACCCCGACGGGATGCCAGGCTCAACTCAGGCGTGGGAGGCGGTGGGTGGTCGGAACGGCGACGAGAGGCGAAGATTGAATTCGGGCAGGACGTAGGAGTCTTCGGGTGCGCCGGTCCGGCCGATGACGGGCGGCGACCGATTCGTTGAGGTCATCGCTGCTGACGCCACGCAAGCGGTCATGTCGGGACAATGCTCTCCGCAGCAGGGCGGGGGTGTGGCGGCGTCGCTGGATTGGGCATCGTGGCAGTCCATCACGGCCGCGGAGTCGACGCCAGACTGTGCATGCCCAGCGCCCAACCGGGAAGTGAGCGCGGTCATGCCCTGAACAGGCAGGGCCAGCGCAAGCAAGACCCAGAGCAGAATGCGTGACCGGCACATGGTGCCCAAACTACGCCTGCGAGGAACTATCGGCAAGCGACTGTGCCACAGCGCGAGGGGCCGGAAACCGGACTCCGCGGCCATTCCTGGGGTCCCGTGCATGCGGTCCCGTCACGCAGGGGGGCGGCATTAGAGCCGTGGCGGCCCGGGTGACGGACGCGTTCTTGAGTTTCGCTCGCCCGGTGTAAGGTTCAGCGGAACCTGCCCGTCCAATCACAACCGTGGACCCCGCCATGAAACCACTGAAGATCCTCGCCCTGATCGGCTCTCCCCGTAACGACGACAGCTACACCTACAAGGTCATCCGCCTGATCGAGGCCCGGATGGACCGGATCCAGGCAACGGAAGTGGACTACGTCTTCATCGGGAGGACGGGCCTGCCATTCTGCGACGGGTGCCTGTCCTGCGTGACGGCCGGCGAGTCCACCTGTCCGCAGTACTCCATAGTTGGTCCCATCGCGGCCCGCATGAAGGAAGCAGACGGCCTGATACTCGGCGCCCCAGTGCACACGTTCAATGTGACAGGCCTGATGAAGAACTTCGTCGAGTACTTCATGTACCAGCGGAACCGGCCCAGCCTGTTTGGCAAGAAGGCCGTCGTCACCACCACGGCCTCCGGTGGCGGCCATACTGTGGTGCTGGACTTTCTGGAGGACACAGCCACGGCATGGGGTTGCGACGTCGTCACCCGCCTCGGGATCTCGAGCTCGCAAATGCAGAAGCCGGCCTACCAGCGGCAGGTGGAGGCCTGCGCTGACGACGTGGCCCGGCGCTTCATCGACGCCATCCGGAAGGGTGAACCCGGCTCGCCCCGATTCCGTCACCTGATGAACTTCCGGGCCATGCAGAACATGACCCGGCGCCAGCCGGATTCTATAAACCATGACTACTGGGTGGAGCGGGGCTGGCTGGACGCCAGCTATTACAGCAATGCACCGATCAACCCGCTTGCCCGCCTGCTGGCGGGCTACATCGCGGGCCGGATGCGCAAGTCGATCCGCCGGGGAAATGTCCGGCCTATCCGTTAGCTTGTGACCAAAGGAGATCACTATGGGTAACGTCGGCCCCTTGGCTTTGCTACTTGGCCTTGCGGTGCTTCCGCTCGGCGCCTGCTCGGAGCGGTCCCGTGCCGAATCGGTGCCCGCAGAGCAGGCTCCGGCGGTCCCCCGCATGACGCTGGAGCGCCTCGATGAGCTGATCCGTCGCGCGGACGAAGACGCCCGGCGGCCGGCGCCGAACCAGTGGGAATTCTCCATCGGTGACGACGTTGTCCTGGTCATAGCCGATGCCACGGCCGACCGGATGCGCATCATGACGCCGATCACGACGGTCAGCGATGCCGGCGCACCGCTCATGATGCGGATGCTGCAGGCCAATTTCGATTCCGCGCTGGATGCCCGCTACGCCATCGCCCACGACAGGATCTGGGGCGTCTTCATTCACCCACTCGGCGATCTCACCGACGAGCTCTTCCTGTCCGGACTCGGCCAGGTCGTCAACGTGTCCAGGACCTTCGGTGCCACGTTCAGCTCCGGTGAGCTGGTCTTCGGCGGTGGCGACAGCGGGGACCTCCAGCGGCAACTGCTGGAGGACCTGAAGGCGCTGGGGAAGATCACTACCTGATGCCGTTCTGGTAGACCAGCGTCTCCGGGTGAAACGCGAACCAGGCGAACCAGTACGCCGTCACCGAGGGAAGCTCGTCGCCCGATGCATCAAGGACGCGGGCCGACGTGCTGGCGTGGTCGTATTCCAGGGTGATCGGCGTGTCGTTGATGACATCGTCGATCCGCTGGATGCCGGTCGGCAGTTCGACAAATGGGTAGGCCTTTGCGGTATCGCCGAGCAAAACCCCGACGATCACGGCCTTGCTGGGGTAGCGTTTATCCTGGTGCGACACGGGGGACCAGATCCTGGCCGAGGTGGCGTAGCCGGGGTACGGATCAACGTCGTAGTTCCGGCCGCTGGTGCGCGGCGGTTCCAGCACCAGCGTGTCGGGGTGCGCCTGCCGCCAGGCGCCCCAGGTCGTGTGTTCGGCCGGCAGCGTCGTGAGCCTGGCACCCCGGGCAGGACCGCTGATGGCCTGGTACATGAGTTGCGACCACAGGGATTCGGACTGGTGGTCGTACAGGAGCACGTTGCTGTTGTAGAGCAGCCCCGAAACGCCGAACGTCCGGGGCTGGCCGCCCGGGTCCGCACGAAATACCACACCCGTGCCACAGAGCGGGCAGAACGTGACGGCCACCGGGGTAGAACCCACGCGGTCATTGACGATCTCGTGATAGTTCAGGATCCTGATCGGGTAGGCCTTCGCGACGCCGCCCAGTTGCAGCCCGATCACGCGATCATCCGCACCCAGGAAGGTCGCCTTCCTTGCAGTCACGAAATCCGGGTTCAGCAGAGCCGGAATGCCATCCCGTCCGGGACCGCCGGACCGGATCTCGCGGGCTGGCACCAGGGACTCGCTGACGTCGAAACCATTGAGCGATTTGTCGCGTGGCAGAGCCGGGCTGCAGGCCAGCAACCCTGCCAGAGCGACAACAATGGTTTGCAGGCGGATTTCTTTGGTCACAATCATGTTTCCCCTGGAGCGCAACTAACCCGCGTGACGGCGGGGCTGGGTCAGGGATTAGTCGGGCACACGGACAGGTCCTTACATGGCCACCCGATCTCACGCCTTCAGGAATGCCAGTACCGTCTCGATGGATTCGTCCGCGCGGATGAGATTCTCGTGGCCAATGTTCTCTGTCAGATAAACCCGTGCGCCCGGCCAGAACGCAAGAATCCGCTCCACATCGTCTCCATCCAGATACCGGTCGCGCCGGTCATAGATAAGCATCAGCTCGCCTTCGGCCGCTTCGCGAAACGCTCGTGCGCTGATCTGATCCCAGTTGGTGCGAAATTGCCTCGCCAGCGACACCTTGAACAGCTCCGTAACCTTGTCCGGCAGCCGCAGCTTTCTCTTCAGTACCTTTACGGGCGGGTACGGGTAGCTCGGTGTCGCGATGCAGACGAACTTTCGTGCCTCGAGGCCGTGCAGGTATCGCGCTGCCATCATGCCGAGGCCACCCGCCGAGTGACCGACGAAGGCATGGATGCCATCGGGGCCGAGCGATCTGCTGAGCGTCGCCAGGTCCTCGGCAAACGAGTCGAAGCCGATCCGTCGCCCGCTCGACATGCCGTGACCTGAAATGTCTGGGGCGACGACCCGATAGCCGGCATCCACCAGCGGCTGAATAAATCGGCGCCACTGGACAGACGCGCCGCCCCAACCGTGAACGAGCACGACCACGGGGCCTGTCCGGCCCCATTTCCAGGCGTGCAGACCGGAGCCGTAAAGGAACTGCTGGCCCGACTGCCGGACGCGCACTTCCTCCGGCTTGATCCTGTACCTGTAGGGATGGAAGGCCAGTCTGCAGACGATCCATGCGCTGGTGGATGCCGGCAAATGCGGAAGCAGCAGTTCAAGCAGACGGAACATGCGGCGGGCGTCTCCTCCACGTCGAGAGCGATGGACGGGGCCGGCAGCTGCTGCCGGATGGCGGTCGTGTCGGGGATTAGTCGGAGGCCTGGCCGGGTCCTTACACGGCTGCCCGCGTCGCGGACGGTCCGCTACTCGGCAAGCCCGGCCAGAAAGGCCTGAAACTCGGGGGACTGGTCGAGCAGTCGCCCGGCGAGGGCGCGCAGGTCATCGACCTGCCCGGCCCGGAGGCGGAACGTCGTCGGCATCGCGTTGAATCGGTCCCGTTCTGCGGCGTCGCTGATCTGGTTGAAGGTGAGCACCGCGAAGTCCACTTTGACCGGGGTGGCGCCGGGCGGGCGTAGCGAATTGACGTGCCTCTCCCACATCAGGAATCCCTGCTTGGCCAGGGACACGGTTTCCGTGTTGAGAATGCCGAGTGCCGCGTCGAAGGCGGCGCTGGTGGTCTTGATCAGTCCCGGGTTGCTGCCGCGCACGGACCAGTCGTAGGTCTCGTACACCTGCGCGTTGGCGACGATGACCAGCACGTGTCGCACACGCTTCAGTTGCTCTGGCGTGAATGCCCCGGCCATATCTGGAACGTTGCCGGCCTGTGCCACCGGACTCATCATCGATCCGCGGACACCAAGATTGTCCGTCACGCCGCCGTCAACCAGATGGAGTATCGGCATGCGCGCGGCGTCCGTGTAGCGATCGAGTGACCGGGCTACGTTGTAGCGGCGATCCAGCACGTGATCATTGGCTAGCGCTTCAGCAACCCAGTTCTTCTGGCGCTCCGGGCATCCGGGGAAATTCCGGAGGGCGATGGGCGCGAACACGGCCGGAACGGCCGACGAGGCCATTACCGCGTTTGCTACCGGATAGCCTGACAGGTCTGAACACAGGAAATCGAACTGCGGCTGGATGAACGAGAAGGTGGCCGCGTTGTTCAGGTCACTGGAATTGAGAATGATGAACGGAAGCCCATTGCGGGACATGTCGGAGAAAGTGCCGTACCTGAAGAGCGTGCGATCCAGGTGGGCAGCAATCAGGTCGCTGCGATTGAAGTTGCCGGCTGCCAGCGACAATGCATGGTCCGGGCGAAGCAGCAGCGAGGTCAGTTCCCCCTGCCAGTCGTGGTAGAGGAAGTGGGGCAGAAAGTCAGTAAAGATCTGTGAGCCGAACAGGCCGTAGTAGGCCGCCGTGTAGCTGCCCCCGGAGACTGCGCTGATGACGTTTACCTGTTCGAGCAGCGACCGGGACTGCCCGCCGACCACGACCCTTGCATCGCGCAGCCTCTCGAGGACGCCGTAGCTGAACGCCGCGGCGCGCGTGCCACCACCGGAGAATGCCAGGACGACGAAGACGTCGTCATCCGGTTGTGGCATGTGGTGACGGAAGTCGTAGGGGTCGGTGACAGCGCCTGCCGGCAGCGGCTCGTTCCAGGTGCGGGTGGCGCAGCTGGCCAGCAGGGCGAGTACGACGACGAGGACAACTGGCCTATGGCGCAAATTTCTTCTCCGACGTCCAGGACTCTGGCCAGACCAGAGTGTAAGGCGTGCGGGCTGGACTCGACTAATCAACGATCCTCCTCCGATCGGGGGTGGCAATCGACGACCTGAACGGGAGACTGAAATGAAAGGCAGAAAGGCGCTGCACGTCGCTGGCCTGAGTGAAACACCGGCCGGCCACGCCCCGGAGCCAGACGACGAGCGAGCCGCCCGGATTGCTGAAGCGGCATACTTCCGGGCGTCGCAAAGGGGTTTCGAGGGTGGAGACCCCGTGGAGGACTGGCTCGATGCCGAGAGAGAGATCGATGGTGGGGGGCGATGACCCTGTAAGTAATTGGCTGGTAGCCCGACTAATGGGTTTGACTCTTCCAGAACCGATTCGCGACGAGGTTGGAAACATGGCAGCGATAGTTGGTCTTCTTGGTCCCGGCGGGCTCCTGGCCCGCCTGCTCGACAGCCTTCAACCCCTGTTCGCCCTGGCCACGCGCCTGTGGGTGAGCTGGCAGTTCCTGAAGTCCGGCCTGCTCAAGGTCAAGGACTGGGAGTCCACCCTGTTCCTCTTCCAGGAGGAGTACCGGGTGCCGCTGCTGTCGCCCCAGCTGGCGGCGCTGGCAGGCACTGCCGGGGAACTTGTGTTTCCCTTCCTGCTCGGCATCGGTCTGTTTGGCCGGTTCGCCGCCCTCGGTCTCTCGGCGGTGAACGTGCTGGCAGTCGTGTCCTACGCCCACGTCCTGCTCGAGTCCGGCTTCGAGGCCGCCCTCGGCCAGCACGTCCTGTGGGGCTTCATGCTGCTGGTCGTGGCAATCTATGGCCCGGGACCGCTGTCGGCCGACGGACTGATCGCCGCGCGCACCCGCGCGAGAACCTGAGAACGTCCGCTGGAGAACCGCCGCATGTCGCTACGTCGTGGAGTTGCCACGGGCCTCGTCCTGGCCGGCACGGCCGGATTGCTGCAGCCGGCGGTCGCGCAGACGCAGGCCGCCTTCACCACTGAAGAGCTCGAGAGCATCTTCGTGATCGGCACGCGGATCGGCGAGCGCACCGTGCTCGACACACCCGTGCCGGTGGACGTGCTGGCCGGTGACGAGCTAAGGGCCACGGGCGTCGTCGCCGGCGAGCTGGGGCAGGCTTTGTCGGTGCTCGCGCCGTCCTTCAACTTTCCCCGCCAGTCCAACTCCGGCAGCTCCGACCTGGTGCGTGCGGGCCAGCTGCGCGGCATGAGCCCGGACCAGATGCTGGTGCTCGTGAACGGCCGCCGACGCCACACCTCCGCCATCGTCAACACCGAGACCAAGATCGGCCGCGGTACCGCCGCGGTGGACTTCAACAACATCCCGCTGAACGCCATCCAGCGCGTCGAGGTGCTCCGGGATGGCGCGGGCGCGTTATACGGCTCCGACGCCATTGCCGGGGTGGTGAACCTGGTACTGGACGACCGGGCCGGCTTCGAGGCCAACGCGTCCTACGGGTCCCACCTCACCGACCTGGAGCCGGTGAACGAGGACCTGACCGATGGCGAGACGTTCACCTTCGATGCCAAGTACGGGTGGACGCTGGCCGATGAGGGCTTCCTCAAGACTGGCGTCGCCTGGCGCACGCGGAATTCCACCAACCGGGCCGGCTTCGACCAGGTGCCCTTCTTCGAGCAGCAGACCCCTGACAACCTGGCGCTGGCCGGGCAGCGGAACTACGCCGAGGGCGATCCCAACGTGGACGAGCTGAACCTGTGGTTCAACGGCAGCGTGCCGCTCGGTAGTGCCGAGCTGTATGGCTTCGGCACCTACGGCAACCGGGACAGCGATGGCGGTGCCGCGTTCTTCCGCTATCCCGACAGCACCAGCACCGTCAAGGAGGTATATCCCAGCGGCTTCCGCCCGGAGACCTGGGGCGAGGACGAGGACTACGCCGCCACCGCCGGCCTGCGGGCCGAGGCAGGGGGCTGGGACCTGGATGCGGCCCTCAGCTACGGCCGCAACGAATTCGTCTTCGGCGTCGACAACTCCATCAATGCGTCGCTGGGGCCGGACAGTCCCACGTCCTTCGAGTCCGGCACCTACGAGAACGAGCAGGTCATCCTGGGTGTCGATGCCGGCCGGGAATTTGCGGTGGGCTGGCTCCGGGCGCCCCTGGAGGTGGCCGTCGGCGCCGAGTACCGCACCGAAGACTACGCGACAACGCGGGGACAGCCCGAGTCTTACGCCGCAGGTAATTTCGGGAGCGCGGGTTGCGCCACCCAGGACGATCCGCCGGGTTCCATCGACTTCCTCTGTGCCATCGGCGCCCAGGCGGCGCCGGGCCTGACGCCCGACGACGAAGTGTCGATCGACCGCTCCGTCGTCAGCGTCTATGCCGACCTGGGCACCGACCTTACCAATCGGCTGTTCGTGGAGGTCGCGGCCCGCTACGAGGACTATGACGACTTCGGCTCCGCCGTCACGGGCAAGCTGGCCGGCCTCTATGCCCTGACCGACGCGGCATCCTTCCGGGCAGCCGTGTCCACCAGCTTCCGGGCGCCCAACATCGCCCAGCTGGGCTTCTCCGATACCACGCTGAACTTCGGCGACGACCGCGCGCTGATCCGCACCCGAACGCTCCGGGTGGACGACCCCATCGCCCGTTCACTGGGTGCGAAGGATCTGGACGAGGAGCACTCCTTCAACCTCAGCGCCGGGGTGGTGGGGCAGTTCGACGGCCTGCGCGTCAGCGTCGACGTCTTCCAGATCGACGTGGACGACCGCATCACGCTGTCGGAGCGGCTGTTCAGCGCGCCGCTGACGGACTTCATCCAGGCCCAACCCGGTGGCGGTGACATCGAGTCGGTGCGCTTCTTCACCAACGCCGTGGACACGCAGACCCGGGGCTTCGACGTGGTGGCCAGCTATGCGCAGCCGTGGCTCGGCGGCGAGTTCCAGACCTCGATCGCGTTCAACTACTCGCAGACCGAAGTGGAGACGATCCGGGGCACCACGCCGGAGCTGGCGGCGGTCGACCCGACGCTCACGCTGGTCGGCGTGGAGGAACTGAATACCCTGGAGGACGCCACGCCGGACAGCAAGCTGATCCTCAGCGGCAACTGGTCGGGCGACAAGTGGGATCTGCTGGGCCGCGTGTCGCGCTACGAGAATGCGGTGCGGGTGTTCAATTTCGGCGGCGGCTTCGAGCCGCGCCAGGAGTACGGCGCGGAGATCCAGGTGGACGCGGAGGTGGGTTACCGCTTCACCGAGCAGCTGGCCCTCTACGCGGGCGCGGCCAACCTGCTGGACGCGTATCCGGACCTGTCGATCCCCGACATCAACTTCTTCGGCAACCTGCCCTACGACATCCTGTCACCCATCGGGGTGAACGGGCGCTACGTCTACGCGCGGGCCAGCTTCCGCCTGTGACCCGCCTCGAACCGCTGCCACCTGCCGAGCTACCGCCGGACCTCAAGGCGCTGTTCGACGCTGCCACCGGCCAGATGGGCTTCGCACCGAACGACGTGCTGGTGATGGCCCACTGGCCGGACCTCGTGCGGACCCTTGGCCCGCTGGTCTTCACTGTTTGGGCGCCCGGCGAGGTGCCCATGGAGCTGAAGCGGCTCGTGGGCCTGGTCTCAAGCGTGGCCGGGGGCTGCCAGTACTGCGTGGCCCACAATGCCCACGGCCTCGCGCTGGAAGGGGTATGTCCGGAAAAGCAGGCCGCCGTCTGGGAGTTCGAGACGTCGACCCTGTTCACGGCGGCCGAGCGGGCGGCCCTGCGCGTGGCGCGTGGCGGCGGCCAGGTGCCGAACGGCGTCAGTGACGGTGAGCTCCAGGACCTGTTGGCCCACTACTCCCCGCGCCAGGTGGCCGAGATCGTGGCCGTCATCGGCCTGTTCGGCTTCCTCAATCGCTGGAACGCCACGCTGCGCGTGCCCCTCGAGGCGGAGCCGCGGGCGGTAGCCGAGCGGGCCCTTGCACGGCACGGCTGGCACGTGGGTCGCCACGGCGAGGAGTGAGGGTGCCGATAATCCGCACGCCTGACGAACGCTTCGACGACCTGCCGGAGTACACATTCGCACCGCGCTACGCGACCGTGCCGGACGCCCGCTTCGGTAGCCTGCGCATGCACTACCTGGACGAGGGTCCGCCGGCCGGGCCGGTGATCCTGCTCCTGCACGGGCAGGGCTGCTGGGCCTATTTGTACCGCCGGATGATCCCGCCGCTCACCGCGGCCGGCTTCCGGTGCATCGCGCCGGACTACATCGGCTTCGGCCGGTCGGACAAGCTGCCGTCCACCGAGGACTACACCTTCCAGCGGCACATCGACTGGCTCACCGCCTTCCTCGACGCGCTGGAACTCCGCGACGTTACCGCGTACCTCTTCGACTGGGGTGGCTTCTTCGGGCTGCGCATCGCCGCCGAACGCCCGGAGTTCTTCGGGCGGCTGGTCCTGAGCAACACGATGTTACCGACCGGTCGCGGGTCCGGCACTGCCTGGTTCATCCAGTGGCGCGAGCAGCAGTTCGCGCTGCCGCGCTTTCCCCAGGGCGAGATGGTGAACGACGGCGTCGTGCACAAGCTGCGGCCGGAGATCATCGCCGCCTACGACGCGCCCTATCCCGACGAGAGCTACAAGACGGGTCCCCGGCGCTTTCCGATGATCCTGCCCATCACGGCGGACGACCCGGCGGCGATCGCCAATGCGCGGGCCTGGGAGGTCCTCGCCGGCTGGCACAAGCCGGTCCTCACGCTGTACAGCGCGGCGTTCGCCGGCGGTGCCATGGGCCCGGAGCGGATCCGGGCGCACCTTCCGGGCGCCAGTGGCCAACCCCACGCGCTGTTGCCGGACGCCGGCTTCTACATCGTTGAGGATCAGTCAGAGGAATTGGCCCGCTCGATCGCCGCGTTCACCAGTTGAGTGTTGGAGGAGTCCCGCCCGGGGTGCGGAGCTCGGGACATACTCTGGCGGGGGTGATTCCTCTGCTCGTGTTGCCGGCGACCCGGAGGGAGGGTCCTGTCCCGCAGAGCGTTCTGCCCGGTGCCCGCAAAGTAGAGCAACCGCCTGTCGCTTCTGATCGGGTCCGAGGTGAGCGTACCGAACCGTCATCGCCAGGGAGCCGTGCCCGAGCAATTCACGCACCGTATTGAGATTGACGTCGGCCTGTACCAGTCGCGAGGCGAAGTGGTGACGGAGGTCGTGCCAGCGGAACTTCTTGATCTTCGCTGCCTTCAGAACTCCGGACCAGGCGGTCTTGAATGAGGTGGTGGCCGCAAACACCTTGTCGATCCCGGAAACATCAGGATTCTGCACCCGCCACTGCCTGAGGGTCTCGATGGCCTCATCATTCAGGGGGACGTGCCGCGTCTGCCCAGTCTTGGCCGATGTGGCCTGAACGGACAGTACGGCCAGGCGAAAGTTGATGTCGTTCCAACGCAGCGCCAGCAACTCTCCGCGGCGCAACCCCGTGTTCAGGCTGATCAGGATCGCCGGCGTCATGTGATCGCCGAAGCGGGTCAGCTTTCGAAGGGGTGTCCGATGCCGCTCCCGCCGCCAGGCGTTGCCGGAATCCCGTGCATCCCGGAGTCGGGCGTCCCGGGCTTCCAGGGCTGACCGGAGGCGAGCCTCCTCCTCAGGATCCAGAAAGCGCACGTTCGGTGTCCGGTCCAGGCGCGGCTTGTCGACCCGTCGCATGGGGTTGTCGGGCAGCATCCCGAGCCGGACCGCATGGCTCAGCACGCCAGACAGGTTGGCCAGGTCGCGGAGCACCGTCGCCGGCCGCAGCCCTTGGGCGAGCCGAGCGGTCTTCCAGGTCTCCAGCTGGGACGTGGACAGACTGCACAGGGGCTGGTCGTACCACTGGCGAAAGCAATACTCGATGCGGGCGAGGGCGGACGTCGCGCTGCGGGGCCGGTTGGCCAGCGCCCAGGGGCGGTACTGGGCGGTGATGTACTCCTTAAGGCTGATGCGCGAGGCGCCGTCCAGGCCTGCGGTGGGCTCCCGGCCGTGGGCCACGTTACCCAGCACCAGCTCGCAGCGGTGGCGCGCCTGGTCTGGGGTCAGAGGGCCGACCTTGCCCAGCGTCAGCCGGCGTCCGCGCCCCAGCTGGACGCAAAAGGACCGGACGCCGGAAGGCTGAACCCGTAATACGAAGCCCGGCAGGCGACTGTCATGGATGTCGAATGGCTTGCTTCGGGGTTGAGCAGCGCTGCTCGCCAGTAGTCGTACTCCGATGATTGCTCGCACAGATAGTTCTCCAGTCCGTGCGGCGAAGGTATTGCACTTATAAGTGCAACCGCAATGTAAGCCGGGCGTAGACTGGCGTACGCGCGGTGGCTGCGGAGTAGCCGACAAACTTCAACGGAACAGCAACTTGGAGCCAAAAGTGACCCAACGTGTTGAATCGACTATTGACCGCAAAAAGGGGCTCGAACCCGTTCGCAATGCGGAGGCCGGGAGTTCGATCCTCCCCGGCTCCACCAAATCCAGAGCACGGATTAGCCCGAGGCATCGTGGGAACACCGGGTCACAGCGGACCTCGGCGTAACTGGACCTCTATATAACGCGGATCCATCGTCCCCGTTTTACCTAACGCGCCCAGTCGCCCAGCCGGGTGATGTGCCGCCACCCCGAAGGCGTTAGGCTTACCTCCGAAAGGGGGGAATCATGTTGCGACCCGCATCGACGCCAGCTGCCATCCGGGCCGTCATCGCCCGACCCTTCATCAGCCTGATCGGCGCATTGCTCCTGCTCGGTCCGGTCGCCGCCCAGGCCAGCACCGTCCTCGTCAACACCTTCGGTCCCGGCGACAGCTACAACTCGGGACGAGGCTGGAGCGTCGGTAACGTCACCTTTCCGCCGGATTTCGCCACCGCATTCATGTTCTCCGGCGGAGTGTCCGGCGGCTACGTCGACGAGATCGTGCTCGGCGTGTTTGCGGGCAGCCCCGGCACTGACGGTTCCATGCGCTTCAGGGCCACGCTCTACAGCGATGCGCCGGATCCGGTAGACGACATCCTGCTGGCGCCAGACGCCATGCTGGAGTCCATCGAGTTCACGCCTTTCTTTGGCCCGCAGATCGTCACGCTGCAGGCATCGGGCGCCACGCTGCTCCAGCCCCGCACCACCTACTGGCTCGCGGTCGAGCCGGTGCTCGGGTCGACGATGGGCTGGGCCTGGAACGACCAGGGCCGGGTTGGCGTGCGCTCCCACTACGACCTGCCGCCCAACTACGGCACCTGGACCACCTACCCGAACTCCACGTCGCCCGCCTACCGGATCACGGTGAATGCCCCGGTGGTGCCGGTTCCGGCGGCGGCGTGGCTGTTCGCTTCTGCACTCGGCGCCCTCGGCTGGCACCGCCGCAACGCGGATTCACGGCCGCAACCCTGATGGCCCCGGCGTCGCGTTGATTTCCGCGCGAAGAATGGCGTAATCCGCCGCCGTCACCGTCCCGCTGCTGTTCAGGTCTGCCGCCGCCGCCAGCGGCCCGCTCGTTGCAAGCGCGCCAATCACCGACCTCAGCATCGCGTAATCCGCCGCGGTCACCGTCCCGCTGTTGTTCAGGTCCCCGTCGCAGGCATTCCCGTACCCGTCATCATCCGCGTCCAGCTGGCTCGCATTCACCACGACCGTGCAGTTGTCCACGTCATCGGCAACGCCATCCCCATCGCCGTCCGTGGCCGGTCGCACGCCGTAGACGGGGAGGGGGTTGCCGCGCTCCCACGCCCCCAGGTCCGGCGCAGTTCCGGCGAAGCCGTCGGTGATCGCGGGTATCACCTGCCCGCCATCCACCGCGACGCTGCCGGCCGCGAGCACCGGATTCTGCGGCGCGATCTCGGTCGCGTACGTCGCCCCCAGCACGACCGGCACCGCAAACGGCTGGGCCTCGACGATCCGCCCGTTCGCCTCATAGGTCGAGTTCGCCTGCAGGTCCGCCAGGTTCGCCCAGGTATTGAAGAACACGAAGGTGCCATCCGGCCACCACCCGTTCGAGTCGATGCGCGCGTCGAACAGCTCCGTGGTCACGAAGGCGGGCGCCGACACGCCGATCAGCAGGTTGTTGCGGAACTCGAAGTTCGCGGCGTAGGCGGGATCCCCGTCGGACTGCAGGTAGCCCAGCGAGGGCCAGGCATAGTCCAGGTTGTTGCCCACGCCGAGCGTGCGGACCGCGGTGTTGTTGAGGATGTAGAAACCCGTGGGGTCGTTGTTCAGCTTGAAGGGGCTGCGGGCCATGTTTACCAGCACGTTCCGGAACACGTAGACGGGGCCGCCCCAGACGGGCTGGAAGCTGACGCCCATGGAAGCGTTGGTGACCCGGTTGCCGAAGGCCCGCACGTTCCGGTGGGCGTAGTCGAGCTCCAGGCCGTCGTCGCCGGTCCACAGCACGTCGTTGCCGTAAAAGTCGATGGCGGCGTTGATGAGGGACGTGTTCTGGTTCAGGCCCAGCGCGTCGCCAAAGCCGGAGATCCGGTTGTGGCACACGGTGTGGCCCTGGCCGGTGACCACGATGCCTTCCGCGTTCTCGATGGCGTTGGCGAAGTCCGGCCACACCCGCCGGCCCTCCAGCACGTTGTCGCAAAGGTAGAGTCCGCGGGTCTGGCCGCTGCGGCCGTCGATACCCTTGTTCACGTCGGTGACGCGCACGCCGCGCACCACCACGCCGGTGGTGTTGTTGAGCTTCACGCCCCAGTCGCTGCCACGGACGGTCAGGTTTTCCAGGCGCGTGTAATCGCCGGACAGGGTGACGCCGATGCTCCGGCCGGTGGCGTCCACCGTCACCGTGTCGCGCCCGGCGCCCCGGAAGATGATGGGGTTCGCCGCCGTGCCGTCGCGGCTGAGCACAAACGATCCCACGTAGATGCCCGCGGCCAGCGTGATGACGTCGCCGGGATTCGCGGTGCCGAGCGCGGTAGTGAGTGCCGCCGCGGAGCTGACGCCCACGGCATTGGGTGTGGCGGGTTCGGCTGCCGGCACCGCCGCGGTGGTGAGCGTGAGCGACTGCACGCCGCCACCACCGTCTGGATCAGTCACGGTCACCTCGACGTCGTAGGTCGTGGCCGCCGCAAGCCCCAGCACGCTGCTGGCGAACTGGGGCACGGGCACGGGCAGGCCAAAGGAACCGGGCGGCGATTCGCCACTGATCTGGTCAGGGCGCACCCGGAGCAGGGCGAGACCGGTGCGCCACGGGCCGGCCCCGGCCTCCCGGTAGCGGAGCGTCGCGGTGGCGTCCCGGTCGTCGTCGCCGGCCGTGATAGGCAGGTAGACGCCGAGGCAGCAGATCGTCGCCGGATCGCTGGCCAGGGTGCCCGGCTGGATGCTGTCAGCGGCTGACGCAAGGGTGGGCGCCAGCGATGCCAGCAGCAGCGCGTAGCTCTTCCGCGCCTTCGTCCGGGGCACTTGCCGCGCGATCAGGTCCGGCTCCCCGGCGCCACGAGGTCTTCCCGCGCGCTGAAGCGGAGTTCGATACCCACGTTGTTCCCGCACTCCCCGCACCGAATCGAGTGCCGCAGCCTCTCCAGCGGCGTGTTCCACCCCACCAGCTGCGCCCACCGCATCAGGTTGAGCGGCGCCTGGTGGCTGCAGGCGGGGCAGTGCACGTGCAGGCGGAAGCGGGCCGCGTAGTCCCGCAAGGTCGTGGGAGAGGTAGTGGGGGAGTCGCTGCCCATCCGGTTACACTAAACCGATGCCGATGCTGAATAAACGGGGCCGCGCCAGCGGCCTGGCCGCCTGCGGGGTGGCCTGGTGCCTGCTGCTGGTCGGCCCGGCCGCTGCCCAGGACGCGCCACCGCCGCCCGCGGCAGACGGCACGGCGGCTGCACCGGCCGCCGCTCCCGCCCCGCTGCCCGCCGGCGCCGCCGAGCTGGTCCAGCGGCTGGACACGGTCAGCGGCCGGCTGGCCGAGATCAACGACTACCTGCGCAAGCCGGCGCCGGACCTGGCGGGCATCGCGGTGGCGCTGCCGGGCAAGGCGAAGGAGGCCGAGGCGGTGCTCGGCAAGGTGGAGGCCACCGATCCGTCGGAGGCCGACCTGGTCGAGATGACGGCCGCGCTCCAGAAGCTCCGCAGCCTGGACCGCATCTTCGACAAGTGGCGCGAGCGGCTGAAGGCGGAGGTGGCGCTGCTCGATCCCTGGCGGGAGCAGCTGCGCTCGGACGCCGGCTTCCTGCGCGAGGTCGCTGCCACTCCGTCCGGACCGGAGGTTGATGCCGCGCGGGCGGACCTGCTCACGGGCACGGTGCGCTCGCGCCTGACCGACCTGGCCGACGACCTGGAGGCGACCCGCAAGCCGCTGCTCCGGCGGCTCGACGTGATCGTCGGCGCGGACGTGCGGGTCGGCCAGCTGCAGAACTCGCTGCGCGAGCTGCAGTCCCAGCTGGACTCCGCGCGTCTCCAGCGCCAGGAGCAGCCGCTGGCCGTCACCGCGGCGCCGCTCTGGAAGGTGCCGGCGGAACTGGGTGCGCCGATCCGGGTGGCCCGGCAGAACCTGGCGACGCTGGTCAGTGGCGTCGGGGACTACCTCGACACCCGGCCCGCCCAGCTCACGGCCTTCTGGCTCATCCTCGCGGTGCTGCTCGTGGGCGTCCTGCGCCTGCGCCGCTCCATCCTCGCCAAGGGCGAGACCGAGGTCGACGAGCTGCTGACCCACTACCCGGTCGAGGTGACCCTGCTCGTCTGGACGCTCATCGGCCCGATCCTGCTCCTGCCCGACCTGCCGCTGGGGCTCACCCTGTGGCGCGGCTTCCTGGCGGTGATCCTGCTCTGGCGGATCCTGCCAGTCCTCGTCACGCCGGCCGAGGGCCGGCCGGTCAAGGCGCTGCTGCTGCTGGCCGCCGCCTTCCAGGTCCAGCTCATCGCCCTGGGCGACGACTGGTGGGGGCGCCTCGTCACCGTCCTGCTGGGGCTCATGGCGCTGCTGGTCTTCCGCAGCCTGGCCCGCCAGTCCGCGGGTGCGGAGGGCGGCCGGGCCCTGTTCCGCCGGGCCATCCACGGCGCCTCCGTCGCGGCCCCGGTGGCTATCGCGGTGGGCCTCGTGGCCGAGATCGTGGGCGCCCGCGCCCTGAGCGCCCAGGCGATCGGCGGCATCGTCTTCGTCACGCTCGCGCTTTGCTCGCTGCTCGCGGTGGACATCATCCTGCGCTCGGTGCTCGACGCCTGGGTCAGCGGCCCGGGCGCCCGCTGGTTCCGCGGCGTCAGGAACTGGCCCGGCGCCATCCGCACCTGGGGATCCCGGGTCATCCGGCTGGTGCTGGTGCTCGCGCTGATCAACCTGCTGCCGACGATCCTGCCCGTCCTCGAGCCGCTCTGGAACGGCGTGGGCCAGCTGCTGCGCACGCCGGTGACCACCGGCAACCTGGACCTGTCGCTGGGCGACGTGCTCTGGTTCTTCGCCGGCATCGCACTGGCGCTGGCGGTGGCCAGGTTCGTGCGCTTCATCCTCGACGAGGACGTGCTGTCCCGCATGCCGCTCGCCATGGGCGCCGCCTCGGCGGCGTCGCGCCTGATCTACTACGCGCTGGTGGTGGCCGGCATCCTGTTTGCGCTGGCCGCCTCGGGCGTCGAGCTGGCGAAGCTCACGCTGGTGATCAGCGCGCTCGGCGTCGGCATCGGCTTCGGCCTGCAGAACGTCGTGAACAATTTCGTCTCGGGGCTCATCCTCGCCTTCGAGCGCCCCGTGCGGGAGGGTGACCAGGTGACCCTCGGCCAGACCACCGGCCGGGTCGAGGTGATCGGCCTGCGGGCCACGCGCATCCGCACCGCCGAGGGCGCCGAGGTCATCGTGCCGAACGCCAACCTGATCTCGAACGAGGTCACCAACTGGACACTGAGCGACCGGGCGCGGCGCATCGACATCACCCTCGGCGTGGACTACGAAAGCGACCCCGCCCGCGTGCAGGAGATCCTGATGGAGGCCATCCGGGACCTGCCGGGCGTGGCGCCGGGTCCGGCGCCCATGACGGTGTTCCGCGGCTTCGGCCCCAGCTCCCTCGACTTCAGCCTGCTGCTCTGGACCCACGACATCGACGACCGGCTGGCCGTCGAGAGCGAGGCGCGCATCCGCGTGCTGGCCGCGCTGCGCAAGGCGGGCATCGACATTCCCTTCCCGCGGATGGACCTCAGGGTGCGGGACGGGGCCCTGGTGGCCGGGTCGCCGGCCCTTCCGCCGTCCGCTCCGCCCGCCTGACCGCCCGTCGCACCGGGCGGCCGGGCCCCGGCGGAGCACCTCCGAAGTGGGAGCCACGTCACGCTGCCCGCGTCGGGTCGCGGTTAGCTTAGGTCCAGGACAACCACGTGCCGGGGCCCGTCGTGAGCTGGCTGAAAATCTTCAGGAAAGAAGCTGATGAGCCCGCCCGTGCGGCTCCGGTGAACCCGCGGCTACCGGCCGCGAAGCCGGCTCCCACCGTCAAGGCCGAGCCCGTCGCGGGCTATGGCGCCAATCCCTACGACACCTACACCTGGGAGCTCCACACGGAGCCCGACGGCGAGCGCGAACTGAAGCGCGCCCACCTGATCGACAAGCGGCCCAAGGTGGACGGCGAGTCCTTCAATCCCTACGACACCGGCAAGTTCAGCGGCGGGTGGTAATTACGCCGTACTCGATGACTTTCAGGCGTTCGAGGACCATCTCCAGAAGCTGGCGGTTGAACTGGATCAGGTCCGCCACCAGGCCGACCAGGTAGGCGACGA
>JBEBHH010000051.1:0-19981 GCA_040080965.1 Gammaproteobacteria bacterium | reverse complement strand
TTCCCCTTGAGGGGGAAAATAAATCTGTCCCCGTTTCCCCTACTCGGCGCGGACGGAATCGATGCGGACGCGGAGGCGGGAGCGGACGTCGTCAGTCACCGTCCCGACTCCCGCATTCACCGAGGCCCGCTCCCCGGGCTGCAGGGTCCTGTTCACGCGGATCTGCTTGCCTTCCTGGGCGATGCGTCCGTTCGCGTCCAGCAGCACGGGCGTCAGCACGATCTGGCTGACCGCAAACGGCGCCCGGTTCTCCACCACCGCCAGGACCTGGCCGCGGGAGTCGACCTGCAGCCCGCCGGCGATGTACTTGGAGCCGTTCTCGGCAAAGTTGAGGCGCGCGTACTCCAGGGCGGCCTGCTTGCCCAGCTCGCTCTTCGAGCTGGAGGCGCCCTTGAATAGCTCCATGGCGCGCTGCCGGTTGCCGGCATCCTTGGCGATGGAGCCCAGGTAGTAGAGCGCGGGCGCCGTCGGCAGCAGCTTCGCGCTGCGGGTCAGCTCGGCCTCGCCCCGGTCGCCGGCTCGGAGCTTGTACTGTGCCGTGCCGGCGCCGAGATGGGACGCAAAGTAACCGTCGTCCAGGGCGATCGACTTCTCGTAGAAGCGCAATGCTCCCTGGGGGTCCTTCTGCGCCAGTGCCAGGTCGCCTTGCAGTTGCGGGAAACGGGCCTCCTTCGGCACGAGCCGCGCGGCCTCGTCAGCCAGTTTCTTCGCGCCGCCGAGGTCGTCCTTGCGGGCAAGGGCAAGCGCCTGGTCGGCCTTGTCGTAGGCAGGCTTGATGGCGAGCAGCGGGGCAATACGGGCGGCGTAGCGTTCCCGGCCGAGGTCACCACCCGGGTTGCCCAGCGCGGCAAGCGTGGCCTGGTTGCGGGCTACCCGCTCGGGGGACGGCGGGTGGCTGGCGAACAGGCCTTCCAGCCAGTTCTGGTTGCGCCCGCCGGCCTGGGAGAGCTTCACGAACTTCTCCTGCAGCGTCACGGCGCCCTGCGGATCGTAGCCCGCCCGCTGCATGTAGCGCATGCCGTAGAGATCGCTCTCCAGCTCCGCTTCCCGGCCGTACTTCGTGCTCACGAGCTGGGCGCCGACGCCCGCACCCATGACCATCAGGTTACCGGCGCCGGAGCTCACATCGCTCATGGCCACGCCTACCTGCGCGGCCACCATGCCCAGCTGCAGGAGCGTGCCCCGCTCCTGGGCCTTGGCCCCGTGGCGGGCGGCGGCGTGGACGATCTCGTGGCCCAGCACCGCGGCCAGCTCGGCCTCGTTGTCGAGTTCGGTGAGCAGGCCCCGGTTCACGGCGATCTTGCCGCCGGGGAGCGCCCAGGCGTTGGGCACGGAGCTGTTCAGCACCGAGAACTCGTAGGGCAGCGGCCGGTCGGAGACCGCAGCCAGCTTCTGGCCCACTCCGTTCACGTAAGCGGTGAGTTCCGGCAGCACCTTGAGATCGCCACCCTGGCTCTGGCGGGTCGGCGCGTACTCCTTCGCCCCGATCCGCAGCTCCGAGGTCTCGGAGACGAACTGGATCTCCTTCTTGCCGGTGACCGGGTTGGTGCCGCAGGCGGTGAGGCCGAGCGCCAGGGCCGCGACCAGCCCGGGGGCAAGGAACAGGCGGCGATGGAGGTTCATGGAACGCACACGCCGATTCTAGTCCCGGAGCCCGACCGGTCGGTACGCTACCGCACAGCTGTCAGGGCCCAATTGCCGGGCTCCGGGCCGTGGCCCGGGTCACCGGAATCAGCACCTCGTTGCGACGGAAGGGCCCCGGGATAAACGGCGCGTCATACTGGGCAGTGATGGGCTCGCCGGCCGCAGTGAGGCCGCGCCGTGCCAGTTCCGCGCGCAGGGACTCTTCCTTCTTGCGATGCAGGTCCTCCGACGTCCGACCGGAGTAGGTCATGGCCGCCACGAGGCGGGCCGGCGTTGCCACGATGCGCACGGCCGGGTCCAGCGGCTCGGGCACCGTCTCCCGGGTGTATTCCGCCGGCACGATGAACGCCACCCGGTAGTCGCCCGGACCTGCTGGCTGCTGGATCACGGGCGCCGTCATCGCGATGTTCGCGCCGCCGTTCGCAGGCCTGTCTGCCATCTGGACCACGGGCGAGGTCATGGCGATCTCCGCCTGGGCGCGATTGCTGCCCGTGATGTACCGGAACAGCCGGCCGAAGGCGATGTCGCCCGCGTCCTCGAAATCCGCGCCGTTCACGATCGTTTCAGCCGCCAGCATGGCCGGGTACTGGCGCAGTTCGAACGCGCCGTCCTTCTCCAGCGTCTGGTAGTCGGGCTCCTCGGTGGCGGCGGCGCCCAGCGACAAGGCCAGCAGGCCTGCCAGGACAGGGAGTATGAGAACCGGTCTCAGGCGCAGCATGGGAGGTTCTCCTGGATGTGGAGAAGGGTTCGCGGACTGATTGACCGCGGATTCTCCCGACTTCACAGTGGCTACTTCGTTGTCCGCAGGAATGGCCCCATGTCCCCCGCCGCCCGCCGCATTGCACTGCTCTCCCTGGCTGCCGTTCTGGCCATGCCCCGGGCCTTGGCCTCCGGTACGGGTGACGACCTGGACCAGCTGACGCCCGACCAGGCCCAGGTCGCCCGGGAAATGCTGGCCTTCATGGCGAGCATCGAGACCGGCTTCTGGGGCAAGGTCGACGGGCTGAATGGCGTGAAGCCCGGCAAGGCGACCGTCGAAGTGCTGGTGATTGATCCGCCGAAGAACGGCCACTACGAAGTCCGTGTCCACCGGGGCAAGGTGGTGGAGAAGGCGGGCGTCATGACGGTGAATACCCAACTGGAGAAGCCGCCCTTCATCATCGGCGGCAAGTGGAACCGCTTCATCGAAGTGGCGGTCCACCCGAAGACCCCCTACCTGGGAATGCTGCACGCGACGTTCAGCGTGCAGATCTCCAGCAAGGGCGAGGGCAACATCGGCGCCACGATGGACATGATCAAGGCCGCCCAGTTCCCCGAGGACCTGGCCCTGTTCGACCAGCGCGTCACCGCCGTGTTCGCGAAGTACGGCATGGACCGGGAGAAGTACCGGGGCAAGGGCTGCGCGCAGAAGCGGGAAGGCCCCTGGAAGTACTACCGGCCTGGCACGTGCACCGGTGTCAGCATGTATGGCCCGGATATGCTCGCCGACGAAAAGCACTTCGCCCTCGTATCGGAGCTCTACGGCACCGTGGTGGACACGTACTTCGAGCTGCTCGACAAGCGGCGGCGCCAGCACTACGGGGCGGCGGAGCTGGCGGCCCAGGACTCCATGCGGAGGGCCTGGCTGGAAGACCAGCTGTTCTGGGACGTGCTGGCGAAGAACTTCGTGCCCTACGAGGCCTGGGCGGCGGTGAACGCGCCCCCCGTCGTTAAGTTCTGAGCGTAGGAGCGCCTTCAGGCGCGACGGGTACGTGCTGTCGCGCCTGAAAGCGCTCCTACGCTCAGCGGACCGGGGTGGCCCCGGACCGCCGCCGCCAGCCCCACGCTCCGGCCGCGCCAAGCAGCAGCAGGGTGGCCGGATCAATGGCCATGAAGCCGCCATCGGCGCCGTCCGGGCTGGGTGTCTCCACGCCGCCTTCGCCCGCGGCAATGCCCGCGCCGGTGACCTGGACGGTGACGGACCCCTCGTCAGGGTCGTCGGACGGGATATTGAGGCTGTCGCTCGCGTTGCCCGTGGCAGGCGGCGCGTAGCGGACCACGATGGCGCAGTTCGCATCCGGGGCCAGGGTCTCTGCCGAGCACCCGTCCGTCACGATGCTGAACGGCGCTGCCAGCGCATTGGAATCGCCGATGGTGCCGATGGTCAGGTCCAGGCCGCCCACGTTGGTCACCGTGATCGTCCGGTCGCGGGTGGTGGCCTCGGTCACGTTGCCGAAGGGAATCACCAGGTCGTCGGAGGGCAGGGTGTCGTCCTTGACCTCGATGTCCGGTGTGGCGAGCCCGGTGGCGCCGCCGCTGACCGCGATGGTGATGGTGGGATCCGCGGCGTCATTCGAGGGGATGTCGAAAGCCTCGACGAAGGCGCCCGGGGCCGTGGGCTCGAACCGCACGCCGAGGGTGCAGCTGGCTGCCGGCGCCAGGGTTTGTCCGGAGCAGGTGTCATTGACGACGCTGAAGGGCGCCAGCAGCCCGTTTGCCACCGCGACCGAGCCGAGCACCAGGTCGGCGTTGCCGTCGTTGCTGACGGTCACCGTCTCGTTCGCCGTGCCACCGACGGCGGCATTGCCGAAGGGCACGGACTGGTCGGCGGCCGGGGCCACGGAGTCGGTGATGCTGATGTTGGGCACGGCCTGGGCCGTGCCGTTGCCCGACACCGTCACGGTGATCGAAGGCTCATCGCCATCATTGGACGGGATGTCCAGCGTGTCACTGAACGAACCTGCAGAACCTGGCGAGAACGTCACGGTGAACGTGCAGGTGGCGGCGGGCAGCACCGTGGCGGAGCTGCAGGTGTCGCTGGTGATCGTGAAGGGCGCGGCCAGCGGGTTGCTGCCGGCGACAGTGCCCATCAGCAGGTTGCCGGAGCCCGAGTTGGTGACGGTGACCGTCTGGCTGGCGCTGGTCAGTTCAGTGACATCACCGAACGCGACCAGCAGGTCCGCGGGGGGCGCCACGCTGTCGCTCACGGCGATCTCCGGGGCGACGGAATTCATCGTGATGGCGAGCAGTGAATTGTTGGCCGTCTGGCCGATGTAGTCCGCGGTGAAGTACGTAAAGGTCGGGTCGTAGTCGATCACCAGCCGGTAGCGGACCATGTCGAGCGTCAGGATGGAGATCAGGCTGCACAGCGGGCCGGCGCAGGAGCCGATCGGTGCAAAGGCGACGGTGGTGAAGTCGCTGAAGTCCACCGCCGTGGACGGGGCCAGGTTGATGAGGAACTCCGCCCGGCCGTTGGCGTCGAGGGTGGCCGTCTGGGGGGCGGTGTCGAATACCACGCCCGCACCGTTGGCAGAGACATCGGTGGCAGCGGGCGTGCCGCCCTTGATCTGCAGGATCAGGGATGGAACGGATATGGTTCCCCCGGCGAGGGTCAGCTGGTTGCCGCTCCGCGTGAGGTCGAGGTAGGAGCCAGCGGCCGGGGCCGAGGCGAAACCGAGCGGCACGCCGTTGACGGCGCCGGTCGGCGTGGGCGTGATGATGACGGCGCGGATCGGGTTGGGAGGCTCGCCGCCGAAGAACGTGCAGTAGGCCGGCGAGGAACCGGAGCACGGCACCAGGGACCCGTCGAAGGTCGTGCTGAAGAGATCCGTGAAGCCGTTGCTCACGCTCGTGGTGTCCACGGGCACCGGAGCAGCCAGCACTGGCGCGGTCGCTGTGACGAAAATCAGGGCGGCAGCGCCCTGCAACAATGATCCGGTCTTCACCCAGTTACCCCCGTAGCCTTGGCCGACCTGTAATCCGAGTCTGAGGCAGGCGGGGAGACTTAATCAACCCGGAAAACGCGGTCCAAAAAAAAACCTCCCGGACCGCGAGGTGCCGGGAGGTCTTGATTTGCTGCTGCAGCGCCTGGACGGAGCCAGGCGATGCGGTCAGGCAGCCGACGCCTTGCGGCGCAGGGCGCCGAGCAGGGCGAGGCCCGAACCCATCAGCCACACAGCCGCCGGCACCGGCACCGGGGGCGCCGAGTTCAGCGTGGCGAAGATCATCGAGCCGTTGGCCGTCTGCCCGATGAAGTCACCCGTGAAGGACGTGAAGGTCGGGTCGAAGTCCAGGAACAGCCGGTAGCGGACCATGTCGAGGGTCAGGCTGCCCAGCGCGGCGCAGAGGCCGCCGGTGCAGCCGGTCACGACCGCGCCCAGCGTGCTGAAGTCAGCCGCCACGGCCGGGTTGTTGTCGACAAAGAACTCCACCTGTCCCGAACCGTTCACCGCCGCCGTGCCAGTCGGCAGGATCGCGAAGCCGACACCGCTCGTGGTGACGACCGTCGCGCCGATCGAGATGTTGAGGGTGACGTTGGGTATCGAGATCGTGCTGGTGCCGATGATCTGGGCCGTGGTGTTGCCGCCGGTCAGCGAGATGTCGAGGAACGAGCCCGCGGCCGTGTGGGGAGTGCCAATGGCAAGCGGGCTGCCGGTGTTGACGCCGGTCGGATCCGGACTCAGCGTGATGGCCCGCACAAGGGTCGGATCGCCACCAAAGAACGTGCAGTAGGTCGGCGAGCTGCCATTACAGGGCGTGCGGGCACCGTCGAACGTGGTGCTGTACACGTCGGTCAACCCGTTCACTACGCTGGTCGTGTCGAGGGCCATTGGCACCGCCATGGCTCCGGAGGCGAAAAGTGCCAGCGAAGCGGTGACGGCCAGGCGGCCGGTAAGAGTCATCGTCATGAAATTTCTCCCCACTCGTGCATTGTTATGGCCGCCTTTTTGTCGGCTGGCGGCGGCTTCGATCGCGGAAAATTACGGATCTGTAATTCTTCGTGTTGGACGGACTATAGCGCTGCTTCTGCTCCGGCAATAGACAACCTTACATAAAGCTGCCCTCTTGCGGTGCAAGAGCGAGGGTTTTACTCGCCGAAGCGGTAGCTCGCCTGCAGGGCCACGCTGCGGGACCGCTCCACGAATCCGTACCAGGTGGGCGAACCGAACTGGCTGAAGGCGAGGGGCGTGTCGTTGGCGTAGGACACCACTTCCTCATCCGTCAGGTTGCGGCCCAGCAGGGCCACCTCCCACTGGTCGTCCGCCGAGGCCAGGGCCACTCGCAGGTTCCAGATGGCGTAGGCGTCCTGTTCGACCCGCGGATCCAGGTTCTGGGACGGGTTGTACTCGGTGGTGAACTGGGTATCCAGGGTGGAGCGGAACAGCAGGTCTTCGGTGAGCGGGTGCTCGTAGCTGACGCCCAGGTTGCCGGAAAAGTCGGCCACGTACTGGTTGGTCTTGCCGGAGTAGTCGCAGAAGCCGTCGGGTGACGTGGGCGTCTGGCCCTGGTTGCACTGGCCGTTCTGGAAGTCGTCGAACTCGAAGTCCAGGTAGCCCAGCGAGCCGTTCATGGACCAGTCGTCCGTGATGGCCCAGCGGCCGTCCAGTTCCACGCCCTGGGTGGTGGCCTGGGCAGCGTTGCCCACGTTGAAGCCCAGCGTGCCGTCGAAGATGCTGACCTGCAGGTCGTCGAAGGTCGTGTAGAAGACGGCGATATTGATTTCCGCCGTGCCGTTCAGCAGGGAAATCTTGGAACCCGCCTCAAAAGCAGTCGCCTGCTCGTCCTCGAATTCGAAGGAGCCCGGCGGCACCAGGCCATTGACCTGTTCCTCCAGCTCGGCAGGGTAGAGGGTGCCGGCGCCGGTGCTGCCCACGGGCGACGGCTCGCTGTTGGACCGCACGTCGAAGCCGCCGCTCTTGAAGCCCGTCTTGATGGAGCCGTAGATCAGGACGTCGTCGGTCAGGTCGAAGTCCGTGACCAGTTCCCAGGCGGTGTTGTCCTCGGTGCGCGATCCGCTGAGCTGGTGGAACGACACGTCGAAGATCGAGGCGAACAGGATGGTTCCGGCGGCGAGCCTGTCAAAGTCGTTGGCGTCGTTGAGGTTGAACGGATTGCGTTCCAGGTCGCCCTCGCGAAGGATGCGGGTGGCTTCCTTCTCGATGTGGCTGTACCGCACCCCGACGCTGGCGCGCCAGCGCTCGGTGATGTCGTAGCCCACCTGGCCGAAGATCGAGCTGTTGTAGGTGTTCTGCTCGAAGTCGCGGAACGCGGATGTGTTGCCGAGCGACTCGAAGGCGCCCTCCGGATTGCCGGTGGTGGCGTAGCCCACGAGCCGGACGACCCCGCTGTCGGTGGGCAGGAAGATCTGGTCGCCAAAGTCGAGCTCGTCAGCCTGGTAGTAGGCGCCGGCGAGGTAGCGCAATGGCCCGTCCTGGGGGGACGCCAGCCGCAGCTCGAGGCTGTTCTGGCTGTAGTCCTCCTTGGAATTCAGCAGGAACTGCGCGGCGCCGGTGAAGTCGCAGTCGCAGTTCTCGTTGTAGCTGTAGTCCACGTGGCCGTAGGTGGCCGTCAGTGTGTGCTCGCCCAGGGCAAAGTTGACGATGCCCACGACGGCATTGACGTCGTTGTCGCTCTTGTCGCCATTGGACTGCCGGTCGTAGTTCAGGGTGCCGTCCCGCAGCCCTTCATTGTCCAGGTACTGCGAGTAGGGGACGGGCGGAAGCGCGGTATTGGGGTCGTCGTCGAACTGGTTCAGGTCGATGCCCGGTCCATCGAAAAAGACGTCGAGGTACTCGAGGTAGCTGTAGCCGGCCTGCCAGTCGTCATTGCTGCCGGCGCCGTTGCTGAAACCCGTCCCGCTCGAGCCACGGGTGATGGAGGGGTCGGCCCGGATGATCTCGATCTGGCGGCCCTTCACGTCAAACTTGTTCTTCTCGTACTTCAGGCTGCCGTCCACGGTCTCGCCTTCGAACGCGAACGTGATGCGGGCGCTGGTTTCCTCCCGGTTCGGTTCGTCGCGGCTGAGGAGGGTGTTGTCGACGTAGCCGTCCATCGTCCGGTACCGGCCGGCGAAGCGGGCGCCCCACGCGAGGCCGAACAGCTCGCCGAGCGGCCCCGAGATCATGCCGTTGATCTCCTGCTCGTTATGGTCCGGCTCGTAGAGGCCGCTGACCGCGGCCTCCAGGGTGTCGGTCGGCCTGGCCGTGGTGAAGTTCAGCGCGCCCGCGATGCTGTTGTTGCCGAGCAGGATGGCCTGGGGACCGCGGAGCGCCTCGGCCTGCGCCATATCCATGAAGGGCGCCCGGGTGAGCTGGCCCCGCCCGTAATAGATGCCATCGACGTACATGCCCACCGACTGCTCGAAGCCCTGGTTGATGCCGGACCCGATGCCGCGGACGTAGAGGTTGGTGCCGATGCCCGTCTCGGACATGGCGAAGTTGGGGACGTAGGAGACCAGTTCCTCGACCCGGCTGATGCCCTGGTCCGCCATGGCTTCGCCGGTGAGGACGACCACGGAGAGGGGAGCCTCCTGCAGGCTCTCGGCGACCTTGCGGGCCGTGACCGTGATCTCCTCCAGCACTTCCTGGGCGTCGGCCGGCGGTGCCGGAGCGTAGGCGGCGACGAACAGGATGCCGGCGGCGGCACCTTTCGCAACAAAATGGTGCGGCGACTTGAGCATGGCTTTTTTACCCCCGCTTCGAGCCTAGCACACCTGTGACCGGGTCCCGCCAGCCGTCCGGATTGTGTGCGGCGCATCTTGGAATTTTCATGTGGAGGCTGGATACTCAGGTCGTCGTCCCCATGGGCTTAAAGCCCACGTATAAAGGAGGTGATCCAATGTCTAGTGAGATTCTCGCGGTGTCCGTCCACCCTTCGTGTCTCTGCCTGACTCTGGACCAGCCCTTCAAGGCGGCTAGCTGGTAACCGGTCCGCCTGACAGGCAAGAGCGCGGCCCCACCAGAAGGGCTCGCCAAGCAAGGGATTGGGGACACCCGGTCTCACGAAGGGCCGCAGCAATGCGGCCCTTCTCTTTTCCGGATCCGTGAGCGACTGTAGGAGCGCCTTGAGGCGCGACCACCAAAGGGGTGCACGATGCGGTCGGTTACCTGGCTCCTCTCCGGACTCCTCCTTGCCACCGCCGCCGTCGCCCAGCAGCGCATGGACGGCGACCTCACCAGCACGCCGGTCCGCAGCAGCGTTCACGTCCTGGTGATGCCGTCGGCCGGCAACGTCGGCGTCTCGGTCGGCAGGGATGGCGCTTTCATCATCGACGACCAGTTTGCGCCGATGGCGCCGAAGATCAGCGCGGCCGTGGCGAAGCTCACCGACAAGCCGGTCCGCTACATCCTCAATACCCACTGGCACGGGGATCACAGCGGCGGCAATGAGGCCTTCGGCCGGCAGGGCATCGTCATCGTCGCCCACGACAATGTCCGCACGCGCATGAGCGCCGAGCACTTCAATGCGTTCTTCAAGTCCACGATCCCGCCGTCGCCCCCCGCGGCGCTGCCCGTGATCACCTTCAGCGACCGGATGACGTTTCACTTCAACGACGACACGATCCATGTCGTCCACATCCCCCGGGCCCACACCGACGGCGACGCGGTGTTTCATTTCGAGAAGGCCGACGTGCTCCACGCGGGGGACGTTTTCGTGCTCTACGGCTATCCCTTCATAGACCTGTCCAGCGGCGGCAGCGTGGCCGGGATGATCGCGGGCCTCGACCGGATACTTGGCCTGATCGGCCCGGAAACCCTGGTGATTCCGGGGCATGGCCCGGTCGCCGGACGGGAACGGGTGCAGGCCTTCCGCGCCATGCTCGCCGCGTCCAGCGCCCGTGTGCTGAAGCTGAAGGGCGAGGGAAAGTCGCTGGAGCAGGTGATCGCGGCCCGGCCGCTCGCCGACTTCGACCTGGAGTGGGGCAAGAGCTTCGTCAAGGCCGACCAGTTCGTGACCACCCTCTACAACAGCGAGAAGCCGTAGGAGCGCCTTGAGGCGCGACCGGCAAGGGGTCGCGGCGAAGCCGCTCCTGAAACGCAATACCATGTTCTGGTGGGCCAAGCTGGATGACGAGGCGCTGCTCGACCTGCGCTTCAACGACCTGGGCCTGAAGCTCGATGAGAGCCCGCTGCAGCCGGCGCTCGACCGGCTGGACCGGGAACTCGGCCGGCGCGGGTTCCGCTTCCGGCCCCACGTCTGGCTGTCGGTCGAGTGGTTCTGCCCCGATGGCGTTCCCGGCTTCGCGATCCCGTTCTACCTGGCGCACCCGCGGCTGGCCGCTCTCGAGCGCCGCCAGATGCACGAGGTGGAGGGTGGTAACGCCAGGTGGCTGCAACGGATCCTGCGCCACGAAACCGGCCATGCCATCGACAACGCGTTCCGGATCCGGTTGCGCAAGCGCTGGCGGCAGGTCTTTGGTCCGGCCTCCCGGCCATATCCCACCCGCTACGCGCCGCGCACGACGAGCCGCAACTATGTGATGCACCTGGGGCACTGGTACGCCCAGAGCCATCCGTCCGAGGACTTCGCCGAGACCTTCGCCGTGTGGCTGGCGCCGAACTCCACCTGGCGCGCGGATTACGAGCACTGGCACGCCCTCCGGAAGCTGCGCTACGTGGACGAACTGATGACGGAGATCCGTGACCTGCGGCCGCCCGTCCGCCGCAAGACCCGTATCGAGCCGCTGGAGGCCAATCGCAGCACCCTCCGCGAGCACTACGCGGCAAAGCTCAGCTACGCGGATCGCACGGAGACCGAGCGCTACGACGTGCGGCTCCGCCGCGTCTTTGCGACCGCGGCGCAGAACCCGGGCCGCCCCGCGGCCGCCACGTTCCTGCGCCAGGTGCGCCCCGAGCTCACCCGCCTCCTGGTGCGCCGCTCGCGGCTCCATCCGTACCTGGTGCACCATGTCATGCGCATGGTGATCCGCCGGGCCCGGGAGCTCGAACTCTGCGTCAACCAGCCGCTGCGGCTCTCCAAGCGCGAGGTATTTGCCCTGCTGGAACGTATCCTCTTCGACTTTGTACGCCGTGGCCGGGAGCGCTACGCCCTGTGAAGAAACTCCGTGTCCTCGTCCTCACCCACGAGAGCCTCGTGCCGCCGGATTCGCTCGACGGCCATTCCCAGCAGGAAATCGACGAGTGGCAGACGGAGTACGACGTGATGTCCTGCCTGCGGCAGGCGGGTCACGAGGTGCAGGTGCTGGGTCTGTACGACAACCTCAGCGACCTGCGCGCGCGCATCACGGAATGGCAGCCGGACGTGACGTTCAACCTGCTGCAGGAATTCCAGGGCATCGTCACCTACGACCAGCACATCGTCGCCTACCTGGAGCTGATGCGGCAGCCCTACACCGGCTGCAATCCCCGCGGGATGATGCTGTCCCGGGACAAGGTGCTGTCCAAGCAGATCCTCACCTACCACCGCATCCCGACGCCCCAGTTCGCCCTGTTCCGGCGCGGCCGGCGCTACCGGCTGTCGAAGAAGCTCATCTACCCGCTGTTCGTGAAGTCCGCCACGGAGGACGCGTCGCTCGGCATCTCCCAGGCGTCCATCGTCGAGGACCGGGTCCGCCTGAAGGAGCGCATCGACTTCATCCACGACCACACCAAGACCGACGCGCTGGTGGAGGAGTACATCGAGGGTAGGGAGCTCTACGTGGCGGTGGACGGCAACGAGCGCCTCACCACCTACCCGGTGTGGGAGATGGACTTCGGCACGCTGCCCAACGTGATGGCCGGAATCGCCACCCGGAAGGTGAAGTGGGACCGGAAGTACCAGCAGAAGCACGGCATCCGCACGGGCAAGGCGGCCGAGCTCAGCCCCGCGGCGGAGGAGCAGCTGAGCCGCTACAGCAAGCGCATCTACCGCGCCCTGCACCTCTCCGGCTACGCGCGCATGGATTTCCGCCTGCGGCCCGATGGCCGCATGTACCTGCTCGAGGCCAACTGCAACCCGAACCTGAGCAAGGACGAGGACTTCGCCGCGGCGGCCGCCAACGGCGGCGTGGCCTACGAGGGCCTGCTGGAACGCCTCATGCGCCTCGGGCTGGGCTACGAAGTGGAGTGGCGGGAGTAGTCACTCCGGCTTGGCGACGCGGCCCAGGTATTCCAGCGAATCCTGCAGCGAGATCACGTCGGCGTAGCGCCGGCCCACGTCCCGGAGATTGTCCCGGTGGGGGCCTTCCTCCATGTCGCCGCAGCATTCCTCGGGGACCATCGTGCGATAGCCGTGGGAGAAGCTGTCGACGATGGTGGCCCGGACGCAGCCGCTGGTGGCCACACCCGTCACGAACACCGTATCCACCCGCGACTTGTTCAGGAACGTCGTCAGTGGCGTGCCGAAGAACATCGACGGCGCAGACTTGGTGAAGTGGAAGTCGTAACCGGGGTCGTGGATGCGCTCGTCCATGACGGTGGCAGGTTCGCCGTAGAACCAGCCGCTGTAGAGCGGGGCGATCTTCCAGTAGCCCATGTCCCTGGCGCTGCCCCAGGCGACGTTGCAGGTCGCCACGGGAACGCCGAGTTTCCTGGCCTCCCGGAGCAGGACCGCCGTGTTGCGGACGGCCCGCTGTACGTGGAGCGAACGGCCCATCTGGAAGTCCGGGTTCGTGAAGCCGTGCTGCAGGTCCACCACGATGACGGCGGGGCGTTCGCCGAAACCGATGGAGTGCGAGCCGTAGCCCGCTGCGGTGAAGCCGTCCGACATGCTGCGCTCCCGGCCTGGTTGACCGGGCTATCTTGCCTGCACCCGGCAGCCCGCCGGAAGCCGGTTCAGAAGTTGGCGGTGAGCTGCACCCAGTACTTGCTGGTGTCGGTGGACAGGTCGTCCGCGTCGTAGGTGGCGCCCTTCAGCAGGACGGCGTAATGCTTGCCGACAGGCCAGTTGGCCGAGAAATCCAGCTCGGTGCCCCAGTCCCCGCCCCCGGTCTGGGCGCTGAAGTCATGGGCCCGCAGCAGCAGGTCGGCCCCGAGGGCCTTGCCCGTCACGGCGAAATAGAGGTCCTTCACTCCGGCGTCTGGCGTCGTCAGGAACTTGTCCGCCCAGCCCTGGAAGGCGTGCAGGGTGGCGAGCGGCGTGCGGAAGGCGCTGCCCGCGGCGCTGTCGCCTTCGAGGACCTCGTAGCCGAGCTTGAAGCCGACTTTCGCCGCGCTGAGGCCGATCTCGATCAGGGAGTAGCCGGCGTCGTAGTCGACGGGGTTGTCGCCGTAGTCGCTTTGCCGGGCATACTCGAGCGAATAGCCGAGCTTCCAGCCGGCGCTGACCTCTGAGGCGCCGGTGGCGCGGAGCCCGAAGGTCTCGTTGGACAGGCCGTCGGAGTTCTCGAAGTCCATCAGGTACCCGTAGGCTGACAGGGTCATCAGCGGCCCCACCGACCAGCTCGCATCCAGCAGGTGCGTGTTGCTGTCCAGGTCCGCCGGCGGGGTGCCGTTATCAGGCCCCTGGATCCGGTTGACCTGGCCGACCCACGAGTAGGAAGCGGTCAGCTGCTTGCTGAAGCGGTGGCTGATGCCGGCCGCATCGAAAGTCTGCTCGTTCTGCCGCCAGCCGACGCCGCCGACGAAGCGCTGGTTGGCCCGCTCGATCCGCTGGCGCCCCACAATGACTTCGGTGTCCTTCCACCCGGTGTAGCGCAGCAGCGCCTGGTTCAGGTCGGTGCCTTCCGGGTCGGTGACGCCCGGCCGGTCGGTCACGCCGTTGCGGGTGTCGTTGAAGTTGTCGGCACCGACGTGCCGGACGTCGTCCACCTCAAGCAGCACGCCGAAGCCGGCGAGTGGTTTCGTCGCCACCGTGAGACGCGAGCGCAGCGTGTTGGCCCAAGCCTCCTTCGCGAAGGCCTCGTCGTCCACCGCCTCGAAGCGGTAGCGGAATCCAAGGTTCACCGTGCTGCCGGCGACGGCCGCGCCGATGTCCTCGGTCAGGTCCGCCCCATGCGCCGTTGGCACCAGAAGCCATGCGGCCGCCGCCAGCGCGGCGCCCCGCGGCCGCGCATCAGTAGACATCGTGCACCGTGTTGTAGACGTTGAACTTGCCCGTCGGGGTGATGATGCGGGGCCCCTTGATGACATGCTTCAGCTTCCGGGTGCGATCATCGACCACCACGATGGCGGACTCTTCGTTCTGGCCGCTCCAGACCGAGAACCACACCTCGTCGCCGGTGGCGTTGTACTCGGGATGGACTACGCGCTTCGGCCCGGGGCCAAGCTTCGCCCAGGCGGCGATGGGCAGCACCTTGTAGCCCGCGTCAAGGTCGTCGATGTCGAACACGGCCACCGACTGGCTGATCGCCGCTTCCGGATTCAGGGGCGAGTCGACCCACAGGTTCCGGGACTTCGGGTGTGTCTTGACGAACAGGGACCCGCCGCCCTGGCCCTTCAGGACCTTCACGACCTTCCAGGCGTACTTTTCGTGCTTGTCCGGATCCGTGCCGATGAGCGTGACCTTGTCGTTGCCCAGCGCGCTGGTGACCCACACCGGCCCGAATTCCGGGTGGATGAAGTTCGCGCCGCGGCCGGGGTGCGGAATCTCGTCGACCGGCACCTTGGCGGCCAGCTTCCGCTCCTTGGAGTCGACCACCACCACGGTGTTCGACTTGTTGGCGGCCGTCAGGAAGTACCGCAGGCTGGAATCCCAGCCTCCATCGTGCAGGAACTCCTTGGCGTCGATGGTCGTGATTCCCAGGTTCTCGATGTCGCTGTAGTCCACGAGCAGGATCCGGCCCGTCTCCTTCACGTTGACGATGAACTCCGGGTGCTGGTGCGAAGCGACGATGGCCGCCACCCGCGGCTCCGGGTGGTACTCCTGGTTGGTCACGGTCATGCCCCGGGTGGACACGATCTTCTTCGGCTCAAGGGTCGCGCCGTCCATGATCACGAACTGGGGCGGCCAGTAGGACCCGGCGATGGCGTACTTGTCCTCGTAGCCCTTGTACTTCGACGTCTCCACGGAGCGGGCCTCGAGGCCCACGCGGATCTCGGCGACGGTCTGCGGAACCTTCATCCACAGGTCGATCAGGTCGAGCTTGCCGTCGCGGCCGATGGTGTAGACGTACCGGCCCGAGTCGGATAGCCGCGAGATGTGCACTGCATACCCGGTCTTGATGATGGTCACCGGCTCCTTGGTGTCACCATCGATCAGCGCCACTTCGCCGCTGTCGCGGAGGGTGACGGCGAAGATGTTGTTCAGGTTGATCTTGTTCTGGGGCGAGGTCGGGCGCTCGGCCACCGGGACGATCACCTTCCAGGAGGCCTGCATTTCCTTCATGCCCCATTCCGGGGGCTGCGGCGGCTCGTGCTGCAGGAAGCGCGCCATGAGGTCGATCTCGGCCTCGGTCAGGTCACCCGACGTGCCCCAGTTCGGCATGCCGCCCGGGGAGCCGAACTTGATCAGGGCCTTCAGGTAATCCGTGCCCTTCGCCATGGTGATGTCCGGGGTCAGGGGCTTGCCCGTGGCGCCCTTGCGCAGCACGCCGTGGCAGCCCGCGCAGCGCTCGAAATAGATCTGCTGGGCCTTCGCAAACTCCGCCTCGGTGAGCGCCGGCGCCCCGGGTGTCACCTGCTGCTGGCCGCCCGTGACCAGCGACGGCTGTGACTGGTAGGACTGCTCCGCCTCACCGGTCCCGGGATGCCGCTGGCCGGCTGCCTGCTTCGCCTCGAGGCCCGTGCCTTCGCGGAACTCCTCGACCTGCTTGAGCGTGACCTGCCCGCCGGGATTACCCCAGCTATTCAGCACGAAGGTGATGATCCGGCTGAGGTCCCGGTCGTCGAGATAGCTCATCGCCGGCATTACGTTGTTGTATTCGACGCCGTTGACGACCAGCTTGCCCTGCCGGCCCTTGACCGTGACTTCCAGGACGGCGTCCGGGTTGGCCGCGATGAAATCGGACTTGGCCAGCGGGGGAAACGCGCCTGGAAGGCCCTGGCCCTCGGGCTGGTGGCAGGCGGCGCAGTTCTGCTGGTAGAGCTCGCGGCCCTTCTCCAGGTCGGCCTGCTTCGCGCTTCCCTGGGCGACTTCAGCCTTGTGCTCCAGCGGTTCGCCGGCGGCAATCACCGGTCGAACGGTGGCACTGGCGACCAGCAGGGCGGCGACAGCCGCGAAGATCCAGGAAATCCGCCAGGGGGATGAGGCGTTGCGCATGGGCCAGCTCCTGATACCGGGGTGGTCCACGACGGTGCGACCAGACGCCCCCGATTGGTGCAAGTGTGGGCGTCACCCCGGGCGCCAGGCATAGGGGGATGTACGGAGTACGCTGGCTAGAAGCGGTACCGGAGCGTCGCCCCAAGCTGTCGGCCGCGGGGCAGGCTGACGGCAAACCCGCGCGGACTCGTGGACGAGCCCGTGCAAACCGTGCCGGGCGGGGCCGTGCCCGCCGTGACGAAGCTGGTGCAACTTGGCAGCGTGCCGGACCGGCGGTCGAGGTAGCGCTGCACGTCCACCGGCGTGTCGTCGTCCGTCAGGTTCGTGATCCACAGCGTCAGTTCCGCCGCGTCCCAGGCGAAACCCGTTCGCAGCCCGAGGAGAGACCGGCTGCCGGTCTCGATGAAGTTGTCCTCCTGCGCGTAGCGCGACGACTCGAAGGACCAGTCACCGCCGGCGAGCCAGCTGAGCCCGCCACCCAGGCCCCGGCGATACTCGAGCTGCACGCCGGCCATGTGCTCCGGCACGCGGGGTGTCTTTTTGCCTGCCACGTTGCCGAGAGTTTCCAGGTCGGCGGTGCTGCCGTTGCCACCGAGCAGGTCAGCCTGATCCTCGCTGAGCTGGCGGCGGATCTCCGAATCGGTCCAGGCGTAGGTGATGGTGGAGGTGAGGTTTGCACCGAGCCGCGCCGACGCCTCGAGCTCGAGGCCGGTGACGGCGGTCCGGCCCACATTGTCCAGGATGGTGGCTGTGCGGCCGTCTTCCAGCTCGACGATGGTGGTGAACTGCTGGTCGGTCACGTCCAGGTAGTAGGCGGCAAGCGCGTACCGGCCGCGCCCATCGAGCCACTCGCCACGGAGTCCGAGTTCGTAGTTCCAGACGACTTCCTCGCCGACGTCACGGTAGCTCTCGTCGGGCGCCCCCTCGGGGGTGGCGGGCACGACGGGGTTGAAGGTGCCTGGTGACTGGCCGCGGGCGATGTTGAGGTAGGGCATCAGTGTCGGGCTGGCCTGCCAGGCGACCGTCAGCCGCGGCGACCAGCTGCGAAACGAGGCGTGGAAGGTGGCGGTGTTGCCCGTCCCGCCCACGTTGGGCACGGAGGTGACCCTTACCTCGTCGGCCGCGTATCGCAGCTCCAGGCCGGCGGTGACGGAGTACTCCAGGTCGACCTCGAGCGCCCCGAAGACAGCTCGGTTCTCCACGTCCTGCAGTGTCAGGTCACCGAAGTTCGGCAGCACCGAGACGCCGCCGTCCGGCGCCACGACCACCCGGTTTTCGACGACTTCGTCCAGGTGGCCCCGGTAGAAGTACAGGCCGCCGGTTCCGCGCCACGCGGACTCCCGGGGCGACGCCAGGCGCAGTTCCTGGGAGAAGTCGCCCTGGGAGAGTTCGTCGCGCTGGAGGAAGGAGCCCGGCTGCGGGGGCACGGGGTCGTAGGCCGCGTAGGACGCGTCGAACCCGCGCTTCAGGTCGTCGCTGACGGCGCCAGTGAGGCTGCTGACCGTCCAGTCGCCGGGCAGGTCCCAGGCAACGTTCAGTGAGCCGAGCTGCCGGTCGAGCTCAAAGCCCGAGCCACCGGCAGCTTCGAGCGCATCCGTGTACAGCGTGACCGTGTCCGACGTCAGGGCCCGGCCGACGTAATACTCGCGGGCGCGGGGCGCATCGGGGGCCCGGAAGCAGCAGTTGTTCGCGGTGCGCGGCTGCAGCCAGGTGGCGAAGTGGTCGTCGTCCGTCGCCTGCAGCGCCAGCCGCAGGCTCACGCGCAGGTCCGGCGATGGCGTGGCCTCGAGCTTGAGGCTGAGGTCTGTCGACTCCTCGCCGCCCGTCGTGCTCCCGTCCCGGGTGTTCGTGTACTCGCCCCCGTAGCTGTCCACGCCCGCACTCACCAGGAAGCGCAGCCAGTCGCCCGCAAGTGGTCCGCCAAGCCAGCCATTCGCGCGCGCAGTGTCGTGCGCCGCGCCGGTCACCTCCAGGCCGCCCGCCAGCTCCTCGCCCGGGCTCCGCGTGACGTAGTTGACGGCCCCGGCGTAGGTGGCGCGCCCGAACTGGGCCGACTGGGGTCCGCGCAGGATCTCGACGCGCTCCACGTCATACAGCCGGGTGGACTGGCTGGAGCCGCCCAGGTAGACGCCGTCGATGAAGGTGGCGGCCACCGTCGAGTTGTCGATGCCGTTGCGGATGGTGGTCAGCCCGCGCACTGTCGGCCGGTTCGAGTTGGGGCCGCGGCCCGCCGCCGAATTGAAGGAAAAGCCCGGGGTGAAGCGGGCCAGATCGTCCAGCGAGGTGGCGCCCAGCCGGTCGATCGCGTCCGCATCGAAGGCGGTTACGGAAACCGGCACGAGGGCGATGGACTCCGGCTGGCGGCGCGCGGTGACGATGATCTCGGGCAGGGGTGCGGCGCTGTCGGCGCCCGGCGGCCCGGCCTGCCCGGCGCCAGCCTGGGCGGCCATCAGGAGCGCGAGTGTGGCGGCAGTCACCGGCATTTGGCGCGGGATCCGGATTCGGGGCCGCAACGCTATCACGGCGGCACCTTTCGTCCGGCCCCGTCTGTGCGAGGATCGTGCTTCCCGGGCAGCAGATCAGGATCCACGAGCACCCAAATGAGCACCCACGAAAAGAAGACCTTCTACGCCACCTACGACTGGGCAAAGAGCTGGCAGGACCTGCCCTGGGCCCACGACGAGCCCACGCTGTTCCTTGCCGAGATCTGCGAGCGGCGCAAGCCGGGCCGCGCCCTCGACATCGGCTGTGGTGCCGGAACGGACTCGGTCTACCTCGCGAAGAAGGGCTGGGACGTGACCTCCCTGGACTTCATGCCCAAGGCCCTCGAATTCACCCAGGGCCGGGCGAAGGAGGCGGGCGTATCGGTCCGCCCGGTGGAGGCGGACATCACGGAGTGGGTCGTGCCCGGACCCTTCGACCTGGTCCTCGACCACGGGCTGCTCCACAACATGGACCCGGTACGCTACCCCGCGTACCGGGAGCGCGTGCTGAAGTCCGTCGCCGATGACGGCGATTTCGTACTGCTTCACTGGCACCCCCGCTACGCCGGCCAGCCCAGCGGCCGGATGGGCCCGTTGCGGGTGAGCCGCGAGGAGATCCTGCGATTCTTCGCGCCGGAGCTGCAGGAACGCTTCTTCGCCCGGGAAGAGTTCGAGGACCTGCCGGACCTGGTGGGGGGCGGCATGTCCCAGGCCTATTTCTGGCTGCGGCGGAACCGGGCGGATTCGCACCCCGATGAACTCGTCAGCCAGGTGCGCGCCACCTTCCGGCGGAACAAGGTGGAGGTGGACGCCGTCCTCGCCGCCGCCGGCGCGGCGCCCGTGAAGGCAAAGGTGGCGGCCATGGACGTGATGGCGAAGCTGGTCGGCCCTGGGCGCTTCGGCATCTCCCACGTGCCGGTCAGTCCCGGCGACGCGGATGCGCTGCTGAAGGCCTGGGC